>JAIVEQ010000074.1 GCA_023838465.1 Candidatus Thiodiazotropha sp.
AGACCAAGAAAATGTCTTGGCATGAAAACACCTAATCAGGTATTTTTAGGAATCAACCCACCGGTTGCACTTGCGAGTTGAATCCGCGTTGTTTATTTCCAATATTAACGAGCTAATACTAGTGTTGGTGCCATGGATAGAGATGCGATTGAATTAGTCAGACAAGCATTACTTCATCTAAGAGATGAACTACAACTGGTCGAGGAGACCTCACAAGAGGCCGGTATGACTGTTGAACTGGATCAGACGCGTGTTGGTAGACTTACTCGCATGGATGCTCTGCAGGCACAGCAAATGGCACAAGCAACAGCTCGACGACGGCATCATCAACAGCAAATGATTGAGGGTGCCTTACGTCGAATCGATACGGGTGAGTATGGTTACTGTTTTGTATGCGGGGATGAAATAGACACTCGCCGCCTTTCAGTTGATCCGACGATTACGCGTTGTATAGGATGTGCCGAGAAATAATTACCTAGTACTGTGCCCTATACTGATAATGTGATGCTCCACTATAATTTCAATAGACCCATCATGCGCTTTTAGGAGTTACCTCGATGCGTAAACGAATCATCGGCCAAGCACAACAGCAAGAAGCTTTTCCTACTGGTCAGGTCTGGTTGAATCTAGGGGAGATTGCAGAGGTAGAAATCACTTCGGAGGATGACGCTTACCCCATCGAGTCCGCACTATTGCCTGGCAAAACCCCTGGGTGGCGGGCCGCACAACCCGGCAAGCAGACCATTCGGCTCCTTTTCAGCCACCCACAAAACCTTCAACGAATCTGGCTAAAATTTGAGGAGAGCAGCATTGAACGGACTCAAGAGTACCTGTTGCGTTACTCCTCGGACGCTGGGCAGTCATTCCAGGAAATCGTGAGGCAACAATGGAACTTTAATCCTCAGGGATCAATATCTGAGACAGAAGACCATCAAGTTGAATTACGGGCAGTGACTCTACTCGAGTTGACCGTTACACCTGATATAAGTGGAGGTGACGCATTCGCAAGCCTATCTCAATTAAAGCTCGCCTGACCGGGTGTTTTGCCCGACAAGGTGACTACACAAGCAGTAGATGTAGGGTGCGGCCCTGCCACACCATGCCAGCCAGCATCCGGTGCGGCAGCCTACCTATCAACCCAGTAATTTCAACTCGAGATCGCCTCTATTTCTCACTCATCACTTAAACAGGCAGGACTTGATAAATAATAGCCTTCACTCGAGACAACCACCCGGTTTCTGCCCCTTTTCTTTGACTCGTAGAGTGCCTTGTCAGCCCTGAGAAGAACATCGTGAAAAGCCTCATCACCAATCTCTACTTCACTGGCGCCGATACTGACTGTGATTTTGATCTCTGTCTGTCCGACTTGACAGGGTGTGATGGCAACATTGTCACAGATTCGCTGACCCAATTGCGCAGCGCCCTCGATATCGGTTTCAGGCAGCAGAATAGTAAACTCCTCACCTCCATAACGGGCAAGAAAATCCTGTGCGCGGATAGCATTTCCACAAATGCCGGCGATATGCCTAAGCACCTTGTCACCCACAGTATGGTCATAGGTATCATTAACCTGTTTAAAATGGTCCAAATCAAGCATCAGCACAGATAATCTTCGAGTGAAGCGTTTCGCTCGCTTGAACTCACGAATTGCGAATTTATCCAATTCACGTCGATTGGCAATGCCTGTCAAACCGTCCGTGGTTGCATACTGCTGAAGTTTTAGGAACGCAAGTTTTTTCTGAACACTATTCTTTGCAAAAAAGACGCTGATTAATCCTGTTACCAGAAACAGCAAAATATAGGTGACAGTAGCAATAATCAACCGTTTAGCCGAAAGCTCATCAATCAAATTTGTAGAGATATGGGACAGATAGATCCAATAGCGGTCTCCCAATCTGCTTTTACTCGCTCCCACTCCCATTTCGATATTCTCTACGGTTCCTAATTTGTCCCGATCCAAAGGGTAGGCCTTATGAAAAATAAAGATGCCATCATCAGATAAAAATGTACCCTTCTCACTTGACGAGATCGTCGCCCAAACATCAGGCCGCTGCTTTGCAAGGGTCATGTCATTACCATACATAAAGCCCCAAAGTTGCTCATCTGGAGCGCCCACTAACCAAAACCCGCTACTGTTGAGCATCACAGTGTTGCCATGCAAAGATTTAAAGTTTTCAGCAATACGATGCAGTAGCTCATCAGGGGTGTAATTAATAATTAAAATACCCCGTTTTTCCCCATAGCCATCAAAAACCAGTGTAGCAAATCGGATCGTGGGCTTGATAGGTTGCTCAATCACTCCTTTTTCCTTGTTAAGGTCAAGCGGAGAGATATAAATACCCCCTTCTTCAAGCTTTATCGACTCCAGAAAATAGTAGCGACTGCTTTTATCTTGCAATTCATTCTTTGGTACGATCTGTTGGGCATCATCACTGTTATTGATTCGTAGAACCTCCATGCCATTGGTAGCAATAAAGCGTATTTGAAAGTATTTTGGTTTACGCCGGGCAAACAGAGAAAACTCCCGCGCAACACGTATCCAATTCTTCATACTCTCGTCATGAAGATAATTTTTCAGTACCTCACCTTCTGCTAATACCAATAGATCAGAGAGCTTTTGTTCGAATAACAGGGAGGTCAACTCACCAGCACTCTTCAAAGCCGACTCATCACGAATCAATGTCGTTTGTAACTCATACTGTTGAGTTTGTGTGGAGAAGGCGTAAAAAATAGAGGCGAGCAGCAGAGAAGCTGGAATGAAGAGCCAAAGGAAACTGACCATCAACTCCTTTTGTTCAGAAAACCCGTTCGTTTGTTCAGTCCCACTTGTATTAAGTTGACTGTCTGGATTGTTCATTTCTTCAGTTTATTACGGTCTTCCCATGTATAGGGCGATCGCTTTTTTTCAATGGGTAACAACCTGGAGATATAGTCCGCTAGCGCTCTGAAGTCCCGCATGCTGTATTCATTGATGATTTTTACCATTTCCTGATTTCCGTTGCGCCGCTTACCATTTTGGATCCAGATCAACTGGCGTAACAGATAATTGTAGTGTTGGCCATGAATGGACGGATAGGCCTCCGTGAAATTGCCCTCCCCCTGATTGCCGTGGCAGTTGGAACAGTGCTGCTGGTAAAGATTCTGGCCATGCTGCAGATCTGTTGCATCACCCTTACCTGTGGCGGTCGTCATCTTAAGGGTTTCAATATAGTGAGATACATCAGATATGGACTGGGCGCCACCAATCTCTTCAGGGATAGCGAATGGGTACATAGAGGGATTATCGCGATTCCTGGCACGGATATCCGCTAGCTGCTTTATCACTACTGAACGGTGCTGACCTGCGATTTGAGGATAGGCGCCATTCGGGGTACCCCAACCCTCCGGCATGTGGCAGATGGCACAGATTTCATAGACCTTTTTACCATGCTTATAGTCAGGCGGCAGAAGCATTGCCTCTTCCCGCTCCAGTTTGGCTTCATCCCATCCTGCCAGTCCTGCCGAGCCCAGCACTACCAAGAGAACAAAAAGTATGATGGATTGGAGAGAATTCACTTTGGACACACCTTTTGACGACCTTACAGCTGAGAATCAAAAAAATTTGAATTGCAAATCCTTTTGAGCCATCAACATTATCAAAATATGTGCTTTGTAAAATGTTTATGGATTTAATAAATCAACTGATAAATATATGAATTATCCTTATCATTCAACCTATTATTTTCGTTGGTTACTCAATGTCAGAGTAACTTTATTGAATAATTACTGAACTATTCTCTACACTTGGCAGCAGCACTTACACACCCACAGACTCACTCAGTGGAGCTGTTATTTGTTTCGGGTCTGTAGTCAATGCAGGGCGATTGGTTATTGGGAGCAAAGCGCGCTGTGGTTCTTCGTGTTCCAGACCCAGCCCGGCACGAAAATACTGCATGGCTTTATCGGTTTCACCCAGTCGCTCCAACAATAGACCCAACTGCTGATAGGACGCTGAAGTAGGCGTAATACCTATGCTCGCTTCAAGATAACTGCGCCCTTTTCCCCACAATTTGTTCTGCAATGAGAGCCTCGCCAACGCCAACAGAAGAACCGGATCATCCTGGTGGTTTTTCAACCAGCCTTCGGCCACGGCCAGCTGATGAGAGGAATCGGCAAGCTCAATAGTGCCATACAGAGAGACCAGTTCACTGTTCCACTCCCGCTGTAAGGCGGCTGCAATTAATGGCTCGACCCTTGAACCTGCATCCAGTGCCATCATATACCGGCAGTAGTCAAGCAATACCTGCTGTTGCTGACGCACACCTTTGGGAATGCTCTGCCAGAATTGCACCAGACTATCGAGCGTTGTAGCTTCCTGTTTCAACCGCTCACAATAGACGCGGGTTTCAAGTAAATGATAAGCCTTTTCGTCGATCACCTTACGACGCTTCAGCTCTGGCAGCATCTCTTCCAGCTTCTGCCACTCTTTAAGGTTTTCATAGAGTTTTTTAAGCAGTGTCAGTACGTAATTGTGTTTTGGTGAGAGCGATCGTACATGCATCAAGGTTGCCAGTGCCTGCTCGTATTGTTGATGGGCAAGTTGTAATTCAGCCTGGGTCAGACCAACCGCCACATCGGCAGATGGCATGCTCTCATGAGCCAGATGCAGGTAGTCATCACGACGGGTATGTTCACCCTGCAACTGAGCAGCACGTGCGGCCGCAAGATAGTTGAGCAGTGGGGTCTCTGATTGAACGGCATATCGCGTGAGGTGACGCTCTGCCACCTTCCAACGTCCTTCAGCAAGTTCAACCAAGCCACGGGTCAGGGCATGTTGGGCACGTAGGGTACGGCGTTTATGGCGCCAACTGGCCACCCGCTCTGGCATATGCCAGAGATGTGAAAGGAGTCTGATACCTGCATAGACCAGGAGAAACAGCGCTATACCTGCCAGCACAAAGAGCGCCAGGCTACCCTCGATGGTCCACTCGCCATAACCAATCAACACATACCCATTGTCCTGTTTCACCCAAAGGGTGATCACAACAGCTGCCAGTAGGGCCAAAAAAGCCGCGATTAGTGCTCTCACCGGGCGCCCTCTTGATGCAGCGCCTCTCGCTTAGCCTGCAATGCCCGCAATGAGCCTGAGATATCCGGTAGTACGGGTGCTATATCCCGTGCAGCCAGCGCACCAAGCTGTGCAAGAAATCCACTTACGCTGGGATCTGATATCTGGAAATAGTGATCTACCCATTCAGTTGCACCCTTCAGATTCTCACTATAGAGAGACTGGTTTCTTCCCATCAATGCCGCATTGGCGGACTCCAATTTGAGACGTAAATTCTGGACCAGAAAGTAGCGATGCTCCGGAGGTAGCATGGCACTGACCGGGCGATCATGATGACGGATAATCATCATTGACTTAAAACCCTGCCAAAGATCATCAAGCAGCTGCTCAAGGTTGAATCCCTGATTGTCTGCAAGGGCCGGCATATCGGCACTATTCGCTGAGGATGGCATCAGGGCTACCCCCTCATCTCGCAGCGGGAGCGCATCCACCTGATCAGCAAGTGCACTAATTTCAGCGCTGATCCCTGCTGCATCAACGCTGGATACAGCTGTCAGACGCGTCATCTCTTGGGCCAACGCTTCCCTGACACCGGACCACCCCGGATCACCACTGGCATTGATCCGTTCATCTGCCGATTTAAGTGCTTCCAAAGCAGTCGCAGCATCTCCCATTAGGGTTAGTCTATGATTGGCAACGCGCATCAGGTACTCTGCCTCGGCTACCCGCCACTGTCCCTCTTTGCCACCCAGCCGTGTTTGTATCTCTGCCAGAGAACGGTATAACTGAGCACCCTGTTGACGGGATGCCTCTTTCTCTTGCAGGAGCTTTTCAGCTTGCTCAGCCAATGCATCCCGCTGAGTGGCAATCTCCTGTTTTTGCTGTTCGAAGAGTTGCTGGGCCTGCTGCAATCTCTGGCCAAGCTGGGCCTGCTCCTGACTGGCCTGGACCAAGGAGCTATTGAGTGTAGCAAGCGTCTGTTTCATATCGAGCCAATAGCGATAACCGAACAGCAGACCGGCAACCACTGCCAATAACGCCACGACAGCAACAACTATAGGCAGACGGGATGAGCCGGAGCGACCCCGGGAATCATCAATACGTTCAACCTCACCTTCGATGGCATTTTCGAACTCTGCTTCAGTCTCATTCTGACTCTGACCTGACTCGTGCACTTTTTCACTCATAGATTTGTTATCTCTCCTTACCTACTCCTACAGCCCCTCAGTACATTGACAATACTGCGAAAACACTGGAAGTTGCCTCTATTCAGTTTACCTCAGAATGGGGAGTGTCAGGAGAGGTTCCCCTGATCCCTCTGAGCTGTATGATCAGTCCAGTTGCGAATGGCCGTCATAATGGCGATATCGTCGGCACACGAGGCCAGCAGAATGATCTTGAAGCCCCTATCTTCTGCCTCCCGACGCATACGCTCACTAATCACCAACAAAGGCGTACGCTGCAATAGAGGCAGCCCTTTTTCTCCCAGCATTTCAATCAGGTTCTGCAGAACCTCGTTGCTGGTTGCAATCACCAGGTCGATCTCCTGTGTCCAGCACTTTAACAGTGGTTCTGGATCGGTTTTCGGCCTGACCCTTCGATAGACTTCAGCATAACCTACTTCCGCGCCTCTCGCCTGCAGGCTATTGCCCAAAAAAGGACGCCCTCCTTCACCACGAACGATCAGAACCTTTTGCCCGATCAACTGCTGCAGTGGCGGTAACATCAGCAGACCTTCACTGTCATAGCGATCAACAGGTAACAGATCGATACCATATCCGGCACTTTCAAGAGCGGCGGCTGTGGCCCGGCCGACAGCAGCCAGCAATCGCCCTTGTATTCGCCCATCGGGCAATAATCCCAAGGCATAGTGGACTGCATTGGGGCTTATAAAGATCATCACATCCCAGGATTGCCGCAATAGCTCACGTGCCTGCTCGACTCGTTTGCTGGCAACGATCTCCAGCGCAGGAAAGCACACCGCTCTTCCCTGACAGCCCTGAATCAACCTCGTTAGCCCCTCTGACTGATGAGAGGCCCGGGTAACAAGCATTCCTCTACCCTTCAAATCGCATGCTGCCATGGCCATATCACCTGGATGGATTCAAACTTGACTCAACCACTTACGGGGTTTCGTAGAGTGCCTTCAGAATGGTATCCGCCCCCCACTCCAAAAGGCGTTCAGCCAGTCCCTTGCCCATTGACTCAGCCTCTTCAGGGGTACCTTCTACTTCACCCCGGATGATACGACTGCCATCCGGCTCCCCCACCAGCCCACGCAGCCAGAGGTTACCCGACTCCAGCATGGCATAACCAGCAATAGGGACCTGGCAACCTCCGTTTAAACGTTGATTCATTGCCCGTTCGGCAAGTACGCAAAAGGCAGTCTCCTGGTGATGCAGGGGGGCTATCAGATCATTGACTAGCGGGTCATCAGCCCGGCACTCGATTCCTACTGCCCCCTGACCGATGGCGGGCAGACTCTGCTCGGGACCGATCAAGGCAGTAATACGCGCCTCAAATCCTAGCCGTTTTAAACCGGCTGCAGCAAGGATGATGGCATCGTACTCACCCTCATCGAGTTTTCGCAGACGGGTGTTAACATTGCCGCGCAGGGATTTGATCACCAGGTCGGGACGGTTTTCAGACAATTGGCTTTGACGTCGAAGGCTGGAGGTTCCAACGCATGCGCCCTGAGGCAACTCATTGAAATGTTGATAGCGATTGGAGACAAAGGCGTCACGAGGGTCCTCACGCTGCATAATCACCGCTAGATGCAGTCCTTCAGGTAGCTCGACCGGAACATCTTTCATGGAGTGTACGGCAATGTCCGCCTGACCATTCAAAATGCCCTGCTCAAGTTCCTTTATGAACAACCCTTTGCCCCCTATCTTCGCCAGCGGCGTATCGAGGATTTTATCGCCCTGGGTTGTCATGCCCAGAAGCTCTATCTGAATGCCCGGGTGGGCTTTTTTCAGCTCGGCTGCAACATGCTCAGCCTGCCACATGGCCAAGGGTGATTTACGGGTGGCGATTCTTATGGTCTGGGACATGTTTGGACGGCCTCAAATTACGCAGCGATAACAATGAGGCGCCTATGCTAAAGCCTGCCGGGGATGCACGCAATTACTACGCAGTCGCAATACCGGCTTATTGTATAGCCTTCCCATAGTAGTGTATGAGTGACTCCACCCCCTCTGGCCCCTGCTTGCGCAGCAGATTGGACAGCTTGCCAGCCATCTCTTCATCACCCTGATTAATCCCCACCAGATAGTCACGCAGAGTCCAGCGTAAGTAATCCATCCACTGGCCATGCAAGGGCGGCACCCCTGCATCCGCTGGATTTACCGGGTCACCGTGACAATCACGGCAGTATTGGCGATGCAGTAATCGCCCCCTGTCTGCCAGTCGCCAGTCTGTCTGCTGTTTATGCAGGGTATAGGATTGACCGCTGAAATAGTCGGCCATGATCTCGATTTCACCTTCACTATATGCCTGCATCAATCGACCCATGACCGTACTAAAACGGCCACCATGGCGATAGGACCTCAAGACGCTCTGCAGATAGTCCCGAGGTAACCCCGCCAGTGAGGGGATGGCTGGGGAACCACTCTGTCCGTACGGACCGTGACAGGGAAAGCAGTGCTGTACCAAGACCGGTACTGCTGCAGGCAGCTCAGGCTCCGACACGATAGAATCATCACAGTGACCCAATGCAGGTAGATTCAGCAGAAGAGACAAAAAACAACCTGACAGGCCGGTTAGCCGCTGTCGTATATGATGCAGAAGATAGGGCCACCCTATTTGATGATAACGGGTCATATTCATGCCGCTGTTAATCTTGCCCCCGCAATACACGCCTCACTTCAGGAAGATGCCGCCGACTGACCTCCAAGGTCTCCTCACAGCCACGCATGACCACCCGGGGAATGCCATCCCGCCCCTTTTCCAATCCCGACAGATGTCGGCGTACTACCAAAGCATTGCGATGAATCCGCAATAATAAATCACCGAACCGCTGCTGCAGACCCTTCAGACTCTCCTCCAGCAACAACTCTCCCTCAGCATGGCGGGCCATTACATATTTTGAATCGGCACGCAGATAGATAACCTCATCCAAGGGGATTGACTTCAACCCACCACGATAACTGGCGTGTAATTGAGGTACCTCCGTTTCTGTAGAAGCGGTTGCAGCCAGTTGACTGCGGGTAAGGCGTTGGCTGCGTTGCAGGGCCGCTAGCAGTCGCACCCTGCGCACCGGTTTTAAGAGATAATCCTGCGCTGCTGATTCAAATGCCTGTAGCGCATGCTCCTCATAGGCGGTAGTAAAGATCACAGCCGGTGGATGGTCACTCTCAGCCATCTGTCGTGCTGCCTCCAGACCGTCCATGCCTGGCATGCGGATATCCATCAATACCAGGTCCGCACCAATCTGGTTGAACTTTTGCAGGGCCTCCTCGCCATTGGCAGCCTCACCGGCCAGCTGGTAAGGCTGTCCTATCTCTTCAATCAATGCCACCAATCGTTGCCGAGCCAGGACCTCATCATCCACGACCAGTATCTTCACGCGCCATCTCCCCACCATGGATGAGGTATCACCAGTCGCACCTGATGCTCTCCCTCTACATTCGATTCCGTGAGACTGGCCTCAAGATCGAATACACCCGCGAGGCGTGCACGGATATTCTCCATCGCCAGATTGTTACCCTGTCGATGACTGCGTTCACCCTCTTCCGGTAGCGTATTGCGGATACTCAGGTTGACCCGCTTTCGCCGGTAGTGCCCAGTAATAGTGATCGTCCCCCCTTTGGCAGCTGGTTCAATACCGTGATAGACCGCATTCTCCAACAGTGGCTGCAGAATCAGGGGGGGAATCATCGCCTGCTCCGGAAGTTGTTCGAGATCCCACACCAGCATCAGTCGCTCCCCCAATCGATAGTGCTCTATGCTCAGGTATTGACGGGCAAGCTCCAGCTCCCGACCCAAGGTGGAGGGTCGACTTGCATCACCCAACGAAACCCGGAAAAGATCGGCCAGATCCTCCACCACCTCTTCTGCCAACTTAGGATCACTGCGGGTGAGACTGGCAATGGTATTCATGCTGTTGAACAGAAAATGAGGCCGTATCCGTGAATAGAGTGCCTGTAAACGCGCACTGTTCTCCGCCTCTTCCTGCCGTCGCCACAAGTGTTGTAGATAGAGGTAGTGGAGCACCAACACCCCAACAATGGCACTGATTCCCAACGACCGCCCTAACAAGCCACTACGATCTTCAGGCAACGCAGCGAGGGCCAATCCGCTATCCATCCAAACCACCAGCAGAGAGAGCAGCAGGGTCATCCCGATCAATATTAGGAAGGCCACGAAGCCAGCCCATTGATTACCCAACCGACACAATGGCACACGCATAGCACAAAGCAGACCCGCCGTACTCAGACCAATCCACTGCACCAGTAGAGAAATCGGACTCAGAGCGGCCAGAAAGTCCTCAAAACGGCCTACTGCTGCCAGGGTCAGCAGAATCGCCAGTAATTCGCCTATCACAACCACCGCAAAGACTGCGCGAAGGGCACAGAAGTTAGGCAAAAAGATCACCTTCCCAGCAAGATCTGCCGTTCGTCTGCGCTCAGGTTGTTTCTCACTCTGCTGCATTCACCCACCGCCTGCTATAATCCGGCCTGCATTCAATTTCAGGATAGCCCTACATGAGCGACAGTCACGCGCCCACGAAACTCTGGTCAGGCCGTTTCAACCAACCCACCGATGCCTTTGTCGAAGCCTTCACCGCCTCGGTCGAGTTTGATCAAAGACTCTACCAGTATGACATCCAAGGCTCCATCGCCCATGCCACAATGCTGGCCAGTCAGGGTATCCTGAGTGATGCCGAACGTGACGCCATCGTGCAGGGCCTGGAGCTGATTCGCAAGCGTATCGAGCAAGGCGACTTCACTTGGTCGGTGGCCCTGGAAGACGTGCATATGAATATCGAGTCGGCCCTTACCGAGGCTATCGGCGATGCGGGCAAAAAACTTCATACAGGACGCTCTCGCAACGATCAGGTAGCCACTGACATCCGACTCTGGCTGCGTGATGAAATAGAGACCATCCGTACCGCTATCCTGCGCCTGCAAGCCGCGCTGCTGGATAAAGCTGAGTTAGAGATCGAGACCATCCTACCCGGTTTCACTCACCTGCAGACCGCACAACCTGTCACTTTCGGCCACCACCTGATGGCCTGGTTCGAGATGCTGGAGCGTGATCGTGAACGACTGGCTGACTGCAACAAACGGCTTAATGTCATGCCTTTAGGGGCCGCTGCCCTGGCCGGCACGACTTACCCCATCGACCGGCACCAGACCGCCGAACTGCTGGGTTTTTCACGCCCTGCGGAAAACTCACTCGACGCTGTTTCAGACCGGGACTTCGCAATCGAGTTTAGCGCTGCCGCCAGTATCCTGATGATGCACCTGTCGCGTTTCTCGGAAGAGCTGATCATTTGGTCCTCCGCCCAGTTCGGATTTATTGAACTCTCCGACAGCTTCTGTACCGGCTCATCCATCATGCCACAGAAGAAGAATCCCGATGTGCCTGAACTGATTCGCGGTAAGACTGGACGCATCTTTGGCCATCTTATCGGCCTGCTGACACTGATGAAGAGTCAGCCATTGGCCTACAACAAGGATAATCAGGAGGACAAGGAGCCCCTATTCGACACCGTGGATAACCTGAAAGGTTCGCTGAAGGTATTTGCCGATATGGTGCCGGCCATAACCTGTCGCAAGGAGACGATGCGTCGCGCAACCATGCAGGGGTTCGCCACAGCCACCGACCTGGCAGACTACCTGGTCCGTAAGGGTATCCCGTTTCGTGATGCCCACGAAGTAGTGGGCAAGGCAGTCGCTTTCGGTGTCGCTGAAGGACGTGACCTCTCTGAGATGAGTCTGCAGGAACTGCAGACATTCTCGAGCGAGATTGCTACGGATGTATTCGAAATACTCACACTGGAAGGCTCACTTGCTGCCCGTGACCACATAGGCGGCACAGCCCCTAAACAGGTACGGGCTGCCATCATCCGAGCCAGAGAGCGTCTTGGGTTATGATCCTAGAAACAGAAGATGAACGCTTTCAGTAACGGGCAAGTGATGGGTTTAACGGGGATTATGGACCATCATAAAACTCACCTATTGGGTGAACGCCGCTACGGCCGTTTCTAGGATGATTCAACTCCATCATGTCAGCCTGATTGTCGCCGACACCCAGCGTGCCCTCGATTTCTATGTAGGTCTGCTGGGGTTGGAAATCGACACCTCACGCCCAGACTTGGGGTTCCCCGGTGCCTGGCTGAATGTGGGAGATCGGCAGATACACCTGCTTGAATTGGCTAATCCTGATCCCCTAGAGGGTCGCCCGTCTCATGGCGGACGGGACCGTCACACTGCCTTTGTCATAGATGATTTTGCCACCATGCGTGACAAACTCGACCGAGCTGGTATCGATTACACACTTAGCCGCTCCGGACGTCAGGCCCTGTTCTGTCACGATCCGGATCAGAATGCGGTGGAACTGATCCTGAGTCCAAATCAAGGAGTGTAGCTATGGCAAACAGATTGCCGACAAATACCTATGTTCCACCAATACTCACGACAAGCATTGCAAGCATCATCATATATTGATGATGACTTAACCAAGTCAGTAAAGCCTGAGATTATCACCCCCAAATGGAAATACTATTTTGATAAACGAGCATTGAAAGACCTCTATTGTCATACAAAATACCTGATTATTATGACTATCCAGACGAACAAACCTCTTGTACAAAGGTCAATAGGGACTATTTCAGAAGCTCACATAAACTGACATAGCTGTTATATATATTAGGTATGCAGTCGTAAATCATTACCCGTTCACAACAATAAGCGCCACTATGGAACAGGCAACCTATCTACAACACAAGACCAGGAATACGCTGCAGTCCCTAGTGTTGATTTTCAGCCTGGCACTGCTATGTGCCTGGCTGGCCTGGTTTCTCGGCGGAATACCACTGGCCGCTGCGATGGGAGCCATCATTCTGATTACTTACCAGGTCAACCCGGTCGCTTCTCCTGAACTGTCAATGCGACTGTTCCGTGCCCGTCGTCTTTCACCCAGCGAAGCCCCAGCCCTCCATCAACTAACCGCACAACTTACCCGGCGTGCCGGGCTGGAACAGATGCCCGCACTCTTTTATCTACCGTCGGATGTGATGAACGCGTTTACCACGGGCTCCCGCCAGGATGCCGCCATCGCACTCTCGGATGGCCTACTGCGTCGCATGGAGTGGCGGGAACTGGCCGGTGTGCTGGCCCATGAATTGATGCATGTGGTCAATCAGGACACACGACTGATGGCCTTTGCCGATCTCACCAGTCGAATTACCGGGTTTCTCTCGATAGCAGGTCAGTTACTGTTATTGATCAATCTACCGTTGATGATCTTTGGTCAGGCCACCCTGCCCTGGCTGCCCATCCTGCTGATGCTGGCCGCACCCACCTTGAGTGCTCTGGCACAGCTCGCCCTCTCCCGCAGTCGTGAGTATGAGGCCGATCTGGGGGCGGTGGAGCTGACGGGTGATCCTTTGGGACTGGCTTCAGCACTCAATAAACTTGAGCCACCGAGACACCGACTGCTTGAACGACTGCTTCATCCCGGTCCCCGTATTCCCGACCCATCACTGCTACGCAGCCACCCGCCTACCGAGGAACGGGTAGAACGATTGCTGGTACTCACCCATCAGACCCCATCTACTTTAGGAGTGGTTGTATCGCCTCAGAATATGCGAAACCTTCTTGCACATAAGCCCTATCGACCCCGTTGGCACCGGAATGGGATCTGGTATTAGGGCCTGATAACACTAATGGTGCTTACTTGACCACAGAAGATCGAATATTATTTACGCGGCCTTATTCAGCCGTGATTGGTGGGGCAGGGCCCCACTCTACCAAATAGCTTGGGCTGTAGGGTGGGGCTCTGCCCCACCATAACATGCTGGACGTTTACGCAAATCCTCGTATAAACGATTCAGAACCCCTTAAGAAAGTACAGCTTTGGCCATAACTATTAACCTAGCACGAGTAAATTGAGATGCCCAAAGACAGCCTGGATGACCTGAATAGCCGTTTAAAGGCATTTGCCCAAACCCGCAACTGGGAGCAGTTTCACAACCCTAAAAATCTCACCATGGCGATGATTGCCGAGTGTGCTGAGCTGGTGGAACATTTCCAGTGGCTGACCCCGGAACAGAGTATGGACCTACCCAAGGAGAAGCATGATGCGGTGGCGCTGGAGATGGCCGATATTCTGATCTACTTAATTCGCTGCTCAGAACGGTTGGATATTAACCTGATTGAGGCTGTTGAACGTAAAATTGCCATCAATGAGGCGCGCTACCCGGTCGAGAAGGTCTTCGGTGATGCCCGACGTGCTTCAGAATATGACGAATAATTGTTTCCCCAATCTTTATAGGGTGGAGTCAAAGCCCGTCTAACGCTATCTTTTAGAAAAACCATTACAACAACTCAGTTTTCAATTGGGAGTAGCGATGAAGAAGTACCAGTGTATTGTGTGTGGGTTTATCTATGAAGAGGCTAAAGGCCTGCCTGATGAGGGCATTGCTGCGGGAACCCGTTGGGTTGATATTCCGGACGACTGGGAGTGCCCGGAATGTGGTGTCAGTAAGTCCGATTTCGAAATGGTGGAGATGGTTGCCTGAAAAGGAATAACGCTAGGTTACCGAGTTAATAATAATGGATGAAATTCTGATAGTAGGATCAGGGCTTGCCGGTTATTCGTTGTCCCGTGAGATCCGTGCCATCGACGCAGAGATTCCACTGCATTTGATCACCACTGATAGAGGTGATTTCTACTCAAAACCGATGCTCTCCAATGGTCTGCAAAAGAACAAGACAGCTGAGACCCTCATCAATGCTTCCGCTACCGAGATGGCTGAAAAAAATGGACTTACTATTGATACCGAGTGCCGGGTATCAAAGATTGTCAGTACAGAAAAGAAGCTAATCAGTAAAAAAGGTGAACATGAATACGGGTCGCTTGTTCTGGCTGTCGGCGCTCACCCCATCCTGCCTGTCATGCGTGGTGATGCCGCTGATCAACGTATCACTATCAACAGCCTCTATGACTACGCCCTATTCCGTCAAAGACTACCTGCACCGCCCGCACACATCGCCATCATCGGGCCAGGCTTGATCGGCTGCGAGTTCGCCAACGATCTTCTGAGTGCCGGTTATCAAGTCACTTTGATAGGCCCGGACCCTCACCCGATCAGTACCCTGTTACCTGAAGTCACAGGTAAAGCGTTGCAACGAGCCATGCAGGATGCGGGGGCTGATTGGCGTCTGCTTCAGACTGCAGCCATCATGGAGGAAACAGATAAAGGGTATCGATTAACACTCACCGACGCTACGACCCTATCGTGCGACCTGGTTCTATCTGCTGTGGGTCTTCGCCCGGAGACAACGCTTGCTGCTGCTTCCGGCCTGGATGTTGCTCGTGGGGTGGTCACCAATCGCTTGCTGCAATCCAGTGACAAATCAATTTTTGCGTTGGGTGACTGTGCTGAGGTGGCTGGATTAAACCTGCCTTTTGTAATGCCGATCATGCATGCAGCCCGGGCACTGGCTAAAACCCTGACAGGGCAACCCACCGAGGTGGTCTATCCCGCCATGCCTGTGATCATCAAGACCCCGCTCCATCCCATTGTGATTGCTGCGCCGGATCCGAAAGCAGAGGGCATCTGGCAAACTGAACAGACCAATGAAGGAACTCGTTGCCTCTACCATGGCGTTGGCGATGACCTATTGGGCTTTGTAATCAGTGGCCGTTTCGTGGAGGAGAAACAGGCCCTATCACAGCGTCTACCGCCCCTGTTGCCGGCAAGCATCTAAACGTCGCCTCATCTCCTCCAGTCCTAATTCACGCAACAGTGCAATATTACGTTCCGGGATCGCCTCCGGTTGTGGATAACCATCCAAGGCATGTTCCAGAGCGTCTTCTCGGATCAGGTGAAACAGGGGGAAGGGGGAACGATTCGTGTAGTTTGCCGGGTCCTCCTCGTCACTCCCCTCAAAACGGTAATCGGGGTGGAAACTTGCCAGTTGCAACAGACCTTCAAGCCCCGCCTCGGGAATCACAGCCTCTAAAAGATCCAGCATTCCCAAGTAATCATCGAAGGACTCCAGCCCTACCGGCACAATGACCAGGCTGGTCTCTACTTGCTCTTGCTCAAGAGTGATCAACTGCTGCATCTCGCTTAGAAGCGTACGAAAAATGGTCTCCTGGTCTGTCGACTCACAGGCGGTAAAGCGAATACGACCGGCTTTCAGCGGGGACGCCGCAAACGGACATAGATTCAACCCCACCACTGTCTCACTGACCCAACAGCGGATAGCCTCGATTACTGCCTCACTATTCATCACTACTCCAGTATCTCCACTGACATGCCAACCTCCAACTCACCTGGCTGCTGATGCAGCAAATTCTGTCCAAAATAGACCTGATTACCTTTACGTCGATAGCCGGCCAGGGTCTTCAACGGTTCAACACCCCGCTCTCCGGTCAATGGATCGACGCAGGTGATCGTACAACGTGAGCAGGGTTTCACCACCCGCAGCACTATATCGCCGATGCGGATCAGAGACCACTCATCCTCAGCAAAGGGGTTACAACCGGAAACCACCAGATTGGGACGAAAACGATCCATCGTCATCGACTGAGGCAACCGCCCATTGAGGTCATCCAGGGATTCACGGGAGGTTAGCAATAGTGGAAATCCGTCAGAGAAGGCGGTCCGGTCCTCGGGTCCTGCATAGCGTTGATCCACCTGCCGGTTCATCCCATCAGCCATCGTCACCAGCCGACAGCCGTGTTGCAGAAACTGGCTTAACCATTCATTAGTCGACGGATCAGCTGAAATGGCCATGCAGTCATCATTCCAGACCCGGACCTGTCGCTGACTGTAGCTGGTCTGCTGCGGCAAACCAACCTCGATATCCGGCATACCAGGCGCCGTCAGCGAGATACCGTCTTCTGCCAAGTTGACACGAATAAGTGCCATCCTGGACAGCTCGCGCTGAGAGAGAAAGCGACCCTGTTCATCCACCACCATCCAGTGACGATCATATTGCAGCCCGTAATTATCGAGCTGTGAACGCTGTCGCTCGATACCGGCAAACGACTTGACTGGATAGAGATGAATGCCTGTTAAGCGGATATGACCCATGACGACAGACTGCCCCGAAAAGAATTTATTTCTGAAAACACGATGTTTTACCTACATTCCTGCAGAGATCTGCCGCTAGTGAACTTTGTAATGCATAACATATCATCGCCTGACGCCACCTTGTCCGGCAATCTTGGAGGAAATTGTTCATGGATATCGTGCCCTATCTGAAGCTGATGGTGCAAAAAAATGGATCTGATCTATTTTTCAGTACTGGCGCCCCACCCAACTTAAAGGCTGAGGGTGAAACACGCCCGGTAGGAACCTCACCACTACAGGGTGGACAAGTACGGAAGCTTGCCTACGGGATCATGAGCGACGACCAGATCAAGGAGTTTGAAGCCACATACGAATGTAATCTGGCGATTTCGATTAGCAATCTGGGGCGTTTCCGGGTCAATGTCTATAGACAGCGGGGTGACGCAGCCATGGTCATCCGCTATATCAAAGGCGTCATACCACCGGTCGAAAAGCTAAATCTACCCATCATTCTTAAGGATTTAATCATGGAACCCCGTGGGCTGGTCCTGGTCGTGGGTTCAACAGGCTCAGGTAAATCGACTACCCTGGCATCCATGATCGAGCATCGCAATCAGACACGGAATGGACATATCCTAACCATAGAAGACCCTATCGAGTATCTCTATACCCACAAAAAGTCTGTTGTAGATCAGCGTGAAGTCGGTATCGATACACTCTCCTATGAAAATGCCCTGAAGAATGCCATGCGTGAAGCGCCGGATGTCATCCAAATTGGTGAGATTCGCGAAATGTTCACCATGCAGCACGCTATCGCTTATGCGGAAACGGGCCATCTCTGCCTTTCAACTCTGCATGCAAACAATGCCAACCAAGCCCTCGACCGGATCATCAACTTCTTCCCGGATACCGCTCATCAACAGCTCTATATGGACCTCTCCCTGAACCTGCGGGCGGTCATATCACAGCGCCTGGTGAAAGGGGTCAATGGGCAGCGTATACCTGCAGTTGAGATTATGTTACTCACCACCTATATCTCCGAATTGATTCAAAAAGGCGATATACATGGCATCAAAGAGGTTATGGAGCAGGGTACCGAACGTGGTATGCAAACCTTTGATCAATCCCTGTATAAGCTCTATAAAGAGGGGACAATCACCGTTGAAGAGGCACTCTCACATGCAGACTCCCGTAACAATCTCTCGCTGAAGATACGCCTCTCAGATACCGATGGCATTCAGGCACCTGGCAGCTTGGGTGTTGCCGAAGATCTTTTTTGATAAATGTCTGGCAGGGATATTGATAGTGTCAATTAATGAAACAACTATCGATTAGATTTTAGCTTCTTAGAATAATTTGTGGTTAGAGTTGAGAGACAAGCACACCACTAACCCATAAATGGATATAGGCAGTATTGGGTTTAAATAAGGGTCTATCCGGGTTTCGCAAAGAAATTAAGGTATTGATCGGCCACAGATTCTTCTCTATTTTTGATGTTGAAAAGGCATCAAA
>JAIVEQ010000075.1 GCA_023838465.1 Candidatus Thiodiazotropha sp.
AACGAGGTAAAAGAACTCTTTGCGGTGGAAGATATAGATTTTCATGAGATATCCTTTTGCAGATTAACCTCACAGAAGATCGCCTTCCGAAGATTGGTTTCACACTGGTTACATTCCAGTAGTGATGCTCGATCAATAGCTTCAGCAAAATCCATCATCGAGCTAATGCAATAGGCTATCTGGGATACAAAGTGAGCAGGCGGCTCATACTCCCCTTCAACGCAAGTCGCTGCAGATAAAAGATCTGCCATCACTTTTGCTGACACACGCATGTCTTCAACTGCATCTTCGTAATCCGATGGCATCGCCTGTTGTGCGAATAGCTTGATGTATTGGTTTTCTTTACTCATTTTGATAACTCCTGAAAGTTATCCTCTGCTAAATCAAACACTCCAGACATCGCCTGACTTGCGTAGCCGATGGCAATTGAGTGAAAACTGTAGAGCTCATCCTTTGCAGGATCTTTAATAGTCCCATCATCAAGTGCTTGGAGTAGCCTTAAAGCAATATCAATTTTGTAGAGGCGGCGGAAAATCTCATCTTTTGTTGACGCCTTGCTCATTGGGTGGCCTCCTTGGTCTCGACACGTAGATTGTCGATATGTGACCAAACATCACTCGGTCGATAACGAACTTTGTTATGGCTAAGGCGCACAAACGGAATACCACGCCTATTCTGCCTGTGATGTTGCAGAGTCCTGGCTGAGTAACCGGTTATATTTGAGACTTCTGTTTCTGTAAGAAGGACTGAATCTTCTGGAATAGCAGACTGTTGCTCGTTATTAAGGATTGAATTAGATGTCATGTTAGCACCTCTATGTTGCGTAGAAGTACTATGGGCTGCCATTTCTATGACAGCCAAAAGGTTGTCATAGGAAACTAGTATTATTTATTTAAATATCTTTGCACTGTTCTAACTGATACACCCAATACTTCAGCGATTTCGGAGTATGCAAGATTTTTATAATTCCGATTACCTTCGTGTTTTTTTAGGTACTCTGGCAATAGTTTTTTTGCTTTATCTTTGTTTGATAACTTATCTCTTGTTTGGATGCGATTCTTTTCCGCAAGCTTTATGTACGCATTGTTTGCAGCTTCTACTGAAGTAGAAATCAATGCATTAACATGCTTAAGTAAATTATCTGCAATCATGTCGTAGGTATATAGATCTGTATCACTAACTGCTTCATGTTTCTCAAATAGTATCCGTACATCAGCAAGCGAAAAACTTAGAGTCTCCTCAACACCTTTAACCAACTGATATGCACCACCATAATTGCCCAGCTCTTTCGGAAGCTTCCTTTCTAACCTTTTTCTCAAGCTTGGGTTATTAGATAGATTTCTGTCACGAATCGTTTTAAATCTTTTTCGATCATAATAATAATCCCATGAAAGAAGCTCTTTAGTTACCGCTTTTATTTCTTCGAGGTTTTTATCTGAAATTGGTGTTACTTTTATCCCATTCTTTTTTGCATGGTCGTAAGAAAATCTCACATTTTTATTGTCTGGCATCCAATCAGGGTATTTCTTACCATTCATCCTACCATCTCCATTAGTTTGTCATGCCACAACTCCAATACGTGCCGCTTTGTCTCTATTTGGTATCCGTGCCGATATCGTTCAGTCATACGCCCCGTCCAGTGATTTAACACCAAGTTGCGGTGCTCCTCGATAACACCCAGGTCTGCAAGCCATGTCTCAACCGTATGACGTAGTACGTGCAGCGACCATTTGCCTTTGCTCGCCTCACGGATGACATAATCAAGTGAGGCTCTTGGTATAGCTTTTTTCCAGCTGGTTGTTGCAGGAAAAATCCACGGGCTACTTGGGAATGTGGCTCTGATTTCATCAAGCACAACCTGCATAGGATCTGTGATCGGTAATACTAGGGCTCTACGGTTTTTTGTCTTCTCCACTATCCACCGATCATCAGAAATACTATCCCAAGACGATTTCCTGGCCTCATCCCTCCTACATCCAGTAAGGAGGCACCAGCGGATAACAGACCTAACCTGGATTGGGGCATCCATATTCCAGATCGCTTTTAGATCATCAGGGTTCTCGAACCACTGATCGCGTCGCCCTGAGGTTGTCCGCTTGACCTTCACCCGCTCGGTCGGTGTGTACTCAATGAACTCCTCATCAACGGCGTAGGCAAACAAGATACGTAGGTGCGTTAGGGTGCCCTGAGCCATACCTTCCTTGCCGACCTCAACGAGGTCATCAATGATGGACCTAATCTGGGATCGTTGGACGCTGGATAGGAGCTGATCACCAATTTCAGGCAGGACATACCGACGCATAGTCGATTTAAAATTTGCGTGGAAGTCTGGCGAGCGTGATCGGAAGTAACGCCCTGAGATGTATCGATCATGCAGAGATTGGACGGTGTGGGCCTTCTGAGGGGTTTTCCTGGTAGCTACTGGATCAATGCCACCACGGAGTCCCTTAAGGAGATCTTTGGCCTCGTCACGGGCCTCATCCAGGTCTAATTCAGGGAATCCCCCGAGGGTTATCCTTTTTTTCTTACCCACTATCCGATAGCTGAGCACCCAAGACCGCCGCCCACTGGCTACGGCCTCCAACCCCAACCCTGGTATTTGGCTATCCCATAGAAATTGCTGTTTTGCGCCACCAGATCGGTAACGGAACTGCTCAACCCTAGTAGGAGTGAGGTTGATTTTGGTTAGTATTGGCATTTACTACCCATCGCTATTCTCCTTACTATCCATTTACTATCCAAATATATGTAGAATAATGGTAGTATAGCGTGGGTTGTACGTATAAAAACCCCCTTTCTGCAGCTAGTTACGCGGCTTCCAGGGGGTTTGTCCGTAGTTTACAGATAGCTATTAATTGTTCTGAATCACTATATTGGGGAATTTGGCAGCATAATCCTTGGCCTGAAGCGACAACTTAGCTGCAGTCTTTCGGGCAATTTCGCGATAGATCTGAGAAATACGAGCCTCAGGCTCAGCCACCACGGTCGGTTTACCGCCATCGGTCTCTTCCCGGATACGAATATCGAGTGGCAGAGAACCAAGCAGTTCCACATTGTATTGGTTAGCCATGGAAGAGCCGCCGCCCTGTCCGAAGATATGCTCCTCGTGGCCGCAATTGGAACAGATATGGGTACTCATGTTTTCCACGATACCCAATACCGGCACTTCCACTTTTTCAAACATCTTTAAGCCTTTGCGTGCATCCAGCAGGGCGATGTCCTGTGGGGTTGTCACAATCACTGCACCTGAGACCGGTACCTTTTGTGCCAATGTCAGTTGTGTGTCACCGGTACCCGGGGGCAGATCGACGACCAGATAGTCAAGATCAGACCAATTGGTATCATTCAACAGCTGCTCCAAGGCCTGAGTGACCATTGGACCACGCCAAATCATCGGCGTCTCTTCATCGATAAGAAAACCGATCGACATGGCCTGCATGCCATAACCTTCCATAGGCTCCAGTGTCTTACCATCTTTGGAATCGGGCTTACCATTGATTCCCAGCATACGAGGTTGTGAAGGTCCATAGATATCAGCATCAAGCACGCCGACCTTCGCACCCTCTTCTGCCAAGGCAAGCGCCAGGTTAACCGCAGTAGTGGATTTACCCACACCACCTTTACCTGAAGCAACAGCAATGATGTTCTTGATATTATCGATAGGTTTGAGTGCCTTCTGTACCGAGTGAGCAACAACCTTACTGCTGATTGCCACATCGACGGATTCCACGCCTGGCAATGCAGCTACAGCCGATTTCACGCCAGCTGTTATATCGTCAAAACAACCTTTAGCAGGAAATCCCAGTTCGACAGTGATATTGACCTTGCCACCCTCGATCTCAACTCCCTTTATTGCCTTGGCAGTTACCAAGTCCTTCTCAAGGTTAGGCTCTATATATCCCTTGATCGCCTCATTTACGGAATCTTGCGTCAGTTCAGACATCGTCAGTTACTCCTGCTGCGGACAGTATGAAGGGGTCCGTCAAATTTGCTGAAAAATCATGGCGGTGGATTCTACACGAAAATCGCCTCGATATACCAAGTATTTTGCTGGGTTTTATCGGGTACAGATTAATCTAATTGAGAATAGACTTCGAGTTTGATTTCTCAACACGCTATCCTCCCGGGTATTTAACCCGGCAATCCAATATATTGAGTTCGGCCGATGTGGACCTGTTAACAGGCTTTAGGCTCAAGAGTACTCAAGCCTGAGAGGTAGTGACCAATCAAATGTTCAGTGAGCTGTTGAACCGATTGCTGCCCTTCAGTGTGCAGATGCCGCGTGATGGCTAAAATCGCAATACCATGTACACCGCTCCACAGCGCCCTGGCAGCCAGAGCGATCTCTTCACTGGAGCGTTGAGTCGCCAATAGCTGGAGCTGACCCTCCACCAAAGCAAACAACAGATCCACTTTCTCCTCATGGATTTCCAATGGCAGGCCTTCGCTTTGAGGTTGATGCTCAAAAACCATGCGCCAACGATGGGCATGCTGGGTTGCAAAGTCGAGATAGGCAGAACCCAATGCAAACAGACACTGCTGTGGAAATTGACACTCTGAAAGAGATCCCTCCAAAGTGAGATAGAGTTGGTCGAGTGTCCTACCGTTGACCCGCTGCACCAGTTCATCGAGATTCTTAAAGACAAAATAGAGGCTACCGACTGTATAGCCAATGGCTGACGCGACCTTTCGTGCAGAGAGACCGGGATAGCCCTCTGCTTCGATGATGCTCTCTGCCGCATCAAGCGCCATACCCTCAATTTCCGATTTGCTATGTTCACCACGTCTTCCCATTTCAACTCCCTAGTCAATAGCAGTCTAGTTACACTTCCGAACAGTCCATCTGCCTATAAAGCTTGGCCAATATCACACCAATCTGGCATTCACACAGTGATGTCTCGCACAAGACTCAGGTCTGAAACAATAATTTATTTGAACATAGTTCAAATGTCTGCTAATTTAAAATAACAACGTTCAATTATACCGGTCACAAGCTGACTTTTTTTGGCGTTATTATTAAACAGCGTTTAATTGGAGATTACTCATGGATAAATACACCATTTCTTTTCCCATCAGATCGATCCTATGGCTCTTACTGTTGAGTCTACCTGCAATACAACTCTCTGCTGCCGGTCTCCTGACACCCAGCGACGGTAGCCTGCCTCCATTGCAGATTCGCGATCATCAGGTGGAGGTTGTCATTGAAGACGGTTATGCCGTGACCCAGGTAGAGCAGCGGTTTTTCAATCCACACGCTATGGATTTAGAGGCTACCTACTCATTTCCAGTTCCTGAAAAAGGCAGCGTTGCCGAGTTCACCGTTTGGATTGACAATCAACCAGTTACCGGGGAAGTGGTTGAGAAAAAAGAGGCACGGAGGATCTATGAAGAGGAGAAAGCGGCAGGAAACGATGCAGGATTGACTGAGAAGGATGACTATAAAACCTTCGAGGTATCCGTCACACCCGTACAGGCAGGTCAAGAGACGCGAATTCGCCTGGTCTATCTACAACCGGCACATATAGATACCGGTATCGGACGCTATGTCTACCCTCTTGAAGAGGGGGGCGTGGATGAGCAAAAACTTGCCTTTTGGACAGCCGATGACAAGGTGAGCAATCGTTTCAACTTCGACTTGAAACTTAAATCAGGTTATCCGATAGAGGCAGTGCGACTACCAAACAGTACTGCAGCACGCATCAATCAGCAGGATGATAAGCACTGGCAGGTTTCTATCGATGCTCAGAATGGCCAAGCCTCTGCAGTTACCAAACAGGAACAGGAGAGTAACACGGGCCAGAACCTACCAAGCGGTCCTGTCTATACACTGGACAAAGATATCGTTGTTTATTGGCGACTAGCTGAAAATCTACCCGGATCAGTGGACCTTTTGACCTATAAACCAAACCCCAACGGTCGCGGTACCTTCATGCTCAGCCTGACACCGGGGGATGATCTCCAGCCAATCCAGCAAGGTCGTGACTGGATCTTCGTACTCGACATTTCTGGTTCGATGAAAGGCAAGTACGCCTCTCTGGTCGAGGGTGTCTCAAAGGCACTTCACAAATTGAATTCATCCGACAGGTTCCGGCTCATGGTTTTCAATGAACAGGCTCGTGAGATGACTGCTGGATATGTCAATGCTGATCCAGCTAATGTAAAACATTACATCGAAGCGCTGCACACACTCACACCCAATCATGGCACCAATCTCTATGCCGGGTTACAACTTGGCGTAAAGGCACTCGATGCAGATAGAACCTCAGCCCTGGTTCTGGTCACCGATGGCGTGGCAAATGTGGGTGAGACCCAACAACGGGCTTTTCTCAAACTACTTACAAAGCAGGATGTTCGTCTGTTTACTTTTATCATGGGCAACAGTGCCAACCGTCCCTTGTTGGATACCCTGACCCGGGAGTCAGGCGGCTTCGCCCTCTCTATCTCCAATAGCGATGACATGGTGGGCCAGATCCTGCTGGCTGCAAGTAAGGTGGGGCATCAAGCCCTACATGGTGTCAATCTCAAATTAACAGGCATTAAAACCGGGGATCTGACGCCCATCAATCCAGGAAGCCTCTACCGAGGTCAACAACTGGTCTTTTTTGGTCACTACTGGGGTGACGGAGAAGTTGAAGTCGAGTTGAACGGTCTGTTGTCAGGCAAACCCAAACACTACACCAGCCAGTTCGCATTCCCTGTACAGACAGACCTCAACCCTGAACTTGAACGACTGTGGGCCTACGCCACAATCGAGGAGTTGGCGCAACAGATGGAAGACTTCGGTGAAGAAGCCGATCTCAAGCAGGCCATCACAGATATTGGTAAGGAGTATGGACTGGTCACTGATTACACCTCCATGCTGGTGGTCAGGAATGAAGTTTTTGATCGCCATGGGATTCAACGTTCTAACCAGCAACGGGTCGCTACAGAACAGGCTGCCAGACAGCAACGTAGTCAAAAACCGACCCAGACCCGTCAGGTCGATCAACAGCGACCGATGTTCAATAAACCTCGCGCAACCCTGGGTGGCGGCAGTAAGGGTGGTGGTGCAATCGGTCCCTTCGATATAGTTCTACTGGTGTTACTTGCAACCATACTCCTGCCACTCAAACGCCGAATCACCAGTAAAGCTCAGAAATGAACTTTGGTGTTATTGCAAGCAATCAGTCTCGGAGTAGGTTCTGGACAGGACCTGCTCCCTGGCTGGTACTCATTGCCATCCTGCTCTTCTTTTTAGCAGGCCCCGCACAACCTGAACTTGTCTATGATCGGATGGCCATTGCCAACGGAGAAATCTGGCGTTTGATAACAGGTCATTTGGTACACAGTGACTTTGCCCATTTGCTATGGGACTGTGCTGGACTGTGGCTGGTCGGTTGGTTGTTCGATGAGTTACTGAGTAGTATGAGTTGGCGCGTGCTAGGTGCCGGCCTCTTGATAGTGGATGCCACGCTATGGTGGCTACTACCGGATATTCAGGCCTACTGTGGGCTATCTGGTTTGATCAACGCTTTGTTGGGCGCCGGTCTTTATTGTACCTGGCGTCAAAGTCATGATCCATGGGTTGTATTCATTGCCTCATTGGTTACCTTAAAGATTGGTATTGAGTGGTATATCGGTGCTGCCCTATTTACACAGACTGCCTGGTCATCCCTACCCCAGTCCCATGCCGCCGGGATGATCGGCGGACTGTTGGTCATACTCATCTCGTCCCTCCAGTCATCCAGAGAATAGACGAACTTAAATAAAATTACGCTTATATCCTATTGCCAATATATCTTACTATTGATTGTGCATTATCGACCGTAATCTGCTTTACTTTTAGTGTAGAAGTCCTTTTTAACATGACTCATTGAATGAGCAGACATGGACTCATTGTCCCTCACCCGACCATAGATACAGGAGCAACGAGTCACTGACCATGATCAAAAAAAAGATCTTTCTCAGTTACCGGCGTGGTGACCGTCCGGGATATGTGGCAAGACTTCAAGATGAGCTGGAACATCATTTTGGAGATGGGCGTGCATTCCGTGATGTCGATGATATCGAAGGTGGCACATCGTGGCGTTTGGTCATCGAACAGAATTTACAGGAAGCAGGCGCACTGCTGCTCATCATCGGACCTAACTGGGAATCGATTTGGAAAGCACGTCAGTCTGATCCCGAAAACTATGTCGCCTATGAGTTGGAATATGCTAAGCGATTGGGCATTCCCATTATTCCGGTGACCCTCGGAGGAACGGAGATTTCCTATCAACTTGACTTAGGGTCTCTCTCCTGGCTTCGCGAAAAACAGGCCTATGACATCTCAGACAAGCAAGGTCGGTGGAAGAGTGATATTGCAGGTCTGATAAGGTTGTTGGAGAAGATAGAATCCATAGGACAGGTTGTCACAACCGTTACGGATAAACCTCAAAATATCAGTGCTTCATCTGGTGGCAGCCGGAAAGTTATTTGGGCAGTTGCAGCCTTTCTGATTATCGGCGTCGGTTTCTATCTGTTCGATAGAGAGCAGGAGAGTGACATTGGATCATTCAGAGAGTCCAATAAAACCATTCTCGCCCAAGCCGAGCCAAAATTGACTCAACCCCTACCTGATGTAGCCAGTGTACAGATTCCAAAAAAGCAGGCAATTACAAAACGATACCCGGATATTAACGGTACCTGGAAAAGCCAGGTGGATGACACCCTCTACATTGTTAGCCAAAAAGATGATGGTAGCTTTACTGTCATCAGCCCAGGTTATGCCAATGGATCAGGACGATTTTTAGCCAATATGCCGCGTAAGTTTGAAGTCAGTATGGTAGGTGTGGGTAGAGGTGAGTTTTCAGTATCCCATACGGATGATCGTATAGTTGGTTGGTTTCTCGATACTGAGACCAATCAGCAAATGTTTGACACCCTCATCAAGGTGAAATAGACCGCTATGTTGGAGTGACGTTAGCTACCACAAAATCAGCCTCCATTATAGTTGGTAGTCAATAATGCATCTTTTATTCACCCTCTATTCAAACTCGGTTTCATCGTTTTGCAATGCTGTTGCGATCTCGAAGCGCAGCCGTTTGTCGATGCCGATACCTTGCCATCCTGTCTCACTGTTTTGGGCTGCAAGCGCAACTGGAAGCCCCTCACTATCACGGATAACCAGTGTCTCAGTGATACCATCGGTGACCTGCTCTATAATCTGCTGTCCATAGGCATCCTGGTAGTCGATTTCGCCTTCCTGGTCCCATAATACGCTCTGCTCCTTATCCAGCGTTACAATCGCAAGAGGACGGCCGTCCATTGTTTTTATGAAGTCATGGAGTTCATCGAGAGTGCGCTGCCTCGACTCATCCTCTTGCTCGGTTCCCTCGGTAAATTTCAGTCGATATTCTGACATTGTTATCCTCGGCTGGACGCGACCCTTATTGTGCGTCGGATTCGGTTATTATATATCTGCCTGCCCTTGGTGTGGATAGTAGTATCAATAGTCGGCCTGCGGCCCAATGTCTAGACAGATGGTATAAATATTATGGAACAGAAAACCAAAAAGGTTAAAAAACGTGCGGGCAAGGTAATTCACAGCGCTGTATCCAAACATGCGATCGAGAAGGCAAAAGAGATCCGTTCCCGATACGGTCCTGACATCGACTATCCCACCTTGCTCCAGCTATTCGAGGATAGAAGGTGTATCCGCCACCCGGTCGAGATCCGCTTTGTTTCCGATGGCATTGAACCGGGTCTATTCGGCAAAACAGAACTGGTCTCAGATAACCCGGATGATGGTTACGTGATCTCCCTGCATCAACAATTTGAAAGTCAACCTGAGGTGCTACCGGCATTGATCCTCTATCAGTCGGTATTGGTCAACTATGGGGATCTTGCAACCGCAGACGATGCTGAACTTTTCGCATCCACTGTTCTGGATCTGGATCGAGAAATCTACTATACACAGATCGTCACGCTGACCGATGCTCTCTGGAGCGACTGACCCAAGCACCTATTTCGGCAATTCGGCAAGCCATTCCGCAACAATGGCCATCTCTTCATCACTGATTAGATGCATCATATTTTTCATTGCAACAGCATGAGTATTATTGCGCACACCACTTTTGATATCCTTCATCTGTGCCAGTATATAGGGGGCGTTCTGCCCCGCGATTTTTGGATACTCAGCCATCACAGGCACCCTGCCCTCCTCACCATGACAAGCTATGCAGGCCCGCTCCCTATACAACCCTGCAGCATCAAGGGCCTGCGCTGAATTAGACAGTATTGATGCTGTGATGATACCAATGGTGATGATCAGTGACTTGTAAACCGTCATTGCATAAATCCTTAATGGTAGGGCTGGACAGTATAAATAAGGTTTGTGTGCATTCTCACTTCGCCTATGTCTTGCATGCCTTGTGAATAGCAACGGTGCCACCAAGTAGTGAGCGGCCAGTGACATCGTCAAAGCCCAATTCGGAAAGAAGACGAGAAAGCTCTTCTGTCGAGTAGAACAGCCTTATGGCATCGACAAAGTAGTTGTGGCAGGCCATGGCATCGGGTCCGGAGCGTATGGCCCAGGAGATGGCAGTAAGACACCCTTTCAGATAGAGACAGTAGATCTCCTCAATGAGCTTGTTAGCGGGTCGCAACATATCGAAATGATAAAATTTACCACCAGGCTTTAATACACGATTGATCTCCAGGAAAACATCGATAACCCTCAAGTGTCGTGTCGCATACTGCAGGGTTACTGTATCAAAATGATTGTCAGGAAAAGGAAGTTGGTGCACATCGCAGATATGACCTTTAATATCAAAACCCTGTCGGGTAGCACGCTCTTTACCAACCCTTTGCATTGCGTCACTGCGGTCAACCGCATAGACATCAAGCTCCGGTTGCTTCTTCAATAACTCAATGCCAATAACATTGGTACCGGCACAGACATCAAGTACCCGTTGGCCTGATTGAACATCGATGCTGGCAATAAAGCGGCGACGCAGCCCTTTCAGCATTCCCAGGCTGGCAAAGTCATTGGCTTTATCGTAGGTTGCAGCAACATCAGCAAACACTGCATTGATTTTGGACTCCCAGATGGCTTCGAATGCCTCACGTCTGGTATCTTCTTTTATTTGAAAACTCGTCATGGTGTTCCTCCACACAGACATGGCTGTTGCAATCAACGGCCCATCCCTCAATCACTTATCGATTTAACACACTAATGTGCTTGCTCTCCGTGACCACGCTCGTGATCCGCATTGCTCATTCCTTTTGGCAGTACCGGTGCCGGTTCTGGGATAAGTTGGGCAAACCCTGAATTTCGATTGCCCTGCTCCACATCGTGGGGGTTGTGGCATTCGGTGCAGGTCCACCATCGCTTCTTCCCACCTTTTTGCCACATACCGATACGCTTGCCGTGGATACCGTTGCGCCAAGACCGATAGACCTGTCCATGACACTTTCCACACAGCTTCTGGGGCTGGTTGAAGCTGATCTCATTACCATAATGGTCAATCAATTTGGTTCGGGTAGCTGCATGGTGGCAGTCCAGACACCAGATCGCTCCCTTGCCATGTTTCAATTGCATGGAGTTCGGCACAATATCCTTATGCATCTTCAGCGGTCGGGCTAACTTATTTTCAGGATAGGGAACGTACTCGCCGTTATGACAGGCCATGGAACAGATCGTCAGCAGCTTGTTACGGTCTATTTGTGGCTCGCGGGGCTTAACAACGGCTTCTTCATGGGAGTAGTCCGCTTCAACGGACATATCGCCCATCGGTATGGTTCCATCGAAGGGGTCACCCCAAAACAAGACACCCCCTGTGGTCGGTGAACACTTCACGTTCATCACACCAGGTTGAATTTCGCGTTGCTGGACCTGACTCAACCCCATTCTGCTCTCAAAGCAGGTGTTATCTTGCTGGACCGTTTCCCCGGCAGCAGAGGCAATCGATGCAGCTCCCAACAAACATGTGCTGATGATGGATCCGAACAGCTGAAAGTTAGACATTATTTTTCTCTCCTGAGATCAGTGGAGTCAGCACGGTCGTCGAACCTTATGTTCAGGTCGTTGCCGCCCTTGCTTGTTCACCCCGAACTGTCCGGCTCTCACTCTCTGTATAACGAACATCACCCAATAAGACGCCAATCGCACCTTTGATGAGCACGGTCAAAACGAAAAAGCCAATCGCCCAAATTCCACCAACCACCATAAATTCAATGTTGCTCGGTGTATATTCTGCAAATTCACCAATGGGTGTCGGTGTAACCCCCGGTAGCATCAGTCCCATGCCTTTTTCGATATAGATGCCGATAAAGACGGCAAGACAAATGAATGGCAGGACCAGCAGATTCTTTCTGACCTTAGGAATAAGCAACAAAATGAAGCCACCAATCATCAACGCCATTGCCGTCCAAAAGAATGGAACCAGTGTGTTCAATCCGTGATGGCCAAACATCAGGTATTGCAGCCCCAGAGAATGCTCAGTACTGGGATAGAGTTCAGTAACAATCTCTGACAGGGTCAGGAATAGGGCAATACCGAGACACCAGACGATAATCTGGGATAGCATATGAAAGGCCTCGTCGGCAATCTTCAGTGGCGTGAATCGTCGCACCAGCAGGAAGACAATAATAATCAGCGAGGGACCTGCAGCAAAGGCGGTGGTAATGAACTTGATCGGCATCATCGAATGGAACCACATTGGCCGCGCAGGCATGGTATTGATCAAAAAGGCTGTCACCGTATGGATACTCAAGGCCCAGACGATTGCGATATAGACCACCGACAGATAAAAAGTCTTGTTTAGCTCAGTATCTGCATATTTCTTGTAGAGATAATAGAAACCACCAATGATATTCAATACCAGATAACCGGTCAGTACGATCACATCCCAGGTCAGCATGGCATGTGGCCAGTTAAAGATGCCTATCACAGGAAAGATATGCCAGAGTCGGTCCGGCCGACCCATGTGAGCCGTAACGAAGAGCAGACACATCACTACCGCGGCAATCGCCAACATTTCACCAAGCACCACGATCCGATGTAGCTCATGGTGCTTGTACACATAGGCGGGAAACACCACAGTCACTGCTGCGGCAGCTACACCGACCATAAAGACAAAATTGGCCAGGTAGAATCCCCAACTGACCTGGTCATTCAGACCCGTGACAATCATGCCATCCCTGATCTGGACGAATTCGCCATAACCCCAGAGCATGATAAAAAAGGAGAGGAACAGCATCCAGGCCCAAAATAAAATGCCCCCGCTGAAACCACTGCGTAGAAAATCGATGATGAATTGGATAAAGCGTTTCAAGAGATTGCCCCTTAATCCATGAAGTAGAAAAACTTAGGATAGGTATTTAGGTCTGCGCGCAAACGGAACACCTTTTTGCTCGCCAACACCTTGCGAACATCGCTTTCGGGATCCAGCAGATTACCCAGCTTTCTGGCACCTACTGGACAGACCTCGACACAACCGGTCCAACGCCCCTTTCTGGTTCGCTGCACACAAAAAGTACACTTCTCGACCACACCCTTCATGCGTGGACGATTACCCAGATAATGGGTATCCGGATTCATCTCCTCGGCCGGCAGATCAGGTTCCCCCCAGTTGAAACGCCGCGCCCAATAGGGACAGGCGCCGATACACATGCGACAGCCGATACACCAGTTGTAATCAATGACAACGATACCATCGGGATCACGGTAGGTGGTTCGGACCGGACAGACCTTGACGCAGGGAGGTTTCTCACACTGCATGCATTGCATCGGCAGGTAAAAGGCATCTTTCTCAGGAACCTGGTCGGGCTCGTAGTAATGTTGTCCCTCCAGCACGACACCTGCAGGCTTATAGGCATTACCACCGACCTGAATACCGTAGTCCTCGGGATAGCCGTGAACATCCCTGTCCTCTGCAGAAAACTTACCCTTTTCCATGCGCAGTACACGAATCCATTCGATCTGCTGTTTTTCACCCCGTGACTGATTATTCTCGGCAACACAAGCCTTGACGCAGCGCCGGCATCCAATGCACTTTTGAATGTTAAGTGCATAGCCGAACAGCACCCCTTCTAGAGCTGGCTCACTACCAACTTTGACCTTTTTTCCGAACTCTTCCGAATAGCGTTTCTCAAGCCGCTCGACCGCTTCCTGTTTCTCCTCATCTGTCATCAGACGATAGTTTTTCTGAAAATGCTCGGCCCAGGAAACGTTGGCTGTCGCCTTAGCCGGTTTGGGATCGGAAAGTAGCATGGCTGCACCGGAGAGGGATGCCGCCGTATAAGTACCCGCCTTACGTAGGAAATCACGACGGGTAGCGCCATTCGCATCCTTTTCTTTGGTTTTTTGTTTGGACATATCTATCCTCTGATCGAATAGCAATTGAATAAAGCGGAATGACAAACAGGCGGTCGAGACAAGCAGGGTGCAGCTACTGAAACGAGCAACCACACTGCAGCATGCCAATTCGACCCTGAACAACTAATCAGTGCTGCTAACAACCTGATCAGCTCTGGTCGGAGTAGCCGTTGATGAATGTCTGCACCATGTCAGCCTTCTCCTGCTCAGACATCAGCACATACTCCCGCTCACTCAACTCCTGCTCACCAGACAAGTGATCCTTGATGTAATTGTCCTGCAAGTCTGGCTGTAGAGATGAATCAACAACCACCTTGGCGAGGCCTGCGGTACCGGTAATGGAGACAGCACCAACAGCCGCTCTTTTGAAGAACCCACGCCTTGTCGAGCAGATCGCTTCATCCTGGGGTGCCTGGCTAGTCTGATCATTGGAAAACGGCTGCCGAATCACAGCCATCAATCGCTTCAACATACTCAAACCCTCCTCATGGGCTGTTCCGAGTCCTTGAATGTATGCAGCCAGGCCAAACTGCCTTCCCGTCCAGCTCAATTCGGGGATATGGTTAACTCTATAAAGTGCCGGCTATCACGGCAGATAGACCGTACTCTCGACCCATTTTGTTGTTTTGTATCTGTAAATCAGTGCACACAAAGCGCATTCCAAAGATACAGTGCAAATAGTATTCCATTACGCAAGTACAGCACGTACCTCATTGTTTTATATGGCTTATTAGATTTAAGACGTAGAAACCTCAAGGCTTCACACCCGGCTAATCCTGACAAGTTGTCAGGCAATCCAAGATTAAAAACGCTATCTAGTTATTTTAATTAGGAATTTTCTTCTGCCAATTTGGCATAGACGAACCAAAGTAATAGTTGTAGATCACTTATTCTCAGGTGAATGTGGGTCAACAAGCGATGCTGATGTTAATAATGAGAATCAGGACACCCATTCAAAAAGTTGGGTACTAGCTACCTGTTGTGATGCAATAATTTGGAGGGTGTCTTGGATAGTTACTTTTGGATGGGTGTCTGGATAGTTTTTGTTTATTCTCACCGGGCTATTCAACTACTTCTACTTTATCTTCCTTGTTAGGTACAATACAAATAAACTCCAAACCATCTTTTCCTGCTATGTATGAGTGTGGAACCTTACTTGGAATGAATACAGAATCACCGGCAGTAATCTCATAAGCATTGCCAGCTATCTCTATGACGCCTGAACCTCTTAGAACATATTGTTCATGCTCTACTAGGTTCGTGTGCTTTGGCATGCCTCCATGAGGTTCCATGACAAATTTTCTAAAAGCAAAATTTGGTGCCTCCTCGGAACTGATTAAAACCTGCATTGTAGTTCCTTGACCTGCAGCTACTTCTACAAATTCGCGGGAACCGTTTTTTCTAACATATTCAGTCATAGTTCGATCCTAAAATAGCTGTCTACGCTACATGCACCGGTAGATTTTATATCATAGCACCGTTTGCTTACCAACCAGGTTGGTCAGGCACTCATTCTAAAAGTCGAGTACATATTGCCTGCTCTGATGCAATATTAGGATGGGTGTTTGGCTAAATAAAACATCTACCCAAATAGCTGACTGGTGCAGACTTATTCTGACACCTGACATGAATTTTAGATGCATACATATTATTTATATTTGAAGCGACTTGGTGATGTTTGCTAGTCCTTTGTCGTAATAAATCACTGTTGTCCATCAGCTGGGGAATGCTGATGGCTGACCACCTGCTTTCCTACATTGCATGCACAGGGGTTACCGTCTGGCTGTGACCCACGTTCTATAAGCGCAGGACACAGCCGGGTTCACTCCTCATTTCTCTGCTCACAACGTTATGGTGATCCAAAACGAATCAGCGCGTCATCCAGTATCCACGGCTGGACACTCATCCAGAAGCGTTCAAAGTTCGGGAGAGAGTTGGGCATTGTATGTTCGTGAAACACGACCTCCCTTATCTTCCCAGGGTTTGACTTCCACCATGCTAGACTAAGAAGCTTCGTATCGGAGGTAGTGTGGCAACCCCGACATGAAGGGATGATCACTTCGCGGTAGAGGTCAGCCTCGTCTGCCCAGCTTGCAGGTATATAGTCCAGGTTTTGAGTATCTCTTGGTAATCCCGAGCCACCGTAAAGACCCTTGACGAGCTTTCTAGTCGCCTTTGTTGGATCGGTACGTAGAACTGCTTTGTTCAACTCCTTGAATGCAGCCTCAAGACTGGCCAGGGTTGTGTTGCCGAATGTCATGGTATTCGCATCGAATGCGAGGAAGGTCGCATTTGTTTCTCCAGAACCTTCGTTATAACCACCCTCAAGGGGTGCTTCTGCATCATCATCACCTCCGTGGCAGGAGAAGCAACCGGCCGGGAGGAATAACTCTTCCCCGGTAAGGTCGAAGGTCGTACTGGTCACTCGTTCACCGGTCACGACGTCATAGATGTAGAACTTCGTGATTCGATCCTCTTCTGGCCCAGGTGAATACTCCATATTGACGATTGATACTGGATTTGTCCCATCAAGGGAATCTTGCTCTGTATTGTAATTGACAGTGGTGAAGGCGATGTTGCCTCTATATCCGTCCCTCTTATCCCTTACCATCGATATCTCACGCCAAAATCCCAGATCGCCTGCACTAAAATGTCCCTTGGCGACAACAACCGTATTGATCGGATCGTTGTAACCATTGATATCTTCCCAGTCACTCTGGTTCAGTCTTTGGTTGTCTGGATCGATTGTTTCATAGTAAGCGTTGGCAACCTCTTCATCGTCGACACCCCCTGCCTTCAGGGTGTTCTGCAATGTCTGGGCCACACTTGAATCCACAATAATAAAACTTGCCAGTAATACTCCTACAACTGTCGATGTTGTATTCATGTCATCCCTCTCCTCTGTTTAAAGCAGCACAACCGGTGTTAACTCCGGTCTTTCGGCGCTTGCTGTTCAATTCTTCACGTCGCTAATCTATGCCTTGATCAAATACATCAACCATTAGCGTCAGCCAGAATCGTTCTCCTGCTTCCTGGATTAATGGGTAGTCGTACGACACATCGCGTACAGCTTGTATTTCTATCGGTGTGAATAGCTGGAGTAAGCCATGCATTATTTATTGAAGTCCTGATTCAGTGACTAATAGGCTCATTCCAAATATTTCACAAGTTCATCATTATTGATTAACACATTACGCAATATTTTTTTAGTAAATCCATTAGATAATCCATGTTAATATTGTTTAATAATAAATCGTGCGCCGCTGAATCTCGGTGTTGTATATATTTATATATAGGTCTAGTTGAGTTAAGAATAAAAACAATAAAGTAGATACTCCATATATAGGCAGGGTTATCATGTATATAAAATATTTTATATAACCACAACTTATTGATAAATTGTTTTTATTAATTTTGATTTAGTAAATTATATGAAGTACTTAAACTATAATACACACAGGCCTGTAAGGCCGGACCTAACCTGAACGGTACAAATTTGAGATACACATGCAATATGTCATGTTTTATCTTATTTCCTGGTGATTTTCTAAAAGGCTAAACGCACTTCACAGGAATCATCATAATCAAGCCTTACAATTTACATTCTTTATGTGTATTTCAATGTAAAGCGTAAGGATTAATCCCGTTTTTAACAGAAGAATAATCAGGACACCAATTCCAATAGTAGAGTTCGAATTTTTTGTTCTGATGCAATATTCAGTTAGATGCCAGGCACAGAGACAAAAGATGTGTGCAGGCCAAAACCGCTGGGTGAATGTGACAGAAGAAACCATAACTTGTTTGTTATGAGATAACTGAAGCTTTATTTAGCAGTAACGGGATTAGCAACTATAACTTGCCAAGCTTGTCAGGTCTGATAAATTACCTGTACTTTTTACGTCCAATTTGATTTAAATAATGAATGAATTATGGGTCTATCCGGGTTTCGCAAAGAAATTAAGGTATTGATCGGCCACAGATTCTTCTCTATTTTTGATGTTGAAAAGGCATCAAAA
>JAIVEQ010000076.1 GCA_023838465.1 Candidatus Thiodiazotropha sp.
TGATGCCTTTTCAACATCAAAAATAGAGAAGAATCTGTGGCCGATCAATACCTTAATTTCTTTGCGAAACCCGGATAGACCCATTTATTATCCTGATCAGCGTTCCCTTGGCCATCGGTGGTGCCTTGCTGGCGCTCACGTTGACGGGTGGCACGCTCAATATCTATAGCCAGATCGGTATGATCACCCTGGTTGGGCTGATCACCAAACACGGTATCCTGATTGTTGAGTTCGCCAATCAGATCCAGCGGCGTGGCAGCGAGAAAATTGACGCGGTAATCGAAGCTGCCTCACTAAGGCTTCGACCGATTCTGATGACTACCGCGGCGATGGTGCTGGGGGCCATACCGCTTGCACTGGCGAGTGGTGCAGGTGCAGAGGGACGTCAGCAAATCGGCTGGGTTATCGTTGGCGGTATGAGTATAGGAACGCTTTTTACTTTATTTGTTGTACCCGTAGTCTATAGCTTGATAGCACGGACTCATGAATCTATTGAAGGTCAAGAAACAGCATAGATGGTGTTCGTCCAGAGACAAATATTTATAACGCAAAGCGAGCAAAGGCAATAGACTGATTTAAAGACAATCTTTACATCCTTTGCTTATTTTTTTACCGTGTTAACCCGATCAATAGAGAAAAAATTTAGAGGGGGTATGCAGCGTGACTATAGATTGGCGTAAAACAGTTGCCGCCATATGGCGACCACGCAAGGGATACCTGAGAGTGATAGAAAGTGTTGATCAAATCAAGCTCGACCAGTTGATCGGTATTGATGACCAGAAGGCGCAACTGATCCGAAATACAGAACGTTTTATTGCCGGGTCAGGGGCCAATAATGCCCTGTTGTGGGGTTCCAGGGGGACCGGTAAATCTTCACTCATCAAAGCCATTCTAAATGCTTTTAGTGAGGAGGGTCTGCGATTGATCCAAGTCGATAGAAATGACCTGGTCGAACTGCCTGAGATTGTAGATGACATCAGGGCATTGCCACAACGCTTTATCGTGTTCTGTGATGATCTGACCTTTGAAAGTGGCGAAGCGTCCTATCGCGCATTGAAGAGTGTGTTAGATGGCTCTATTGAAGAACCACCTGCCAATGTATTGATCTACGCAACCTCAAACCGTCGTCACTTGCTGCCTGAAACGATGAGTGAAAATCGTGAAGCAAGACTGGTAGGGGATGACCTTCACTTAGGCGATACAACTGAAGAGAAGCTGGCCCTGTCCGATCGCTTCGGACTCTGGCTCTCATTCTACCCAGTCAATTGGCAGGGATATCTGGAGATAGTAGATAGTTATTTTGCAGATTATGACGGTGATCGCAAGGCCCTCCATGAAGCTGCGAAATTATTTGCAATGACCCGGGGTGGTACGAAGAACGGCCGGGCTGCCAGGCAGTTCTTTAATACCTATTTTTGACCATTACCTATGGTATGGATATCTGAATGAAGAAGGCTATTGGCGGAGGTCTGGCAAGCTGGTCAATCCACCATCCAATCGGTGTGGTCATGATTACTCTGGGCGTCATGGTGTTGGGTTTGATGGCGCTTGGTCGCTTGGGTGTCGATCTGCTGCCGCAAGTTATTTATCCGGATATTGGAATTAGAGTGATAGATCCGGGTGTACCGGCCAATATCATGGAGGATCAGGTCACCCGTCAATTGGAAGAGCAGCTCTCAATCACTGAGGATGCGATTCATATAGAATCAAGAACCCGTGAGGGGCGTAGTGAGGTTGATCTCTCTTTTGCTTATGGTACCGATATCGATAGGTCGCTTCAGGATGCCAGCGCCCGTTTGGATCGTGCTAAACGCTTTCTTCCCGATACCATCGACCCGCCCATCATCTACAAACACGATCCATCTCAACAACCTGTCGCCGAATTTGTTGTTAGTTCTTCGCTGCGTGATTCAGTTGCGCTACGAAGCTGGGTGGATTATGAACTGAGCAATATGTTTCTTAACTTACCGGGTGTTGCGTCAGCTGAAGTCGGTGGGGGGTTGGTACGGGAGATCAATATACATGCGGATCAGCTGAGACTGGCGGGCTTAGGCATGCACTTGGTTGATCTCACAGAAGCCCTGAAATCTTCAAATGTGGAAACTGCCAGTGGGCGACTGGTCATGGAGCAGGGAGAGATCAGTGGACGCACTGCGGGTCGTTTTGCGTCAGTCGATGAGATTCTCAATCTACCGTTGAGAATTGTAGGGGGTGACGATGCAATGGCCCTGATTCGACTATCCGAAGTAGCACAAGTAATGGATGGTGCAGAGGATGAGCGTATGCGCATCCGACTCAATGGATCGCCAGGTATAAAACTCTCGATACAGAAACAGCCGGCGGCGAACACAGTCGAGGTTGTTGATGGTGTGCTCGCACGACTAGATGAGTTAAAAAAGAAATCGATTATTCCCGATGATATTGAGGTGAATCCGGTCGACGATCAAGCTCGTTTTGTGCGGCGCGCATTGAATAATGCAATCAATTCAGCCCTGGCCGGTGCTGTTTTGGCGATGTTGGTCGTCTACTTGTTCCTGGGCAGTTTACGACGAACATTAATCATCGGGAGTGCTATACCCATAGCGATTCTAGTGACCTTCATTCTTATGTCTGGTGCTGGCTTAACCCTGAATATTATGACTTTAGGTGGCTTGGCATTGGGTGTTGGTATGTTGGTAGACAGTACCATTGTGATGTTGGAGAACATCTATCGTCACCAACGGGAGCAAAAGGATCAGGAAGAGACAACTTTAATACCAAGTATGGCGGCAGCCGAGGTCAACAGCGCCATCGTTGCTGCTACCTCAACCAATCTAGCTGCAGTTCTGCCTTTTCTGTTCATAGGTGGATTGATTGGGCTGCTATTTCGTGAGTTGATCTTTACGATTTCTGCTGCGATTGCTGCTTCCATGATGGTTGCATTGACATTGGTGCCGGCTCTGGCAGGCAGGCTCTCTGCTACAGGGGAAGGGCGGTTGAGGCGCTCTATCGATCACCTGATGAATCGACTGCAATACGGTTATTCACGATTGGTTGGGGTGTTACTCAAGTTGCCATGGCTGCTTCTATTGGTTTTTCTACTGATGCTGCTCTTTGCCTATTTTAAGCTGATACCTGAGAAACAGATTTTTATTCCGGAGATCGATGAGGGAAGAATCACCATCAGAGTGAAAGCTGATAAGGGCATTAATCTGATGGGGATGGATGTGTTGGTTAATCGCCTGGAGGAAATTGTCAGGCGACAGCCGGAGACTCAGACCCTGTTTTCCCAGGTCGGTGGTTTCGTATATGGTCGCTCTCAGTATGTATCAGCCAATAGGGCCAGTATCAAAATCATTCTGAAGCCACTGCAACAACGTGGGATCAGTAGTCGCGCCTGGGTAGAACGTGTCAGGGAAGAGATCCACCAAGCCAAACTCCCTGGGGTAGTAGTACATATGTGGGTGCAGGGGATACGAGGCATTCGCCTAAATCGTGGTGATGATGATCTTAGTTTGCGGATTAAGGGGCCGGATCTTACTGTTCTGAATCAGCTTGCTGAGGATGTAAAAAAGAAACTCTCCCAGATTCCTGGCCTCCGTAATATCCAGAATAGCAGTGATGAGGTTACTCAAGAGATCTCATTGACTGTGGACCGCGAGCGGGCCGCCAATTTTGGACTCAGTGTAGAAGAGCTTGGAAGGATGGTGAAGTTGGCACTAAGTGGTGAAGTGGTCACCGACTACCTGGAGGGTGATCGTCGTATTGATGTGCGACTGAGATTGCAGAGAGCAGACCTTGCTACCCCGGCTGATGTAGAGTCGATTATCATTTTTAGCAACTCCGAACCTCCTGTGCCACTGCGTTTAGGTGAAGTGGCACGCGCCGAGCTGGTTCCATCTGTGGTAACGATCAAGCATGATCAACAACAGCGAATTGTTGAGGTCAGTGCTTCACTGGGTAGTGACCTGACTATGCAGCAGGCAGTTCGGGAGGCTATAAAAATCATCGACATTATGGACTTACCACCTGGCTACGTACTCTATGAAGGTGGCAGTGCAGAGGCCATGCAAAAGGGTCAGGAAACAGGGATGTTGTTACTGGGGCTGGCACTGTTTCTGGTGTTGGTAGTCATGGCAGTTCAATATGAGTCATTAAGGAACCCCTTGGTCATCATGTTCAGTGTGCCCTTCGGCTTGATTGGTGTCGGTTTGGGGTTGGGCTGGACAGGCCTGCCGCTCTCCATGCCTGTCTGGTTAGGTCTCATCATGTTGGCGGGTATTGTTGTGAACAACGCCATAGTGCTGGTTGAATATATCGGCTTAAAACGTGATGCCGGACTCGGTATCAGTGAAGCAATTATTGAAGCTGCAAGGCTTCGTTTACGTCCTATCCTGATGACAACGTTAACGACAGTGGCAGGAATGATGCCGTTGGCATTGGCATTGGGGGAGGGTTCGGAGATGTTGCAACCACTGGCCGTGACACTGGTCTCCGGACTGCTTTTCTCCACATTTGTAACACTGCTATTGATTCCCGCAGTCTATCGGTTGATTGGTCGTTGATTGGGATATCGCTCTGATTCCACTTGTTGACAGGGCAGCATCCTACATGGCAGAGGACCAGATTAAATCCGTGAACAAATATGGAATTTGCAGCATGTGTTACAGTTGGCTGACTCGATTACGTCCTTGCTGTTTTGAGAGGTAAAGCGCTTCATCCGCTCTTTTCAGTAACGTATCGGCGCTATCCCCAACAAAATGACTGGTGACTCCGAAACTGCATGTCACCTGCTCATTGACGGTAAAGTGAGTCTGTTCGATGATTTGTCGTAGCCGTTCAGCTATGTTCAGTGCTGTTTGTGTATCTGTATCCCGACAGATGATAATGAACTCTTCTCCTCCCCAGCGACCGATGCTGTCATTGCCTCGTGCCGATTTTGTCAGTACGCTAGCCACTGTTCGGATCACCTCATCTCCAGCTTGATGGCCGTAATGGTCGTTATAGCCTTTAAAAAGATCGATATCGAGCAGGATCATGGCGAGCGGTGAAGGATGGTGGCTCGTTTCAGCTAGGGACTCATCCATAATCTGATCAATCTTACGGCGGTTGTAGAGTTGTGTGAGAGCATCGATCTCAGAGAGTGTGGCCAGCTCGCGGTTTTTATTGGCGAGCTGTTTTTGTGTTGCCCGCAGTTTGTCCAAGGTTATATTCAGTTCAGTGTTTTGTGCCTGCAAGATCTGTTTTGTCAGGGCCTTTGAAGCAATCAATCTGAACACCTTGGCGATATAGACTGCCAGGGCAACGAAAGCAGACAGAAACACAACTCTTAAAATTATATTGATACTGCTGACACGGTTTGAGATGAACTCCTCAGTAATGGTGCCGAGAGTGATCGTGTCAGCATTCAAGGCAATAACTACAATTAACACATAAGCGCTAATACTAAGTAGGCCAGTGGCCAGAGTAAGGCGTGGTGAAAAGCGTAGTGTTGAGAGCCCTATCCACAGGTAGTAGAGAAGAAAGGCTTCGGTCTTGAAAGTTCGAAAAGTACCAAAACTGTAGATAACGACGGAGAGTAAGATAATATCGATACTGACTGAGGGATATTTAATCCAACTTGGTGGATTTAGGTCCTTTAGCTTGAAATAGATGAAAATGCCATAGCAGAGATTGATCAGTGAGGCGATGATAATGGCGTTGAAGGAGTGTTCCGGTAACTCATTGCGAATACCGAAGCCAACTGCAAAATAGAGGAATGTAAGCAGCAGCCTCACATAGTTGGCATACCGTTCACTCTTTCTTTCCTCATGCAGTAAAAGTTCTTTCAGTTGCAGATCCGGAACAGTGGTTTTGAGATCCTGCGTCACTCAATTCTCCATCTGTCAGTACCTGATAATAATGATTAAGAAACAGTCCATTCATTTAGGGGATGGATTGCAGTGGGGCAGTAAAAGTATACATGGAATCACCACTATCCTGTAAAACCCCCTGCTTGGATGGGATCACCAGAGTCGAGAAGCCTGCAACAGTGGCTGAATTGTTAGCGATACTGGCGAAGATACCACCATTCAAAAAATCTTTTCAGCCAGTGAAAGAGGGCCATATTGGGCATGACAATGCTCTTTTTCATGGTTCTTGCCACAAGCATACCACTGGTTTGGCTGTCGACGATGCAGACCAGTTCCACTTTGAAGGTCTCTTTGGGTATTTCACCCTTGAACTCAGCAAGTAGGTTTTTTACTGCGGCAACTGCTTGCAAGTCTGCCATATGGGCCTGCTTCGGCATCCAATCCGGACCTGGGAAACTGCCTGAATCACCTGCCACATAGGTATGATCCATGCCTTCGATTCGGCATTGAGCGTCTGCTTTGATCAGTCCACCTGATGAGCGTGGCAATTCGGTATCATCGAACCATTTGTTACCGGTCATGCCTGGCATGAACAGGATCAGGTCAGCATCGAATGAAGCACCTTCCGTGACAACGTTGGATTGGGTGAATTTCACCATTTTGTTTCCAAGATGGGTTTCGATATCACGCTTCTCCATCTCTCGGACCAGTCCCGAGACTGCTTTAGGGCCGAGTCGTTGTCCGGGTTTTTCCGCTGGGGTGAAGAACACCAGTTTGAACTTGTCGCGACGCTTCTCAAGCCTCAATTGACGATCGATACCGAATAGAAATTCGAACATCGGCCCGCCACGCATGGCACTTGGTTCCTTGGGATTGCTGGCAAAGCCAATCGCGATAGTACCACTATCCAATGACTTGAGACGTTCACGAATCTTCATTGTGGCAGCAATACCTTCGCAAGGAGTAATGGCATGCTCTATTCCCGGTAATTTCTTAATAAAGCGACCACCGGAAGCAATGATCAAGCCATCGTTTTCGATATCGCCATGACTGGTTTTCAACAACCGGCCATCGCTACTGAGACCGGTGGCTTCAGCGCCGACATGTTTGACTTGCATGCGTTTAAAGAAGGCTTGCAGGTCAATGATGAGATCTTCGGGTTCGCGAATACCCGATGGAATCCAGATTGAACCGGGCAGATAGTGAAACTCGGCCTTCGGGCTGACCACTGTAATCTCAATCGACTTATCCTTTGACCGCAGGGTCTTTATGGCAGTCAATGCAGCGAAACCGCTGCCTACTATGGTCACTCTTTGCATACCTAAACTCCGAGGTGGTAGCTATCTTTGGCTCATCAATGGATGTCGCCTGCTGATAATGGGGGTGCAATATTACACGGGTTTGTCGCGTACAGTTAACACTGCAATAGAATATACGTCATTCTGGTGCGGGTCGGAATCCTGTAATCCACTAAGAAAGAGATGAATATTAGGGCCTGTTAACACAGCACTTGATAGATTTTAGTCTGTGGAGATGCTTTTCAGTCATGCTATGGATGAACGCATCTGATGTCAGGTGGTTGGTTTGTATCGTATAGCAGGACATAATCCTGAATCCACGGATTCAGAAAGTTAACAGTATGACGTAACTGGCTCATATGCCAGTTGGTCAGTATCAGAAATCTTCACCAACAAGGTTGTTGAGTCACCAAACAGCCGAAATGGTAGTGGCCTCTTTTATCGATGGTGCATCAAAGGCCGATCAGTTCAGCATGAAGACCTTGAAAGTGGGTGATCGATAATAAATCCTGGCTGTTGACACGCTCAGGATTGTATTCAAGTAAAAATAGGTGAGGACGCTTTTGGTCCACATGAACCGAGACAACACCATCCCGATTGCGGAAGGCCTCTTCCAGTTGTGCTAGCCCGTCAGTATCCAGCGTTTCATCCACATGTAGCGTTACATCTGCGAGATCGATGTTCATGGTTTCCTCACTTTTAAGACCCAACGCGGTTGTGTACCGCATAACAGTTCCCAATCAACCGGCCTAAATTTAACCCGAGTCCATTGGTTCAGGTAGTTTATGTGGCTCTAGTTTGGCCATTCTTTATGATGAGTACACTTATGAGAATAGACGGAAAAACACAGATTGCATCAATCTACTGGTTCAACTTTCATGCCTGGCTGCAGTTCGAGGAACCCTTTTGTGATGACCCGATCACCTGTTGCCAGCCCCTCCAGGATCTCGATTCTATCGGTAATACGCAGGCCGCTTTTCACGGTTTGTCTTTGTGCTAGCTGCTGGTCGTCGAGCCGGTAGATGAATTCACCCTTATTGTCTCGTTGAAGGGCATTGAACGGAATGGTAATCCGATCCAGCTTGGCGGTCTGTAGTGTAACTCGGCAAAATTGCCCGGATCGGGCTCCCTGTGGTATCGGGTGGAGGGCCACTTCAACTGTTCCCATGCGGGTTTTTTCATCGAGTACCGGATGAATACGTTCAATCATGCCGGGGAATTGCTGGTCGCCGCCAAGACCATCTATACGGACAGATACGGGATCATTAAGTTTGAGCTGTGGCAGTAGCAGGTCGGATACCAGGATTCTTGTGACCAGTGTATTAGGATTGATTAGCGTCATCAGGTGCGTGTGGCGAGGCAATACATCGCCGGGTTCAACCAGACGAGCACTCACCAGACCGGTGAAAGGTGCATAGATGCGCGTGTAGCTCAGGCGGGTTTGCAGCATGCTTTGTTCCGCTTCTGCCACACTGAGGTCGGTTCGAGCCCGGGCAAGTTCATCCTCGGAGACAGCTTTCCGCTTGGCTAACCCCTCCTGTCGTTTAAGGTTGATGCGCATCTGCTGGGTGGTTGCGATGGCTTTTTCTAATTCTGTTTTGAGTAGGTCATCATCCAGGCGGGCAATGGGATCGCCTCGTTCTACCCGGTCACCCTCGAAATAGGGGAGTTCGGTTATTCGACCCTCTTCCTGATTGAAGATGCGTACCGTCTGGCGTGCCCTTAATGTACCACTACGTTCATGGTTTAGGCCCAACGCACGAGGTTCGACTGCCTCAACAGCAACCAGGTGAGATTTCGGGGCAGGTTTTTTTTATCGCTTTTTTCGCTGGTCGATGTTGGGGAACAAGCTATCAATAGGAGAACTAATACCCAGGGAAACAAGCTGTGGAATGGCCCTATTTTCAACACAATGGCTACTACTCAATTAAGTTCAATAGGTTTAGGGGGTATGCCGCCAGGTATATAAGGGTGGTAGTGCTTTATTTTCCGTCCCACATTGCGCTGCACAATGACACCGATGATTTTGTACTCACCTTCATTAAGCTCGAGGTCGGGGTAATCGGTATTCAAGGCCACCAGCCGCTTCGCAGAATCCCCCTCCGAGATGTACTGGCGGAACCAACGTTCACCCTTGGTCTCAGCAACCACGAACGCACCTGTCGCACAGACATCTGAGGGTTCGATGACAATCACGCATTTTGCGGGGAATTCAGGTTCCATGCTGTCATCAAGTACTTGTAGGGGGTAGAGTTCGTTGTAACTGCAATCTTTGCTCATAACGGCCCGCTGAGATGAAATGACTAAGGAAGAGATTGGTTGGTCGACCAATCCCCCCGACCAATTTGGTTCGCTTGGATTTTAAACGATTCTGAATAGTGCGTAAGCACGTTGGGGTGAATTCCGATAAAATTCCCGCTTTCCGTCCACAATCTACCTAATATTAGCATGGTCCATAATAGCCGATCGCAACCCCAGGTCCACAAAGACCGACGCGACTATCACAATCTGCGCAACATGCTGCCCTTTCTGTGGGAGTATCGGGGGCGTGCGCTTTTTGCGTTAGGTTGTCTGGTACTTGCCAAGTTTGCCAATGTGGGCATACCGCTGGTGTTGAAAGAGATTGTCGATCTTCTGGAAAAAGGGGACAGGACATTACTTGTGCTACCCCTGTTTCTGTTACTGGGATACGGGGCTCTGCGCCTCAGTAGCTCGCTGTTCAACGAGCTGCGCGATGCAATCTTTGCCAGGGTGCGCTATCGAGCCATGCGCAACCTTTCTAGCCGTGTGCTTTCCCATCTGCATGAACTCTCTCTACGTTTTCATCTGGAGCGCCAGACCGGGGCCATCAGCCGTGACCTGGAACGGGGTACCCGCTCAGTCAGTACCATTCTTAACTACATGGTGTTCAGCATCATACCGATGGTGGTTGAGTTCAGTCTGGTTGCGGCGGTTTTACTGACCCAGTATGAGATCATCTTTACCCTCGTTACCTTTGGTACCGTGGCGATCTATGTTGGCTTTACCCTGGCTATCACCGAGTGGCGAATGGAGTACCGTCACACCATGAATCGCCTCGACTCACAGGCCAATAGTCAAGCCTTCGACAGCCTGATCAACTACGAGACAGTGAAATACTTCGGTAACGAATCGCTGGAACTGAAACGCTTCGATGAGACACTCTCCCGCTGGGAAGATAATGCGGTAAAGAGCCAAACCTCAATGTCCCTGCTCAACTTCGGTCAGGGGGGGATTATTGCCATTGGTGTCACCCTGGTTATGATCTTCGCTGCCAATGGGGTGGTAACAGGAAGCATGTCGCTTGGGGATCTGGTGCTGGTCAACGCCTTCATGTTGCAGCTCTTTATCCCGCTCAACTTTCTCGGCATGGTATACCGGCAGATCAAATACTCACTTGCCGATATGGACCTTATCTTCAAGCTCTTGGAAAAGCAGCCAGAGATCACCGATGCGGCAGATGCGACCAGCTTGCAGTTGGGTGGTGGTGAAGTGCGCTTTGAGCAGGTTGATTTCTCCTATCAAGTGGAGAGGCAAATCCTGTCTCAGGTCGATTTTGTTATCCGTGCAGGGGAGAAGGTTGCTGTAGTCGGTCACAGCGGGGCCGGCAAGTCTACCCTGTCGCGTCTACTGTTCCGTTTTTATGATGTCACTGGTGGGCACATTACTGTTGATGACCAGGATATTCGTCAGCTCACCCGGCAAAGCCTGCGATCAGCAATCGGCATCGTGCCGCAGGATACCGTGCTGTTCAATGATACGATTCTCTATAATTTGGCCTATGGGCGACCAGATGCCAATCGCGATGAGATTGAAGAAGCAGCGCGTATTGCCCATATCGCTGATTTTATCGAACAGCTTCCGGATGGTTTTCAAACCGTAGTTGGGGAGCGTGGACTGAAACTTTCTGGTGGAGAGAAACAACGAGTTGCCATTGCTCGGGCAATGCTCAAGCGACCGCGAATATTAATATTCGATGAAGCCACTTCTTCCCTCGATAGTAAGACTGAGCAAGCGATCCAGGAGACACTGAGGGAGGTCGCCAAACACCACACCACCCTGGTGATTGCTCATCGTCTTTCCACAGTGGTGGATGCTGACCGTATCCTGGTCATGGAAAGGGGCAGGATTGTGGAACAGGGTACACACCAACAATTATTGATGCAGAATGGACTCTATCATCAGATGTGGCAACTGCAGCAGAAAGAGAAGCAGGTTTTGGAAGCGATTCCCTCGACGGATCAGAAATCGTGATGATCAGCCTACAAAAAGCAGTTGGAGCGGGGTTTCAACGGAACCCAGCCAGGTGGTTTCAATGAAGGTCTATCTGGTCGGTGGCGCAGTACGGGATCAGCTCCTCGATCTGCCTGTGGTTGAGCGTGACTGGGTGGTTGTCGGTGCTACCCCGGAGGAGATGCTTGCAGCGGATTTTCGCAGAGCTGATAGTGATTTTCCGGTGTTTCTTCATCCTGAAACAGGTGAAGAGTATGCCTTGGCTCGCACAGAGGTAAAGACAGGGGCGGGCTATAAGGGTTTTCAGGTTGAATCCGGTCCTGAGATCAGTTTGGAACAGGATCTACTAAGACGTGATCTAACGATCAATGCTATGGCCATGGATGAAAGGGGTAATCTGATTGATATTTGTGGCGGGCGTGAAGACTTGGATAACGGGTTGCTGCGTCATATCACGACTGCATTTATTGAAGATCCTGTACGACTCCTACGTATTGCCCGTTTTGCGGCCAAGCTTGGACGGTGGGGATTCAGGGTGGCCCATGAAACCCATGCGTTGATGAAAAAAATGGCAACCTCAGCAGACCTGATGAGTCTAAAGCCAGAGCGTATCTGGCGGGAAATGAATCGGTCATTTTCAGAGCCTCAACCATGGCGGTTTTTTGAAGTACTGCATAACTGTGGTGCACTGCGGAGGTTGCTTCCCGATGTCGCCGCTGAAATGGGTATCGCTGGCCATGAAAAATCGAATCAGGCTCAGGTCATGGCACCGCTCAAACAGGTTGTTAAGGAGTCAGATGACCCTGTTGTCCGATGTGGTGTGGCCTTGTTTGCTGTTGTCCTAATGGTTTCTAACCAACAAGCGTGGATGGACAAGCTGCGATTGGACAAGGCTGGACGTCTGCTGTTGAGCGACCTGTTGGACTTCAATCAACAGATAGATGAAATGTACCAAGCAGAGTGTTTGCTGCGATTTGTGGTAAAGCTTAAGCCTCAACAGCAACCCAAGCGCTTTCAACGTTTTCTCATTGCTGCAAATGGATTGTGGCCGCAGGCTTTGAGTGTGCTATTGCCTGTTCTCAAAATGGCCGCGGAGATAGTGGAAGAAAAAGTGCCTGAATCTTTAATGGGTTCTGAGCTGAAGGGACCGGCATTGGGTCAGGCGCTCTTTGCCTGGCGAGTGAACCGTTTGCAAGAAGTGATACGCAATATGGGGGTACCAAACTGACCTGATTTTGGGGTTCGTGGTAGAGTTCGGATATGCAAGGCGAAGATAAACAGTTGCCAATGAATGAGATCTCCAGTGGCGGGGAAGATCTTATTCGTTCACAGCATAGACTGGCTTGGATCGAGGGTATGATCGATTCAAAGCACTGGCCCAGTCTGCGCATTCTTTTCAGCGCTAATCTACTGCTTCCTATATTGATCCTGGGTGGGAGCATTCTGGCTAGTCTGATTGCATTTTTATGGTTGTTCACCCATCAGACTGGGTACTCACCTTTGCAAATTGTGCTATTGCTGAGTGTCTCCCTGGCACTCTTTTCACTGATACTGGTATTGAACCGCTTACGCAGCCAACTGCTACGCCCACTGGCCTCCCTGGAACAGACAGTCAACCAAGTCTGTGAGGGTGAACCGGTTGCCAGCAAAGGGAGTGAACAGACAGGTGTATTGAGTGGTATGGCACGGGATATCGATAGTTTGAGCGAGGAGTTGACCGATATATATGATGATATGGAGGTTCGGGTGGCCCGCCAGACTTGGCGGTTGGCGCAAAAGACGACTTCTTTGCAGGTGCTCTATGACGTTGCGGCTGGTATTAATCAGTCCGAAAATCTCGATCAACTGTTATTGCAATACATGGGTGTCTTCAAACGTATGGTCAGTGCCCGCTCCGCAACCGTCCATCTGGTACTGCCTGATGACAAAGTGCGTCAAGTAGGTTGTATCGATCTGGAGGGGAGACTCTACAATGAGCAAGAGATGCTGCCGATCAAACTCTGCCAATGCGGTATCGCCCTCTCTCCGGGTGATATACTCTGTACCCAGGATGCTAAGATCTGTTCACACCGGAATGATCGGCGCATGTTTGGTGCAGATGAGGTTGAGCGGGTCTCGGTACCCATGTGGTATCACGGTGACGTACTCGGTTTCTACCATCTGTATGTGGATAAACCAGGTATTTATGATGGCCGGGAAGATGTCCTAGATATACTGAATACCATCGGCAGTCATCTGGGTATGGCAGTGGCCAAGCAACGCTCAGATTCTGAAGCACGGCGGCTATCGATCGTTGAGGAACGGACCTCTCTGGCCCACGAGCTCCACGACTCTCTGGCACAGACATTAGCCAGTTTACGATTTCAGGTGCGTATGTTGGAAGAGACGCTGCAGAATAGTCAGTCGTCGGAACGAGCACAACAGGAGGCACAGCGAATCCATAATGGCGTGGACGAAGCACACGACGAATTGCGAGAACTGATCAACAGTTTCCGTGCACCACTAGATCAACGTGGTCTGGTGCCTGCTCTCGGCAAGCTGGTGGAGCGATTTAATCAGGAGACCGGTATTCCAGCCTTTTTTCAACCCGATTGTCTCAAGACCGATCTGGACACCAGCCAGGAGATGCAAGCATTGCGTATTGTGCAGGAGTGCCTGGCAAATATTCGCAAGCATGCTAAAGCCCACACAATTAGAGTCTTGTTACGCTGCCGCAGTCCAGGTGATTATCTAATCCTGGTAGAAGATGATGGGGTTGGTTTTGAAGGTGCTGCTCCTCAGGGTAATCCTGGCGAACATATTGGTTTATCGATAATGGAGGAACGTGCCAGGCGCGTTGGCGGTGCGTTGTCGATCGAGAGCGAACCTGGAGAAGGTACCCGGGTCGAGTTGGTGATTCGCAATGCACAGAGGTGAAATAAGATGCGGGTACTACTGATTGATGATCACGCCCTGTTTCGTATCGGTCTTCAAGAGTTGCTGGAGCGTCGCGGGATTGATGTGATCGCCATCGGAGATTGTTTGAAGGGTATAGAGACGGTTGCACAGGAGAGACCCGATGTGGTGCTTCTGGATATGCGCATGCCTGACATGACGGGCACTGAGGTGTTGAGTGTATTACGAAAGCACTACCCGGAGATGCCGATCAGCATGTTGACCACCAGTCGTGAAGAGTCGGATGTCATCGAAGCTTTACAGAATGGTGCCCAAGGTTATTTGCTCAAGGATATGGAGCCGGACGAACTGATTGATGCCTTACAGCAGATCAAGCAGGGACAAACTGTGGTTGCAAATGAGTTGACCGGGATTCTGGCTAAAGCAGTACAGGGTGAAAGCCATACGAGCACACCACCCACATCATCATTAGATGAGCTCACCCCCCGTGAACGTGAAATCCTCTGCCATCTAGCAGATGGTCAAAGCAATAAGGTTATCGCACGAAATCTAGGCATCTCGGATGGTACGGTGAAATTGCATGTCAAAGCGATCCTACGCAAACTGGAGGTTCACTCAAGGGTAGAAGCGGCTGTGATAGCAGTTGAGCAAAACCTTTGTTCCCGAGGGCAACCAGGGATTTAGCAAAGCCTATAAAAAATTTGTAATCGTTATTTATGACACCCATTTTGATGGTCCAATAATGACTTAAAAATCGACAGGTGAAGTGGCACCCTGCTCGGAGTCGGGAGGGGCTTCATACCAAGCAAGCTTCTCCTGTAGTTCAACCACACGTCCGACAATGATCAGCGTTGGTGGTTTTGGGCGTTCCTTTTCAACGATATCAAGAATATTCCTCAATGTTCCGGTAAATACCCGTTGCTTGTGGGTTGTACCCTGTTGGATCAAAGCAATGGGCATATCATCGGGTACACCATGGTTTTGTAATTCTCTGCAAATGACTGGCAAACCGACCAGGCCCATATAGAAGACAGTGGTTTGATTGGGTTGGGCCAGCATCTCCCAGTTGAGGTTCATGGTACCGTCTTTGAGATGGCCGGTGACGAAAGTTACTGCTTGTGCGTAGTCTCTGTGAGTCAGTGGAATGCCTGAATAGGAGGCGCATCCAGCCGCCGCAGTAATTCCCGGGATCACCTGGAAGGGGACACCTTCCTCGGCGAGGGTATCAATCTCTTCTCCACCCCGACCGAAGATGAAAGGATCTCCACCCTTTAGACGAAGCACCCGTTTTCCCTGTTTGGCAAGCTTGGCTAATAGTTGATTGATCTCCTCCTGGCGCATGGCGTGTTTATCACGCTCCTTACCGACATAGATATGCTCGGCATTATGTCGTGTCATGTCCAGAATAGCTTTAGCCACCAGGCGGTCATAGACCACTACGTCGGCTTGTTGCATCAATCGCAAGGCGCGAAATGTAAGCAGATCGGGGTCTCCAGGACCGGCGCCGACCAAATAGACTTCCCCCATCTCATCACTTAAACCAGTCGTTCTCAGGGCCTTCTCCATTAACTGGTCGGCTTCTTTGTCATGACCGGAAAAGACCCGCTCGGCAACGCCACCCTGTAGCACTCGATCCCAGAAAATTCGTCTGTCAGCAGGCTCGGCAAAGGTATCCTTCACCCGTTGACGAAAACGATTACACAGATTGGCCAGGCGGCCGTAACCAGCTGGAATCAACGATTCGAGGCGAGAACGGATCAAGCGAGCGAGCACCGGAGATGCGCCACTGGTTGAGATGGCAGCCACAACCGGTGAACGATCGATGATAGAGGGGACAATGAAGCTGCATAGGGCAGGTTGATCAACCACATTGACTGGGATGTGCATTTCGTCGGCAATCTCAGCAACGCGGCGGTTGATGGCAGCGTTATTAGTGGCTGCGATGGCCAGATGATGTCCAGAAAGGTCCCCATCCTGGAACTCCCGTTTCAGATGGGTGAGTCGGCCCATGTCGCGCCAGGTGGTGAGATCATGGCTCAGATCTGGAGCGATCAGGATCACATCAGCCCCCGATTTGAGTAGCAGCGCAATTTTACGTTCAGCAACTGCACCACCACCAACGACCAGGCAGGATTTGTTTTTTAGGTCAAGAAAAATTGGAAAATAATCCATAAAAACAACCAGATAATCTATTGTTGATCGGCTTTTTAGATGTCCAGTCAAACTCTATCATGACTCAATCACCCTAAAAAACCTAAGGGCTTGCAAGGTAATCAAACTTGCAATATTTAAACACATTAATATACTAATTAACCTATATTTTGTTTAAAGGCGACACAATTCGTGATGATTAAGGAAATCGATGCAAACGATCTTCAGACCCGTATCGCTGAAGGGGATGAATTCCTGCTGCTCGACATTCGTAGCGCTGGCGAACTCGCGCAAGGGGTACTGCCTGATGCCGAGCATATGCCTATGCACCTTATTCCTTTACGTATCAGTGAGTTGCCAAAAGATAAAGAGGTCATTCTCTACTGTCACAGTGGTGCTCGCTCCTACCATGCGTGCGCCTATCTGGCACAGCAGGGCTTCCAGAATGCTATCAACTTGCGCGGTGGTATTCTGGGTTGGGCCAGGTCAGGTTTTCAACTGGCTGCCAGGTTAGCAAGTTAGTTATTTACACAGTGGCTATCAGTAAGGGGTAGCGCTGATTTCAGTGGCATTCGGGCATCTGTTCAACTTGCGTTTGAATGACGCATGACATATAAATGTCCGTCTGTTTTTTACAACATACAAAACCATTAGATTAATAGCTGGAGGTCATACCATGGCAGATTTTGATCAAGAACTGGACGCAAGTGGACTCAATTGTCCCTTGCCGATTCTGCGTGCAAAGAAAACCCTGAATGGTATGGAATCCGGTAAAGTATTACACATCATTGCTACCGATCCTGGTTCTGTGAAGGATTTCGAAGCCTTCGCCAATCAGACGGGAAATGAGCTGATGGAGTCCAAAGAAGTCGGCGGCAAATTCGAATTTCTGATCAAGAAGGCCTGATTGACCGCCCGATTAGAAATTTTTTGGAGACAATACGATGCCAGACGAAAAAAAGTTAGCCATTATTGCCACGAAAGGGTCGCTCGACTGGGCATATCCTCCCTTTATACTGGCCTCCACTGCGGCAGCACTTGGTTATGATACTGAAATTTTCTTCACTTTCTATGGCCTGCAACTGCTGAAAAAGAACCTTGACCTGGAAGTCACACCTCTAGGAAACCCAGGTATGCCAATGCCAATGGGCATGGATAAATGGTTTCCTGTATTGGGCCTGGCTTTACCAGGCATGCAGGGCATGATGACCGGCATGATGAAGAAAAAGATGGCTTCCAAGGGCGTGGCCGATCTCGCTGAGCTACGAGAGCTATGTCAGGAAGCGGAAGTCAAACTGATCGCCTGTCAGATGACAGTGGATCTATTTGAAATGAATACCTCTGAATTCATTGATGGCATTGAATATGCTGGCGCTGCGCGCTTCTTTGAATTTGCCGGTCAAAGCGATATCTGTCTTTACATCTAATCCGTTGTAAAATGCAGTCACGGCGCTGCCCCAAAAGGGCGGCGTTTTTTTTTACTTAAAAATGTTCTTCTCCTGATCGAGTGGGTAAAAATGGGCACATACCGAGATTATTTTCGGTAGTCCAGTATTGAGTGTCCGCAAATGAATGCAAATATTTTGTTTTAACTATGTAACGGGGATGAAAACAGGCCATGCTCACTTGAGTTTACCAGCCTGGATGATGAACCTGGCAAGAAGATTCTCGAAGTAATGTGATTGATCGTAGTCAAGATGCCATACGAGAGTAAGTCACTATTCGTATTTACGTTAATTCGCGTTTATCTGTGGACAAATTTCTTAAACTGGTGAAATGACTCGCTGTGATTTGTCTGATTCTACCCCACCCTATTAGACGAAGAACCAAAAAAAGCCCCGAGATGTTCGGGGCTTATTGGTCTAAATGATTGTTTGTTGGTCACATG
>JAIVEQ010000077.1 GCA_023838465.1 Candidatus Thiodiazotropha sp.
ATAGCACTCAATCGTTTTATGATCGAATTCGAAGACCGATTAAAGGACTTCGTTTAAACAAGGGCAGTTACACAGAATTATTTACAGGCTCGTTCTTCTGTAGAGAATCCGTCATTTTTCGAAACTCGGCACAGAACACGTCTGTTTAACAGATAGACTTATTCACCATTTCTATCATCTATTCAAACCGTCTATTCGCTCATTTTAAAAATACGATATGCAATAGTTTGAATACTACTTCCAGGCGTTTAACTAAGATTCCCGGAATAGGTTATTCTGTTGAAACAGACGATTAAGCAGCTTATCGGTAGATATCCAATGCCGACTGTAAGCGTTCCTGAATAGCTTGGCGCAGACCAAAAGGCGACACCACTTCCACATCCGGTCCATATTTTAAAAGGTCCATCAGCAATTCCGTCGGATTGCCATAGGGCAGCGTCAGCTCATAGTGCCCATCCTCCAGCCACCGAGTCTGCTGTTTTGGATGCCATATCTCAGTGGCAACCCAACGAGCCCTTTGCGGTGTAAAACGTACTCTAGCCAAGTTTTCAGCCTTACCGGAAAAAATTCCATAAGCAACCGTAAAATGTTTTTCCAGGACGGCTTCACTCACCTCCCGTGCAGGGAGATCCAACTGTTCAGCCTCACGAATTGTATCCAAGGCAAATGTTCGCAACCCCTTACGCAGATGACACCAGGCATCCAGGTACCAGTTATCACGATAATGGGTCATACGCTGCGGCGAGACCACACGCTCACTGACACTGTCACTGTCACTGGATCGATTGTAATAGCTCAGATTAAGGCGATACCTGCCAGCGAGGGCACCAATAATAAGGGTAAAATGGGGGCCTGCAGGACGGGCTGCCGCATGTACTAAGCGAATCCGATGGGAAATCGGTTCACCGTTCCCCTGTTGGCGACTCAATAAAGCATCGATTTTGCGCCTCAGAGGTTGCAGATGACTATCCAGCAAACCAGGTTGCATCCCTTCGAGCAACTGCTGGACTGTCAGTAAAGCCTGTAGCTCTGAAGCATTAAACCAAAGCCCGGGAAGCTCATACATCTCCCCTTCATTGCGGTCATAACAATAACCATTGAGCTTACGGTCATAAATAATAGGGGCATTGAGAAAGAGACGCATCTCCTCAATGAGACGCTTTACGGTGGCACGAGAACACTCCAGCTCCTGCTCCAGTCTCTGCCGCGAAACCGGATAGCGGGCTGACAGCAGGATACGGTTGAGTTCAAATATCCGGTCAAACCGATCCATGCAATGAATCAGATTGATTCAAGTTTATGTTTAGTCGCGGGAGGTTCGTCCATCGACCAGAGTCTTTCCAGGTGATAAAAGTCGCGAACCTTAGGTTGCATGACATGCACAACGACCCCATTCAGGTCCACTAACGCCCACTCTCCATCTTCCATCCCCTCACTGCCAAGAGGTGCCTCTCCCGCCTGCTTCGCCTGAAAAGCGACTGTCTGTGCAATAGACTTTACATGTCGATCTGAGGTGCCACTGGCGATGATCATAATGTCTGTAATACTGGTCTTTCCACGTACATCCAGTACCACCACATCCTTTGCTTTCATGTCGTCCAGTGTCTTAAGGACGACGTCTCTAAGTTCTTCTATCTGCATTGAGTCCTGTTTCTGTTGCCAAGAGGATTGCGACCGGTTCGCCGGCGAAGGGCAATTTTACCCAGTCTTATGGTCTAGCATAACCTAATTGTAGAATTTTTTTTTAGCTCATTCGATAGAGCTGATTATCCTCAATCAGTTGCAGAACAGCATCTGGTAGCAGGTAACGTGGGGTTTGACCGTCGGCAAGCATGGCACGTATTCGAGTAGCTGATATATCCAACTGGGTGACTGTTTGCATCAAGATCGCGCCATTTACTTGTTTGTGTAACTGGGCATGACTGAAACACTGCCGAGACTTGAGTATTTCTCGGACACGTGGTTCTGATGGGTTCTCCTGTCCGGGTCGTTGCATCACAATCAGATGGGCCAGCCCCAGGATCTCATTGGGGCGACGCCAGTCGGCAAAACCGTTGAAGGCATCCATCCCCATCAATAGACATAGGGTTCTTTCTGGCCACTGCCTGCGCAAGCTGGCAAGCGTATCAATGCTATAGGAATCTCCTGAACGCTGTAACTCCCTGTCATCAACAACAAATCCCTCTTGTTCCTGAATCGCAGCCTGCACCATCTGCAACCTCAATCTGGCAGAAACCTCTGGCTGGTCACGATGTACGGCACCATGCAGTGGGATAAACCGCACCTCTTCCAGCTCCACCGCTTGCATCACATCGAGAGCCGTACGTAGATGGCCGATGTGAATCGGATCAAATGTGCCGCCAAAAATTCCAATCATTAGCTAATAGTACTCCATCAATATTACCTTGATGGAGTACTAGGTACGGATGTGGCCATCGCCCAGGACAATATATTTTACCGATGTCAGCCCCTCTAACCCTACCGGACCACGGGCGTGAAACTTGTCCGTAGAGATACCGATCTCAGCACCCAAACCATATTCGAAGCCATCGGCAAAACGGGTGGAAGCATTTACCATCACCGAACTGGAATCAACCTCGGTGAGAAAACGGCGTGCACGGGTAAAGTTCTCGGTCACAATGGCATCGGTATGTTGGGAGCTGTGAGTATTGATGTGCTCGATAGCCTGCTCCAATCCGTTGACTACTTTAACGGAGAGGATCGGTGCCAGATACTCCGTATCCCAATCCGCATCCACAGCGTCAACGCAGCCATCAATGATCTCCCGGGTACGCTCGCAACCGCGTATTTCTACACCCTTTTCGATCAGTGCACCGGCAAGCATCTGTAATATCTCTTTGGCGATCCCTTCTGCAACCAGCAGGGTCTCCATGGTATTGCAGGTGCCATATCGCTGAGTCTTGGCATTCATCGCCACATCAAAGGCCTTATTCAACGCTGCCTGGTCATCGACGTAGACGTGACATATTCCGTCCAGGTGTTTGATAACCGGCACCCGGGCATCCTGACTAATACGTTCGATCAAACCCTTACCTCCACGTGGGATAATTACATCAATCGCATGGGGCATGGTGATCATTTGGCCAACCGCTGATCGATCAGTAGTCGCGACCACCTGCACAGCAGCCTCAGGTAGGTCTGCTTTCTTCAACCCGGCCCGGATCGATGAGGCGATCGCCTGATTGGAATAGTAGGCTTCACTACCACCACGCAACACGGCAGCATTACCTGATTTCAAACAGAGTGCTGCAGCATCAGCCGTCACATTCGGGCGTGATTCATAAATGATCCCAACCACACCTAAGGGTACCCGCATACGACCAACCTGGATTCCGCTGGGGAGGTATTTCATGTCGAATATCTCACCAATCGGATCTGAGAGAGCGGCAATCTGGCGCAATCCTTCGATCATGCTGTCGATACGAGCGGGTGTCAGCTCCAGGCGATCTAAAAGGGCAACCTCTAGCCCCTTTTCCGCTCCTGCCTGCAGATCCAGTTTGTTCTCAGCCATTAGCGATCCCCTGGCTGCATCCAGTTCATCAGCAATAGCCTCCAACACCTTATTCTTCTGTGCAGTGCTCGCACTGGCCAGGATACGTGAAGCCTGACGTGCCTCCTGACCCAGCGTTTCCATATAGCCGGTGACATCGGAAATTTCTTTGGACATGATCTTTTACTTGTCTCGGTTAAACCTGAATCTGTAGGTTCAAGTTACAGGTGAATCAAGCTGCTAACTGTAGCAAATATCGAAAAAAATGACTCCATTTGTCACATCCTTCCTTTTTACTGAAAGGGCCTGAAATACCTTCATTCACATGCAATCAGGGAATTATTTGAACAATTGATACCCAAAATATTTAAGTTCAGCCCAAACCGACCGATCTAATAGGTAGATGAACACCCATAATGAGCGTCGCAAATACTGATGATCAAACCTCTTCTAACCGCTGTGATAATAGCCCTTTATGCCGGACAGCTGTGGGCAGAACAGTTTGTTTTCGATGTTCCGATGCACTCAAAAGGGGCGAGCACATTCTATATTTCGGGTAAGATCGGTGATATGCCAGCCACGGAATTCATGGTCGATACCGGTTCCAGCTATATGACCATCAACGAAATCACGCTGGCGGAATTGCAGGTAGCTGGAAACCCCCGCTATATCCGTGATCTGAAAGGGACTTTAGCCAATGGTGCCGAAATGTTGGTACCCGTATATACAATTACTAATGTACGAATCGGTAATGAGTGTCTTCTGGAGGAGGTCGATGTAGCGGTATTTCCTGGCAAGACCCGTCAGATTCTTGGACTCAGTGCACTATTAAAAACAGCGCCATTCATATTTTCCAGTGAGCCTCCACAGTTGCAATTGAGCAATTGCCATCTGGCTAAAGTTAAAGTAGCAACCGGCAGCCAGAATCAACTGGCTGCCGGTACTGCAACCCCATAGCTGGGGTCACTCTCCTAACCGCAATTATTTGCCTGTAGGCATGCTGGTCTCGAATGCACTGAATTCAGCTGCATCAACCTGACCATCCTGATTCGCATCAGCGGCTTCCCAACCCTTATACAGCGCTTCGTTAGCAGTAGCCTCTTCAGAAGAGATAGCGCCGTCAGCGTTGCTGTCGAGTTTGCTGAATACATCCTCACCGGCAACCACTGCGGTGAAGAATCCTGCTGCCACCAGAGCTACTGCAGCTTGTTGTAAAGTTTTCTTTTTCATCGTGTTCTCCTTAACGAATTTTTTAATAGTGTTTCGATCCAAAAGCCCTTTTAATCAGGCCTCCGGTATTTCATGAGACACCTACGGGAAAAGAAATGTGGTGAATTCAATCACAAAATCACAACTTTAATTCCCAGGTAATCAATGGCCTATTTAACCATTGGTCTTTATTTGTCTCTTTGCTGAACATACGTTTGCGATTTCGTTGATCAGCATATGCTGATCAACGATCTCTGCCCATCAGATAACAAACGGAGTTATTTCAGTTATTTACTCTTAGTGCTGTTTACCTCGAATGCACTGAATTCTGCAGCATCAATCTTGCCATCATCGTTGGCATCCGTAGCCGACCAGGCTTGGTAGAGTTGCTCACTTACTACGGATTCCTCAGCAGAGATGTAACCGTCTGCATTCGCATCTAGCTTTGTAAATTGATCCTCACCTGCACAGGCAACGGTGAAGAACCCACCGTCAATCAAAGCGACAAGCGCTTGTTTCATAGTCAATTTTTTCATCATATTCTCCTTGTTGATGATCTTTGATCCAAAACCCTCTGAATGAGGACTCCGGTGACAGATGAGACAACGACGGAACAATAAAATGGTTGAAGTAAGTCACAAATAGCAGGAATGCCATTCGTGGGTTATTAATTCCTACACAAGGTTGTGCAACAGATCACAGGAGAGACAACCCAGCCATACCCCCGGCCAGGTTCTGCATAATCAACCAGGGGTCGGCATGGGATAGTCCCTTGATCGCTCTGTCAGCATCGGCGCATTCTGATAACAATCTGTACCAATACTCTGCTCGCTGACCTAGTGCTTTACGTAGTATTGACTTCCGCTTTTCCCATACACGATGAGCAGCCATGGCCTGTTCCACGCTAGCGCCATGTTCAACGGCGGATGCCATCTCAGCAAGGTTACGAATCTCTCTGCTCAAAGCCCATAAAACAACGGCTGATGCGACGCCTTCTGCCTTCAGGCCCTGCAGCATACGACTCCCTTTCGCTACTTCACCGCTCAGCAGTGTGTCGACCAAACCAAAAATATCAAACCTGGCACTGTCAGCAACGGCTTCGTTGAGCTGCTCGGGATTGATAATGCCTTCACCATACAGTAGTAATAATTTTTCAATTTCCTGGCTGGCGGCAAGTAGATTACCTTCCACCCGATCTGCAAGCATTTCGACTACTCCGGTCTCAGGAATCAATCCAACTCGTCGTAGTCGCTGCTCAATCCAGGGTACCAGACGGCTCCCTTCCACTGGCCAAATCTGTACAATCACGCCAACACGCTCGATCGTCTTTAGCCACTTGCTATTAGCTTGAGCCCTCTCCAACTTAGGCAGCGTAATCAAAAGCACTGTATCTTCAGCCGGATGCTCACAATAGGCGCTCAGAGACTTGCTCCCTTCAATACCGACCTTGGCACTGCCAAGACGTAGCTCCAGCAATCTTCTGTCACCGAACAGAGAGAGACTTTCCGCCGCTGTTGTCAGTGTGGACCAATCAAAGCCACTACCCTGATCGAGCACTTCGCGTTCACTGTATCCTTGCCGGCGTGCCGCACTGCGTATTTCGTCTACGGCTTCCTGCATTTGCAACGGCTCATCTCCACTCAATAGATAGACCGGCGCAAGATCGCGTTGCAGGTGGGAAGCTAATTGTTCGTTACGTAGGCGCATCTAGCGCAATTGGACTTCAAGACGACGGATGATTTGGGACGCCAAATCGTTCCGCATATCGGTTACCATCAATGCCGACTCGTTTCTTTGCCCAAGTTCATCACTACCACTGAAGCTGAGCTGACGCACAAGCTCCAGTTGTTGTTCTGTAGCTGTCTCATCGGGATCTGCAGGAATTAAGCGAAAGGTGACCACCAGCTGCATTTCATTGTCGAGGGCCTTACCGTTGGCATCCACGGATAATACCCGGCTTGAGAACTTCTCCTGAGTGATCTGCAAACTGAACCGAGCAGTCTCGGCATCAGGTGCCATCACCACACCTCCGTTTTGCAGATCGCGTCGTAAAATATCTGCCACACTATCTTGTAAATCACTCTCCATGACGTACAGTCCATTCAGCACGGTAGAAGCCTGATGATAGCCTTTCAGGTGAAAACCACACCCCACTAACGGAAAAAGAACTAGCAGTAACCAGAAGGGTTGGAGGCGTGCCAGTAGAAAACTATTTAACAACGATATTCACCAGCTTATTCGGTACAACGATAACCTTTCTTACTGTTCCATCACCCATAAAGCGCTGTACGTTCTCATTCTCCAATGCGATGGATTCCGCAACCGATTTTTCAGCATCTGCAGGCACTTGGATGGTCCCTCTAACCTTACCATTAACCTGGACCACATAGGGCAGACTATCCTGCTTCAGTGCTGTTTCATCAGGTTGAGGCCAGTCGCTGTCGAGAATCTCATTTCCATACCCCAACTCACACCACAACTGATGGGTGATATGGGGTGCAATGGGAGCCAATAGCCGTAACACCAGGGATACTCCCTCTATCAATACCTGTTTATCCGCCGCTGTTTCACCCAATTTGTAGAGGATATTTATCATCCCCATAGAGGCGGACACCACGTTGTTGAAGCGTTGACGTTCGTAGTCGTAGAGGGCCTTTTTCAGCAATTCGTGCAGTTCACGACGAGCTATTTTCTGGGGCTCTGCAAGATCAACCAGATCTTTCAGGAGGGCCGAAAACCTGGCCTGATTGGTTTCGGCCAATGTCCACAACCGCTTGAGGAAACGGTGGGACCCCTCCACGCTCTCATCATTCCACTCCAGGGATTGATCAGGTGGGGATGTGAACATGGTATAGAGCCGAACCGTATCAGCGCCGTAGCGGTCGATAAGGGTCTGAGGATCAATGCCATTGTTCTTGGACTTCGACATCTTCTCGATACCACCAATAACCACCGGTTGGTCATCTTCCAGCAAATGCGCGGTGAGCGGACGGCCTTTTTCGTCACACGCCACCTCAACCTCTGCCGGGTTATACCAATGTTTGGAACCATCGGGTTGATCCCGATAGTAGGTATCGGCCACCACCATGCCCTGGGTCAGCAGGCGGGTGAATGGCTCGTTACTCTTCACCAATCCTGCATCTCGCAACAACTTGTGATAGAAACGGGCATAGAGTAGATGCAGCACCGCATGCTCAATGCCGCCGACGTAGTGATCGACCGGGAGCCAGTAATCTGCCCGTTCATCGAGCATGGTATCAGCCCCTGGGCAGGTATAACGTGCATAGTACCAACTCGACTCCATGAAGGTATCGAAGGTGTCGGTTTCACGCTGTGCTTTACCGCCACATTGTGGGCAGCTACAGTCTGAAAATGCCGGATTGTTCTTGATCGGATTGATAGTGTTTTCGTCGTAGACGATATCCTCAGGCAGGCGTACCGGCAAATCCTCCAGAGGAACCGGGACCAAGCCACAATTATCACAGTAGATCATGGGTATCGGAGTACCCCAATAACGCTGACGTGATACACCCCAGTCGCGCAGGCGGTACTGCTTGGTTTTCTCACCCTTGCCTCGTTCCTGCAGCCACTCGGCAATGGCATCGAAGGCAGCTGCAGATGTCAGCCCATTGAATGGTCCTGAGTCCTGCAACACACCCTGCTCAGTATAGGCTGCTGCTTGAATATCCAAAGCAGACCCATCTGCTGGATGAATCACTTGCTTGATAGGAATCGCGTATTGCTGCGCAAAGGCATGGTCGCGCTCATCATGACCGGGCACCGCCATCACTGCTCCCGTGCCATACCCCATCAGCACGAAATTTGCGGCATAGATGGGTACCTCTTCACCACTCACCGGATGGATGGCATGAATCCCGAGCGGCATACCCTTCTTTTCGATGGTCTCCAGTTCGGCCTCCGAAGTCCCTCCCTGGCGGCATTCATCAATAAATGCAGACAGCTGATTATTCCCAACAGCAGCTTTTAGGGCCAATGGATGCTCAGCAGCTACCGCCACATAGGTCACACCCATCAAGGTGTCCGGACGGGTCGTATAGATGGTCAAGCTCTCATCTGAGCCCTTGATACCAAACTCCATCTGCACACCAAAGGAGCGACCGATCCAATTACGCTGCATTGTGCGTACCTGATCGGGCCAGCCCACCAGAGTATCGATCTCATCGAGAAGCTCATCTGCATATTCGGTAATCTTTACAAACCACTGGGGTATCTCTCGACGCTCGACCAGGGCGCCAGAACGCCAGCCACGACCATCGATCACCTGTTCATTGGCCAAAACCGTCTGATCTACAGGATCCCAGTTAACCACAGCATTTTTACGGTAGACCAGACCCTTCTTGAAGAGCTCGGTGAAGAGCCACTGCTCCCATTTGTAGTAATCCGGCTGGCAGGTGGCCAGCTCCCGTTGCCAATCGTAGCCAAAACCGAGTCGGATCAACTGGCCCTTCATATAACCAATATTGTCGTAAGTCCAACCCGCAGGAGCGACACTATTCTTCAGCGCCGCATTCTCCGCTGGCAGTCCAAATGCATCCCAGCCCATCGGCTGTAGTACATTTTTACCCAACATGCGCTGGTAGCGGGCAATTACGTCACCGATGGTATAATTGCGTACGTGTCCCATATGCAGCTTACCGCTGGGATAGGGAAACATGGAGAGACAGTAAAACTTCTCCTGATCAGGATTTTCTGTAACCTCGAAGGTCTTCTCTTTTACCCAATATGACTGGACCGCTGCCTCGATGGCAGTGGGGTCGTAACTCTTCTGCATGATCTGGTCCGGATGGATTGTTGTTACGGCAATCGCGGAAGGATACCGCAGCTGGCCCGCAACAGAAAGAGACCAGATGGCTAGAAATTATCTGCCTGGCCAATACAAGGCCTGTTCCACTGATCAGATCAAAGACCTAAGATGCCAGCTTCTTCGCGTCGTTCAAGGCAGCAAACATACTATCGATAACCCGATCGATCACATCCAGCCAAGCCGAGAGGACCTGATCACTGAACTCCTCGTCATAGGTCTTGACGGCATCCAACAGCGCCTCTTCCCACATGGTGAAGTGTCGTCGTTGCACATTCAGGCGATGATGTATCCTTCCCAGCATCTCGATATAGAGTCCAAGTCCCGGTCGGCCTTCAGCCGATTCCGCAAGCATATGCAGAGTCTCACGTAGCTTTTTCTTCAGCTGCAGCATATCCCTGTTTTGAAAAAAAGCAGCGATCTCCTCTGACTGGCTGATAAAATTATCATAAAAGCGATCAAAAAATGCTTCGGAGGCTGTCACCCTCTGAAGGCTCTGGCGGAATATTTCAAGATGGTTTTTTTGTATTACTGACATACCGATCGCCTGTTATCTCCCTATACTTATCGGCCAGGACTACCCAGACATTAAGGGAAATGCACCTCTGAGTATTCAAGAGATGGTATATTACCCGCATAGACTCAAAAAAGAGGCTTTATTCGTTAACTTTTTCAAATATCATCCTTTTTTTGAGATGAGTGAAACAAGCCTGTGATTGGAAGAAAAACATGCCGTCATGGAAGAGATCCTGCGAGTGCTGATGCGATGAAGCTGATAATACAGATCCCCTGCTATAACGAAGAAAAAACCCTGGCACTTGCCCTGGCGGAACTTCCTAGAGAGGTTCCCGGGTTTGACCAAGTGGAATGGCTGGTCATTGATGACGGCAGCACCGATGAAACCCGGAAAGTTGCCCGCGAACAAGGGGTCGATCATATTGTGGGCTATACACGAAATCAGGGGCTGGCAAGGGGGTTCATGTTGGGTTTGGACGCCTGTGTTCGGCATGGTGCAGACGTGATCGTCAACACCGATGCTGACAATCAGTATGATGCCAGTTACATACCCAACCTCACACAGCCGATTCTTGATGGTAAAGCTGACATGGTCATTGGCGCCAGACCCATTCAGATGATTGAGCACTTTTCATTCAGTAAAAAGATGCTACAACGCCTGGGAAGCAGCGTTGTTCGCAAGATCAGCCACACCAATATTCCCGATGCTCCCAGTGGATTTCGTGCATTCAGCCGTGATGCCGCCATGAAATTGAATGTTTTCAACGAATATACCTACACCCTTGAAACCATCATCCAGGCTGGTATGAAACAAATGGCCGTTACCTCAGTACCCGTCGAGGTCAACGGTGATCTCAGGCCATCAAAACTGGTCAAGAGCATCAGCAGCTATATCAAGAAATCGATCATTACCATGCTGCGGATCTTTGTTGTCTACAAACCATTCCGCTTTTTTCTAGCCATAGGCCTGGCACTGTTCAGCATGGGTATGATACTGGGTTTAAGATTCCTCTATTTTTACCTGTTTGGTGATGGGCAGGGACATATTCAGTCAGTCGTGCTTGCCGGTGTCATGATGGGCATTGGCTTCCAAACATTTTTGGTGGCTTTCGTCGCCGACCTGCTGAGTGTCAACCGCAAGCTGCTGGAAGAAGTCCAGTACAGGTTGAGAAAACTGGAATCACAACCAGATTGAGGTGAGTAGTCAAAATCAATCCAGCCCAGCACCTACTCGTCTGACCAGAAACAACAAGGGTAGAAAGGCCACAAAAGTAAGCAACGATCCATAGCCAGGCTTAACCGATGCCAACCATGCCAAGGGAAGCAGCCAGCATAGGTTAATCAGAAAACTTCGTATAACAACCCATTTATGCGCTTCGGTGCGAGCGCCTGGGTGGTTGATTTCGCCATCTTCATAGCACTCTATTCAGTGATTGGCATTGTTGGTGCGCAAACACTCGCCAGGATTACCGGGGCACTGGTCTCCTTTGCCGGACACAAAGTGTTTGTTTTCGATGATAGGCAGTTCAGTCAGGGTACGGTTTGGCGCCAGGCATTTCAATACTTGTTACTTTGGTTGATTTCATATGCCATTAGTATCGGTTGCATTCTTCTTTTTATTGATTTATTCATGCTTCACCCAATTGTTTCTAAACTGATCACAGAAGTGATCATTATCTTTATTAATTTTGTTACGATGAGGCGATTCATCTTTACCTCATGAGCTGGAGTCTTTCATGCTTATTTCATTAATCATACCGATCTACAATGAGCAATCCGGCTTAAGGCAATTCTGGCAGGCACTGAATAACGTTCTCTGCAACAGTCAATATAACTTTGAAGTCATTTTGGTGGATGATGGCTCCACAGACAGCTCTTGGCAATCAATCTCAGCAATAACCGCAAGCAGTAGTAAGGAAATTCAAATACAGGGTCTACGCCTCAGCAGAAACTTTGGCAAAGAAGCAGCCATACTGGCAGGTCTGCGCCAGGCATTGGGAAGTGCGATAATTGTTTTGGATGCTGATCTTCAACACCCGCCGGCTCTCATACCTCAAATGTTATCACTCTGGGATAGTGGCAAGGTTAAAATAGTTGAAGCAGTCAAACGTAAACGTCAGGATGAGTCACTATTAAGGGGTGTCGGCGCAAAACTCTACTATCGCGCATTCAGACTCTCCAGTGGACTGGATATGGATGGTTCAAGCGACTTTAAACTGCTCGATCGCCAGGTTGTGGATCAATACATTGCACTTCCTGAAGTGGGTCGTTTTTTCCGTGGCTTGACTACCTGGCTCGGTTTCAGTTCAGTCGCGATAGAGTTCGACCCCCCGCAAAGACAAACCGGTCGAAGCAGCTGGAGCATCAGCAATTTATTAAATCTGGCACGGTCCACGATTATCAGCTTTTCCTCACTACCATTGAGAGCTGTCACATGGCTTGGTGGTCTTGGGGTTCTATTCAGCATTGGACTTACGCTACAAACACTCTGGTATCATTGGCAAGGCCTTGCTGAAGAGGGATTTCCTACGGTCATTCTGCTCATACTTGGCATGGGTAGCATGATTCTGCTCGGCCTAGGATTGATCGGAGAGTACATCGCTGAAATCTACTGGGAAGTTAAGCGTAGACCAACTTACGTTATTGCCTAATCATCTTCACCACCGGTTTCGGAACATTCTGAACTGAACCATTTGTGAAAATGGCCGGTCTAACGCATTTTTTCGATATATATCCTATTTCATTTATACAGACTCTCTAGAGAGGTGGATTCTTAACTATGAAATTTTGCACGCTCACACTATCTACACTATTTCTACTCTTGTCACACAATAGTTTCGCAGTTGACTTAACAACACAAAAACAGAAATACAGCTACGCCGTCGGCATACAATTAGGGCAAATGCTTCGCGCACAAGATATTACCGATCTGGATGTCGATGCATTCTCAGCAGCAATTGCTGACTATCTAAGTCATACTACCCCCCAACTCTCACAGCCACAGATGCGTGAAAGTTTAAAGCTGCACTATCAACAGCGTCAATCAGAGCGTACGAAAACCGCGACCGAAAACAGCACTAAAGGCGCTCAATTCAGGAAAGATAATGGCCAACGCGATATCGTCACTACCCTTGAAAACGGCTTACAATTTGAAGTACTAAAAGCGGGTGATGGCCCCTCACCAACTGCCAAAGACAAAGTAGAAGTTCACTACCAAGGCACACTGATTGACGGTAGTGTCTTCGACAGTTCATACTCGCGGGGTAAGCCGGTACAATTTAACCTTAATGGTGTCGTAGCAGGATTCAGAGAAGCCATAGTGCGAATGAAACCAGGTGCGAAATGGCGTGTAGTCATGCCCCCTGAAATGGCTTATGGAGAGACAGGTGCCGGTAAAAATATCGGCCCCAATGAAACTTTAGTCTTCGAAATCGAATATATTGGACTTGCAGCCAAACCTTCCACAAAATAGACCCATATCGAGCTTGGTTTCCACCCTCACTGATCTATTTAAATTATAATTAGATCAGTGGGGTGACATACATTTTCACATTTATATTTTTTAATGATTCCCATTAATACTTTCTATTAATCTATAATACAGATTATCAGCATTAATGAGCAATTGGCTTTGGTCTTCTTTATAATTTCAAACCAGCATTGATACGAATTTGAACATTTTGACTGGAAAACACATACCTTTTTAGATACATAAGTTTGGGTTGAATCTGTTTTGTCTTACAGCGTTCTTGATATACAAAATCTAACCAATTGCCGAATTCAGGGCTTCCATCTGGACACGCCCACCCAGAATCTAATCGATTCAAGCGATCAACTTCTCTTAACAGGCTGGGTCGCCAGCCCAGACGATCCTATTTCATATCTTGAAATCAGGGATAATTGCGGTGATGTATCTTGTTGTATTCACACTTTTTCCCTCAACATTGAAAGACCTGATGTAGTCAGCCATCTGTCCAACTGCACTATTAACCAGAGATGTGGCTTTACGACCTATCTCACTGTACTTGGATTAGCAGATAACTGCTTGCTGTCATTAAATGCTCATACTGCTTCTGGAGAGAGGATTGCACTCTGTAAGATAAGATTAAACCGCACGCCTACCAGCACTCACTTCAACCCCAAGATACATCCCATCATTATTACAACCATAGGTAGAACCGGATCAACCTTGCTCATGCAACTACTGGCAAAGCATCCTTCCATTACAGTTGCAAATCAGCATCCTTATGAAACCTTTGCACTAGAATATTGGCTGCATATAGTCAGCAACCAGCTCTATTCATCACATACTTTTCTATCCCCCATTGACCAACAGCGCTTCGAACGTGATTTTATGTCAGACGCACAACGACGAACCTGGTTCCAAGAAAAGTACTACACAATGGGATTACATTTTTGCCAACAAGCGATCGAGGATTATTATCACCAGATATGTATACAACAAAATGCGCATAAAGCAAGTTATTTTGCTGAGAAAATACCCTATTTTGCCGGTGCTGGAACCACCACATGGCGTCAACTCAGCTTAGTCGTTCGTGAACTCTATCCAGATGCTAGAGAAATAGTATTGGTACGTGATTTTCGAGATATGGTACTTTCTGCACTTCACTTTGGCGCGAGAGAAGATACCAGCAGAGACTTAGAAAGTGAAAAAGCTACTGCCTACCTTAATGTGACAAATGAAGTCAGTGAGTTTAGTCAATACTACAAGTGCCACCAAAACAACACACTATTAGTACGCTATGAAGATCTGATACTCGATACATCTTCCATCCTAAAAGCAATATTCACCTATCTCTCTATCTCAGATAGTGACGACATCGTCGATGCTATTGCTCATCACCCACCCCAAATCGATCAATCGCATCAACAACACATTACCAGTAAATCGATTTTAAATTCCATACAGCGCTGGAAACGAGAGCTGATACCGCAACTACAAGACAAGTATACGGATGCTTTTAGGGACAATCTGAATCTGTTCGGCTACGATGCGTGATTACTGTAGCTGACTCAAGCTTCTATTAGTCAATCATATGTAGCCATTCAGTCGCTTTTCGACACGCTTTTTCAAATTCAACAAGTCTACTGTAGCCAGCCCCTGCAGGGAGGAAAACCCACTTAACCGAATAGAGGTGAGGTAGATGGGATAATTCACATCTCCCTGGCGAACACTATGAATATATTCAGCTGCAGCGCGATACAAATCTAAACCATACTCCAGTCGGGTAAACTCAGTTTCGCCACAGATTAGTGAAACGGGCTCACCATTGGCTTGGGTACAATCACTCACTAAAATCAACTCTAAATAATCATCACTGCTCGTGAGAGGCACACGTCGACGCTTCGTAATATACTGCCCATCTCGATCTATGAAAAGTTCATGAAATTCCGGTTCGAGCAATAGATCACTTTTCCCATCCAATACAAGATTTCGCAGTTGCTGCAGACTGTTGAGGAATCGCCTCTGCTGCAGCATCAGGAAGCGTGGACTATCCGCTGCGAGTGTTTGCTGAAAAAGGGCACCTTGTTCGTCAAGCAGGTATATATTCGTTTTTTGTTTTTTTATGTGGAAGAAGAGCTGTATAACATCCGGCTTATTGGCTTTGAAGAGGGCAGGATAGGGACTGTTGGCAAGTATCTCCGGATCGAACTCCAGAGCACGATAGACTGGCTGTGGGGCCATCAATTCATCTAGCAGGCTATCCAGTGATTCCAAGCCACGCCAGGTAAACCCCTTTTCCCGTTGCTGCTGGACAATAAAAAACGCCTTCCCCATTCTGAAAGCATAACGACCATTACTCAACTCACCACTTTGAAATCGTTGTATTACATGGTTGAACAGCTCTGTGACTCTGAGGGCAATCTGGCTACCCCGCACACAGGAGTAGCTGTATGCATAGACCTGGGTTGGCGGAAGATCATGTGCTGGCTGTAGGTTGAGGATGTTACATAGCAGATCCATCAGCCCTCCGGCATCTTCATGCTGCGAGACCTGTAATTCTCCCCAACTTGTCTGGTGTATTGATTCCAGATTGATCACCAGATTTGTGCGTGCAGATGCGAAACTAAGTGGATCGTGTCGCTCACTGGTCAGCTGCATACCCTCTTTGGTCAAACGTTCCAGAGGATCTGTGCCGATATTGATAAATAACGCTACCATCACAGCACAGGCTGGTTGGGCGAGGGTACTCATCCCTGCAGATGGCGGCATATAGGATGGGAATAACCGAATGACACTTCTTTGCAGTGAGAGCAGCTCTCCACGTGGCAGGCCTGTTTCACCCGCATAAAGCGTGACCCTGGTATGCTTCCCCCAGACTTGATTGACATGACTCCATAGAAGTATCTCAATCAGGTTAGTGGTGATCTTTATGGGGCGCTGCTCAATCAGATCTGGCTCGCCTATTTTGCCTCGATAGAGCATCCATGCCAGCTCTCCATCCCTTGTCGGCTTATGGTAGAGCGTCAGCTGTTCTTCTGATAGGTATTTGGAAATTCCTGGATTGATATGATCGATCTTCCCGGGACGATGGTCGAGAGCGGTATAGAGTTTTCGGCCCAACAGGTTAAGTTCATGTGGATCAATATGACTCTCTTTGGCGTACTTACGGGCAAAATCTGTCAGTAGCCTGTAGCTGCGCGTCAACACACCCACCAATGCATTTCGCTCCTTGATGACGCGATCAATCTTCCATTCTGCGCGGGTATCGAGCATCTGCAATTGAATCTGCCCCCAACCCCATTGACGGGTCAACTTGAGCATCGCCTGAATACGCCAACTATCACTGTCTCGGGCCTGAGTTAACCGTTCACCAACCTTGAAATAGAAACAGCGACGCGCCAATTCAAGCCGGTCTTCATCCTCGTTATCTAGCAGATACTCCTCAACCCTCTGGTAGAGCAGGATATAGGCATCGAGCTTATCGATATCGTTCTCACCAGTATAGATCGACTGCTTCGCCTGTTGTGCCAGCCACTGTGGATGAGGATAGTTACGGCTGTAGGCCTCCATCAGAAAGATCTTCAGGATCGATTTGTAGGGGGAGTCTATACCTTTATATAGCTGCCACAAAGCAGCACCGAAAAACGGCTATATCCGGATTTCGCAACGACATAATATTCAATCGAGTGCAGCATAGTATAGCCTTGTAGGCATTTACAGTGTACGAAATT
>JAIVEQ010000078.1 GCA_023838465.1 Candidatus Thiodiazotropha sp.
TCTGGCCATCTGTTACTCCTGTTGAATTCGATGGGAACAGAATAGACTGGGGGTACTGTGCAGAGTAGATGCTGTTTATTGATCGCTTACGTACAACTGGAGGTACACCCAGTATGTTTTTCAATAGAGCAATCAGTTTTGCCCAAGTCTTGGGCCCGACAATACCATCAGCGGTTAGTTGACTGTTGCGTTGGAAATGTTTGGCTCTGGTAGCCGATTTTGTTCCGTATATCCCATCCGTAACCAGTTCCGGTTTTGTAGAAACGGCTTTATTCAACATCTGTTGGATGTGAACTACATCATCACCTCTACTACCGTAGCGGATGACTCTTTTGAGTATTGTATTCACAGATTATTCCCCAATCATAATCCTGAAAATGATTTTTTCAAATATAGATTTCTTCTCCCATCTATTTTCAATTTTAGCAGTACACTTAAAATATCAAAGTTTATGTTGTAGATGAATTGTTGGAGAAACAGATATAAAGATATACCAATAAAACACAAGATCAGTATATAAAAAATAACGAATATTGATTGCTTGGTAATATCTATTGTGTGTCATTCAGGTTTCACTACTTGTTAGCAACGTAGAAAAAAACCGAGTGTTTTATCTGAGACGTTCAAGGGGATTCGTAATAGTTAACAGTAACAATCTTAAAAAAATGAAACTTGTACTAAGATGAAAGTGGTCGATATAGAAAAGAACCTTACTATCTAAGCGGCTATTATTTTCCATCGAATGAAACATTTTAACTGAGGTTTTTGTCAGACTTTTGCCGAAAGGTAACAATCACATATTTATTCCAAGATCTTGGAGGAGTTTTTATGAATAAAAAAGCAACAACCGCTATTGTCGCTGGTGCAATTACAACTGCATTGGCAATGTCCCCAATTGGTGTGGCGAGCGCAGGGGATTCCGAAAAATGCTTCGGCGTAGCCAAAGCAGGAAAAAACGACTGTAAAGCGGGTCCTGGCACCAGCTGTGCAGGTACTTCCACTACCGATGCCCAAGGCAATGCCTGGATGCTGGTTCTGAAAGGTACCTGTGAAAAAATCGTCGGTGGCAGCTTGGCGGAAAAATAAATATAGCTCTATAAAGATGCAGGAAGCGATTTCAACGCACGGTTCAGTATCTGCCCCGGTTCCATCGCGAGCCGGGGCAGGCCTGAAGTCTCAACATTACCAATCTATTATTGATCAACAGCCCGATGTTGGCTGGTTTGAAGTACATCCTGAGAACTATATGGGAAAAGGTGGCCCTCCGTTGCGCTACCTTGAACGTATTCGTCGTGACTACCCACTCTCGCTACACAGCGTAGGCACCTCACTCGGTAGTTATCTTCCGTTAGATCAAAATCATCTGAAGAAACTTAAACAATTGGTAGACCGCTTCGAGCCTGGACTGGTTTCGGAGCACCTCTCCTGGAGCCATGGCTATGAATGGTACACCCATGATCTTATACCATTGATCTACACGGAAGAGACACTGCAATTGGTTGTGGACCATATCGATCAGGTACAGGAAACTCTACAAAGACAGATCCTCATTGAAAATCCGTCTAGTTACCTGCAATTTAAAAAAAGTGAAATTGCTGAGCAGGTTTTTTATGTCGAAGCAGCCAAACGCAGTGGTGCCGGTTTACTATTGGACATCAATAACGTCTTTGTATCCTGCAGTAATCATGGATGGAGCATAGATGAGTATCTGGGTGCCGTCCCTGCCGGGTTGGTAGGAGAGATTCATCTGGCGGGTCATTCGATACAAGAGCTTGAAGGACAATCCCTTCGCATTGATGATCATGGCTCAACCGTTTGCCCGGAGGTCTGGAAACTTTATCGACACTATATCGATGCCAAAGGTACTGCCCCCACCCTGATTGAGTGGGACAGTAATATTCCACAATTTGCCGAACTTTATCGGGAAGTGCGATTTGCCGAAGTGTATTTACAGCGCGCACGGGAGTGTATCCGTGATGTCATTAGCTGACCTGCAACGAAGCTTTTGTGATGCACTTCGTTCTCCGAATGCTCCTCCTGACGCATTGCTGGACGAACTGCTTGAGGATGGCCTTGCGTTGCAACGGTTTAATGTCTATCGAAATAATTTCATTGTTCTCAATGGTGATGCACTTGCAGAAATGTACCCAGTCATCAAGCGTCTGATAGGGGATTCTGCATTCCGTATACTGGCAACTGCCTATGTTCGTGAATATCCACCGATGGAACGGGCCCTACTAGTCTATGGAAAAGATTTCCCCAACTTTTTGGCATCGATTCCTGAATTATCAGAGCTGCACTATTTACAAGATGTCGCACGATTGGAATATGCATGGACAGTTGCTTATCACGCAGAAGATGTAGATAGACTGGAAGAACACCAAATTACAGAATTACCTGCAGAGAAATTTGAGCTGCTTCGTCTGCGACCACATCCCTCGATGTGTTTGTTGCATTCTGAGTATCCGGTCTACCGTATTTGGGAAGCCAATCAAAGCGAGGATCCTGAGGAAGTAATCTCCTTGGATGATGGTCCATCACACGTCGTCATCATTCGTCCGGGCACCAGGGTGGAAACGAGAGAGGCAAGCATTGGAGCCTTCACACTTTTTCAAAGGCTTGGGTCTGGAGAGACTATTGGTGATGCCTATAATGCTGCTATACAAATAGAACCGGCATTCAACTTGGAACTCTTCTTCTCACAGCATCTGTTCGATGGTACTTTTTGCTCACTATAGAATATTTAAAAAATACCCAATCAATACATTGAAAAGACAAAAGGATCTTTTTATATGAGCGCGCTCATCGATGGCCTAGAACATATCTTTAATATTCTTAGTAAATCTGTGCCCGAATGGTTGATCGCACTGCTTGCAAGGGGGACGATAGCCTATACATTTTGGTCATCTGGCCGTACCAAAGTGTCTGGATTCCTGGATATTTCTGAATCCACCTATTTTCTATTCGAACACGAATATAGCGTCCCGGTGATTCCACCGAACATTGCTGCCCACATGGCGACCTATGCCGAGCATATTTTTCCCATTCTTCTTGTTCTCGGACTCTTTACCCGGTTTTCTGCCCTATCCCTACTTATTATGACTGCTGTGATTCAGTTTTTTGTCTATCCGGATGCATGGAACGTACACATGTGGTGGGCTGTGGCTCTACTCTATCTCATTCGATATGGTGGTGGTCTGTTCTCCCTGGACCATTTTTTATGGAAGAGATCCTCTCAATAGAGTGCTTGGATAACAAAAAACAGTATCCATCCAGGAAAAGTTGAATTTCCGTCTTGACCTCATCGGTTGGCAGTCTTCTTTCTCTGCCACACTAACAGTAAACCCCTGTACTTGAAGTGGCTTACACGGCATCCTTGCCCCTGTTGAGAAGGATGCGGCCAGCCACTTACTGTTTCTGGACGGAGACTAAACCAATATCGATTAAGTTACAGGGGATTGGGATCCCTCTCCGATTATTCGAAATAGTTATTACACAGGCCCCTTTGGTTTGGTAGCGGCTAAATCACCTGACAATATAGGCCACCACAATAGTTACTACCTTAAAAATTTTATGCATCTATCCTTTGACCTTATATGCCAGACCCCTTATACTCCTCCCTCCTTACTGGATAGGCTCATATAGGGCACCGGGAAACCGGCATGCAGCTTACCGGAAACAACCAGATTCGAACCATCGTAGCGCTCCAATTTGGGGCAGCGCTGACCATCGGCATGGTACTTCTGGTGTTCGGTAAAACCATTGCGCTGTCAGGGTTTGTTGGTGGTCTGATAGCCGCATTGGCGAACGGCTTTTTCGCACACAGGTCCTTTGCACATTATCGTGCGCAAGATCCTGGGAAGATTGCCGGTCGCATGTTTGGCGCCGAAATCCAGAAGTTGATACTGACAGGTCTGATGTTCGGGTTGACAATTGTCACCATCAAACCCCTGAGTATCGGTGTATTATTGGGCTGCTATCTGTGTGTACAAGTAGTAGTTCCGCTGATTGTGTTGGTTTTTCAAGATAGACAGCATTCATAGGTTTTCGAAATATGGCTGGCGACGCCCTTACCTCTAGTGAATACATCAAGCACCATCTGACTAATCTGACCTTCGGACAGCATCCGGACGGTAGCTGGGGCATTGCGCACAGTGCCAGTGAAGCGAAGGAGATGGGTTTCTGGGCCATTCACCTTGATACTATGTTCTGGTCACTCCTGTTGGGTGCCCTGTTTATCTATTTCTTCAGCAAAGCAGCGAAGAGTGCCACCCAAGGTGTTCCCAGTGGCCTACAGAATTTTGTTGAATGGATCGTTGAGTTTATCGATACCAGTGTGCGAGGCTCCTTCTCTTCAAGGAATGCACTAGTAGCCCCCCTGGCACTGACGATTTTCGTTTGGATCTTCCTGCAGAACCTCATGGACCTGGTGCCTGTTGATGTCATTCCCTTGATCAGCGGCATGCTGGGTATTCACTTCATGAAGGTGGTGCCCTCAACCGATCCCAATGCCACTTTTGGTATGGCCATCGGTGTGTTCCTCCTGGTCCTCTTCTACAGTATTAAGATTAAAGGTATAGGGGGCTTCGCCGGAGAACTGACCCTGCAGCCCTTCTCCTCCAAGAATCCAATAGTCAATCTCATCTTCATTCCAATCAATTTTGTTTTGGAATTTGTCAGCTTGATAGCCAAACCCATCTCACTCGCCTTGCGTCTGTTCGGCAACATGTATGCAGGTGAAATGATCTTTATTCTGATCGCCATTATGTATAACGCTGGTCTTGTATTGGGGTTATTTGGTGGCGTTCTACAGCTGGGTTGGGCAATCTTTCATATCTTGATAATTACACTGCAGGCGTTCATTTTCATGACCCTGACCATTGTCTATCTGGATATGGCGCATCACGAACACTAATTTTATTAACTACTAGTTCATTAAACGGGAGACCAATAATGGAACAAGCACTGCTGTACATTGCCGGCGCTATCATGATGGGGCTGGGTGCCCTAGGCGCTGCGGTTGGCATCGGCGTACTGGGTGGCCGATTTCTTGAAGGCGCCGCACGTCAGCCTGAACTCATACCTATGCTGCGTACCCAGTTCTTCATTGTGATGGGTTTGGTCGACGCTGTACCCATGATCGCCGTGGGTCTGGCTATGTACGTACTGTTCGCTGTTGCCGGTTAATTCGGGCCATTGAGCGAACTCTCTATCATCTCGTCCAACGAGAGGTAATTCCGGGATGAACATCAATCTGACTCTTATAGGTCAGCTGCTCTCATTTGCGGTATTCGTGTGGTTCACGATGAAATATGTCTGGACCCCGATTATGGGTGCTCTGGAGACCCGCAAAAAAGAGATTGCCGACGGCCTGGCCGCTGCTGAACGTGGACAGCACGAGCAGGAGCTTGCCAAGGAGCGTGCCAAGGATGTACTGCACGAAGCCAAAGCTCAGGCTGCTGAAATTGTGGCTCAAGCTCAGAAACGAGCAGCTGAAATTGTCGATGAATCCAAGGGTACAGCGCGCACAGAAGGTGAGCGTATTCTGACAGCCGCCCAGGCGGAGATCGAACAGGAGGCCAATCGAGCACGCGAACAGTTGCGTGAGAAGATCGGCCTATTAGCTGTGACAGGCGCCGAAAAGATACTCAGAAAAGAGATCGGTGCCGATGCCCATCAGGACATCGTCGCAGCCTTGGCAGAAGAGATCTAGGGCAGAATTATGGCAGGTGAAGCTACCACAATTGCCCGTCCCTACGCTGAAGCGGTGTTTGCGCATGCCGATGAGAGCGGTAATCTTGAACTATGGTCCGAGATGCTGACTTTTCTCTCATCAGTGGTCGAAGATGAGGCATTTGCCCCCATCGTCAGCAATCCACTGGTGGAACAGCAGGTGCTGACTGAGCTATTGCTCGAAATTGCAGGTGAACGCATCAATGACGAGGGCAGTAATCTGATTAGATTGCTGGTCCAGAATCGCCGTCTTGTCGTGCTGCCTGAAATCCAAACACTGTTTGAAGAACTCAAGGCAGATAAAGAGCGGATGATGACAGTTCATGTCACCTCCGCCTATGTACTCAAGCCAGCGCAGGAAAAACTCATTGCCGACGCCTTAAAGGCCAAGTTGGGACGCGATGTTACCATTACCAGTGAAAAAGATGCCGATCTGATTGGCGGAGTTCACATACGTGCTGGCGACATGGTGATCGACGGCTCTGTCCGTGGAAAACTACAGCAACTGGCGAACGAATTAGGAATCTAAGCGAGAAGCCATCATGCAACTCAATCCATCCGAGATCAGCGAACTGATCAAAAGCAAGATCGAAAAATTCGATCTTAAGACCGAAGCCCGCAACGAGGGTACGATTATCAGTCTGACTGATGGTATTGCCCGTGTCCACGGTCTCGAGGACGCCATGTCCTATGAGATGTTGGAGTTCCCGGGTAATACCTATGGACTGGCACTCAACCTGGAGCGCGACTCCGTCGGTGCCGTGATTCTAGGTAACTACAAGCACCTGAGTGAGGGTGATGCAGTCAAGTGTACCGGCCGTGTACTCGAGGTGCCGGTCGGTGAAAGCCTGCTGGGTCGCGTGGTCGACTCGCTGGGCAACCCGCTGGACGGAAAGGGAGATATCGTCGCAGAAGCGACCTCGCCCATTGAAAAGGTGGCACCAGGTGTTATCGAACGTAAATCAGTAGATCAGCCTGTACAGACCGGTATCAAGGCGATCGACGCCATGGTGCCGATTGGTCGCGGCCAGCGTGAGCTGATCATTGGTGACCGCCAGACTGGTAAGTCTGCCGTCGCCATTGATGCGATCATCAGTCAGAAGGGTACCGGCATCAAGTGTATCTATGTCGCTGTCGGACAGAAGAATTCCACCATTGCTCAGGTAGCCAGGAAACTTGAAGAGCACGGTGCGATGGAGCACACGATCATCGTCGCTGCACCGGCTGCCTATTCCGCTGCCATGCAATTCATCGCCCCCTACTCCGGCTGTACAATGGGTGAGTATTTTCGCGATAAAGGCGAAGATGCTCTGATTATTTACGACGATCTCACCAAGCAAGCCTGGGCGTATCGCCAGGTCTCTCTGCTGTTGCGTCGTCCGCCAGGTCGTGAGGCCTATCCGGGCGATGTTTTCTATCTCCATTCCCGTCTGTTGGAGCGTGCCGCACGCGTCAATGCCGATTATGTGGAGAAAGCGACCAACGGCAAGGTCAAAGGTAAAACAGGTTCGCTGACAGCCCTCCCAATCATCGAGACCCAGGCAGGCGACGTATCAGCCTTCGTTCCGACCAATGTAATCTCTATAACTGATGGTCAGATCTTCCTTGAGGCGGATCTTTTCAACGCGGGCATACGCCCGGCCATTAATGCTGGTTTATCGGTTTCACGTGTAGGTGGTGCCGCTCAAACTAAGGTAGTCAAAAAGCTGGGTGGTGGCGTACGTCTGGCCCTTGCACAGTACCGGGAATTGGCTGCATTCTCCCAGTTTGCATCTGATCTGGATGAAGCGACACGCAAGCAGCTTGAACGAGGTGAGCGAGTAACAGAGCTGATGAAACAGGCCCAATATTCTCCGCTTTCGGTAGCTGGAATGGCCGTCTCTCTGTTTGCTGCCAATGAAGGTTATTTGGATGATGTGGAAACGACCAAAATAGTTGACTTTGAAAATGCATTGCAGGGATACATGAAGAGCAGCCAGAAGACGTTGTTGGACAAGATCAATGAGTCCGGTGACTACAATGCTGAGATCGAGCAGGCCCTGCACGATGCGCTAAAGGACTTCAAGGCCAACCATACTTGGTAAGTCAATCATGGTTCCACTAGATAAGGTTTAGAGTTATGGCGGGTGCAAAAGAGATCCGGACACAGATCGGCAGCATCAAGAACACCAGCAAGATCACCAAGGCTATGGAGATGGTGGCTGCCTCGAAGATGCGTAAAGCGCAGAGCCGCATGGCGGCGACCCGCCCCTACGCGGATAAGATGCGTAATGTTATCGGTCATCTGTTTCACGCTCATCCTGAGTATAAACATACCTTCATGATCGAGCGTGAGGTGAAGCGAATTGGTTACATTATTGTCTCTTCTGACCGCGGGCTTTGCGGCGGACTGAACAACAACCTCTTCCGCAGGCTGTTTAAAGAGCTCCAAGAGCATCGGGATGCGGGTATTGAGGTGGATTTCTGTACCATTGGTAATAAGGCGCTTGGTTTTTTTGGGCGCTTTGGCGGGAATATAGTCAGTCAGGCCGTCCATTTAGGCGATACGCCACATATCGAGAATCTGATCGGTACAGTCAAGGTCATGCTGGATGCCTATGCCGATGGTAAGATCGACCGTATCTCTATTGCCTATAATCACTTCGTCAATACCATGACACAGAGTCCGACCTTTGAGCAGTTGGTACCGATTCCATCGACCGCTGAAGAAGAACTCAAACACCACTGGGATTATATCTACGAGCCGGGTTCGAAAGAGGTACTTGATAATCTGCTTGGGCGCTATGTTGAGTCACTGGTCTACCAGGCGGTAGTAGAAAACGGTGCGTGCGAGCAATCAGCAAGAATGGTGGCCATGAAGTCGGCTTCAGATAATGCAGGCGAACTGATCGACGAATTGCAGTTGATCTATAACAAGGCTCGCCAAGCGGCAATCACCCAAGAGATCTCAGAGATCGTTGGTGGTGCAGCTGCTGTCTGATGGCAGTAACAGGGCAACAGAATTAGTTTTTTATCTTTTGAGAGTCGCCTGGAGCGGCAAGAGGAACCAGAAATGAGTTCGGGCAAAGTGGTTGAAATCATCGGCGCCGTGGTGGATGTTCAATTTCCCCGTGGCGAGATGCCAAAAGTCTTCGAGGCACTCAAGATCGACGCGGCGGACCTCACCCTGGAAGTCCAGCAGCAGCTGGGTGATGGTGTAGCGAGAACTATCGCTATGGGTTCAACGGATGGACTCAAGCGAGGTGTTACCGTGGAGTCCACGGGTGCGCCGATCAGTATCCCTGTTGGCCAGGGTACACTGGGTCGGATTATGGATGTACTGGGCAACCCGGTTGATGAGGCTGGCGATGTCAAGTATGACAAGTTGATGCCGATCCACCGAGAGGCACCTAAGCTGGAAGATCAGGCGGCAACTACCGAGATTCTGGAGACAGGTATCAAGGTAATTGACCTGGTCATGCCGATTGTTAAGGGAGGCAAGATTGGCCTTTTCGGTGGTGCCGGTGTAGGCAAGACTGTTACCCTGATGGAGCTGATCCGTAACATCGCTGTAGAACATTCAGGCTTCTCCGTATTCGCTGGTGTGGGTGAGCGTACTCGTGAAGGTAACGACTTCTACCATGAGATGCAGGAAGGTGGCGTACTCGATAAAGTAGCCCTGGTCTACGGACAGATGAATGAGCCTCCTGGCAACCGTTTGCGCGTAGCATTGACCGGCCTGACGATCGCTGAAAACTTTCGTGATGAGGGGCGTGACGTACTGATGTTTGTGGACAACATCTATCGCTACACCCTGGCCGGAACCGAGGTATCTGCACTACTTGGCCGTATGCCATCTGCTGTAGGTTACCAACCAACCCTGGCGGAAGAGATGGGTGCACTGCAGGAGCGTATTACCTCAACCAAGACAGGTTCTATCACCTCATTCCAAGCAGTGTATGTACCCGCTGATGACTTGACCGATCCTTCGCCTGCAACCACCTTCGCTCACCTTGATGCAACCCTGGTGCTTTCTCGTCAGATTGCAGAACTGGGTATCTATCCGGCGGTTGATCCGCTTGATTCTACATCCCGTATCCTCGATCCCAATGTGGTGGGTCAGGAGCACTACAGCGTGGCTCGCAACGTGCAGGGCACACTGCAGCGTTACAAGGAGCTGAAGGATATCATTGCCATCCTCGGTATGGATGAACTCTCCGAAGATGACAAACTGGTGGTACAACGTGCACGTAAAATGCAGAAGTTTCTTTCCCAGCCCTTCTTCGTGGCCGAGGTCTTTACCGGTTCGCCTGGTAAATACGTTTCATTGAAAGACACCATAGCCAGCTTTAAAGCAATTGTTGAAGGTGAATATGATCATCTGCCCGAGCAGGCCTTCTACATGGTCGGCGGCATTGATGAAGCTGTCGAACGTGGCGGAAAGGGCTAATTGCCCGGGAGTTAAAAGATGGCCATGACAATTCATGTGGACATCGTCAGTGCAGAGGGTGAGATCTTCAGTGGGTTAGCTGAGATGGTCTATGCCCCGGCAGTGATGGGCGAGGTGGGCATCGCACCCCGCCACACCCCGTTGGTGACACAGTTGAAGCCGGGCGAGGTGCGTGTCGATACGGGTAACAGTAAGGAAATGCAGCACTTTTATGTCTCGGGCGGTATACTCGAAATTCAACCCCATATTGTCACTGTGTTGGCAGACACTGCGATCCGTGCCGTCGATCTTGACGAGGCAGCTGCGCAAGAAGCCAAGCGCCGTGCGGAAGATGCTATGTCTGACCGTAGTGCAGAGTTTGAATATGCCAAAGCACAGTCTGAGCTTGCTGAAGCGGTTGCACAACTACGTGCCATTGATAGAATCCGTAAGGGTAAGCGCTCTTAACTCTCCCTATCTACCCAGGGCCTGATTTATCAGGCCCACGACTTCCTTGTTATGTCTAAAGAAATCATAAAAATCGGAAAATTTGTTTCCCTTACTTACTCGATTGCTGACCCTGAAGGCAACATTCTAGAACAGAGTGATCTCCCGGTAAGCTATATTCATGGTGGTGAAACTGAGTTGATCGGTGGAATGGACAAGGCCGTTGCCGGTAAATGCCAGGGGGATACAGTCACTCTGACTATCCCATCGAGTCAGGGTTTTGGAGAGCATGATCCCTCGTTGACCTTTACTGATGCGGTTGAGAATGTCCCCCCTCAGTTCCGTCAACTGGGTGCAGAAGTACAGATGCAAAACGATGATGGTGAGGTTAAAAGCTTTATTGTCACAAAGATCGAGGATGGCAAATTAACAGTGGATGGCAATCATCCCCTTGCAGGTAAAACGCTTATCATCAATGTTAAGATTCTGGAAGTCAGGGAAGCAACCAAAGAAGATGCTATGCATGTAGGACTACCAGGACAGTCGCATACGCTCAACTAACCTGTGGATTTCACTTTAGAAACAGTCCGTTTTCATACAGGTTTCCTGCCGCAGTAATCACTGTTATTCAGGATGAAGTCTAAAGACTGATTCATACCAACTATGCTCGCACATGAAGGCGGCATCTCTCTCACTTCAATGGTGAGTGCTGATCGCAGAGGTATAGGCTATGTCTTCAGAGTGATCTTAAGGTATTCTCGTACCTGACAAAGTGATTTCTAATAGTAAAGGAGTTAACTGATGCATCTAGGCGTGCTGGTTTTGGCAGCGGGTGAAGGAACACGGATGCGCTCCAATCTTCCTAAAGTGCTACATCGACTGGCAGGCAAGCCACTGCTTGGCCATGTACTAGATACAGCACGTTCTATAAATCCGGATGAAATTACCATTGTTTATGGCCACGGGGGTGACCAGGTCCCCTCTTCTCTGGCTGCGGCTGATCTGGCTTGGGTGGAGCAGCGCGAACGACTGGGAACTGGCCATGCCGTGATGCAGGCACTGCCCTCACTACAGAAAGTAGAGCAGGTGTTGATTCTTTATGGTGATGTGCCTCTGATCAGCCATTCAACCCTGTCAGGTCTTTTGAGCTGTCTGGTTAAGAGTGATCTGGCACTTCTGACTGTTGACCTACCCGATCCGACTGGGTACGGACGTATCGTTCGTGATGGTAAAGACCGTATCACCCGTATCGTGGAACAGAAAGATGCCAGTCTAGGAGAACAGGAGATCACTGAGATCAACACCGGCATCATGGCTGTTAACCGTAGTCGACTTGATGGATGGTTGGCACGACTGGATAACGACAATGCCCAGAAAGAGTATTATCTGACCGATATCATCGCTATGGCTGTTGAAGATGGGATTCATATTCAAGCTATACACCCAGACTCAGAAGAAGAGGTGATGGGCGTAAATGACCGTAAGCAGCTAGCCTATCTGGAGCGCTTTTATCAGCGGCAATGTGCCGATGTACTGATGCGGAATGGGGCCTCTCTTGCAGATCCTGCCCGAATTGATGTCCGTGGCCGGCTGACAACTGGTAAGGATGTATTCTTGGATTGTAATGTTATCGTGGAGGGTAAGGTCAGTCTTGCGGACGGCGTTTCAATCGGTCCGAATGTTTTATTAAAGAATTGTTCGATTGGAGAAGGCACTGAGGTATTTGCCAATAGTGTTGTGGAAGATGCGGCGATAGGTAGGGCGTGTCGCATCGGCCCATTTGCCCGGGTCAGGCCGGAGAGTCAAATTGCTGATCATGTCCATCTTGGTAATTTCGTTGAGATCAAAAAAAGTCAGGTTGCCGAGGGTAGTAAAATTAACCACCTCAGTTACATTGGTGACAGCAGCATAGGGAAGCAGGTCAATATCGGGGCAGGCACCATTACCTGTAACTATGATGGAGCAAACAAGTACCGTACGATTATCGGTGATCGGGCATTTATCGGATCAGATACTCAATTGGTTGCACCCGTATCGGTTGGTGAAGGTGCGACGATTGGCGCCGGTTCTACGATTACCAGGGATGCGCCCCCTGAGAAACTGACCCTCAGTCGATCGAAACAAGTTAACATCGAAGGTTGGCAACGACCTGTAAAAAAGCCAAAACAGTAGGATGTAGGGGGTTTAGCTATGTGTGGCATCGTCGGCGGCATTGCACAACGTGATATTGTGCCGATCCTGATGGAGGGTCTGAAACGGTTGGAGTACCGGGGCTATGACTCTGCAGGTGTGGCGGTACTGGATGAGCATCAGCATATCCAGCGGATCCGATCAGTTGGCAAGGTGGCATCCTTGAAGGACCTGATCGATGGGGCCGCCCTCTCCAGCAAATTGGGCATTGCCCATACCCGCTGGGCAACCCATGGCATGCCTGCAGAACGGAATGCCCATCCCCATATGAGCGGTGAGCGGGTAGCGATTGTACATAATGGCATCATTGAAAATTATGCCGATTTACGTGAAGAGTTGAGTGCTAAGGGTTACACCTTTACCTCAGAGACGGATACCGAGGTTATTGCCCATCTACTGGCGGATGTCCTGCAGACAGAATCCGATTTTTTACGTGCTATTCGCCTGGCATCGAAGAAACTGGTTGGTGCCTATGCCCTGGCTGTTGTCAGCCCGGACGATCCCGATCAAATGGTGGTTATCAGGGCGGGTAGTCCATTAGTGATCGGTCTTGGGGTGGGAGAGAATTTTATTGCCTCCGATGTTTTTGCGCTACTACCGGTCACTCAGCGATTTATCTTTCTTGAAGAAGGCGATCTTGCCCACGTCTCCAGGGATAGTGTGTCGCTGTTTAATAGTGAAGACAGGCAGGTTGAGCGTGAAGTCCGAACCTCTCAGGTATCTGCCTCGAGAGCGGAAAAAGGACCCTATCGTCACTATATGCTAAAGGAGATCTTTGAGCAGCCTGCGGTTATTGCAGAGACTCTAGAAGGACGGATTCATAAGGGTAAGTTACTCGAAGATGCATTTGGATTTGAAGCAAAGCAACTGCTGGACAAAACCCAAAATGTACACATCATTGCTTGTGGCACCAGTTTTCATGCCGGTCTGGTAGCCCGATATTGGCTTGAGGAGATCGGCGTTCACTGCAGTGTTGAGGTGGCGAGCGAGTTTCGCTACCGACAGGTTGTTGTTCCAGACAATACCTTGTTTGTAACTATCTCCCAATCGGGTGAAACCGCCGATACTTTGGCTGCCCTGCGTGGTGCCGAATCCCAGGGTTACCTGGGTAGCTTGACGATCTGTAACGTCCCTGAGAGTTCTCTTGTGCGGGAGTCCGATGTGGCCCTAATGACCCGCGCCGGACCAGAGATCGGTGTTGCGTCTACCAAAGCCTTTACCACGCAACTGGTTGCGCTGAGGTTATTGACACTGGCCTTGGCCAAGCGACGGGGAATGACCGTCGATCAGGAACGGGAACTGGTTGAGGAGCTGCATGCGCTGCCACGCCAGGTAGAGGTTATTCTGAAATTAAGTGATGCTATCCAGGAGATGGCAAACGCATTTGCCGATCGGAAACATGCACTGTTTCTCGGTAGGGGCAGTTTCTATCCCATTGCCATGGAGGGAGCGTTGAAAATGAAGGAGATCTCCTACATTCATGCCGAGGCCTATCCTGCGGGTGAGTTGAAGCATGGCCCGTTGGCACTGGTGGACGCAGAGATGCCGGTGATTTGTGCCCTTCCGGACGATCCACTGCTGGAAAAGGTGATTTCAAATCTACAGGAAGTGCGTGCCCGGGAAGGAGAGCTGTTCTTATTCAGCGATCAGAAGGTCAAGATCGATCTGGATCATTTCCAGAATCTTACCCTGTCAGATATCTATCCATCGACAGCCCCGATTGTCTATACAATTCCACTGCAGTTACTGGCCTATCATGTAGCGATACTGAAAGGGACAGATGTGGATCAGCCACGTAATTTGGCAAAATCCGTGACGGTTGAATAGGGCAATGTTGTTGTGAGTAAAAATAAAGTCCTTTTCTGAGAAATATAATTGATTCCTGAGAGGGATGTTTATGTATGAAAAAAGTCCGCCGCAAACAACCGATTGAAGGTGACATAAAAAGTCAGGGTTCGGCCAGCTGAAGTCCAGAAGCTCTCTAGAAACAAGTGTTCGATACTCAAAAGCAGACTTCTGAGGGCATTCAAATTCTAGATCCTTGAGCCTTACACAACACATGCCCCATGTGTCGGTTCCATACATGAGGTGAATCCTAATCCTATTAGTGGGCTTGAACCTTGCGATTTATAGCTAAATGTTATAAAAGTTAAGTCAGTGTATTTTCTCCGCAGTCACAGGGATACTTTCTGGAATGGAATACAAGAAAACAGTTAATTCAAGCAAGTTGGCTTTTCTCAGTGTTCCGAGAATAGATAGGAATTTTCATGGAAATCTGGCAGTTCCGGTAAGTTTCTGGAAATTTCTTGTCCAGACTGTTCCTGGGATTTTTCAGCACCTTCTCAATCATTTCGTAACATCGCACCACGGCAGAATGATCACTCCCGTGTGTTTCTGCACCGGAGAGCCAGTTTACCCAATCAATCTCGCTAGCCCAAGGCTATTTCAGGCAGTGACAAAAAAGGAGTCTCATTGCGTCGATTATTTGCTTAAACTGCGATTTATTAGTTTACTCATCCAGGTTTCAAAAGACTCGATGGTATGTTTCTTGAGTCGCGTATTGGGATGGCAGTCAACGAAGTCCGCAATATGCTGTCGATATCAGGCAATCTTCCGCTCGTGGATATGAAAGTACTTCAATAAGTCACTGCACATGCTCTAGATGATATCGAATCTGGGGGCTTTGGATTGTTCTTTGGTTTTTATGAGACTAGCTGCTTCATGCTATTTCACTCGATAGGAAGTATATATAGAAATATTAGCAGAATAATGCAGAATTGGAGCCGACAATATAATTGCCTGTCACTAAAAAAATGAATTACTAAAGGAAATCAATAATGTCTAGAATCTTATTGTTATATAGATCTCTTTTTTTTATAGGCATTTACTTAACAGCATCACATATAAGTTATGCTGCCACTATTGATATAAGCGCAACCGTTTCCGGTTGGGTAAAGTATAATGGTGAAACCAATGGTCTTATTGAGTCTACAACCAATTATATAGCAGGAAGAGAAGTAGGTAATGATCCAAGCTATAGTAATTATTTCGTGTTTGATCTATCTGAAGTGGAAGGTGAAATAGCCTCCGCATCTTTAAAGCTCCAAAACCCCGATAATGGTTTTTATTCATTTGATAATGATAACATTGGGACAAATGAATGCTGCACATATACCGTAAACAGTATGCTTAGCGGAGGCATTACGCCATCTAACCTCTTACCAGAGAATTGGTCATATCCATATACGGGAATAGCTGCATGGAGCATCATTAACAATGGCACTCCGGTAAATTACGGAAGTATTCATATGGATGAATCTTCAAATGGTACAACCATAGAAATAATGCTTAATGAAATTGCTATTATTGATATAAATTCAACAATAAATGAAAACGCCTACAACAATCTATTTGCAATAGGAGGAAATCTAGAGAGTACTAATTCAAGAGTAGCTTACGCATTTAGCAATACTGGTTATAACCTATTTGATCGTACCCTAACATTAGAAACTGTTTCAAGTAGCACTGTGCCGTTGCCACCTACAGTTTTATTATTTTTGTCAGGCATAGCTTTGTTCTTTGGAATACATGGAAAATACGAAAAAACACTACAGTAAATAACTATAAAAGAAATAAACAAGGCACCCACTCTACTAATCCTTCATTATCGCGAGCAAACCAAACAAGATAGCCATACCGGCTGGTTACGATTTATTAGGCTATGTGGTCTACTTCAGAGGAAAAGACACTACGATAGCTATACACTCAATTTCAAGAAAATCGTTGTTAAGTTAGCAAACCATCCTGGTGTTTTGGCCCCCGTGTTACCCATGAAAAGTAGACACCTCCAAATAAGATTAACTGGAGGATTGAAATGCCAAAGAAAAAACAATCTGCATCTTATAGCGAGGCATTTCGCCGAGAAGCGGTGCGCCGTTCTGAAGAAGACACCAATGCTGTAGAGGTGGCTAAAGAGTTGAGCATCAATGTCAATCAAATCTATAATTGGCGGTGGCAATTCAAGTGATGAGAAATTGGATTGGTAAAATGGTCATTGGTATATACGAAACAAGCTAAAAAGGATGCAAAGAAACTTACCCGTCTGGCCTAAAAGATAAGACAAAGGAGTTGCTGGATGTGCTTGAAAATGATCCGTATCAAAATCTACCCCCTTACGAAAACTTGTTGGTACTTATTCTCGTAGAATAACTATCCAATATTGTAATGTCTAACAACGTGAATTCAACTTGTAAGTGCAACTCTAGTTTGACGAATAGAGGGTAAGCTGCGGTAGCATCAAAGCTTTCTCTATCCGGCAAGAAAG
>JAIVEQ010000079.1 GCA_023838465.1 Candidatus Thiodiazotropha sp.
TTTTTTGATGCCTTTTCAACATCAAAAATAGAGAAGAATCTGTGGCCGATCAATACCTTAATTTCTTTGCGAAACCCGGATAGACCCTGATTTACATCTGAGATCTGAAAAGGATGAAAACAGAGCTACTTGACTACTTCACATGGAATGCTGATCCGACACTGATCTCATTTGCAGGTTTGGATATCCGATGGTATGGCGCACTTTTTGCCACTGCCTACCTGTTGGGTTACCAGATCATATACTGGATCTATCAACGAGAGGGACGGGATACTCAACACCTTGAACGGCTCTCAATCTATCTGGTCATAGGTACGATCGTAGGTGCCAGACTGGGTCACTGTCTCTTTTATGATCCCGGCTACTACCTGAGTCATCCACTTAAGATATTAGCCATCTGGGAAGGTGGTCTGGCCAGCCATGGTGGTGGTGTGGGTGTTCTGATTGCCCTCTATTTCCACAAGCGGCAGACCGGGGAGTCCTACCTCTGGTTACTGGATAGATTTGCTATCCCAACGGCGCTTGCCGGTTCCTTTATACGTCTTGGCAACCTGTTCAATTCAGAAATCTATGGCATCCCCACCTATCGCCCCTGGGCCATTATATTCGAGCGTGTTGATGATCTGCCTAGGCATCCAGCTCAGCTTTACGAGGCGATTGCCTATGCAGGGATATTTATTTTTCTACTCACACTCTACCTACGCAGTGAAATGCGATTTAAACCGGGCTTTATTTTTGGTGCTTTCCTGATCACCGTATTCAGTGCGAGATTCGGCATTGAATTTATTAAAGACAGGCAGGCTGCCTACACGACAGATCTGTGGATGAGTACAGGTCAGGCCCTTAGCCTACCCTTTATCGCTGCTGGTCTGGTTCTAGTCTTACTGGCACTAAGATCAGCTCGCAATACCAAACCCCTGCCCTCAAGGGAATGAGTATTTATAGGATAAATTGACCATAAAATCGGGCACTGTATCGGTAGTGAGGTTTTCCCCGATTGAGATATCGATACCACTTTGTCCGTCACTGAGCAGGATTGAACCACCAACAGTAATCATCACGGCTGTACCGCCCAATTGGTCCACAGCGCTGTCGTATAGTGAAGTGTGTCCATCTAGCTGGAGCTTTATTTCCAACCAGTCATATGCTAGCCATTTGGTTCCCACAGAGCCAAAAAGTGCAGCGTCTCGCTGTTGTTCACTCAAAATATCGGCTTTCCCCTTGATCAATAGTCCAGCCTGACCATATACCCCCATCGACCAGCGTTTCAACAGCTGAGCATCTGAACCACTTATCCAGAAAGCGATATCGGGTGCACCACTGCCGAGCAGCGAATCTGCATCACCGGTCGGTAGCTTGAGACTCGTATGTATAGCAATATTTCTGCCGGCTGCATCACGCCGAAGCGTATGGGATAAAAAAAGCTGAATATCGCCAACACCCTGTCTGCTTTTATGGATAGATACACGCTCATCCCCATCCTTCACATAATGATAGCGCAAACGGTTTTGTGGCCAGTCCTCTCTGTTAGAATTGGATAACCCAAAAAGGTCATGCCAATCCTCGATCAGATTATCCATGGCACCATCACGATGTGAGAGATAAGGCACTTCAATTCCCAATTGCCAACCGGACCCAAAACCTTTTTTCCAGGTTACGCCGATCCGGTATGTCTCACCATCCAAAGTAACCTGCTCTCCATCCGAAGTACCCTCAATTGAATTGTTGGCAACATCCATTGACAGATGCAGACTCGACTCACCCTCTTCCAATAATTTTGATGAGGAGGCCACCGGCAAACCATGGATGAGAGTAAAAGGGTTCAGATTGCGCACCCTGAATGGCTCATAGCCAGAATCGCCTGCCTGAACCAGGACGGGGCATATGCTCACCAGCATGCTCAATAAAAGTGTTATTCGAATGGTGGATAGCACAATCCATCCTCACTGTAGGGCGATAGGTGCCGGTTATTTTTTACCTGAATCTGTGGGTTCATGGGCGTTAAAGGGGTTAAAAATTGTTTTTTTTCTTACCCATAGGTGCCACCTCCCCTTATATTCCCATGACTAGGCATATCAATAGCAATAAAATTAGACCAGATTCAGGCTGAAGTTCATTCCGACCTCAAATTAACTATTTAATTCAGCTGATTACATGACGATGTATTGCTATTTTTCTTTCCATACAACTCGCATTATTATTACGCAGTGATCAGGCATAGCGATTGACTGCCACATCACCTATCATGGTATTTGGGCATTTATTACCAACTTTCCAGTTCAACCTGTGACTATGATCGCAAACGCAACACACTAATTCATATAGATTTGTTTGTTCATGACTCAGCTTAAAAACGACCCGGGAATCAACACTTTGAAGACCTTACTCCGAATTGCGCTTATTATCCTCTGCTGTTTCGGTATATCTCTGTCTGCCGAGCCCCTTGCAGACAGCGGTCAAGGCCTGGATCAACAGGTCGAGGATCTAAAAAAAGCAGTTGTAGAACTCAATCGAGATCTCTTTATCCTCGAAGAGGAACTATTATTCCCAGGCAATACTCAAGTCTCAATTTTTCTCTCCCTGGATATCGGCAAGTACTTCAAACTCGATTCTGTACAGCTCCAGATAGATAGCAAGGAACTCACCAACTATCTTTATACTGAACGCGAGATCAAGGCTTTACAGCGAGGTGGGGTGCAACGTCTTTACCTGGGAAATCTGAAATCGGGCGATCATGAATTGGTTGCCTTCTTCACCGGAATCGGACCGAAAGGAAGAGACTACAAGCGAGGCGCGACAGTCAGTTTCAGTAAAGGTATTGGGCCGAAATACCTGGAGCTGAAAATTGTTGATGGTGTCGCCTTACAACAGCCGGATTTTGAGATCCGGGAGTGGGAGTGATACAGGTGCTATCTGGCCTGACTTCCCGCCTGCTACTTTCGCTCTCTCTTGCCTCACCACTCTGCGCCACGGCAGAGATACGTACCGGTGAGCCACAAGAACTGCGTGACCTGCATTATGGTGAAGCCCTGTATCAGCTATACCAGCAGAACTATTTTCCCGCTATTGTTCGTCTTCTTTCTGCCAGAAAACAGGGATTAATGGAGGCCTATGAAGACGAACCTGAACTTTTACTGGGTGGGCTCTACCTGGCGTATGGCATGCCAAACACCGCAGAATCGTTGTTTAACCAGGTTTTGAAACAGAGTGCGTCACCCAAAGTGCAGCGCCGCGCCTGGCTGCAACTGGGTAAATCACGTCATCGCAGGGGCAACACGCAAGCCGCTAAAAGTGCTCTCAAACAGGTGGGGAATGACCTGGAGTCAGAGATGAGTGATGAAAAACATCATTTGACAGGTCTGATTGGTCTTATCCAGAAAAATGAACCTGAAGCCTTATCTGATCTCAGCAAGATTTCCCAACAGAGTGAATGGTCTTTGTATGGTCGTTTCAACTTGGCTATTGCCCATCTGCGGAGCAATCAACTGGAAAAAGGCCTCGCTTTGCTGCAAGAGATCGGCAACGGTTCCAAAGAGACAGATGACGCAGAGGCCAAATCGATACGCGATCGGGCCAATCTTGCCCGAGGATTTTTATTGCTGGAGACCCAACAAGCCGGAGATGCCAGAAATTCCCTTCAACGTGTTCGCCTCAAAAGTCCATCCAGTAGCCAAGCATTATTGGGACTCGGTTGGGCATCACTACAACTGGGAGATCAAGAACAGGCCCTCCCGCCCTGGCAACTACTCGCTGAACGCAATACCAGCGATCCGGCTGTACTGGAAGCAAAACTGGCAATCCCTTATGTCCTCTCCCTACTACAGGCTGATCGCCAGTCACTAGAGGCCTATCGCGATGCAATCGATACCTATGACAGCTCAATTCAACAGCTGGACCGAATGCTTCAAGAGGTCACCAAGGGTGATTTCCCAAATAGTCTGCTAGGTGATTTAGATCCAACATCTACTACAAGGATAGCAGAGTCTGAACTGCGCTCCCTGCTCTCATATCTACTATCCGGTAATGCCTTTCAGGAACGACTACAGGACTACCGTGATCTGCTCGCCATTGAAAGCAATCTGCAACAATGGCAACAGAAGATCACCTCCTATCGTACAATGCTGGCCAATCAGCGGGATGCCTATAAACAGAAAGAACCACGTGTTGATGCTCACTTGCAGGGCCAAAGCCTCGACCAGGTAGTAACAGAGAAAGATCGGCTCAAGGCCCTCTATAAACAGGCGGAATCAACAGAGGAACCACTGTTTGCCCTTGCAAACCAACAAGAGAAAGGTTGGATCGAACGAATTAAGCGCATCAATCGTCTGATCACCAAACACAACGCACGGGGTCAATTATCAACACAAGTGGAGATGGCGCGTTTGATGGAGGGCATACTCACTTGGCGGATGGCAACTGAGCACCCCAGCAGGATTCGGGCACTGAAAAAGCAGATGACCGAACTAGAACAGAATATCGAGCTAGCCCACCAAAAGGAGAGCAAGCTGGCCGAAGCGCGCAGCAGTGCCGAAGGTCGTTTCGACTCATTCTCGAAGCGTATAAAACAACGAGAGAGAGAGATACCAATGCTACAGCGGCAGCTGAAAAAGCTGCGTCAGTCAGAAGCTAGCGTATTGCAGGAAATTGCACTCTCCCAACTTGAGAAGCGCAGGAGTCTGATCAACAACTATCTGATCCAGGCAAGATTCGGAGTCGCCAATCTAATGGACCTTAGTGCCGCAAGAGACGGGGGACAAGAATGAGGCTGCCGCTCACTATCTCCCTGCTGGGACTAGCCCTAAGTGGCTGCATCTCGATGCAAACTGCTTCTGATAAAAAATCTGACGAACCTACCCTGGCGGATATACAGAAACACCCGGTGAAGATTAAAAAACAGGCGTTATCTGCTTCTGACCGCACCGATGTCATCGAAAATTACCGTGCTCTATTGCAGCTCAATCCAGATCAGCGCCTAAGCAGCGAAGCCACTCGTCGTCTGGCAGATCTTGAACTGGAACGTAGTGAAACGAAGCTACTGCAATCATCACAGGAAGCAACATCCAGCGAAGAGGAACTGGCAAAGTCGATACGACTCTATGAAGCGTTGTTAGAGAAGGATCCGGATTACGCTTCCCGTGATCTGGTTCTCTATCAGCTGGCAAGAGCCTATGAACTCAAGGGTGACATGACCAACATGATGCAAACACTGCAGACGTTGGTTACCCAGCATCCTCAAAGTGCTCATTGGCAAGAGGCACATTTCCGCCGTGGCGAACGCTTCTTCGTCATGCAGCAGTTTAAGCAAGCCGAAAATGCCTACAATGCGATTCTGAAGCAGAACCAGGATTCTCCCTATTTCGACCGGGCATTGTTCAAACATGGTTGGTCCCGTTTCAAACAAAGTAACATCGAAAAGGGACTCGACTCATTTACCCTTCTGCTTGACAGAAATCTTGGTGATTCACCACAAGCCGATCCAAGCCAACTCTCCCCTGCCGATCAGGAGCTACTGAAAGAGACTGTTAGGGTAATCAGTCTGACCTTTTCGGAGCTAGGTGGTGCACAACGTATAAGTCGATACTTTGATGGAAAAGGTCATCGCAACTACGAATATATGATCTATCAGGGACTGGGCGACCTCTACCTCAAGCAAGAGCGCATCCAAGACGCAGCGGAAGCTTACCTTGCCTTTGTCGACCTGAGTCCAGACCATCCCCAGTCCCCGAGACTTTCGGTAAAGGTAGTTGATATCTACACTAAAAATGGCTTCCCTGGCCGTGCTGTGGAGAGTAAAAAATCCTTTGTTCAACACTACGCCGTTGGCAGTGATGCCTGGAAAAAACAAGCATCAGATAATCAGGCCTGGCTGAACAAACAGTTGCGTATCTATCTTAAAGAGCTTGCTGAATATCATCATGCACTGGCTCAGCAATACAAAAAGAGCAAGGCCAAAACGGCCGTAGCGGAACAGACAAAGCAGGGGCACGAGTCAGCCCGCTGGTATCGGCTCTATCTAGATACGTTTTCAGATGACTCAACCGCAGGCAGCATCAGTTTTTTACTGGGTGAACTGTTGTTCGAATTAAAAAAGTATCCAGAAGCAGTCACCGCTTATGAAGACAGTGCCTATCGATTGCCAGCACATAACAAACAGGCTGAAGCGGGATATGCCGCCCTTCTAGCATACGCAGCCCAAGCTAAGCTTCTGTCAGCTGCAGAACAGCCTGCATGGCATAACCAAGGCGTTGAGAGCGCCCTGAAATTTAGTGGTGTATTTCCACAAGATAAACGCAAGGCCTCTGTATTGACCGAAGCAGCTGATCAACTACTCCAACTGAAGGATCTGGGACGTGCTCGGGGCACTGCCTTACAAGTAGCCAATTTAACCCCACCTGCCAATAAAAAATTACAGCGCACAGCCTGGACAATTGCTGCACATGCTGCATTCGAGCAAAAGGATTACTCGGCTGCTGAAAGTGCTTATCAGCAGGCATTGAAACTACAGCCCAAGGACAGTACCGAAAAAGAACAACTGCAGGAAAGACTGGCAGCAAGCATTTATCAACAGGGAGTTGTGCTACGCACCCAAGGCAAACATACTGGTGCTGCAGAAGCATTCAAACGAATTGCAAACCAGGCACCACAAGCCTCAATTCTTGCCACTGCTGAGTATGATGCCGCCGCGAGTCTGATTGCTGCTGGTGATTGGGCAGGATCGATAAAAGTTCTCGAGTCTTACAAGGCCAATCACCCGAAGAGTGAACTGATTCCGGAGGTCAACAGTAAACTGGCAGTCGCCTATATGGAGACCCAACAACCCCTTAAAGCTGCGGCTGAACTTGCCACGCTGTCTGTTCAGGCCTCAACCCCTGAATTGAGGCGTGAGTCAGGCTGGCGCGCCGCAGAACTGTATGAAAAAGGTGACAAGCAAAAACAAGCGATTGCCGCGTATAAACGCTACGTCAAGAACTTCCCAGCGCCGTTGGATCAAGCCATGGAAGCACACCAAAAACTGGTTGATCTCTATCATAAGAGAGGCGAAACCGGCAAACGCGATTGGTGGTTAAAAGAGTTGATAAAGGTTGATTCAAACGCTGGCAAGCAACGCAGTGACCGTACCCGATATCTGGCGGCCCACGCATCAATACGATTAGCAGAACCAACCCTGGAAGGTTTTCGACGTGTCAAACTTAAGGCGCCACTAGAGAAGAATCTGAAGCTAAAAAAGGACCGAATGCAAACAGCTATCGCTGCCTATAAAAAGGCGGCTAAATACGGTGTAGCAGAGGTCACCACCACAGCCACCTACCGTATCGGAGAGATGTATCAGCAGTTCGGCACCGCACTAATGACCTCCCAACGTCCGAAGGGGCTGAATGCTGAAGAACTGGAGCAGTATGAGATCTTGCTGGAAGAGCAAGCCTATCCATTCGAGGAGAAGGCTATCACCCTCTATGAATCGAATATCGAAAGAGTCGAAAACGGTATCTACGATGATTGGGTAAAAAAGAGTTTTGATGCACTGGCAAAACTTCAGCCGGGACGATATGCAAAACAGGAGAAAAGGGAGGCCTTGATCGATGCGCTTAATTAAGCTTTCACTCGCCAGCCTCTTTTTTATGCTGCTCTTTTCCGGATGTGGCACTAACCCAATTCAAAACAACCAAGTTGATTCGGAATTGCGCAATGTTGATTCGGAGTTACAACAAACGTTCGATACAGCACTGCAACTGATGCGTCAGAATAAAACGGCACCGGCAAAAAGACATCTACAAAATCTGATAGATCAGTATCCTCAACTGGCGGGACCCTATATCAACTTAGGCATCATTCAGCTAACAGAAGGCAATCTAGCCAAGGCTGAGAACTCATTTACAACAGCCTTACAGATTAAACCTGACAGCCCACCAGCCCATAACCAACTGGGGGTTGCCTTCAGGATGCAAGGTAAGTTTCAGGAGGCAGAACAGGCCTATAGAAGCGCCCTTAAATTGGAACCCGACTACCTGCTGGCCCACCGCAATCTGGGCATTCTTTACGATCTCTATCTGCCTCGGCCAAAGCTTGCATTACAACACTACAAGCGCTGTCAAACTTTGAGTGATTCCTCTGACAAGGAGATCAGTGGCTGGATTCTCGATCTTGAGCATCGAATCAAGCCATCAAATTAGTGGGAACAAGATATGTTAAACAAACCCCTCAAACGACTGATGACGACGCTTGCCGGACTACTGCTTCTGTTGTCGCAAAGTGGTCAGGCGGAACAGCGCATCGATCTGGAAGGCACCGCGATTTTCGGCAACAAAGAGTCACCGAATGTACTCTATGTGGTGCCCTGGCGGTCGGCGAAACGTCTCACCAATATGATGCCACCTGAAACAGGCCGTAGGGATGAGCTACTCGCTCCCCTGGACCGTGATGTATTTCGCAGACAGATCGATTGGTACCAGAAATTTGGCGAAAAACCGTAAAGAATCTGACAACCTGTGCCGCATGACTGAAAATATCCCAAATTCCAACAAACACCGACTACTAAGCGTTTAAACAACGGAGAACCCTTATGGAGCTCATTGACCCCATCATCCGATTTTTCCAGGAAGGCGGACTCTTTATGTATCCCATCCTGCTGATCTTTGCCGGCGGAGTGGCGATAGCCATTGAACGCTGGGTCTATCTGACCTTGGCAACAGGGAGTAACAAACGTACCTGGAAATCAGTCCTCCCTCATCTCAATGATGGTGACTTTAAATCAGCCATGGAGGCTGCTAATAAGTCCAAGACCGCCATAGGCACCATGTTGACCTATGGTTTAGCCCGCGCCCGCACTGCCAGGCGTCGTGACGATGTGGAAGTTGCCATGGAAGAGGGCCTGATGGAGGCCATCCCTCGCATGGAAAAGCGCACCCACTATCTCAGTACACTCGCTAATATCGCCACCCTACTCGGTCTGTTAGGTACCATCATCGGTCTCATTCAAGCATTTACCGCTGTCTCCAATGCAGATCCTGCTGAAAAAGCAGATCTACTATCGGCCAGTATCTCGGTTGCCATGAATACGACCGCATTCGGACTGATGGCGGCTATACCCTTATTGCTGGTATATGCCCTACTACAAAGCAAGACGACAGCGATTGTTGACAGCCTGGAGATGGCTTCAGTTAAGTTTCTCAACATCTTCAATGAGAAGGCTTTCACCACACGGAGCAAGGCATGAGAAGCCGATTGCGTCACCATCACCATGAGGCGGAGTTGAATATCACCGCCTTTCTCAATCTGATGGTGATCCTGATCCCCTTCTTGCTGATTACTGCCGCGTTTTCGCGGTTCTCCATTATTGAACTTTATCTACCACCTGCCAGCGAAGGCACCTTACAAGCCATTAAAGAGCTCCAGTTGGAGGTGATCATTCGCAAACAGGGTCTTGAAGTAGCAGATCGCGAGGGTGGATTGATCAGGCGCCTCAACAATACGCCTGAGGGTTATGACCTGAAGGGATTGAATGAACTGCTGGTACAGATCAAGGTTCGCTTCCACGATAAGCGAAGCATCTTTATCCTCTCCGAGCCAGATACTAACTATGAAACCATGGTTCAGGTGATGGATGCGGTACGTATGACAGAGAATGTAGAAGCCGGGTCGGTGGTCCAATATGAGCTTTTCCCTGACATCGCACTGGGCGATGCGCCGCCAATAGTTAACCAGACGCTGGATAAAGGTAACCCCTCATGAAGATGTCGCGTCGTGCGAAACGCATGGATCGCCACCACAGGAGACACAAGGGAGGTGCGGTGCTGAATCTGGTTTCGTTGATGGATATCTTCACCATTCTGGTGTTCTTCCTACTGGTGAATTCAGGCGAGGTACAGGTACTTCCCAATGCCAAGGCATTGAGCCTACCTGAGTCACTGGCCGAGGTAAAACCCAGAGAGACACTGGTGGTGATGGTCAATCATAACGAAATCCTGGTACAGGGACATCGGGTTATCGACCTCGCCCAACCGCTACCAGTCGGCACTACTCTGCCCGCATTGAAGCGTGAATTGCAGCGCCATGCGGAACGCTCCAAAAGCAGTCCCCTGGAGCCATTCAAAGGTAAAATCACCATCATGGGAGATAAGAAGATCCCCTACAACTTGTTGAAACGTGTGATGGCCACCTGCGCAGAATCGGAATACCCTCATGTCTCGCTAGCTGTCCTCAGGAAAGCTGAGAAGGCCGACGGAGGACAGACGCTGTGAGCGCCGCTTACCGACACTCCCTTAATCTACCCTGGAACACAGCGACTACCGATGAAAGACGCTTTCAGATCATCACACTATCAGTCCTTATCGTTGCACTGTTGTTAGGCACCCTGATACCACTCATCGAACTGCCGGAAAAAGAGCGATTCAAAAAACAGACACTGCCACCTCGCCTGGCCCGTTTAATTCTAGAGCAGAAACAGGTACCCCCTCCAAAACCCAAGCCGAAGATAGTCAAAAAGAAACTACCGGATCCGAAAAAACCTAAACCGAAGAAAAAACCTCCGGAAGAGAAAAAGAAACCCGAACCTGCAAAACAGCCTCCCAAGCAGGTAGCAAAAAAGAAGCCCTCACCTGAGGATGCTCGCAAAAAAGCAGCAAATTCCGGTCTCCTAGCTTTTGCTGATCAATTAGCAGATTTACGCGAAGAACAGGTAGTGTCCAGCGTAAAGGGAGTACAGAAATTATCGACCACAGGCAAGAAGACATACCGCAGTCAACGCTCCATCATCTCATCCGGTGTCAGCAAAGGGAGTGGTGGTATCAATACAGCCGCGTTAAGTCGCGATACCGGTGTTGAGGGTCTTTCAGGTCGTAGCACTACAGAGGTACAAAGCAGTGCTATCACGGAGGAGACAAAAGCGGCCAATAGAGGAAAACTCAAAGGCAAGAACTATAAGGGCAACCGAACTCGGGAAGAGATCCAACTGGTATTCGATCAGAATAAGGGCGCTGTATACGCATTGTATAATCGAGCCTTACGTAAAGACCCGGCCCTGCGTGGCAAAGTGGTGCTGGAATTGACAATTACCCCTGCGGGCAAGGTGACGAAGTGTGTCATCCTCTCTTCTGAATTAAATGATGCAAAATTAGAGCGCAAGCTTGTCTCACGTATAAAATTATTTAAATTCTCGGCTAAAGATGTGGAAACCGCCATCGTCTCCTATCCCATCGACTTCCTGCCTTCTTGATTCTAGGATGATCATAGATAGTGTTCATTCAGAAACGAATATCCTTTTACAGTCACGTCATCCCGGCGCATGCCGGGATCCAGTGGATTCAGTAGCTTCCTGTATTCCGGCATGCACCGGAATGACGGGAACTATTGTTTCTGGACGGGCACTATGTAGCGTTGCTCATACAAGCACTAGCTGGATGCCAATCTTACCTACCACCTCCAATGGTGGTTATTTCCACTTTGAATGCTTCCCCCAATTGGCTTCTATTTTTCACATGCCATATGTAGTGATAGAAAATGTGTCCTGAACGTATTGGATTTTTTCTTCTGCTGCTGTTAGTCGGCAACTTGTTACATCCCGTGAACGCAGCATGGATCAGCATAGATGAGGCTATCATGGGCACAAAGATCAATGTTCAGATTTGGCATTCAGATGATACCCAGGGGCAAGCTGCCATCAATGCTGTAATGGAGGAATTCCACCGCCTGGACCGAAAGCTGAGTCCCTATATTGAAAGTAGCGAACTCTCGCTACTCAACCGCATGGCAGCAAACAAGCCTGTATCCATCTCCGATGAGTTCTACCAATTGCTGGAATTATCGATGGATTACTCTGAACTGACCAATGGAGCGTTCGATATCACCTTTGCCTCTATCGGCCATCAATACGACTATCGCAAAGGTATCAAACCGAGTAACAAGCGTATTGATCAGAGCCTATCCCTGATTCAATACAAACATATACAGCTGATACCTGAGAAGCATGCAGTTTTTTTCAAGCGCCCCGGTGTTAAAATTGACTTGGGTGGCATCGCCAAAGGTTACGCTGTAGACCGTGGTATTAAGCTGCTGCAACAGCGAGATGTAAAACACGCACTTATCAGTGCTGGTGGAGACAGCCGGTTGCTTGGAGATCATATGGGTAGACCATGGCATATAGGCATTCAGGCACCACGAGATAGAAAGAGTATGGCCGCCGTATTGCCCCTTGCAGACAGTGCGGTATCAACTTCCGGTGATTACGAGCGCTATTTCGAGCGTGACGGTGTGCGATATCACCACATCATCAGCCCCAAAACAGGCCGCTCAGCCGATACCCTTCAGAGTGTCACAATCATCGGACCCAATGCTACTCGCACCGATGCCCTCTCTACCAGTATCTTCATACTTGGTGCAAGCGCTGGCATGGCCTTGATCAATCGCTTAAACGATGTGGAGGCTGTTATTATCGACAACCAGGGAAACATATCGACATCTGACGGCTTGGCCGATCTTGCTAACCAGCAAACAAGCGAAGCCGCAATTGAACATGAATAGAGAAGTCTTAAATATCATCACCCCTGTTTACTAATCATAACGTAAGCGCCGTAAATCGTAAAACTCTTCGGTGAACGCCTGTAGCGTCTGAGTCTCAATCGCCCCCCGTAAATCACGCATCAGTTTCTGGTAGTAATGGAGGTTGTGAATGGTGTTCAAGCGGGCACCAAGGATCTCATTACATTTATCCAGATGACGTAGATAGGCACGGCTGTAGTTTTGACAGGTGTAGCATTCACAGAGTTTATCAAGAGGTCCCTCGTCATACTGATGTATTGCATGACGTATACGAACGACACCCTGATGTGTAAAAAGATGGCCGTTGCGTGCATTGCGCGTCGGCATCACGCAATCAAACATATCGATGCCACGATGCACCGACTCAACAATATCCTCAGGGGTTCCCACCCCCATTAAATAGTGTGGCTTATCGACAGGTAGACGCATACTGAGAAAGTCGAGAATCCGCCAACGGTCAGCCACTGGTTCACCCACAGAAAGTCCACCGATCGCATACCCATCAAAGCCTATTGCCTTTAAACCCTGTAAGGATTCCTCCCGCAGCTGCTCAAACATTCCTCCCTGTACAATACCGAACAGCGCTGAGGGGTTGTCACCATGGGCGATTCGACTCCGTTCAGCCCAGCGTAGTGAGAGCTCCATAGATACCCTCGCCTCCTCTTCGCTGGCTGGATAGGGGGTACATTCATCGAAGATCATCACGACATCCGACCCCAACAATCGCTGTACCTGCATCGACTCCTCAGGCCCCATGAACACCTGACTACCATCAATCGGTGATCTAAAAGTGACACCTTGTTCAGAAATCTTGCGCATCTTCCCCAAACTGAACACCTGAAAACCACCCGAATCGGTCAGAATAGGCCTCTCCCAATGGGTAAATCCATGCAGATCTCCATGTTTCTGAATAACCTCTGTCCCCGGTCTGAGCATCAGATGAAACGTATTCCCGAGAATGATTTCTGCCCCCAGTCCGGTCAGCTCTTCCGGGGTCATCGCTTTAACCGTGCCATAGGTACCGACAGGCATAAACGCAGGCGTTTCAACAGACCCTCTTGAAAAATTTAATCGGCCACGCCGTGATGCACCGTCTGTCTGAGTTATTTCAAATTTCATAAGAAGTTACGTTTCAATTGTCATCTGGATCATGAGTCAAGAGAGCATAATAAATCACATCATCTGTGATAATAAATGTGAACTTATATGAGGGTTTTCCCTAATTCAACTTGACAGATCAATCATTATATTAGAAAATGTTTATGTGCTGATCCTTTTGGGTTTGCACATTACACTCCTCCATCCTCCTTTGGTGGAAATTTTTAGCGCGGCATCCCTGCCGCGCTTTTTTTTGCCTGTCTCATTAGTACCTGTTAAGAACCTACTCTTTTTTATCGGCAGGGGTGAGAAACATCGCGTCACCATAGCTAAAAAAACGGTATTGCTTTGAAATAGCATGTTGATAGGCCTGCATAATGCGATCATAGCCGGCAAACGCAGACACCAGCATTAACAAGGTGGATTGTGGTAAATGAAAGTTGGTAATCATTGCATCGACACTGTGGAATCGATATCCCGGTCTGATAAACAACCGGGTATCTCCTTGGTAGGGTTTCAAAATCCCATCACTGGAAGCAGCTTCCAGACTACGCACACTGGTGGTCCCTACTGCTACAACGCGTCCTCCACGTTTGCGTGTATCAGAAACCAGGTCACAAACATGCTCATCAACCTCAACATACTCTTTATGCATGATGTGCTGATCCAGGTCATCCACTCTCACAGGCTGGAAAGTTCCAGCCCCGACATGCAGAGTTACTGCTGCCTGTCTAACGCCCATCTTTGTCAGGCGCTCCAATAAAGCATGGTCAAAATGTAGACCCGCTGTCGGAGCAGCTACAGCACCCAGTTTTTGAGAAAAAACCGTTTGATAACGCTCCTGATCATCGGATTGATCTCCACGCTGAATATAGGGAGGTAATGGCATGTGGCCATGCTTATCCATCAAGCTGAAGAAGTTACCAGATACACATCGCAGGATAAAAAGGTCACCTTCACGTCCTTCAACCTCTATGTGATGATTAATATCACCCACTTCCAGCTGAGTCCCCAGTTTGGGCGATTTACTGGCTCGTACATGCGCCAGTGCCAATTCAGGCTGCAAGATCCTTTCTATCAGTATTTCTACTTTTCCACCGCTCATTTTTTTTCCATACAAACGGGCGCGCATTACCCGGGTATCATTGAGCACGAGCAAATCCCCTGGCTGCAGCAAGACAGGAAGATCGGTAAACATCAGATCTTTTGGCTCTTTTTCGCCGGACAATAACCCGAGCAGACGGCTTCCGCTCCGCTCATTCTGTGGGAATTGAGCAATAAGCTCTTCGGGTAAGTGATAATCAAAATTGGACAGACGCATAGCGCGCGGATGGTAGCACGTCAATAGAATGCGGTGAATATCCGGTTTCCAAACAGACAGGCGATGGAAGTCAATTGTATATAGAAGCTATATTCTGTTGGCCACTGATGAATTGCACAGTTACCATCCAGCTTATTGCTATAAATTCACTACTACTCCAGTAAATTATCATTCCTATCTAACCTGGAACCAACACACGCCTGACGCGATAGTGAGAATGAATAGAAAACCGAGTATTATACTAGGTAGCAGTAACAATCGACTTGGCCTGAGCTGGAAGCAACAGTGACAGACACTTGAGGCAAGCGTAGTTGAAATTGAAGGGGCAAATCATTTTTTCGATCATTCTCATGAATTCGACTTGCTCGATAGTATTGAACAGCTTCTATAGCGATTGTAGGGGCTGAGTGATCAGGTATGGCCATCAGACTCAAGCCACTTTCCCTCAGTGTCTTCACGACTATATTCGTAATGGCCTTCCTCATCCTGTTATTCAGCCTTGGACATCTGACATACAGGGAAATTGATAAGTTGGACAGCAAGTTCCGTGCTGCCAATGAGCTTAGGGCAGAGTCAGAAGTTCAATCGACACTCTATGAATCGATCAACCTTATTGAACAGAAAACAGGTCAACTCGCAGCTTGGGAAGAGTTAACACAACAACTGAATAATTCAACTTTTTACACTTACTGGCATCGCTACAGATCGAAAAGTAACAGCTTTGTCTCTGACTACACACTCGATGTAGCATTGTACGACCATCAAGGAGAAGTACTAGCTCCTATCGACACATCTTTACTGCCTGCAAAGATAAATTTAGACAACACTGACCACTATCTTCGAGTTAGCCAATCTGAACCTCTATTAGTGGTTATTAAACCAGTTGTAGATGCTTTCACTCAACGTAATCTGGGATACGTTGCTACCATCAGTAGGTTATTGCCTGTCTTTAACAGCCTGGGAAATTTCAATCAGGTGGATCCAAATAGCTTAAGTATCGATATCATCGAGACTGACAGGATTGAAAGCCCGGCATTTGTCGAACATATCCATTATCAACTCTCCAGCGATCCGTACACTGAAGCAATGAAAACGGTTATCGAGGAGTCACTGCTCCACCTGGCAAATATCGCTTTCATATTGACACTGTTGATATTCCCATTAGCTGCCTGGTTAGTAAATCGCCCTATTTTGCAGATCTCACAACAAATTGACCAATTAAAAAAGAATCCTCAGACCCTTGTCAATTCGCATAAAACCCCCCCCCTTTTAATCAAGGAATTGGATAAGATTCAGGACTCCCTGAACGTTTATCACAATCAACTCAATCAAGTAAACACTACCCTGGATGAAAAAACCCGGGAGCTAAATGACCTCACACATCACGACCCGTTGACAGGCGCTTTAAACCGTACTGCTTTCGATAACTATTGGCATGAGGTAAGTGATGTATTCCAATATAGTCCTAACCTTATCTGCTTGATGCTATTCGATATCAACCATTTTAAGGCGCTTAACGACACCTATGGCCATCAAGCCGGTGACGAAGTTCTGATAGCCATATCCCAAACGATCAAAAACATCTTCCGTGGGCGGGAACGACTGTTCAGAATAGGTGGTGATGAGTTTGCGTCTGTGCTGATCGGGGTAAACCCTCGCAAGGCGATGCAGATAGCTAAGCAATGCCACCAAGCTATCACCAACTATCCATTTAACAGGGTCTATCCGGGTTTCGCAAAGAAATTAAGGTATTGATCGGCCACAGATTCTTCTCTATTTTTGATGTTGAAAAGGCATCAAAAAACA
>JAIVEQ010000080.1 GCA_023838465.1 Candidatus Thiodiazotropha sp.
GCATCGACGACCTCTCGGACAAGCACTTTGCCGTCATCATCGACGAGGCTCACAGTTCCCAGTCAGGCTCGGCAGCGGACAACCTCAACAAGTCACTGGGCGAAGGCAGCCAAGACGATGATGGCGAAGACGAGGCACAAGACAAGATTCTGGAAGCCATGCGCCGCCGCAAGATGCGCGGCAATGCCTCGTATTTCGCCTTCACTGCCACCCCGAAGAACGCAACATTGGAACGTTTTGGTGAGCAGCAACAGGATGGCAGCTTCAAGCCTTTCCATCTGTACTCAATGAAACAGGCCATCGAGGAAGGCTTCATCCTCGATGTAGTAGCTAACTATACGACTTACCAGAGCTACTACGAGATCGAGAAATCCATCCAGGAGAATCCACTGTTCGACAGCGCCAAAGCGCAGAAGAAGCTACGAGCCTATGTCGAGGGCCACAAGGAAACCATTACGGTCAAAGCCGAAATCATGGTCAACCACTTTGTCGATCATGTGGTTAAGCCAAAGAAGCTCAAGGGCAAAGCCAAGGGCATAGTCGTCACACGGAATATCGAAACCGCAATCCACTATTTCCAGAAGATTCGTGAACTCCTGAAGGATCGCAAGGCTGGATTCAAAGCAATCATTGCGTTCTCCGGTAAGAAAAGCGTCGATGGCGTCGAATATACCGAAGACAGCATCAACGGCTTCCCCAGCAAAGACATCGAGGAAAAATTTGATAGTGATGAGTCAAGTGAGTCTTCGATCTCGTGATGTCTTTTAGGCGTCCCAGGCCTAAAAGACACTCGATCTTTGACAACCTATTAGTGCCCCGGACGGTCCTGGTCACTGACACTACGTGATCACATCGCAAGCTCGTGACCACTCCGCCGTCAGTTCCCAAATGACTGGACGCCGTGTTCGGATGCTCGCTTTGCATCCCCTCTGGCGCAAGGCACGACGGGTCTACAGTCTCGCCTCACGCCTACCGGGGACTAACCGCCTCGGCTTTCAGCCTTCCTTGGCGCTCAGCGATCGCCTGCTGGTCGTCGCCAACAAATACCTAACCGGCTTCGACCAACCTAAGCTGGCGACCATGTACGTGGACAAGAAGCTGCAAGGCGTCCTAGCAGTGCAGGCCCTGTCCCGCCTGAACCGCTGCAACCATAAACTGGTAAAGCGCACCGAAGACATCTTTGTGTTGGACTTCTTCAACACCACCGACGGCATCAAAAAAGCTTTCGATCCCTTCTACACCGCAACCAGCCTGTCCTCAGCGACCGACGTGAATGTATTGCACGAGTTGAAGGAATCGCTCGACGAGGTTGGTGTCTATGAATGGCACGAAGTCGAGCAGTTCAATGAGCTGTTCTTCAAAAGCGTACCGGCTGAACAACTCAGCCCGATCATTGATACCTGCGCAGAACGCTTCAACAGCGATCTTGAACTGGATGACGACGCGAAAGCCGATTTCAAGATCAAGGCCAAGCAGTTCGTCAAAATCTACGCCCAGGTCGCCTGCATTCTCTCATTCGACAACATCATCTGGGAGAAGCTGCACTGGTTCCTCAAATTTCTGATCCCTAAATTGAAAATCAAGGATAAAGACAAAGATGCGCTCGACGAACTGTTGGAGAGCGTCGACCTGTCTACCTACGGACTTGAAAGGACCAAGCTGCGGGAAGAAATTGGGTTGGACAGCTCAGACAGTGAACTTGACCCACAGAACCCGAATCCACGTGGAGTGCCGCCAGACGAACCCGATGTAGACCCCCTGGACGAGATCATTAAAGCGTTCAACGAACGCTGGTTCCAAGGTTGGGATGCCACGCCTGAAGAACAAAGGGTAAAGTTCATCAACATCGCCAAACACGTAATGGATGACCCGAGTTACGAGTCCCAGGTTGCCAACAATCCCGACAAGCAGAACAGCAGGCTGGCCCTGGAAAAGCTGATCCAAAATGCTGTGAATAAAGAGCGTCGTCGGGAACTGGACCTATACAAGAGCTATGCACAGGACCCAGAGTTTAAACGAGCGTTTGATGCATCGATAGCCCGGCTACTTTCTCAGGGCAACGATGTCTTGTCGCAATTCTTAAACAACGATTGAGTCTTGGCTAGGAGAAATCATGGTTCGAATGTACCAAGCCCAAGCTGAAGATATCAGCACCCTCAACGCCCTTCAGCTAACGCGATTGTTGAAGCTTCTTCTTCACCAAGAAGCTAGGCGTTCTGGTATTGATCAAAATTCTGTCGATGTAGCCCTGAATATCAATGTTCCTGACGGTGGAGAGGACGGGAGAATTGAATGGAAAAAAGGACCTGCTAGTACCGACTACCTTCCCCATAGGTTTGTCCTGTTTCAAAACAAGGCTTCAAACATGTTGCCTTCCGACTGTGCGAAGGAGGTTGTCAACAAAGGGAAGGTAAAACCTCAAGTAGATGAAGCGCTAAAAAAGGGTGCCGCATACATTCTGTTCACCACTCAACTTCTGAATCAAGGTCAAAAAAAGCGCCGTATCGACAGTATCAGGCAGGCCTTTAGGGACCATTCAGCGAAATATGCGTCTTCGGTAAACATTAAAATCTACGATACATCGATGATAGAAGGGTGGGTTAACCTCGACCTGGCTTCCATAACTGCGGTTCTAGAATGGGTCGGCAAGCCTATTGTCCCAGGTCTACATGCTTTCGATACATGGAGTCGGTATCCCGAACACGAGGTTTTTGAATTTGCAGCCGATGATCAAAGAAGAACCGCCATCTCAGAATTGAGGCAATTGTTATCAAACCCTAAAGAGAGTGCACGAATAATAGGTTCATCCGGGCTAGGTAAGACTCGATTGGCGTTTGAAATTTTCAACGACGATGCGAACAAGCCCAAGTTGTCTGAGCAGGTGGTATACGTTGACTCCGGGAGTGGAACTGTTGGACTACCTGGAGTGGTATCCAGCTGGATACAGCAGGGATTGAGTGGTGTGCTTGTTGTGGATAACTGCGACCTAAGCCTTCACCAACGACTCAGGCATGAGGTCACTCATGGTGATAGTCGATTGTCACTGTTGACGATGGATTACAACCCTGATCGGGACGAAGATTCACATCTTGTTGCTCTTACCCCAATGCCTGACGAGCCAATAAAAACAATGCTAACCCCTACTTATGGGGATCGAATTAGCGATTTAGATCGAATCGTTAGTTTTGCACAAGGATTTCCTCAAATGGCGGTCCTTCTTGCAAAAGCTCGATTAGAGAAATCATCGCAAATGGGAAGCCTGAATGACGATGAACTGCTCAAACGAATGCTTTGGGGCAATGGCGATAAAGTAATTGATGATGAACGGATACTTCAGTCATGCGCCTTGTTCGACAAGTTTGGCTTACTTGAGAAGGTGTCGGAAGAAGGTGAGTTCATAGCAACGAACATAGCTAGGACCGATATGGACAGCCTCTACGAATGCGTAAAAAGATTCGAAGACAGAGGTGTTGTAAATAGCGTTGGTCGGTATGCCCAAGTCATCCCCAAGCCGTTAGCAATCCGATTGGCCGCAGATTGGTGGAAGAAAACAGGAAAAGAGAAGCAGGTTGAGATCATTGGCACCGAAATGCCAGGACAGTTGGAAAAAAGCTTTTGCAATCAGATTGCCAAGCTGGACTTTCTACCACAAGTGAAAACTCTCACAGCAGAGCTGTGTGGCGAACAAGGCCCTTTTGGCCAAGCGGAAGTGATCCTGTCGAATAGGGGTTCGCGTCTCTTCCGCGCTTTAGTGGAAGTCAACCCCTATAGTACGGCGGAAGCATTGCATTCAATTCTTAAGCAGCTCAGTGATGAGCAACTTAAAGAGATTGCAGGAAATGTAAGGCGTAACTTGGTTTGGTCTCTCGAAAAGCTTTCCTTTCGAGACGAAACCTTTGACAAATCAGCCAAGATGCTATTGAGACTGGCGGCAAATGAGAATGAAAGTTGGAGCAATAACGCTACTGGACAGTTCAAACAGTTATTCCGGGTGTTCCTATCAGGCACTGCTGCTCCACCTGAGAAACGGCTAGATTTGATCGATGAGGCACTAGCCTCTGAGAATAAAAACATTCGTTTACTTGCAATCGATGCATTGTCGACCGCTATTGACTCATATGGAGGAAGCCGAACTGTTGGCGCAGAATATCAGGGAAGTGGGCCTCCTCTTGAAGAATGGCGACCTCGGATTTGGCAAGAAGCCTTTGACTACTGGATTGCTGCTATTAATCGACTCGCGAAACATGCGATTGAGTATGAAGGAAAGGAGGGCGATCAGGCTAAAAATGCTATAGGCGGACATATTAGAGGGTTGATGTACAAAGGTCGGGATGTAGTGTCCACCCTAGATCAGGCCATTAGGAAAGTTGTTAAGCACAAAGGCAAACTTTGGCCTGCTGCACTTGAAAGCATTAAGCACTCTCTTTCATACGACCAAGAAGGAATGCCGCCTGAAGGCTTGGAAATGCTCCATTCCTGGCAAGAATTGCTCATGCCTGATCAGTTAGAAGATAAGGTAAAGCTTTTAGTCTCAAAGCCACCGTTTGAACACGAGGAGGATAGTGATGGGGAATTTGTTGATATCGCAGCCGAAAATGCAAAGGCACTTGCGATTGAGTTGGCAGATAGTCCTGAACAGTTGCTTTCTCTCTTGCCAGTGATGTTAACGGGTGAACAAAGGCAAGGCTTCACCTTTGGTATGAGCTTAATGAAAAACGCGAAAAACCCAGACCCCAACATTTTTCTAGTGGATGCTTTGGATTTCGTAAGAAAAACCCCTGAGTCAAATATTAGCTTATTACTTGGCGTCTTATCGTGGATGAATTCCAACCTCTTCCGTAAATGGGAAGAGACAGTATCGTTGTTCGCGAATACCAAGGGTCTTGAGAGATTTTACCCAAGTATTATCACCACAGGGAGTATCCAGAACAATCACCTGAATCAAGTGATCGGTCTAATCGAAAGTAAGAAAATTGACCCGAATGCGGTAAGGGTGCTGGGTTATGGAAGAGCACTTGAATCGGTTCAAAGTGAAGAAGCCGGACGATTTTCAGTCGATTTGAGTAAGCATTCTGTAGCGGCAGCATGGCTAGCTCTAGATTTGCTCTCTATGTATTGCTACGGGAACGATGCCAAATTTGTAGAGTGTGCTGAATCGTTTAAGTCCATACTTGTCGATTTAAAGTTTGACCGTAAATTACAGCTCAAAGGGCAGCTTGACTCCCACCGTTGGAAGGAAGCGGTCTTAAAATTGTTAGCGGTTGATAACGAGAATGAGTTTGCGGTCGAATTGGTTAGAAACCTGCTAGCAAATGACGTCGATGATCTGGATTACGGCGATATACACTTTGCGATTCAACCTGTAATGAGAGTCGTTCTCGAAAAATATGGGGAAGACGTGTGGCCCGATATTGCGAAAGCAATTGAAGGTTCAGGTCCACTACAAGAGTACCGCTATACGCAATTATTTGGATCAGACGACCATTCGGATCGCGGAAAACACAAGAGCGTTCTTTCATCTCTGTCCGATGAAGTCTTGGCAGATTGGTGTGCCAAAACTCCTGAAATGGCCCCCAAATTCGTTGCCTCAGCAACGGAGGTGTACGAGTCGGATAACGACGGTTATCGGCTATCTCAAAGAGCTAAGTTTCTAATTGACGAATACGGCGACTCAGATGAGATCTTAGGGGCTTTGTCCGCAAATATGGGATCGTTTGGTTGGACCGGGTCTGTTGTACCTCATTATCAAGCAGAAGTTCTGGCGCTACAGCCGTTACTCAAGCACAAACGTACAAATGTGCGACAGTGGGCTGAACGAAGGACTCGCTATCTAAATGACCGAATCGAACAAGAAAAGGTGTTTGATGCAGAGCATTCGTTGGGCATCTACCACTGAATAGCAATATCGCTGGTGCTGGAGTTGCCATGGAGGTAAATGGAAAATGAAGATCGGGGAGTACCTGTATTTCGCGCCAGGATTGTCATTCGTTGATTTGGACCTCAGTGCAACAGCATTGCCGGGGCAGTACATTCGACGAATCGAGGGGTTCTATTTAGAACCTGCCGAGGTACTAGCCCAACGGGGGCATGGCTTTGGAGCTGGCGTGCTGTTGTTATGCGCGATAGATGCCCTTGGGAAGGTGGAATTTCCGGCCTCTGGAGTAGGTGAGAGATTCAAACAGTACAGCAGAGAGCGCTTAGCTAGTTTTTCTAATGCGGACTATGCGAGGCAGCTCTATGAAGCATTTAGATGTGGCGTCGTGCATGAGGCGAGGGCGAAAGACGGAGCAGAAATCTCGTTGGAATCCGGTAACACGGTTGAGCCTGTTCCTGGCGGAATCCAAGTAAACCCAGCTGGTCTTTTATTAGAGGTCAGAGGGGCGCTTCATACTCAGATGCAGGAAATCGAAGGTGATGACGGTAGGGCGGTAGCCTTCAAAGACTACATAACTGAGCAGTTTTCTGAGGAACTTGCTGGGATTATCCCGATTTCTTTAGCTCCGTGAGCTAGAAATTGGCTATTGGCGGCAAAACTTGGTGTCGTAAATCAGTGGATACCCGAAGATGTCCACCAGTCGCCTGGGTTTAGAGAAGTCCCCGTTCTGCAAAACTGACTACACTGTCTCCGACCACCAGGTGGTCGAGAACCCGGACGTCTACCAGTGTCAGCGTATCTTTCAGGCGGGTTGTGATTCGCTGATCTGCTTGGGATGGTTCGGCAACCCCGCTGGGGTGGTTGTGAGCGAAGATGACGGCGGCTGCATTGTGTTTGAGGGCGGATTTGACCACCTCTCGAGGGTGGACGCTTGCTCCGTCCACGGTACCGTAGAACATTTTGTCGAAGCTGATGAGGCGATGCCGATTGTCGAGGAACATCGCTGCGAAGACTTCTTGTTCGTGCTCCGCGAGCTGCAATTTCGCATATCGCTTGGAGTCTTCGGGGCTGGTGAAGGCTTCCCCCTTGGTGGTGTACCCCATTCGGCTTTCGAGGATTTGAAGTGCCTGCTCGATGATCTGGTCTTCGTTGTTGGCCATTGTTGCCTGCTCCCAGGTGATGAATCGTGGCTTTGGGGAGGCGAGGGGAAGGCGGAACGGAAAGCCCTTGGTGCGGCCCGCAGCTTGTGAGGACTCGGGGGCTTGAAGTGATTACGACGGAGCTATTTTTGTGCCACTAGATTCATTTTTGGGTGCAGGTGTGGATGGCTTGCCTAGACCTAGATCAAGCTTTGCGGCAACTGCTTATCTATACTGGTGGGAGAAATAGAAAGGGGGGCGGGTGGCCCCGTTAGTTAGATGTACTTCCGCTGCCCTCGATCCGCTGCCGTTTTCGGCAGTTCTTTAGATAGCGATCGTCACCCGATGGGATGAGGCTTGGGCATAGCCTAGAGTGTAGGTCGAAGGCATTCCAAAAAAGTTCTCAATTCTGATTCAGATTGAATCACACTTGCCCACTTTCTCTTCCAGCCTCCTTCGCCAGGTAGGCAGCCCTCCCTGATGGCTCGACGCTACGCTCTCCGGTCTGATCGAAAGGGCCAGGGAAGGCCTGTCATGGGTTATTGGCTTCTACGAGTGCTTCGAGTGCTTCCTGCTTGTTTTTAACGTGCTGGTATTTACCGGGCACCTCAGTCTCAATCTTCGCATCTATTCCAATCCATTCTTGATTGTGGGGTTGATACCGAAGCAGGAAATAACGGTTGCAGCTCGTTGATCGGCACAAAGACCAGTCTTCCGAATAAAACGAACCTTCGAGAATCCGGGCGTCTCGCGGGAGTCTTAATCCCACAGCAGCATCCTGGGGAGTGTAGTCCCAGCCCCTCATTCTCACAAAATCTCTTGGTTGGCCTTCGCCGCGAACAGCATCAGAAAAAATAAATGATTCGCTATTATTCATCTTCTAACTCCTTAATTTTCTTGTTGAACAGTACAACAGTATGGAAACAAACATCACATTCCGGCTATTTTCGCTCTGTCATTCTCCCCACCTCGATTCCCGAACCTCGAAAACGTCTCGCACTTCACCTCCGTCCTCATTGTCACAGCGGACGTAGAACCGCCGTCGCCCCTCTCCCGATTGCTCCCATGCGTCGATGGCAGTGCTTGCCAAGGATCGCATCATGGCGCTGCTGGTAGCGCCTTGCTCCTCTGCCAGCCGGTCGAATTCGTTTTTCATTTTCTGCGGCATCCGTAGGCGGATAGCTGCCGTGTGTTTTTTAACCATTTGAAGCCACCTTCTTTTCAATCCACCATTTTGCACGGCGAATACGCTGTGCCTTCTTGATTGAGACCATGCCTGCCTCAATCAACTCGATCCGTATCGATCGCGCCCATTCAATTTGTCGGGCGGTGCCGGTTAACCCAGGAAATGGCCCCATTTGCGACTCCGTCTCAGCCAAATTGAGGGCTGTGTCGGCATCAGCTCTGCATCGATTGCAACCGACCTCTAGCAGTTGGCTCACCATCCGGCCAACTTCTTCATAGGTGCTCCCAAGTTTGATGGCAGAGGTGAGCGCATAAAATGGTGCTTTATCTATTTGATTAGGTGGACCGGACGCAACGTCAAGCCACCACCGCGCATCATCAGTGTTACGCACCATTTCTATCAGTGGTGCGAGCGGCGGCATCGCCTCTATTCCCCACCGAAACAATTTTCCAAGCTGGTTTGTAGTGGGCCGGCCCTTATCACCGGGGTGGTCGGCCAGTGCCCTCAGTAGCCTGGAAATTGCCAGGTCGCGCACGTGTCTGGCAGCAAATCTTTGCGCTTTTGTGCCCCCCAATTCGGGGAAAGATAGAAAGGTCTCGATCGGGCATGGTTCTGCTTCAAGAAGTTTGGCTAAGTCATCTCTCATTTTTTGTACTTTCCTAATCCGCACATTTCTTCATTTATGGCCAGTAGGGCTGTTTCATCCAAGAGGTGATCAGTTCCATTTCTAGGGTATCGAGGGAAGCCGCTGCCTCGGTGGCGTCAAATTGATATTTGTTTTGGCCTAGCCATACCCCGGCAAAGAAGCGCGCAAGATGTGCTTCTCCACTGCTCATCACGCCGAGATCTGCCTCGAAATCATCCACACGTAGCTCCTGCTTATCCTGGTCCCAGTGATTGGCGATCCTGGGCACCTTAGCCAGGTCTACAAAAAAGCGTTCTTGGCTCATAACAGCTTTTCCTTAAAAACTTCCAGATAATCGATGAAAGCCCAAAAAGTTTGGCTGGTAGGCGCGAACAGGGTTGCACTGCTGAATGTCTCTTTGCTCATCTATTTAGCCCCTACACTATCCTTAACTCTGAGACTAAATTGTAGGCAGGAATGTAGGCAAAGACAACATAAGAAATTGAAAAATATAGAAAAAATCAACTATAAGTGGGAATTTCTTTATATAGTTGATTCATGAAAAAATCCGGAATAGTGGCCGGGTGTTGTGGATTAGGCCAGGCGTGGGCCTTGCGGCCTTCGGTCTACGCAAGACTCCTTTGTATCGTCCCGCCTGGGGGAGTTGCTCCGATGCTCATTGATCGAGTTCTGCCTGCCTCTTTCTGATCTCGGTCATTACCTGGTTGAACAGCTTTCGATCATGCTCAAAGCTTAGGCTCACCTTTCCCCCCGCCTGATGAGCTAGGCCGTAGGCTGTACGCTTGAAGTCATCCGCGCCACCTCCTGTATTTCTGTATTCACAGAACAAAAAAAGCCCCGACCGAGGAGACCGAGGGCTAAGAAATAGGGTGTGAGAGGTGCCCTAAATCTGAATTTGTCCTGCCTGCAGCACCCAGAGCTCATGCGTTATCTCAGCGTAAGGCTTGCCGATCCTGGCTGCTTTCACCTTCACCTTTTTAAGCTCGGAGGGCGTCATGGCCACACTCAACCGCTTTTCTGCTTTACCTGTGCTCTTTACCATATCTCCATTTTTACACATTATGTTAACACATTGATAACATTGATAAATATTATCTTTATCGTGCTATGCTAGCTTGTGTATAGGCACAAGGCAGGAGTAGAAAAATGGAATCGGAAAGGCTCAAAAAAAAGCTACTAGATGCGGATAGACACCTCTCTGATGAGCGCGAGAGAATGGACGACTATTACCCGGTTGGGCCACCCCCTTCAGACCATGCCGACACGAATCACGAGAGTGCCAGGTGGCGGGTGAATCCGCTCTATGGCGTGTGGCGGAAGTCCATCCGTGAGAAGAGGGCTGAGCTTGCTTATGTGAACAGGCAAATAGGGGAGAGCCGCTTCCTCGCTCTTGCGGAGAGGCGAAAGAGGGCAACGATCAAGGCTGAGATCGAGGAGCTAGAAAGCGAGGCTGAGGGATGGGAGACATACTTCGAACCGCTTGGCCACCAGTTCAAGGATCAGTGGAAGTGGTACATAGCCCAGAAAGCCAGAGTCGATTATTGGCTACACGAGGCCGTGACCACTTCCGCTGACATCAAAACCGCTTTAGCTGCTGAGCAATCCGGCACGTCAGGCGAAGACTTGGCCGAGCTAGTTGATGCAGATTTTGACCTAGCCGACCTGGCCACGGCAGAAGAGTAAGGGAGGAGGGCGGATGAGAGCAGCACTTTTTTTATTATTTATGCTCGCCCAGCTGGTGCAGCCTGAATCCGTCCACGCCTCCATCATTGACCCACCGCCCACCGCCCACCGCCCACCGCCCACCGATAAATCGATCGAGTACATGCGCTACATATTCGGGGGGACTACCGACTTCCTGAAAGGTAGCCCGATGCCGAATCAGCCCGACACGATCTTGGCGGCGATGTCGATTATCCTGAATATCGGCTGTTCGCTGTTCTCCGGGATCATCATCGGCTATACCGCCTTGTCTGGTGTGATGAACAGCGCCCATGAGGGCAACGTCATGGGGAGGGCCTATAACTCCATGTGGGTGCCACTAAGAACCACCCTTGCGATAGCGCTTCTGCTGCCGATGTCGAGCGGCTTTTCAGTGATGCAGGTCGGTGTGATGTGGTTCGCGGGTAAGGGCGTGGGACTTGCCGACAGCACTTGGGCTACGGCCATTGATCACATGAAGACCACCTGCACTCTGTACCCGCCCCAGACGATAGTAAAAGGTGAGGTAGTGGCCACCGAAATATTGAAGCGTGCAGCTTGCGTGGAAATCATCATCGGTCCTCAGGCCACATCGTGGCCAGAGGGGAGGTGATAAATGAGCAGAGCGACGATCTTCAGATTTTCGGGATGCGCTACGGCGGCAACGGCGTAATGGTCAACCCCGGATCTTACAGCACACCGGCCAACTAGAATCTAACTTCGCCTATGGCGATAGATCGCAGCACCTGCGGCGCTGTCACTTTCCAGTACACAAAGCCTGATAGCGAGTATGCGGCGCAGCGGAGCACGCTTTACCGCTCTTTCAGGAAAGCATTTTCTACCCTGGCTGACACAATGAACGGATTAGCTAGACAGCTGCTCTCAGCAAGCCTTTTACCGCGCTGATGGAAAAGGCAATTGAGAGGCTTAATTCGGATGAAGAGCCGGTGCTCGCGCTCCAGGGCATCGGCCACGACATGTTAGCGACTGCGGAAGTCGCCTGGCTCGCGCTGGCGGCTATCGACGTCGTGAAGGAGGCTGGAGTCCTACTTAACGAACTGACAGATGCGGCGACTGGCTGGAAATCCGCGCTAGGTGCCGCCGTAGATCGTGCTTTTGAACTGCTGAAGATGGTCTTTTTGGTGGTACTGTCGATGGCCTTTTTCCTGGCTTTTTACCTGCCGACCTTGCCTTTTGTGCTGTGGATCTTGAGCGTGGCCGGTTGGTTCAGCCTTGCTGATCGAGGCCATGATCGCCGCGCCTGTCTGGGCAGCTGCCCACAGCATCCCGGAAGGGGATGGGGCAGTAAATCATCACGCGAAAGCGGGATACATGATCTGCCTTAGCCTCTTCCTTAGGCCCACGCTAATGCTGTTTGGGGTTTTCACCTCGATGATTTTAATGATAATGATGGGGCGAGTTGTAATTTACACATTCCTGCCAACGATGAAGGTAGTCAGCCACGGCCAAGTTTTTGGCTTGGGATCTTTCCTCGGGTTTATGGTGATTATCACCATGCTCATGGTGAGCCTTGCTCACCGCTCTTACGGCCTCATCCACGAGATAGCTGATCGAGTGCTACGCTACATCGGCGGCATGGGTGAAATGCTGGGAGAGAGCCAACATGAGAGCCAGGGGCGCATGATTTTTGCGGCGGCAGGTGGCTCAATCAAAACTGTGGGACATAGCATGGGTGGAGACCCTGGCGGAACACCTGGCCGACCTGGCGGTTTTCAGGATCTGCCAGGCAGCCCACAACGCCAGGACCATCAACCCACCAACAAATCCTATGTAAAATACAAAATTACCGGTTAGATTATCCATACCTATGCCTCGCCATCGCCTGTTGCTCTACCAGGTGGAACAGCTCCGCGCCTTCAAGGTGGTTGAGTAATAGCATTAATCACGCTCCAGTCTTTCGTCTTCCTTCAGCACGTTCCAGCTGATCTCCATGCGTCCAATCTGATCATATCCGGCCTCTTGAATGGCACTAATGTAGTTCTGGACAAACTCCAGAATCAGTGAAGAGCCGCTCCGATTCATCGCTGTGGCGTATACCTCGAAGTCACCTTTGAGCTGGTCCGGGATACGGAGCTGCAAAACCTTGTTTTGTTCTTTAGCTATTGTTCTGTATTTCCGTGATTCTTTACTTTTTAAAAACTTTGTCGGCTTCGTCTCTCGCCACATCAGCGCCAAAACAAACTTTAAAACACTCCCGCAGCTTCTCCCTGTCTGCATGTGTGAAGCGAACGCACAAAGGAGATACCTCACCAATCCCAAGATCCTCGGCGATGAATCGCGCAGACTTGGTGTTGATTTTATCGATCCTCTGCCGCCAGATCCGTAGAACGGTTTTGTAGTCAGTTTTGCTGAAATATGTGTCCATAAGCCCCTCCTTCTTGTGATCCGTAATGACAATAATTACAAGAGCAAGGCCTATCAACCATAAGTCAACTATTAACGGCAAATAATAAGCAAAAAAACCGGAACATGGCCGGATCTGGCAGCTCTGGAAGGTCACCCCAAGCGTGGGCCTCTCGGGTTTCGTTCTTCGTCTAGCTCCCTCATCTCGCTGATCGAGTTCTGTTCCTTCTGCTCCTGTCGTTTGTCGATCTCGTCTTTTGCCTGGTCAAACAGCTTTTTATCCTGCTCGTTCTGGAAGTTCACTTTAATGTCAGCTTGGTAAGCTAGGCCGTAGACGGTTTTCTTGAAATCGTCGCTGCCGTTGACGTTCAACTCCTTCCAGCCTTTGCCTTTGGTCGCCAGATGTAGGGCTGCTGCCGCTGTTGGCAAGTAGGGATCACCACCCTTGGCTCTCCCTGTCGATTTAACGTCGATCACGTCTCCGTTATCGGTGACCGTTCCGGCTTTGTTGCTCAACTGGATAACACCGTCTCCAAGCTCCTTGGGGTTCCAATATTGCGCAAATACCGGATCTTCCTTGATGCGGTCACCGTAATATTTTGAGAGAATATTTAGTTTCCACTCCACTCGCTTTTTCTTTCGCTCGTCCTCGTCTTTAACGGCTTCCCCGATGGTGCCATCTAAAGGCTTTTCAGCCCTTGGTTTTAGCTCTGTGCTATCACTCATTTTCTCACTCTCCGAATTCAGCTCGCCCAGCTGTCCGGCTGCCGCCATCTCCAGCTCTTCCGCCTCGATGGCCGCACTACAAAGTATAAAATCATGCACTAACTCTTTGTGACTTTTGCCCGCCTGTATCCGTCTACGATTCAACTCTCCCCGCTCACTTTTAACACACCTCTTTGCCATCGCTCTGGCAGCTGGCCCCTCGTGGATCTGCGGCGGCTTGGTGCTACCCTGGTCTTCAAGGGTTCGGTGATCTACCCGCGCATCATGTCCATGTGCCGCTAACCAACCATTTTGCATTTCTGCCCACTCTGCCCTCACTTCCTCCAGCCACCTTTTAGGCTGTAGCGCCCTGGTCTTTTTCGCTCCTCCACGCTCTGGATTGTCTGGGTCTGCCCGCTTAAACCAGTGCTGTGGATCTCGCTCAATGCCATCATTTCCGCGCTCGCTCACGATTAAGTGAGCGTGTGGGTTTTCACCGTTTCCCCTATGTATTGCCAACGTGTACGGCAATGCCCTGGCGAGGTCGCTGGGCTTCTCGGCTATATGCTGGGCGAAGGCCTGTGCCAGGCCAATCTGCTCCTCTTCTTCCAGTTCAACGGGCAGGGAAAATTCCAGCTCATAAAACAGCTTTCCGTTGCTACGCTCGTAGGAGTCTGCCGCTTCCCAATACAGGGGATGGAAACCCTCCGCCCAAGTCGGCATATTGCCGCTTTCGGCATAGACCAACTTATCTGACTGGCGAGTGTATTTACCCTCACGAGTGATGTAGTCGGCCTTAGCTTTCGCGCTCTGTCCGGCGCTCCGTTTCCCGACTTTTTGAGTTAGGTGATAATTAGCCATCATCTTTTGTCTGTAGCGGGTGCAGGGCCGCAGACTTTGCTGAACTGGGCGTTTCTCGATAGAGAAACGCTGTAAGTGCGCCCTTGCTGTTTAGCAGGGTATCCGAGGATCGCCCTGCCTTATGCGGAAAATGTCTCAGGTGGGGACTATCTGGGACATTTGGAGCACAGACCAAAAGGCTTTTTTTCACATATCAACGGGTAACCGGAGCGCCACTAAGTGACTCGGCGGAGGTTAGCCGGTAGGTATGTGTGGAAAAGGTCTCAACTTGCCACCGACCCGCCGCGCCAAGTCGTGGCGGATCGGTTAGAGTGAACTCACCAGCTGGGCGAGCTGGAGAGTGAACGATGGCAACTAAAATCGAAGCGCTGAAGGTGCGTAAAGCCAAGATCGAGGCCGAGCTGAAGCGGCTGGAGGCCAAGGAGAAAGGGGCCGAGAGAAAACGACGAAATAGACGACTTATCTTGTGGGGCATAATCATCGAAAAGAAGATTAGAAGTGGCGAATGGAACGGTGAGAAGTGGGCCGGGCATTGTCTCGAAGTGCTGACATCACAGAGGGATCTAGAGGTGGCCACCGAGGGACTGATCCCGGAAAGCGCGAGCAACGATCTTACAGAGCCTGCCAAGTCCTCTGAGGGTCAGGATTAGCTGATGCTGCTTTGGCCCTGCTTTATGCGGGGCCTTTTTATGTGTGACCCGGTCTGCTACGCAATTGATGGAAGGTATTTATTTCTACCGCCAATCCAAAACAGTCTGTTTGTCATGGTGAAGTGTTCGGCTTTGTGTCTTTCGTTGGTTTCTTGGTCATCCTAACCATGCTAATGGTAGTCATAACCCGCCGAAGCTATGGAATGATCCACGAAATTCCTGACCGGATTCTTAGACACATCGATGCTATGGGAGAAGTGCTTGGCGAGGCCTGCCACGAACACCAAAATCCTGCCCGGTGGCCGGGTGGGGTGGTTAACCGAGGCGTGGGCCTCGTGGTTTGGGGTTGTCTCCACCTAACTTGATGGGAGCTCTCCGGCGCTTACAGCGCACCTGGGTGGCCGTCTGGTGCCGATCTAGGATCAAGCAACTTCTCACTTGCAAAGCCCATTTTCTTCAGGAGGGCTGGTTGCCCGACTAGAGAAAAAACGGTAGAGAATCGTTTTGAGCCCCTGTGGCCTCAAAATTTTGTATGAGAGTTATTCACAGGCACGAAGGTTTGGTTTTCCACAGGGGCGAGGGTTAAAGACGTTATATATACGTTAAATTAATGTTACGCTTGCCGGAATCGGCATGCAGCCCTTGGTGTGTAAGAATTTAGGACTCGGCGCGGTGTTTGAAGTGCGATAGAGGGTGTTTTAAATGCGATAGGCGGTGTTTCAACTACGATAAAGGGTGTCGCAAGTGCGAGTCTTTCCACAGGCACTTTTAGACTGTTTGGTGGTCTACAAGAATCATTAACTTACGCAGTGTAAGATGTCAGTGTGTTTTTCCTTGGTGCTTTGGAAAGAGTGGGAATCGTGTCTGATACCACGATATCGTGCGGATTTTGGCTGATAGCT
>JAIVEQ010000081.1 GCA_023838465.1 Candidatus Thiodiazotropha sp.
TCAGCAGTCACAGGGTGCATCAAGGCCACAACCGTCAGCGGCGCCTACATCGGTGCCTGATAATGACTTCGATGACGATATTCCTTTCTAGAGGATACAATAAATTAAAAGTTGGATTTATTGTCTAGTTAGTCTACTGAAAGCCCCATAATATGGGGCTTTCTTTGTTTCTAAGGCTTTTTAAATATTTGATTTTTATTTGTGGGTTTGTGACAATAGAAAAAGTTTGATTTAAGAGGCGGGTATGACTCATCAGAGGCACACGGCAATTTTTTCAGGAGGTGAGCGGTACGTGACTCTCTTGGGTGATGATGGCGTGCCCGATTTTTGGGTAACACTGTATCTGACCACGTATTGCCGTGCCTACACCTTGACCACCATGGATGGCTACGTGGGGCATCTGGTGCACTTTAAGTTGTGGGATGAAGCTCAGCCTGAGCCTCTGCTGGATAAGGTTCTGCGTCTATGCGATGAGGCAGAAGAGCTTGATGAGTGGATTGGCTTTGTGCCGCCTGTGGCTTTCCTGGCTGGATATGATGCCGCATCAATTGCCACACACTGCAGCTTCACTACGCCTGCAGTCCGCAGGCGCTTAGCTCAGGAAAAGAAGAAACGTTCCAATGTAATCCAGTTTCAGGCAGCCATGCCGATAGGTGTGGAGTCTGATCCCACTGTTTCGTCTAAGCAGCAGTACGACCGCCTGACAGTGATAGCGAAGTTTGTTCGGTTCGTACTTGAGAATGCGCTGAGGAATCGAAAGCACTACGCAGACTACTATCCATTAATAGAAGATGCTGAGAAACAGCTTCTGAAACAGCGAGTCACGGTGCAGTCGGAGAAAGGAGACAAGTCCGATCCTGATCGTAAAGCGCCACCGCCTGAAGTATTCATGGAAGTTCTGAACCTGGCTGAGCCTGAATGCCTTGAGAATCCCTACACGAAGCTGGTTCGCAAGCGAAACTACTTGCTGATTCGTGTGCTCTTTGAGACAGGTTTTCGAGGTGGAGAGCTGCTTCAGCTCAAGGTTGAAGATCTTGACTTTGCGGGCGGAAAGATCATGGTTCGCCGTCGTCACGATGATCCTGAGGATGTTTGGCGTCGATACGAACCCAATGCGAAGACGCAAGAACGCGATATGCCTGTTTCTGATGCTCTTATGAAAGAGCTGAGAGATTATGTGGTGGGTGAGCGGCGAGAAGTCGTGAATTCAGGGCTTCCGCAACGTCAGCGTCATGGCTTCTTGTTCGTCTCCTACAAGGGCAAAACGAAAGGCCAGCCGATGTCTATTAGCCAAGCAAAACGACTGATTCAGGTCATCGCTAAGTCAGATGCGCTGGCGGAGTTTATCTACAGTGAAGGCTTGGTGCTTCCGAAGGGAGTCATGCGTCATGGCTTCCGTCATAACTTCAATTATCTGCTCTCTGAACGAATCGATGAGCAGAACCGTCAGGCCCGAGAGGAAGGCAGGCTTGAGGATATCATCACTGAGAAAGAAGAGGTTGATCAACGAATGCTGTTGAATGGCCACAAGTCGGCATCATCAGCTGAGGTGTACAACCGTCGCCACACCAAGGAAAAGGCTGAGAAGCTTGTGAAACCATTGATGGAAGAGATTGATCGGCAGATCAAGGAGGGGCGCAATCGTGCCGACCGCAACCGCGATTAAGCTACCCAAGCATGAGCCTAGAGTCCGCCGTACTAAGGCAGGCTATGAGTTTGAACTGAATGATTCTATTTGGCAGTTGGATGGCAGTCGCCAAATCAACTTTGCTACGGTGTCTGACATTGTACCGTCTGGTGTAAGGCAAGGGCTTGTCTTGGCCACTGCCCGCATGGCACAGCAGGTATCGGCTATGCACACCCGAAACTGTTACCAGTACCTAGTCAACTTCTTCTTTCGCACTCCCCATTACACTGGAGGAGCGATCACTGACAATCAATTGCTTAATCTGAAAGCCAGCCTGGATAAGGGGAATGAGTATAAGCTGGGTACTATTCGCGGTTTCCTGATGAACTGGGAAGATTGGGGTTATGGAGGCCTGGATAAGGGTTTAGGCAAATTCCTTGAATCGCTCACACTCAAGGGAAACGTTAAAGGAAAGGCGGTTCTGACCCGATGTCCTCACTCAGGGCCCTACACCAAAATGGAACAAGAAATGTTGCTGAAGTGGGCGGGTGAGGCCTTCAAGGTAGGCGAGATCTCGCTTGAGAAGTACGCTTGGTTCTATGTGGTGTTTGTGACCGCTCGCCGCCCTGTACAGCTTCGGTCGCTCCGCATCAGAGATTTGGAGAGAAAATATAAAAAAACTCCCGTTACCTACAATCTCGTGATTCCTCGCGCCAAGCAGCGAGGCGGTGGCTTTCGTATGCTATTTCGCTCACTCAAGGTTACCGAAGATGTGTTCTTGGTTTTATTGAATCTGGCTGACGCAGTCCGTAGCCAAGCCTTACAGCATTTGCCTGATTTGACCGAGGAAGATGTTCTCGAACTCCCGGTGTTCTTGGAGTCTAGACGATTTTTTGAGCTGGAATCGGTCGCTCAATACCGCCGCGTTTTGGGGGACATGCCTGATTACCTTCACAAGACAGCCAACAATGCGAGCGCCATGAGCAATAGCATTTCTGAAGCCTGTACTGCTAAGTCCGAGCGCACACAGGACTACATTCACTTCACACCAACTCGTTGCCGTCGAACGCGGGCCACAAACTTGGTTCGCCATGGTATTTCTGGCGTTCAGTTGGCCTACCTCATGGATCATGAGGATACCCAGCAAATTGGCGTATATACCCAGTACACACCTGAGTTGGCGATGCGTATCAACGAACTGATGGGGCCCACGATGAGCTTTTTGGCGGCTGCATTTGAAGGCCGCTTCATTGCGTCGGAGTCCGGTGCAAAGCGGGCTGGTGACCCCAATAGCCGCATTTACGACAAGGAAGGTCGCCAGGTAGCCAACTGCGGCGGATCACCCGCCTGCATGGGCGGCATTAAATCCTGTGTGACCTGTGGCAGCTTCCAGCCGCACCTGCATGCAGATTGGGATGGGCTGTTGATCGAGCTAGTCGAAGAGCGTGAAGAGCGAGAAAAAATGGGCGCTGGAGAGGATGTGCTCCAGAGCTACAATCTACCCATTGCCTACACCAAGGCGATCATTGACGCATGCCAAGAAGAGCTCAGTAAGGAGGCTCTTCTGTGAGCAACATTATTCCCTTTAAGCCCCGCCATGAACGGGATTGCGAACGCAATCTGCAGGACTTTGTCGCGCGCGCGCGCGATGAGCTCACTCTATTTGAAGAACAGGGTGGTTTTGACACTAAGTCTTGGAAAATGATTTATGCAAATGGCAAGCCTGTGTCGATGTCATTCACCGAACTGGGTGCTGAGGCGAGGCATGAGGGAGCTCCCATGAGAGAGCCTTTTGCCTCATTTGCAAAAGCATACGTGCGTGAGAGGCAGAGCTTAAAAGCGGTCAATCCCGCTAACATGATGGCAGTGCTTAAGCATGTTTACGTCGGGTTGCTGGCAATTCATGAAACTCCTGACATTCTAAAATTTGATGGCCCTGCACTTCGAGTGGCCGTGGAGAGTATTCAAGGGCGAATTGGGAGTTCTCTGCGCTACCGTGTTGGCAATGAGCTCGTTACATTTCTGAAGTGGTTGAAGGATAGCAAAATTTGTCTCACTACACCCTCTTGGGCGAATCCTTGGAAGCGCCCCGGCAGCAGGGCTCAAGGTACTTCCAGAGAAGATCGTGAGTGGCAAAAAGAACGCCTGCTAACCCAAGATGAAATTCTTGTCATTGGGGAGGCTTTTCGCCTCGCTGAAACCAAGGAGCACATCTATTACACAGCAGTTTCTGCCCTTCTCTTGAATGCGCCGAGTCGCGCATCGGAAGTGTCTTCACTGACAGTTGAGTGTATCGATGAAGAGTCTGGTCTTAAGGAGATCAAGAACGAGGAAACAGGTAAGGTTGAGATCAAGGAAGTTGATCTACCATTTCTAAATTGGGATGCAGCTAAGGGCGGCGGTTTTATGCCAAAGACGATCCATCCTGACATGGAGGGCACGATTAGGGAGGCTGTACGTCGCATAACAGAATTGAGTCAGCCTGCCCGTGACGCGGCGGCATGGGCTATTGAGCACCCTGACCGGTTCTATCGCCATGCGGGCTGCATAACTGCTCCTGGTCACGGAGAAGATCAGGCACTTAATTATGCTGAATTCTGTGCAGCGATGGGTGTAAAAGTTGCTGGAGTCTGGAAGTCAAATTTGTTCGATCCAGCTGATTGGTCTGCTCAACTAGACACTAAATGGTTTAGGGTGCTTCGGCAGGGCAAGACTCAAATAACCTATCGTGACCTTGCACGATTTACAGTCGAAAAATACAAAAAGGCTTTCCCTAAGTGGCCTTACATGGGCAAGCGTAAAGATCGATTGGTTAGCGAGCAGCTCTGTTTGCTTAGAGAAAACGAATTTCATGTTGATTTTCAGCCCAAGGCGTATAGTTGGGTGTCGCCAAGTGTTAACGATCTTAACCATCGATTGGCGGGGCGCCCAAAAATGAAGGTTCCAAAGCCGAGCATGTTTACAGAGCTTGGCCTTCACTTACCTGATAGTTCTCCTCTCGAAATTACTAGCCACCAACTGCGTGTATGGGGTTCAACTCAAGCTGAACGCGGCGACATGGATGCAATTACTCTGGCCCTGTTTGCGGGTCGGGTGCGTATCGATGACAACGAGGCCTATGACCTCCGCACCCCTGATGAGATGGAAGCTCAATCCCGCGCCCTCATGGGGATTCAAAGGGCTCAAACAGGTGGGGAGTTAGCTATTGCTGCGATCCAAATCAATAAGCCAGTGACCTTTGCCATGTTGGGTGATCCTGACCGCCATGGTACGGCTCAATTAACTGGCTATGGGATCTGTGAGCACGACTACTCAATGACCCCTTGCGAGAAGCATGGTGACTGCATGGCATGCACCGAGCATGCCTGCATTAAAGGTCTGCCCAAGCAACTAGAGCGCCTTAGGGCGCTGGATAAGACGACTGAAAATGAGTTCAGGCGTGCAATGGATGCCACTGAATTTGGTGAGTATGGTGCAGATAAGTGGGTGACCTACTACGCCAAGCGATTGGCTGTTATCCGTACGGTGATCCGTATGTATCAAGACGATAATGTGCCAGACGGCACGGTCGTTCGTATTCCCGAAGAACTGGTGCCATCGAACACTCAGGTGGCGCTCTTAGAGCAGGGCTTGAAAACTGAAATTGTTTCGGACGAACCTGTGTCCCAGAACATGATTGATCGTGCTCAAAACGAGATGTTGGCGATCTTTGGAGGTGTCAATGAAGCCCAAGCTTCTTAACGAGAAAGACCTGCCCAAAATCGAAAAGATCCTGAATAGGTGGTCGGGCAAACTCACATGGGATCTTTTCGCTGATGCAGTCGCAAAGGCCATGGGCAGGCAGTCAATCTCAAAGTTCACATTGATGGGCTATGAGTCCGTTAAGCAGGCTTATGAGCGTCGTAAAAAGCGGCTGCGTGACGAGAAGACCCAAGTGGCACAGTCGGGTGACGTAGCGGTCGATGCCTTAATGGAGGAAATCACCAAGTTACGCAATCAGATTGCAGATCTTGAGGAAGAGAAAACTCAGTTAAAAGACACTTATATCGAGATGTTCTCACGCTGGCAGTACAATCTCTCTCAAATGCCCAGCGTGGATCTCGTTAAGCTGCAGGCCAAGATTGACCAGCCTCTGCCCAAGACCGACCGAGGTGGCGTGAAGGGGCGTCAGACATGATGCTCGCAGTTAAACCGTACAGAAGGAGTCGTTGAAGTTGAACGCTGTAGAAATTGAAGAAGCTATTTCCGCACTGGCGGAACAGCCGTTTGACTCGGCGATATTTCCCTTTGCCTTCTTGGAGGCCTTTGGCAATAAGGCGACAACGATCAAGCGTCTGAAAAGCGGATCGACCAATTCTTCAGATATCCCTGGGGGCGTCCTTCAGCGCAACAATATACATATTGCCGTGTGTGCCCCAGGTGCAGTCACGCAGACCTTGGTCTCGCTCAAGGACAGCACTGCAACAGTTAAGGCGAAAGCTAAGTTTATCCTGGCGACTGATGGTGAGCAGTTGGAAGCCGAAGACCTGGCATCCGGTGAGACTGCTGTCTGTCCTTACCCGGATTTTCCTAATCACTTTGGCTTTTTTCTGCCGCTGGCTGGAATCACGACAGTCAAACAGATCCGCAATAACCCCATCGACATTCAGGCGACTGGACGTCTCAATCGTCTGTATGTGGAACTGCTTAAAACCAACATAGACTGGGCAGCGGAAGGACGCCGTCATGACATGAATCAGTTCATGGCGCGTTTGATCTTTTGCTTTTTCGCCGAAGATACCGAAATTTTCGACGAGGAGAACCTGTTTACCGCCACTCTTGAGCAGATGACCAACAGTCGCTCGGACAACACCAAGGACGTCATTGGTGAGCTATTCCGCGCGATGGATACCAAACCCGAAGATCGTACAACTGCTGAACTGCCACGCTGGACAGAGAAGTTCCCTTGGGTGAACGGGGGGTTGTTTGCCGGGTCCAAAGATATACCGAGATTTAGCCGCATAGCCCGCTCGTATCTGCTGCATGCGGGCAGTCTGGACTGGCAGCAAATCAATCCCGACATCTTCGGCTCTATGATACAGGCTGTTGCCGATGATGATGAGCGCGGCGAGCTGGGCATGCACTACACTAGCGTGCCCAATATTCTGAAGGTGCTGAATCCGCTGTTTCTCGACAACCTCCAGGAACAGTTGGAACAGGCTGGCGACAACCAACGCAAACTGCTGAACCTGCGCAAACGTATTGCCAATATCCACGTCTTTGACCCGGCTTGTGGATCAGGCAACTTCCTGGTGATCGCCTATATACAGATGCGCGAAATCGAAGCGGAAATACTGCGCCAGCGTGGTGAGGTAAACGATGAAGGGCAATCCAATCAGAGGTCCTGGATCAAGCTGGAGAATTTCTACGGTATCGAACTCAAAGACTTTGCAGTTGAAGTGGCTAGGCTGTCACTGCTGATTGCTGAGTTCCAGTGCGATGTTCGATTTATTGGCCAGAAAGAAGCCAAGGCACTTGTACTGCCGCTTAGAAACACTGGACAGATTCGCCAGGGTAATGCACTTCGGCTGAGCTGGTTGGAGGTTTGCCCGCCAACTCGTGTAGAGGTCAAGGATCATGCAGATGACCATTTCCAAACACCGCTGGATCAGGCACAGATTGATTTCGAGAATAAGGGTGGTGAAACATATATCTGTGGAAATCCTCCTTATGCGGGCAAGGGGAAGAAAACGCCACAACAACAAGATGACATGGAGTTCATCTTTGGGCCCCGTGGAGTTAAGCATGGCTATGTTGACTATGTGGGATGTTGGTTCATTAAGGCTGCGGACTATGGGATTCACTCCATGTCTTCCTTCGCATTCGTTACCACCAACTCACTGTGCCAAGGACATCAAGTTCCACTCATTTGGCCACTAATTTTTGGTGGCGGGTATCAAATATTCTTTGCACATACTTCATTTAAGTGGGCAAATCTAGCGAGCCACAACGCCGGTGTTACGGTGGCCATCATAGGTATGGCTCGTGACCCCAAGAATATGCGACGACTGTTCACTGTTTCAGATGACGGTACTATCCTTGCAAATGACGCATCGCATATCAACGCCTATTTAGTTGCGGGCCAAGATATTCTTATACAGAAGCGCTCATCCCACCTTGCAGGGCTCTCTTCGATGGGTCTCGGCAACATGCCATATGATGGAGGAAACCTCTTGCTCACCAGGCAAGAAATCGGCGAATTAAACTTGACGGATATGCAGCATCAGCGCTTTATTCGTCGAATCTACGGGTCAAACGAATTCATTAAGAATCTGGAGCGGTATTGCTTGTGGATTGAAAACAACGATCTGCCCGAAGCGACCAAATTGTCTGGCATACGAAAACGTATTGAAGCTGTTCGAGTCATGCGACTAAAAAGCACAGATAAGGGGGGGCGAGCCATGGCAAACCGGTCTCACCAGATGCGTGAGATGCGATGCTCCCAAGAACAGACCATAGTGATGCCAAGAACATCATCTGAGTCACGGTCTTATCTGCCCGCAGGATTGTTGAATGCAGAGTCTGTTGTATCAAGTGAAGTATTTGCTATGTTCGATGCACCTCTCTCTCACTTGGCAATAGTTACCTCGCGACTGCATTTGATTTGGGTAGCTACCGTGTGCGGCCAGCTCGAAACCCGGTATCGATACTCTAATGTCTTGGGTTGGAACACTTTCCCCGTCCCCAAGCTTACCGAACAAAATAAAGTCGATCTCACCCGCTGCGCTGAAGATATTCTTCTCGCACGTGAGGCCCATTTCCCAGAAACCATTGCCGATCTCTACGATCCAGAGACCATGCCTGAAAACCTGCGACATGCTCATGAGCGAAACGATGAAGTATTGGAACGCATCTATATTGGTCGCCGCTTCAAAAATGATACCGAGCGTCTGGAAAAGCTGTTTGATCTCTACACCAAGATGACTGCTAATGAGAAAGTACAAAAAGGGACCACTAAGAAAATCAAAAGGAAGGTAAACTGATCATGAGCCAACACAAGTCTGTACCCTCTGTCACCGTCAACTACGCATGCAATGGAAGTTCTAAGAAATCCAACGAGCATGGCATGCGAGTGATGCAGGAGCGAGCCTATAACAAGCGTGGCGAGCAATATCTGCTGATCAAGTCGCCTCCGGCTTCGGGCAAAAGCAGAGCCTTGATGTTCATTGCGCTGGACAAGGTGCATAACCAGGACCTGAAGCAGGCTATTATCGTGGTGCCTGAGAAGTCTATCGGATCTAGCTTCCATGATGAGCCTCTAAGTCAGTTTGGATTCTGGGCGGACTGGAAGGTAGAGCCGAAATGGAACCTCTGCAACGCTCCTGGTGAGGATGGTGGCAAGGTCAATTCGGTCAAAGCCTTTTTGGATGGCGACGATTATATGCTGGTCTGCACCCATGCCACCTTCCGTTTTGCCGTGGATCGATTCGGCGTTGGGGTCTTTGATGATCGGCTGATCGCTGTGGATGAATTCCACCATGTCAGCGCCAATCCAGACAACAAGCTTGGGGCTCACCTGGGGGAGTTCATCTCGCGCAGCAAGGTCCATATCGTCGCGATGACCGGCTCCTATTTCCGGGGCGACGCCGAAGCGGTTCTCGCACCGGAAGACGAAGCCAACTTTGAGACGATCACCTACACTTATTATGAACAGCTCAACGGCTACGAGTACCTAAAGACGCTCGATATTGGCTATTATTTCTACTCTGGCTCGTACGCGGATGACATTCTGAGCGTGCTCAACCCGGATGAGAAAACCATTATCCACATCCCCAATGTGAACTCTCGAGAAAGCACTAAAGACAAGCACAAGGAAGTCGAGCATATCATCGAAGAACTGGGGGATTGGCAAGGCACCGACCCAGATACCGGATTTCACCTGGTCAAGTCACCCAGAGGAAACAGACTACGGATTGCTGACCTGGTGGATGATGACCCAACCAGACGAGACAAGGTGTCGTCGGCACTAAAGCGCCCAGAAGAGAAGGGCAACCGAGACCATGTGGATATCATCATCGCGTTGGGTATGGCCAAGGAGGGTTTTGATTGGATTTGGTGTGAACATGCCTTAACTGTTGGTTACCGCTCCAGCCTGACCGAGATCGTACAGATCATCGGCCGCACGACGAGAGATGCGAAGGGCAAGACCCACGCCCGTTTTACCAACCTCATCGCCGAGCCAGACGCGACGGAAGATGCAGTGACCGATGCGATCAATGACACACTCAAGGCGATTGCTGCCAGTTTACTGATGGAGCAGGTGCTTGCGCCTAAATTCAATTTCGTCCCTAAGAAACCAGGCAGTGGTCCCATAGAGGGATACGACTATGGTGAAGGTGGTTATGACCCGAAGGGCACCAATGTCGGTGTAAATGAAGAGACGGGCCAGTTTCAGATAGAGATCAGTGGCCTTGCCGAGCCCAAAAGCAAAGATGCCCAGCGTATTTGTGAGGAGGATCTCACTGAGGTTGTCACTGCATTTATCCAAGACAAGGCAGCACTCGAACGGGGTTTGTTCGATGAGGAGACGGTGCCTGAAGAACTGACCCAGCTTCGCATGGGAAAGATCGTCAAGGACAAGTATCCAGAGCTGGATGAAGAAGACCAAGAGGCTGTCCGACAGCATGCAATTGCTGCACTAAATATCACCCAGAAAGCCAAGGAACTAGCTAATGCTGTTGATGAGGGAGAGAAAACTGGCAATACCGCGCTAATCGATGGTGTACGCAAGTTCACCATGGATGTTCGTGATTTGGATATCGACCTGATTGATCGCATCAACCCCTTTGGTGAGGCCTATGCCATTCTTGCCAAAGCTATGAATGAGGAAAGCCTGAAACAGGTTGCTGCAGTGATTGCAGCCAAGCGCGTCAGCCTCACCCTGGATGAGGCGCGCGAACTGGCAAAGCGGGCTCTTAAATTTAAACAGGAGCGTGGCCGCTTGCCAGCACTCAATTCGCCAGATCCGTGGGAACAACGCATGGCAGAAGGGATTGCCTTCCTGCAGAAAAAGACCATGGAGGCCAGCAATGGTTGAATTGTCTGACTTGGAGTTGCTGGATGCGCTTGGCGTAGATGCTGAGCCCAAGAAAAAAGCGACTTGCTCGCGACGGGAAGAACGGATTATTGCTGGATTCGAAGACATTCAGCGATTTGTTGAGCAGCATGGACACCCTCCTATGCACGGTGAAGATAAGGATATATTCGAGCGTCTTTATGCAGTCAGACTGGATCAGATCCGTCACCAACCAGAATGCTGCGACCTGGTCAAAAAGATGGATTACCAAGGGCTTTTGGATGATGTGGAGGGCGAATCAGAGCATGCGGTTGGCGAACTAGATGATGCCGAATTGCTTTCTCGGCTTGGCATAGACAACCGAAACGAAAATGACATCACCCAGCTGAAACACGTGAAACCCCGCGCTGAGGTGCGGGCAGCTGAAGAAGTCGCCAACCGTAACCGTTGTAAAGATTTCGAAACGTTTAAGCCTCTATTCGACACTGTGCAGCAGGAGATGGATAGTGGTTTTAGAATTACCCGCCCCTTTCGCGATGACGCAGAGATCAGGCAAGGCGACTGGTTCATTCTTTCTGGCCAGAAGGTCTACGTGGCACAGGTCGGTGAAGAATTCATCACTGACTATCAGCGGAAAGACAGCCGTCTTCGCGCCATCTACGACAATGGTACCGAAAGCGACATCCTACTCCGGTCATTACAACGTGCACTGAATAAAGACACGGCAGGACGACGAATTATTGAAACCTCGGTCGGCCCCCTGTTTTCTGACGAAACCGACGAAGAAGACCTGGCTAGCGGCACCATTTATGTCCTGCGGAGCAAGACAGATCACCCCATGGTTGCAGAGAACCGGGATATCGTCCACAAGATTGGCGTAACCGGTGGAAGCGTGGAGAAGCGCATCGTCAACGCCGAAAACGATCCAACGTTTCTTCTCGCGGGAGTTGAGATCGTCACGACCTACGAGTTGTACAACATCAACCGAAAAAAACTCGAAAACTTGATTCACCGATTCTTCGAACCAGCACGGTTGGAGATACACATCAAAGACCGCTTCGGAAAACCAGTAGTACCGAGGGAATGGTTCTTGGTGCCGCTGTTTGTCATTGATGAGATGGTGGAAAAAATCAAGGACGGCACGATAGGCAGCTACTGTTATGACGCTAACTCAGCCAGTCTGAAGCCTTGTTAAGGGACTAACTGCTATCCTATGCTGATGTATATTACCAATGAAAATGATGCCGTGCTTCGTGTGACCTTCATGTATTTACCGTTACGTCGCTGCAATGGCGTACGTAGTGGATTTGACCTAGGCGCTAGATAGATGTCCGTTCTCAAAGAAATCCTTGATTGGTCCCAAGACCGTCCAGCCTGGCAGCGCGATGCGTTGCGGCGTCTCGTGCTTACCGGTGAACTTGCCGATGAGGACATTAGTGCGCTAACCGAAATCTGCAAAAGTACACATGGTCTCGCGGAGCAACAGGAAACCGTTCCGCTTGCCAACGAGCACGTGCCGGACAAAGCGGTGGGCGCCGCTCCCGTGTCATTAGACTCGATATTCCATTATCGCGGTGTGAATGCGCTGGCAGAAGATCAGACGCTCAAGCTCGCCTCGAGCCTCACTATAGTTTATGGCGATAATGGTGCTGGTAAGACCGGCTATATCCGAATCCTCAAAAGTGCATGTCGGACACGTGGGCAGGAAAAAATTCTGGGCAATGTCGTCTCCGGGTCAGCGCCACTCGCACCTGTCGTCGCTATCAAATACAGAGTCGGAAATGAGCCAGAACTGCGGGAGTGGGTAGGCGGTAGCGAGGATGAATTCATTTCGCGCGTGAGCGTGTTCGATACACAGTGTGCCTCCGTCTACCTAACTGAGAAGACGGATGTCGCGTTTCGGCCGTTCGGGCTGGACTTGTTCGACAAGCTTGTGAAAGCTAGCAAAGCCGTTCGTGCAAAACTTGAATCCGAACAGCGTGCACTGAACACGAATAATCTGGCTGCCGTGCAGACACAAATCCCGGAGGGTACGGTCGTTGCGAGATTCCTGACGAACATCAGCTCACTCACCAAGCCAGAAACCGTTACGACGCTCGCACGTTTATCTCCGGAGGAAGAAGCACGCCTTGTGCTTCTGGAGAAGTCGCTGCTTGATTTGCAGGCCAATGATCCGGAGAAGCTTATCCGTCAGCTCACGTTGCGTACAGGGCGTGTTCAGGCAATGTTACGGCATCTCAAGGATGCGGATGTAACTCTTTCCGATGAGGCAGTCACGGCCGTGTTTGAAGCGCAGGCAGAAGGTCGCCGCAAGAGTGAGGAAGCAATGCGGCTGCGCGAGGCGACGTTCCCTGAGGGGTTGTTGTCCGGAACCGGCACCGATCCTTGGGTCGCTCTCTGGGAGGCAGCGCGCTGCTTCTCCCAAGAGCAGGCCTATCCGGGGCAAACGTTTCCGTTCGTAGAGAACGGTGCGCATTGCGTCCTATGCCAGCAGGATTTGGATCGCGCCGCAGCACATAGGCATGAGCAGTTTGAAGCCTTCGTTGCCTCTACGACAGAACGGGAACTCCGGCAGATCAGGGAAAACTTCTCGCGGCTGCGAAAGACCTTCACCGATCTCAAAACGACGACAGAAGCCGTTGACGAGACGCTTAGGGAAATTCGCATTGAACATGAGGCGGTGGCCGATACCATAGCTGCGGCACTAGTGACGAATGAGAACCGGCGTGTGGCTGTCGTCGCAGCGCTTTCGGAAGACAAAGACCTTGCCGCCGATTGTCCTACCCTCGTGTCGGTCACTCGGGAGGCAGAGACGCTTGCAGGACAGATCGAGGCCCGCATTAAGACTTTGCGCACGAGCGCCACCGACGAGACGCATAACAAAATGACTGCTGAGGTGCAGGAACTACGTGCACGCAAGTTGCTCGCCACGCATGAGCAGACTGTCATTGATGATATCGAGCGTCGGAAGAAGTACGCAGCCTACGGGCTTTGCATTGATGGAACGAAGACGAACGCGATCACACAGAAGAGTTCCGCAGTAACCAAAACGACTATATCACAACGGCTCAAGCAAAGTTTCCAGGAAGAGTTGGTCGATCTCGCTTTCCGCCATGTTGAAGTAGAACTGAAAGAGCTTGGTGGCACGGATGGCGTCTTTTATCACAAGCTTGTCCTCACGCGCGCCCCCGGTGTCGACCTACCAAGAGTCGTGAGCGAAGGCGAACAGCGTTGCTTGTCGATCGCCGCGTTCTTTGCCGAACTCAGCACTGCTGACGATCCGTCCGGTATTGTGTTCGATGATCCAGTCTCCTCTCTCGATTACCAGTGGCGTCAAGGTGTGGCGCGGAGGCTGGTCCAGGAATCAAAGACACGGCAGGTTATTATTTTCACGCATGATGTCGTTTTTCTGCTGCTGCTTAGGCAATTCGCCGATGAGTTGGGCGTCGAGTCGTTGGACCAGCACGTCCGCCATCTATCCATGGGTGCGGGCGTTTGTGCGGACGAGCTTCCTTGGGTAGCGCTTCCAATAAAGAAGAAAATTGGTTATCTGAAAAACGGCTGGCAGGCTGCCGATAAACTATCGCGAGAAGGACATCAGGACGCTTTCGAGAAAGAGGCTAAGTATCTCTATGGCCTATTGCGAGAAGCGTGGGAGCGAGCTCTTGAAGAAGTGCTTTTGGGAGGGGTTGTTGAGCGTTACAGGCCTGGAGTTCAGACGCAACAGATTGCAAATATCGCCGATATTACGCCGGAAGACTGCAAGGCCGTCGAAACGGCAATGACGAAATGCTCGGTATGGCTGCCAGGTCATGATCAAGCGGCGGCGGCACGTGCGCCAGTGCCGGGGTCAGTAGAACTCAGGGCCGACATTGATGCGCTCGAAAGTTGGGTAGGCGCTATACGCAAACGTAGATAATAATGGCCATTTGAGAACAAGCTAGGGCAAATTCCAGTTTCGAAAACTGCTCAAAAAAGTTGGATTTACGTTTGTTGATCACCCTGATTTTGGTGTATTTGCAATAAATGATTCTAATTATTTGATTTACTTTAGTAATTGGAGAGGGTGCGATTATGGGATAATGTCAGAAATAAAGGCTTTTTAGGTGTGTATGGGTACTCGCCCACTTACCTGTCAATTAGCATATTGTATCCTTTACCTTTCTAGCGGACACAATAATTAATTAGTTGGATTTGTTTCCCATTAATTAACTTTAAAGCCCCTTTATAAGGGGCTTTTTGCGTTTTGC
>JAIVEQ010000082.1 GCA_023838465.1 Candidatus Thiodiazotropha sp.
TTTTTTGATGCCTTTTCAACATCAAAAATAGAGAAGAATCTGTGGCCGATCAATACCTTAATTTCTTTGCGAAACCCGGATAGACCCTTAAATCAAACCTGTCTCTGGACCTCATCTATAGGCAAGTTGATGAGGAGCTTTACCAGGCAAAGGAGAGAAAAAATACAGCGAAGAAATATTCCGGTCAAGCTCCCGTCTTAAGTGGTGTTTGATCGATGTTTTCTTTTAAACCAACCTTCAGTAAAGCTGCCTCCTCGATGGCAAATATGAAAAGTATTGGACCAATTGGCATGGATATAGGTATTGGTGTTATTCGTCTTTGTCAGTTAAAACCTCTGGATTCAGAGCATTATTCAGTCGTTGCAAAAGCAATCATTCCTTTCTCTGGTACCCGTGAAGAAGTACTGACATCACCTAAGCGCTTTAAAAAACTGCTATTGGATGGGATAAAGAAAAAGGGTTTTTATGGCCGGAAGATCGTCACGGTAATGCCACCAGACAAACTTAAGATCACGCTAGTAACTTATAAAGCCAATGCACGTGATGTGGATCAAGAAATACTTAAAATGCTTAGCAGTCGGGTGGATGGAGATGTTTCCGACTATTTGATCGATTACCTTCCGGTACGCTCAAATCCGGGTGAAGATGATAATCTTGCATTAGTTGCCATCGCTAGACGTGATCATGTAATGGATTATCTTCAGGTTATTACAAAGTCAGGATTTGAAGTAAGTGCACTTGATATAGGTCCCGCTGCATTGAAGCGGTTAATCAGCGCTTTATATAACAAGGATAAACCTGAGACAGTATTGGTTATCAATGCAGGGTGGAAGAAAAGTTATTTAACAATTATTTCTGGGCGCAGATTACTTTTTGATCAACAGGTTGAATTTGGAGAGACATTACTGGTAGAGCATCTATCAAAGACATTAGAGTTACCTGAAAATGTAAGCAGGGAGCTTGTATTTGACCATGGACTTGCAAATACACATAGCAAATTAGAGAAATTAGGAATGGTTTCCGATGGTGAAATATCACATACATTAGTTGAAATACTTAAGCCTATCTTTAGTAAGTTAGTTGAAGAAATTAACCGCACTTTGATATTTACTGCATCTGAAACACATGGTAGCCCTGTAAGTCGAATATGTTTGTTAGGCAGTATTGCAAGGTGGCCTGATGTTGGTTTACTGCTACGAGATATGATAGATATCCCGTTTTCAACGGGTCAGACGGAGTTTAAAGAATATTTTATTGAAGAGAATGAGGGTGGGCAGAGTTTGTCGGATCATGTGCCTGAATTAGCAGTAGCTACAGGCCTGGCATTACGTGGTTTAGATTCCCATGAATGAAATCGATCTAATTCCAGAGCTTTATCGAAAACAGCGGTTATTTAACCAATGGATCAAGCATAGCATCTATTTGCTGGCTGGAATTTCAGTTACGGTCATAGTTATGTTTATCTTTCTGCAGATTCAAACTGAAACAATAGATCACCAGTTAAAGGAATTGCAAACTCAGAAAGCAATATCGACACAGCAAAGGAATAAGCTGGAGAAACTTAATAGTCGCAAGGTTGATTTAATGCAACAACTGGACTTGCTAGCAGGCCTTCGTAGCGGTTCAGCTGCAGAACAGATGTTTATAACCGTTGATAGAGCAATCTCAAAGGGAGATGTCTGGTTTACAAATTGGCGGTTTCGTCGTGCAGGCACCGCTGTAGATAAAGATCCAAAAACGGTGAACACAGGCTACTTTATCGTTATTCCTAATGGCAAGAAAGAGCAGGAAAAAGAGACATGGAAAATAGAAACGCATATGTCAATCAGAGGTCAGGCTATGGACCATGCGGCCTTGTCAGAATTTGTTTCAAATCTTATCAGGCAACCTGAAATTCAACATGTGCGTGTCGTACGAACTGATTTAGTCAGATTGTATGAAACTAAATTGGTTAATTTTATTCTCGATGTGGTTGTTTCAGCAGGTGGAGTATAGCGCTGATGCAGGAGTATCTGGAAAATGCAGAACCAAGAGTAGTGCGGTTAATACTGGGATCATTTGTTCTACTTATAAGTGTAGCTTTTGTCTCTTATCTACTTGTTCCGAAAATCAAAGCATTCAACCTGGTTAATAAAAGTCACAACGTGCTACTTGATGTAGTAAACAGTAGTGATGGACTTGATCAACAATTGACGAATGCTACAGCAGAAGTGGAGATGCTGGCTCATCAACTTCACGGTGATATGGCTGGGTTGCCTGCAAAACAGATGGAGTCATACATCATTGGTCGCTTACAGAAGGTTTCTTGGGAGACGGATGTAGAGCTGATTAGCGTTAAACCAGGTGACGGGCAGAGAGTCCAGATGTTTCAGGAGAGTCTTTTTGAAGTAGAAATACATGCAAAGTATTTCAACTTTTTCAATTGGTTGCAAACTATTGGTCGTGAACTGGGTTTCATCGTAGTGAAAAAATATGAAATCAATACTATTAATAAAGAGCTGTCAAATCCAGAACTCAAGATTGTTTTAACAATGGTTTCATACAGGGTGGTGGAATCATGAATCTGATGACACTATTCAGCGGCACTATTTTGGCTATTGTTTCAATTGATTTGGTTTTAGCGGATCAGGTCTTACACAATAACCCGTTTGCCAAGCCATCAATACTGGAAGCACCCAAGCGAGTGACAAAAAAAGAGCTACCAGTGATGGAAGATGTGCCACTGGAGGTCACTGCAATATTGCTTTCAGAATCTATGCCCATGGTGATCGCAGATGGTGAAATCGTTGGCGTAGGTGAACATGTTAGTGGCTATAGTCTTGTTGCCGTTAAAGAGGATAGTGCAATATTTACTAAAAAAGGACAAACCTATAAATTCTTATTAGTAGATAGTGGAGTAGAAGTAAAACAATGAGCAGACCAGATTACATGCCAATAGGTAACAGATGCATATTGTTTTTGATGCTTATACTTATATTGAGTTGTACTCCTTTACTGGCTGAATCAAAAAAAATATCCATATCGTTACAGGATGTCGAAATCCAGGAAGTAATGAAGATGCTTTCAAGGAAGCAGCGCTTGAATATCTTTGTTTCCGATGGGGTTGAGGGAAAAGTATCAATCAATCTTTACGATATGGATGTTATTGATGCTGTTAAGTCTATCAGTGAGGCGGCAGGATATGCGGTCGAGGAACGAAATGGCAGCTATTTCATAGTTGATCGAGATGAAGTCGGTAAATATGCCCAATCAGGTTTAACAGAAGTACGTTCATTTAAAGTCCAGTATACAAAGCCTGTACAGGTAGAAAGTATACTGAAAGACTATCTGTCAAGTTATGGGAAAATCACTACGCTCGAGAATAGAAATATATTAATTGTTGAAGATCAGCCTGTATTTCTCGATAAAATAGAATCAATTCTGTCTGAAATAGATCGTCAACCAAATCAGATCTTAATCGAAGCAAAGATTCTTGAAGTGACGCTTACAGATAATGAGATATTCGGTCTTGACTGGACTAAGTTTTTTTCGAAAGATGGAGGAGAGGGAAGTTTCGGTGTTCAAAATTTATCCAACACCAAGAATCCAGGGCTGTTTTATCAGTACCTAAACTCAAATGTCAGTATTGCACTCAATGCGTTAAAGGAGCGAGGGAGGTTACGCACACTGTCAACACCGAAGTTGCTGGCTATGGAAGGTCGAGAAGCGGAAGCCGTAGTTGGAAAACGTCTCGGGTATAAAGTGACTACAACGATTAACCAGGTGACATCTGAAAGTATTGAGTTTATAGAGACGGGCATTATCCTCAAAGTTACACCCTATGTAGACAGGCATAACCAGATCATGCTTGATATTAAACCAGAAGTGAGTGATGGGGACGTGCTTGATGGGCTTCCCTCCAAGACAACCACACAGGTATCAACCAGAATGCTTGTGCCAAACGGTCAAACTATCTTCCTGGGTGGACTGATAAAGCAAAGTACAAGAGACACGAAAGAGGGTGTGCCATTTATCGGTGACCTTCCACTTATTGGGCCACTGTTTTCTAACGACCTTAATAGCATCACTACCACTGAGATAATAGTGCTTATCACGCCAAAGATGGTGGACTTCAATGCCGATAAATTAAAAGAAAAAGAGGTAGAAGTGGTGAGTCGTTATCAGAATATAATGGATAAGCAGGAAGAAAAAATAGACTCAAAGATACGTCAGCTGATGGATGAGGATGAGTCAAAGGATGTAAATAATCAAAATTATATATGGAATTTAGATATTTAGATGTAAATGTCAAAATATAGAACGGTTGATTATTAACATATAGCCTAATGTTTTATTTGCATTCATTTGAGGGTTTTTTATCGGCTGTTTATTTTGATTGTTCCTCTTCAAGTGCATCCAGAAAGCGCTCTGCATCCAGTGCGGCCTGACAACCTGTGCCAGCTGAGGTGATGGCCTGTCGATAGACGTGATCCATAACATCACCTGCGGCATAAATGCCGGGTATCGAGGTCTCTGTCGCATTTCCCTCCAAACCACCGGCGACACTCAGGTAACCATTGGTCATTTCAAGCTGCCCTTCGAACAGGGCAGTATTGGGGCTGTGGCCGATGGCGATGAAAACACCATGAAGATCGATCTCTTTGGTTGAATCATCTTTTACGTTCTTAATCCGTATGCCGGTCACGCCGGACTGGTCACCCAGTACTTCGTCGAGTACATGGTCCCACTCGATGGTGACATTCCCTTCCGCATCTTTTTTCTTCAGTTTGTCGGCAAGGATCTTCTCGGAGCGAAACTGATCGCGGCGATGCACGACTACTACCTCTGCGGCGATGTTTGACAGATAGAGGGCCTCCTCGACGGCGGTGTTTCCTCCGCCGATGACCGCAACTTTCTGGTTTTTATAGAAGAATCCGTCACAAGTGGCACAAGCGGATACACCACGACCACGGAAGGCCTGCTCTGACTCCATTCCCAGGTATTTGGCAGAGGCTCCTGTACAAATAATCAATGCATCACAAGTATAGACTGCCTGGTCACCCGTCAAACGGAATGGACGTTGCTCAAGTTCCGCTTTGTTGATGTGGTCAAAGATGATTTCGGTATTGAAGCGCTCAGCATGCTGCCGCATGCGCTCCATCAGGTCAGGACCCTGTACACCTTCATTGTCGCCTGGCCAATTGTCCACTTCGGTGGTAGTCATCAGTTGTCCACCCTGTTCCATGCCAGTGACAAGAACAGGCTCCAGGTTGGCGCGGGCAGCATAGACAGCCGCTGTATAGCCTGCAGGACCAGAACCCAGGATCAATAGACGGCAATGCTTGGTTTCGCTCATGTATACTTACTCCAGCTCGGGTTTGCCTCATACAACGGTGGAGGGACCCTGTAAACAGAATGACTTGACGATGGCGTGTCCAGATTAGGTGACCCACATCCAAGTCTGAAAATCGGATTGCGGGAATACTACGGAATCATCCCTCCGGGGTAAAGAAACACCAAGAGAAGCTGTCAATGAAAGTTGGTATACCTAAAGAGATAAAACCCCTGGAGGGCCGGGTGGGACTGGTGCCTGAGGCCTGTGCGGAACTGGTCAAAGTTGGCCATCGGGTGATATTGGAGCAGGGTGCGGGTGTGGCGAGTGGCTATAGGGACTCGAACTATCGGGATGCAGGCGTAGGGATTGTCAGCGATGCCGAGAGTCTGTATGGAGAAGCGGAACTGGTGGTCAAGGTTAAAGAGCCCTACGGCCCCGAGCCTGAGATGCTGCGCGAAGATCAATTACTGTTCTGTTTTCTGCACCTGGCAGCGAGCAAGGGATTAACCGATCAGCTGCTGGAGTCCGGTGTCACAGGCATTGCTTTCGAGACCCTTGAAGAGCGGGGCCTGCTTCCGATTTTGGCACCTATGAGTGATATAGCCGGGCGACTGGCTGTACAGAATGGAACGGTCCTGTTGCATCATCAGCTGGGCGGCAAGGGGTTATTGCTGGGTGGACTGCCGGCAGCTGAGCGGGGTCATGTGGTTATTCTGGGGGGCGGTCAGGCAGGGGGTAATGCAGCTCATCTGGCGGCATCCATGGGTGCTCGGGTAACGGTATTTGACCGACTACGCGAACGGATGGGAGCCATGCGTGATTTAGGTGATAATGTCACAGCGCTCTACCCTTATCGGGATGCGGTCAGCGAGGCGGTGGCCAGTGCCGATCTACTGATAGGGGCTGTCCTCATTCCAGGAACGAAAGCCCCGAAAATTATCACTCGCGAGCAGGTTTCCAGCATGGCAGCGGGCAGTGTGATCGTTGATATCTCCGTTGATCAGGGAGGCTGTATTGAAACAACCCGGGCAACCACCTATCAGGATCCCACCTACCAGGTTGATGAGGTGACACATTTCTGCGTCACCAATATGCCAGGTGCGGTACCACGAAGTGCAAGCCAAGCGCTCTCTGCAGCCATGATGCCCTATCTTAAACGGTTGGTTGGAACTGACTGGCGAACTGACCCGCAGTTGCAGGCCGCAGTGAACCTTTCCGGTGGCAAGCTGATCTATCCGGCCTTGCGCGAGCAGTACCTGTGAATTTACAATAATAAATAATTGTAACATTTTAATTTAAAAAGATTATTAACATGACAGTACAGGCTAAAAGCCAACAGAACGCAGCCCAGAGCGCCTTTCACAGCCATGTCAGTCATGCCATGCGTGAAGGGATCATGTGGAGCCTGTTTTGTCTCAGTGGCTACTTGCTGCTCTCCCTGTTCAGCTATTCACCCCAAGACCCAGGTTGGTCCTACACCGGTCCTGCCATGAATGTGATTAATTCGGGTGGCCCGGCAGGTGCTTGGTTTGCCGATGTATTTCTCTATTTGTTCGGTATTTTCGCCTATCTTTTCCCGATCATGATGAGTTGGAGTGCGGTATTGGTTTTTCGTCGCCGCAATCCGGACGACACAGTCAATATCAACCTGATATTGGTACGCTGGCTGGGTTTTTTCGTCACCCTTGCGTCGGGCTGTGCCCTGGCGACACTGCATACCCATCATTTGGCTGGAAGTCTGCCAACAGGGACCGGAGGTGCATTGGGTGCTTCCCTGGGTAGCTATTTCGAGGCCACCTTCAGCCGTTCTGGTAGTACCCTGTTGATGTTGGCCCTGTTTCTCAGTGGCTTTACCCTGTTTACCGGCGTCTCCTGGTTTACGGTGATGGATTTTCTTGGGGGCATAGTGCTAGCGCTGCTGCGTAAGAGTCAGCTGTTTCTTATCCACTGGCGAGAGCGATTGGCTGCGAAAAAGGCCCGCCAGGAGCGGGTGGATCTGGTCAAGAAGGAACAGAAAAAAGCGGTTTCTCGAAAACAGCCCAGAATAGAGCCGGTGATCAATGTACCCAAGGCCAGCGAACGGGTTGAGAAGGAGCGTCAGGTTCCACTGTTTGACGCGGATCCTAATAGTGAACTGCCACCCTTGGCACTGCTCGATCCCGCCAAACAGACAGTCCAGGCCTACTCACCCGAGGCGCTTCAAGCCATGTCGCGCCAGGTGGAGTTAAAGTTCGCCGATTTTGATATAGAGGTTCAGGTGGTAGCCGTTCATCCTGGTCCGGTGGTGACCCTGTATGAGTTGAAGCTGGCGGCAGGCACCAAGGTGAGCAAGATCAGTAGCTTGTCAAAGGATTTGGCGCGCGCGCTCTCAACCATTGCAGTGCGTGTGGTAGAGGTGATTCCAGGGAAATCGGTGATCGGTCTGGAAATCCCTAATGAATACCGCGAAATGGTGTTTCTCAGTGAGATCCTGCAATCCGATACCTATGAATCTGCCAAGTCACCTCTAACTCTTGCTTTGGGTAAGGATATTGCCGGCAATCCCATGTGCGCCGATCTGGGCAAAATGCCCCATGCGCTGATTGCCGGTACAACGGGTTCCGGTAAATCGGTGGCCATCAATGCCATGATCCTCAGCCTGCTTTACAAATCCAAACCTGATGAAGTACGCATGATCATGGTTGATCCTAAGATGCTGGAGCTATCTGTCTATGAGGGCATTCCCCATCTGTTAACCCCGGTTGTGACAGATATGCAGGAGGCGGCCAACGCCCTGCGCTGGTGTGTGGGGGAGATGGAGCGACGCTACAAACTGATGGCCAGCCTGGGTGTGAGGAACATCATCGGATACAACCGTAAAGTCAAAGAGGCGATCAAGAATGGGGAACCGATCAAAGATCCCCTGTTTCAGCCTGAGCCGACCGAAATTATTGAGGCGATGGCTCATCCCACTTTGGAACCTCTGCCCTATATCGTGGTCATTATCGACGAGCTGGCCGATATGATGATGATGGCCAGAAAGAAGGTTGAGGAGCTGATTGCAAGGTTGGCGCAAAAGGCTCGTGCCTCGGGTATTCATCTGATTCTTGCCACACAACGGCCGTCAGTGGATGTGATCACTGGCCTGATCAAGGCAAACATACCCACTCGTATTGCCTTCCAGGTCTCCTCACGGGTTGATTCTCGTACCATCCTTGACCAGATGGGTGCGGAGCATCTACTGGGCCATGGTGACATGCTCTATATGGGGACAGGCAGTAATCTCACACAACGCATGCATGGTGCTTTTGTGGATGATAACGAGGTGCACCGTGTGGTGAAACATCTGAAGGAGAGCGGTCAACCAGACTATTTGGAGGAGATACTCCAGGAAGCCACCGAATCGATACCCGGTTTTCCGGCCGAGGGTGGTGATACAGAGGATAACGACCCACTCTATGACGAGGCTGTTCGCATTGTCACTGAGACTCGTAGGGCCTCGATCTCCGGTGTACAACGCCGATTGAAGATCGGTTACAACCGCGCTGCCCGTATGATCGAAGAGATGGAACGTACTGGCATTGTCGGAGCAGCGGAAACTAATGGCAGTCGTACCGTGTTGGCACCGCCACCGCCGAAAGACTGAATGATCACCTAACCATGGGCAGTTGAATGAAGTTGAGCTTTAAAGCGTCATTATTATTTTTTTTGCTGACTCTGACGCATACAGTTTGGGCAGATGATGGCCCGCAACAACTTGAGCGCTTCCTCAAGGATCTCAATACGCTGCAGGCTGATTTTCGTCAGACTTTGGAACAGCAGGATGATGGCCCTGTCTATATCAGTCATGGGGTGTTTTACTTGAAACGTCCTGGTCTGTTGCGTTGGGAGTACGACGCGCCAGGCGAACAGTTGATTGTGGCGGATGGAGATCGCATTTGGTTGCATGACATCGAATTGGAACAGGTATCCCATCGCAGTCAACAAGCGGCGTTGAAGGGTACGCCTGCACAGTTGCTCAGTGATCTCGCTCCCATCACTGATCATTTTCAGGTCAATGATTTAGGTGAGCAGGATAGCCTTAGCTGGGTTGAGTTGTTACCTAAAGAGAAGGAGGCTCAATTTGCATCTGTCCGTTTAGCACTCAATGACAATCGCCTGCAACGCATGGTAATGGTTGATAACTTTGGTCAGACAACCCGATTTTTTTTCGACAATGTTCAACGTAACCCAACCCTCAATGACGCCCTGTTTAAGTTTGTACCTCCATCTATGATAGATCTGATCGGAGACCTATGAACAATCAGGATCTCTTTGCCCGTGAAGGGGGCGGAGAGAACCGTCCCCTTGCTGATCGTATGCGTCCCCGGACATTGGCAATGTTTGTCGGGCAGTCGCATATCATCTCGGAGAGTAAACCCCTTCGCCGCGCCATCGAGGAGGATCGTCTCCACTCGATGATCTTCTGGGGTCCGCCAGGTACCGGTAAAACCACATTGGCTAGATTGATCGCTCGTCACTCGGGGGCACAGTTTCTGAGCCTATCAGCGGTGTTGTCGGGGGTTAAGGATATTCGTGCTGCAGTAGAGCAGGCAAAGCTGTTTAAACAGCAGGAACAGCGTCCTACCGTCCTCTTTATCGATGAGGTACACCGCTTCAACAAGTCTCAACAGGACGCCTTTCTACCTCATGTCGAGGATGGCACAGTGGTCTTTATAGGCGCTACTACTGAGAACCCCTCTTTTGAACTGAATAATGCCCTGCTTTCCCGTGCCCGTACCTATGTCCTTAAGATGCTGACCTCGGAAGAGCTGGAGCGCATCATAGATCAGGCCTTGAGTGATGCCCAAAATGGATTAGGTAAACAGGGTCTGAGTATTAACCAAGCAGCCCGAACCTTATTGGCAGAAGCGGCCGACGGTGATGCAAGACGAGCATTGAACCTGTTGGAGATTGCAGTTGATTTAACCGAGTCAGGAGAGATCAGTCGTCAGATTGTAGAGGAGGTGGCCAGTGGCACACTGCGTCGTTTCGACAAAGGAGGGGAGGCCTTTTATGATCAGATCTCAGCATTGCATAAATCGGTCAGGGGGTCTGCGCCGGATGCAGCACTCTATTGGCTGGCGCGTATGATTGATGGCGGTTGTGATCCTCTGTATATATGCCGTCGAGTGGTTCGCATGGCCTCCGAGGATATCGGCAATGCCGATCCGCGAGCTTTGCAGTTAGCAATCAATAGTTGGGATACGCAGCAGCGACTAGGCAGTCCGGAAGGTGAATTGGCCATCGCTCAGGCTGTGGTCTATATGGCCTGTGCACCAAAGAGTAATGCTGTTTATACTGCCTGGAAAGCGGCGCTTGCCGATGCCAAAGCATCTGGCTCCCTTGAGGTACCGCTTGCACTACGCAATACACCTACAAAACTGATGCAGTCTTTGGACTACGGCAAAGCATACCGTTACGCTCACGATGAACCCCATGGCTATGCGGCGGGTGAAAGCTATCTGCCTGAGCCGTTGCGTGGCCACAGTTACTATCAACCTGTGGATCGGGGTATGGAAATCAAGATTGGCGAAAAGCTTGAGTTTCTGCGTAAGTTGGATGAAGGGGCGGGGGAGAAGTAATTGTTTATCCGGAAAACACTATTTCAAATGGTTGTTGCAAAATGTATGTTTCGAGTTGGTGATCAATCAGGGTGCAGCCCTGCCGAAGTACTGGTTGGCCATTGTGGTGCGGCAGGGCCGCACCCTACATCAGTTTCTTAGAGCCGAGACGAAAGGGTATAAATATTCTGCATTATTGGACGGACAACTATCTAACGCATAAAGTCCAGTAGTCCACCACTGCCTTTATTCTTTTCAATATAATCTGCGACCTCATCGTGCCCACTACGTCTGGCCAGATCGACTGCACTCTCTCGGCGCAGGTTGATTTGATGTGCGTTGGCTTTAACGTCCAGCAACCGCTTAACAACGTCCAAGTGTCCCTGTTCTGCAGCCAACATTAAGGCGGTGGTTCCCGCCTGATTACGATGATCAAGGTCAGGTCCATAACGCAGTAAGAGATCGATTGTACGCAATGATCCGTTTCTCGCTGCCAGCATCAGTGCCGTGTTGCCATTGTTGCTTTGCCTGTCTATCTGTTGTTCATTTTTTAACAATTCACTCACTAATTCTGAATGTCCAAACGAGGCAGCACGCATCATCGGGGTTAAGCCGTCTTTAGCCTGCACATTGATTTTTGCACCTGCACGTAACAGCAGATAGAAGATATCTTTATTGCCTGCATCGATAGCATGATAGAGGGGTGTGCGGCCCTTAAGGTCGGCCTGATCGACAGTTGCCCCATGTTTGATCAAGGTACTGACAATAGCCGATTGTTGTTTGGCAACCGCCTGAATCAATGGTGTGATACCGTCATCTGTTGGCTTAGCTGCATTGGCGCCTTTAGATAATAGTAAGTCCACGAGAGGCTCATTACTATGGTCAACTGCCATATGCAATGGGGTTATTCCATTTTTACCGGATATATCTACCTGTGCTGTATGGTCGATCAATTGCTGAACCATATCCAGGTTGTTCTCCTGACTGGCCAGGAATAGTGGTGTAGGGCTTCCTGATGAAGCAAGGTTAGGGTCTGCACCTTGAAAGAGTAACAGGGTCACAACTTCACTATGTCCCTGCCAGACACCACGGCTAAGAGGAGAAAGTCCTTCAGGATCGAGACTGTTAATCTCAGAACCTTGTTGCAAAAGCGCCTCGATTAACGGTAGCTGTCCTCGCCATGCAGCCAAGTGTAGGGTACTCCAATCAGCAAAGGGATTTTTCTCCTCATCTTCCTCATTTTTTGATGGAAGTACAGACTGACTGATCTTCGCGAGGTCTGGGAAGTCCGATGTTCGATTCTTTGTCTGCGTGGCAATACCACCTGCACGTTTCAGTCTATTGGCAATAGTTGTGTATTGTCTCAACTGTGCGATATCCAGCGAAGTCTGTTTGTTGCGGTTTTTTGCATTCACCTTGGCGCCATTTCGAATCAGCTCTGCAACAGCTTCGTCCTGCTTTCTGCCTGTGGCAACCAATAAAGGCGTGTTCCTGTTGGCATCGTTGGTTTCGAGTTTAGCCCCTGCCTTGATCAGACTGCGTACGATCGAGGCATAGCCAAGTCCTGCAGCAGAGTGGAGAGGTGTATCACCCAGGCTGTCACTTGTATTGGGGTTAGCGCCGGCAGTGAGTAACAGATTGACGGCATCTGGACGTTTATTGATGGATGCTTCATGGAGCGCGCTGCGACTGAACTGATCTCTAGTATCCGGTGAAATACCCGTAGCTAGCATACGCTTTATGATTTCTGTTTTGCCTGCAGCAGCAGCACGATTGAGTAGATTCGATGTCTGGGTATCGTCCAGACCTGCGGCTGGTGAAGAGGTGGCCAGATATTCAAGTTTTTTTACTGCCAGCTTGTGTCCTTGAAGGGATGCTTTCTCATACCAGGCTATGGCCTTTGTCGTATCGGCTTTCACCCCCCAACCGTTTTCATACATAGTGCCGGTTGTGTATTGGGCATCGATATGTTCCTGCTGCGCTGCTTGCAGAAACCACTGATAGGCTTTCGCCTGATCCTTTTTTACTCCACGACCAGAACGGTAGAATCCACCAAGGGCGAATTGCGCCTCCAGGTCACCTGACTCAGCCAGTGTCTGGTAGATCTGAGCGGCCCTGGCAAAGTCCCTGATGCGTATTGCCGCTTCCGCCTCATCATGATTGGATGCAGAGAGTGCAAGAGGGTGCAACAAGAGTAGAGTGAGCAGCAGAACTAACATCAGAGATTGATATTTGTTATCGCGACCCGGTGGATTATTCTGTTCCATGTTTGGTTTCCACATTAATGCCGGTATCTTTAAGGAAGCCTGTGGGGAGAATACCACCGGCACAGATGATTGCAGCATCATTTGGAATCTCAATCTTCTCTCCCTTGTTATCGATGATGACACTCTCTTTACTGAACTCTAAAACATTGGTACTGAGCAGCAGGTTGATTTTTCCTGTCTGGGCATATCTATCCACCTTCTCTCTATTTTTCTTTTTGGCTCGGCTGAAGGCGCCACTTCGGTAGGAGAGGGTCACATTCGTACCTGGCTCATCCGCAATACTGTGGGCGGCTTCCAATGCGCTGTCACCTCCACCCACAACCAGCACATGTTGATTCTTATACTGCTCCGGGTCGATCAGGCGATAGGTGATTTTACTAAAATCCTCTCCAGGCACACCCAGTTTTCTCGGTGTGCCGCGACGACCAATAGTAAGCAGTACGGTACGAGTATGGGGTCCTGGGGATTTTCCGTCTTAAAAAGACATAATCCGCTGTAGCCCGTGCCAGCCGTGGCTTTCAGAGGGGCATCAACTCCTGGGA
>JAIVEQ010000083.1:0-11886 GCA_023838465.1 Candidatus Thiodiazotropha sp.
TGGCATTTCCAGAGTGGCTTACGATATCTCCAGCAAGCCTCCTGCCACGATAGAGTGGGAATGATTCCACGTCTGGCACTGGCTGGCACCAGCAGGCATCAAACAACATATAACTCATTGTATTAACTAAGTAATTCGTGTTTTTATCTGGCACCTGCTGGCACTGGCAGGCACCGCCAAGCAAACTTTTTCAATGGTATAAATCATGGTATCGTTGCCATCAAGATCAGGGCTTCGACAAAATACCATGCCATGCTCTCCAGCGTATTCATGGTATTAAAAATCGTCAAGTCGCTGATAAAAAACAAGAAATATCAGAAAAACATGCCATGAAAAATCATGGTATTTTTCCCCCTAGGGGAGGACTTGCGATGCTGACAGATACCATGCTGCGAAATTTGAAACCCCAGGACAAACTCTTCAAGGTGAACGACCGCGATGGGCTCTATGTGGCGGTGACACCAGCAGGAGGCATCTCCTTCAGATACAACTACTCGATCAGCGGTCGACAGGAGACCTTGACGATAGGCCGGTATGGCAAGCGTGGCGTCACGCTTGCAGAAGCACGGGAACGACTCAGCGAAGCAAAGAAGATGATCGCGGCCGGGAAATCACCGGCCAAGGAAAAGGCACGTGACAAGAAGCGTGTGAAGAATGCTGAGACGTTCGGTGCATGGGCCGAAAAATGGCTGCGTGGCTATCAGATGGCTGACTCGACGCGCGACATGCGCAAGTCGGTATACACCCGTGAACTGAAAAAGCGGTTTGGAAGTCAAAAGCTGAGTGAAATCACGCATGAGGATTTGCGTGCTTTGACCGATGCTATCGTCGAAAGGGGGGCACCTGCCACGGCAGTGCATGCCCGTGAAGTGGTGTTACAGGTCTATCGTTGGGCAATCGAACGCGGGCAGAACGTGGAGAATCCGGCGGAAAAGGTGCGTCCGACCACCATCGCCAGATTCGAGCCGCGTGACCGTGCGTTGGCACCAGTAGAGATCGGCCTGATGTATCGGTACATGGACCGGGTGGGAACATCACCGCAATACCGGGCTGCTATCAAGCTGCTACTACTGACGATGGTGAGAAAATCGGAGCTGTCCAATGCAACGTGGTCAGAGATCAATTTCAGTGAGGCGCTTTGGACGATCCCGAAAGAACGGATGAAACGAAGAACTCCGCACCTGGTTTTCCTGTCTCGTCAGGCGCTCGATATATTCATCGCACTCAAAACCTTTGCGGGTGGGTCTGACTACGTGCTTCCCTCCCGGTATGACTCGGACTTGCCTATGAGCGCTGCAACGTTGAATCGTGTTCTCGCTTCGACGTATAAGGCTGCCCAGAAAGATGGTGAGCAGCTTGGGAAATTTGGTCCGCACGATCTGCGCCGAACTGCTAGCACGCTACTGCATGAGGCGGGTTACAACACGGACTGGATCGAGAAGTGCCTTGCTCATGAGCAGAGGGGAGTGAGAGCTATCTATAACAAGGCCGAGTACCGAGAGCAGCGTACGGCGATGCTACAAGACTGGGCTGACATGATCGACGAGTGGACGATCAAGCAATAACAGAAAATCCAGGGCGATCGGCCTGTTCCCCCGATTGCTTTCTCGTCTCTATCCATTCCTCTACCTCTGCCAGGTCCCAGGCGACGTTACGGCTGGTAAGCGCGATCCGGCGCGGGAAGTCCCCACGTTTCTCCATATTGAAGATGGCGCGTTCCGACAGCGGTATCATCGCCAGTAGAGTCTTTCGGTTGATCAGGGTCTTACCCGGTAGGGCCTGGTCTCCGTTGCTCATTGGCCCGACTCGTTAGCTGGCAGCCCTGAGCTATTTAGGGTGATGAAAATGTTCATGCCAAAACTTTAGCACGGTGCCAATTTAATGAGCAAAGGGAAAATGTTTAGCAGGCGGGTAAACAACCGCCTGTCGATGGATGGGCGTATTTCGTTATTTGTAGGATGTGTTATGTATCGAGAAGGGACGGAGTTGATTCAATTCATATGTACACCAGACTCGAAGAGAATAATGGCGCTTAAAACGCTTTACGTTTCAGTGAGCAATTACACATGGACGAAATCCGCGTCGGACAGATTGCGAAAATCAGTTATAAGCTTGTAAAGTCCATTCTCAATTGCTACAGATGGCTCCCAATCGAGTATTTTTTTCGCCCTGGAGGCGGAACCAAAGAAGCGGCCAACATCGAAATCGCGAGGTGAGGTATACCTGATTGTCGCACTTGACCCTGCAAGTTGAATTGCCAAATGGGCAAGCTCATTTAATGTAGTCGGGACTCCGCTGACTAATTGAATAGGGGAAGGTGCGGCAATACATTTATCCATCAATTCGGCCAGTTTGATGATGCCAACTGCTACATCGTCAACATGAGTAAAGTCAAACATTTGCTCTGCGCCATCGACCCTAAGTTCTTTACCGAACGCAGCCGCTTTAGCGAAGGCAGGCACGACTCGATCGGAGTAGTCCTCGGTTGAACCATAGACGTTCGATAGCCTTACTGTGCAAGCACGTAGCCCAGTGTGCCGGGCAGAATTGACGAGGCGCTCCCCTTCGAGCTTTGAGCGGCCATAAATGTTGACCGGCCGCAAAGGAAATTCTTCTGTTACAGGGAAGCGCTCAGCACTACCATAGACCTCGCGGCTGCTCGCAAAGATCAGCCAAGGTTTCTCCTCGGAATTGGCGATCGCCCTTAATACATTCTGAAGACCATCCACATTCGTTGTCCAGCAATGATCAGGCTCCTTTTCACCAACTGTGACACGCGAGACTGCGGCGAGGTGTATGATCCCAATGCAGCGACTAACGGCATCCTTTACACGACCAAAATCAAGAACGTCGCCAAAATCATCGCCGCTACCAACGATGTCAAACAACAAAGGTTTCATTCCGCGGTCCAGCAGAGTCGATGTAATTGCGGTACCCACAAGGCCGTTGGAACCTGTGATAAGAATTTTCCCTGCTCTCAATCCACAATCCTTAGTTGTTTTATTAAACGATGGGACACCGGAGTACTTTCCTTTCATCCGCTAGCGTTGTCTGCCAGCGTTTATGCTTATAAAATGGCGCCTTGTGCTATTGCCCTGACGAGGATTGAAGCGATTCTACAATTCCGAGCAACAGACACACTGATGGAACCGATCCCATCAAAGAAATTCCGAATTTGCATTTGGAGGCGCTACATTAAACAAGGATTTCAGCCAGTTCACAATATTATCAAGCCGTGTGGCTCATTGCTATATTGCTTGGGAAGACTACCCGAGGAAGACGGTGTGGTTGCCGATCAACGATGACAATCGGGCAGTATAAAATCTAACTGAAAGTATACACAACAAATCTCGAAAGCGATCACATGGAAAATAGCTGACGAATTATACACATGGCATTCGAGATTAGACTATCCGATGTGCTACGGATGAAAGGAGTAGTGCTATTCGCTATGTATAAGAAAAATCATATTATCTGGCCAATGTTGGTCTCGTTTAGGGAATTTAGTTATGCATGAGAATAGTCTACCTATGTGGGAGCACAATGTTGTTATCCTCGTCGCTGTAAGAAATGAGTATCGCGCACTGAGTGCATGGATCAAGGAATTCAATGATCCCATGGCGACTGTTTATGTTTGTCCGGAGGATAATCGAGGAGATGCAGATTTACGATTCGATATAAAGTACTCTGATAATGTAATACTACGTTACCATGTGTATAAGCTTCCACATCCTTCAATGGGAGGCGACGCCACAACATTCCTCGCCACAAAGGCAATTTACCAAGTGCAGCCCATAGCTATCTGTATGGCGGGGATTTGTGCGGGGAATCCCGAGCACACAAAAAAGGGCGATGTTATCGTTGCGTCCATGACGGTCAGGCATGACTTTGGCAAACTCGAACAGCAGCCTTTGGGAAAAGTGGCCAAAGCAATCAATCGGATTTTTCGCACAAAACGTCCAAAAGCGCCGCTAAAGCTTAAGCACCGTATTCATGAGATTCGAATCGATTCCGGTGAAACAAAACTGTTTCGTCTTTCAGATCTTATAGACCTAGTTGATGAATTCAACGGTGTTCAAAAAGCAGAGGAAACGAGCACTGAGTCACCAAAAAACCCCGCAGCATTTATAGGCGCTTACGCATCAGGAAACCAGGTCGTTAAAGTGCCGGGGGTATTTGAATATCTCGAAGATAATAGTATTCAATCAAATACGGGTGACGAGGATCATCGGATATTACTTGCAATTGAGATGGAAGCTCATTCGTTAGCTTATGCAGCTAAACATGCTGGCGGACTTAGTTGGGTTGTCGTGAAAGGTGTAGTCGATCATGCTGACCTAAACAAAGATGACAGCTATCATGAGATTGCATTGGGAAACGCTATTGCTTTTCTTGGTTGGGTGCTTCCCAAAGCCGTGAAGAGAATGTTTGCTCGCACAGATGGACTCAAAGGCCATCAGGAGGAGCTAGCACACGCTACCGCTGCTTTTCAGGATGGTGATTTCGCAATATCGCGTGAAAAAAGCACGAAGGCATACACTGGTGGGCTGCGCACACATCTAGCGCGAGAGATGTATCTCAAGGCTCTAATGCGCGATGGTCAATATGATCAATGCAAAGAAATTCTTGCTGAACAGCTTTCTCGTCCATGGTTTCAGGACGAGACTACGATAGAACTATTATCCGAAATCTATTGGCGGGAAGGAGACTATAAAAGAGCATACGATCTTCTCCAACAACGAGAGCGTAATACTTACCGTCTTTTATATCTTTGGGCTATGGTGAATGTGTTCTTAAAGAAAGATTCCGATAATGACAATGAGCGGCTTTCTGCCTTAGAGGAGGCTGAAAAGTCCATGGCCAAAGCGGTAGATCTGACACGGGACGACCCAAAGTTCTTTATAGACATTAACCACTATTTTATATGCCGGCTGTTAAAAGACATTAGGAATCTGGATGACTCTTATTGCGATTACTCTTTTAATCGCGCTTATAGGACAACAGATATTGCACTACGTGCGCATCCAAGGCGAGGACTAATCTACTCATATATGCTCATGTTATTGGCGCTTGCTGATCGTGACCAAGAATTTCGAAATTGTGTCAAAACTTATTCCCACAAAGATTTTGAGGTGGCGTTAGATAATATCGATATGATTTTTAAAAGACTAGACGTAGTGTATGAGCATGCAACTGAAACCGCTGACAAATACATTAGTGGACTAGTGAAGTTTCTAAATCAACACCGTCTCAGGGGGCGGACTATTCGCTCCGAGACAAAGGGACGTATTGGATAATTATGGAAGATGGTTGCCGGCAATTGATTGTAATGTGCGGCACCACAGGTAGTGGAAAGTCGACAGTTGCTGAATTGCTCTCAAGTCAATTAGGTAGTCCTATATTCGTGGCGGACGCGGTAAGACGAGATCTAGCTGGAGGAAAAATCAACGGACGCATGAAGTATTCAAAGGTTATGACGAGAATAACCTACAAGAATCTGATGGAAGGGGTTGAAGATGAGTTCATGCGTGGCAAGGATTCCATTATTGTCGACGGTACGTTTTTAAGACGTTGGCAGAGGCGTCTCGCTAAAATAACGGCAAATCGTTGCCACGCCCAATTGATCGTTATTTCTTGCGAAGCAACCAATCCGAGAAAGCTTGGCAGGCTAACGAAGAGGCGCGACACTTTTTCTGGCCCTCGTCAACTCAGACGACGGATATTAATTCATCATACAAGAGTCTACGAGAAAGTACTGGCGTCCGAAGCGAATAAACTATTTGTGGTAAACAATAATAGGAATAAGCAATATTTGAGTATGCGCTTATCAAATATATCAAAGTTGTTTCCGAAAGCAGATGTTTAGCTTCCAGAATGGTCATGTCTGAACAATTAGGTGCCTGCAATACACGCAATTTTCTTATTTTTTCTGCCAAACTATGCAAAACAAAAACCGGCCCTCATAGGAGTCTGTAATGTCTGCTTGGGTGTGTTCGAGAAACCAACTTAATGATCTGTATTTTTTGTAAACTCGTAATTCCTCTCCACCATTCGTTTTCCTCCATTGCACGTCCCCTTCAATCCTAGCGAAAGAAGTAGACGGATCGTGAGAGTCGATCAGCAAAAACATTCCGCCACTTCGGAGGATTCGAAACATCTCAGAGATGCTTTTTAAGCATAGATTGTCTGGCATGTGGGATAATAGCTCGCTGCAGACAATAAAGTCTACGGCACTATCAATTAACGGGATCGCTTGGCTATTTGCATTGATAAACAGCGCTCGGTCTTGGTGGCGCAGCCGCGCTTGGCGAAGCATCGGAAAAGAAATATCTATACAAAGAAGTTCTTTTATGGAAAACATATCAAGTCGAGAAGGCCCCGAACCGACTTCGGCAACCACACCCTGACTAGGTATGACTTTTCGGCGAAGCATCTCTATTTGTTCACAATCAACAAGCCAGTATTTACGTGCCTCTGCAGATAATCGCTTCTCGACGCGGTTGTGTGACCAGTTTACATAGCCTTCCGCCACTGAGTTATAGTATTGCTCTTGTTCTGCACTAACTGTTTCCCAATCATTATCTGATGTCATCTTGTCACACCATAAATAGAAATAGTTTCGTCAAAGCTGTTTTCTGTCGTTTATAAGCTCAAGTAAACGTTGTAATTTCTTTTTTTAGAATTGACATCAGTTGTCTTGTGCGGGAAGTAAGATCCAAAGTTTGTGTGATATTGATGAGGGCAAGCGCCGCATTTACATAGCCGTCTGGGTGGTGATCCGAAGGCCATGTATCGCGAAAGATAGACACGTCAATCAGGCGCTCAATTTGATGATCTTCCCGCCCGCGATAGTGTATAGGTATACTGTGCTGTTTCAACATTAATCCAGCTGCTGCTCTCCTAGCTCGGGTCAGATGCTCGCTGGTTCTCCAATAATTGCCGCGGGCAAGTGTCTTCCGTACCTTCCACAAGTTTATCCAAAGTTCTTCTTCGTAGTCCCGACTTAACCTTGGAATATTATTTTGCTTGATATATTTTTGCAGTAGACATGAGCGATCCAAAAGAATTATCCCGTACGATTCAAGTTCGGTATTCGCAAGTCGTGATGGTCCTAAAAAGCCCATGTCGATATTAATAGAAAGTCCGTGAAAAAATAGTGTCAGAAGGTCACCAAAAAAAGGAAGGCTACCTGCTATTGAGTATTCGTAGTAATCTTGTTCTTTCTTGGCCCAAGAAATGATTCTCTGAATTTGCTTTTCCGATACATCATCGGATGTAAGGGTCACAATTAAATCGAGATCTGACTCGCGGTCGTTGGATCCTCTCGCAATGCTTCCGCCAATCATTACACCATCGATATTTGAATCCGAAAGTAGCTGTCGAAACGCAGTTTGAAATATGTAGCGTCTCCTGTCATCAAGGAAGCTCGTTATTTGGTCAAAATGCGTCACAGGATCCGTGATGTCGGCGGATATCATCTTAGAAGACATGTCGCTCTTTGTTAGTAATGATTGCTTCTTCGATCAATGACTGCAAAGCAAGCGTACCGGCTTCCTCAGAAAATGTACTTGAAACCAAGTTCTGCCCGTTCTGTCTATAGTGTCTAAGTGAATTTTCGTCAATTGCCTGGAATTTAACTATTAGCTCTTGCAGTTCTCGTTCAGACATTGGGTAACGACCAGATATTTCATCTCGGAGGCAGGAGTTTGTCTTTGTTGTAGGAAAAACAATTCCGGCGTGAGCGTTTTGTATAAATCTCGCAATTGCCGGTCGGTCTGATGTAACCGGGATTGCGCCACAAGACATTGCCTCTAGAAGGGCGGTATTAAATGAATCGTGGAGGCTGGCATTGATACTAAAGTCGGACATAGCCAAGAAATCGTTAACACTGTTTGTTGTTGGAAATTGTATGACTTTTGCATTGCGCGGAATAGTACTCAGCGAAAAGTGTGGGCCGAGCAGAATAAGATACGTTTCGCGCTCGGGAATTTGTTGAGCGATGGAGTCTACAAGCTTGACACAGAAATCCACTCGTTTAACTGGCCGCATGTTGGAGTGATTGATGAAAACAAGCGCATCGGCGGGGATACTATTTAATCGGCGTAGTTCAGTGCGGTACTCCAGCGAAATAGGACGATACTCATGTTGCTGTATGAACGGTAAAACGCATCGTATTTTGGCTTTCGGTTGACCCATTAATTCTGCAATTTCCGAAGCAAACTGTGCGGAGTACGTTGCCAGTACATCAATCTCCGGAGATTTGAGGATATCAATAGCGACGTCTGGAATAGCAGATCCGATTTCCCAAATATCTGAGCCGACGGGGAAGATGATTAAAGGCACTTCGACGCCTTTCGCTCGAAGAATCCGCTTGGCTTGGATGCATGCAGCACCATATGGGAACAGATGGCTCCCCCAAAGAACGACTGTCATATTTTGTTTAACGCGCCGTTGACATTCGTTTACCAAGGCTTGAACAAGGTAACTCTGAAGGAGTTCTAATGCGCCTTGTGCCGTGCTTTTAACGCTCGATAGGTCGAGAACCTTCACGCGCACCGCTAGATGTGATTCTCCTGCCGCAGGGGGGATGCCTTCGGCCACGAGTGTAACTTCAGCTCCTAAATTCAGAAGGCGAGTAAGAAATCTGGTTTTGATAGTTGAAGCGCCGGCAAAGGTGCTCTTAGTTGTAGCAACTACGCTAACATGACTCAGATCTGTAGCCACAGCAGGTATTTTATTGGGTAGTTGTTTAATCGATTGAGGCCGGATAGACCGTTATTTCCCGGGTTATCCTGCCTCCAGTATTCTGCTTTGATATGCAGGAGTGTTGCGGTTATTCTCCTTGTATTCAAACCATCTCTCCCTTAAACACCACAACCCCACAGATCCGGGCATTCTGGTTGACCTCGATGATCCGGTTTGGCCACTCCGGATTCAGTGCCTTAAGGTATTGACGGCCTTCTTCGACGATAAGTTGTTTGAAGGTGGCCTCTGCGGTTTCTTCAATCATGACGACCACATATTTTCCATGGACCGCGTCTACATGAGGATCCACGAAGATCAGGTCACCATCATGGAACTTGGGTTCCATGCTGACGCCGCGTACGCGCAAGACATAGGAATCGTTGCTGCAACTAACGGGACACGGTAGCAACTCCTGACCGTATTGCGGCTGGTAACCTTCGGCGATTTCCATCCATTCGCCAGCCTGCACCCAGGAGATCACTGGGCATAGGCTGCGGATATCCGGTCCGACGTGCGCATTGACCTCCGTACCAGCGATGTGTGACTCGTCCCATTCGTCCCTATGCGGTGCGTCCATCCACCCCTCCTGTTTGTCCATTCCGCGTTCCAGCTTTTCCGCCAGGTCGTCGCCGATGCCCCGCGGAGTACCTTTCTTCGTGCGCATCTGACGCCGGACCTGGCTGATATAGGAACTGTTGGTGCCGACGCGGTCGGCCAGTTTCGCAGCAGAGCCGGCTTCGGCAATCAGAAGCTCGAGATTCTTCAACCGGATTTTTTCTGGGATGCGCATCATGCAGGGAATATAGCAGAAATTTAGCATAAAGATAAATATTTAGTTGGCGAGTTAGCTTGCTGATAGATATGCATGGTGCTAATGTCCGGCATCATGAAGCTAAGGACATTTTTGAAATACGCCACCAAGCGGGAACGCGCCGAGTTGGCCACTGTTTGCAACGACTCAGTAGCCTATCTGTATCAGCTGGCTGGTAAGCACCGGCATGCAAGCCCCCAGATGGCGACACGAATTGAGCAGGTCAGCCAACGGGTGGCAGACCGATCAGGAGGACGATTGGAGCCTGTGCCGCGGGAAAGCCTGGTCCGCTACCCGGAGATCTTCGTCGGCCTGCAGGGATGGGAATGACCAATGGTTGGCAAAACCACAACGCCGTCAGCGAACTTGTCGATATCACAACCGGGAGAAGCAATCACCAGCCCGGCACCACAGATGACCGATATTTCCCGAATCCAGCCCTACGAGCACAACCCGCGTCACGGCCGCAATCCCGAATATGACCGGATCAGGGACTCGATTCGCAATACCGGGCTGGATCAACCTTTGGTGGTTACGCAGCGGCCAGATGCGGCGGACTTTATTGTCCATGCCGGTGGGAATACGCGCCTGATCATACTAAAGGAGTTATTCGCTGAGACCGGTGACCCGCGTTTTGCAGCAGTACCTTGCCTGATCAAACCCTGGTGCTGCGAATCCGATGTCCTGTTAGCGCATCTTCGGGAAAACGACCTGCGGGGAGGTCTTACATTCATCGATAAAGCGCGCGCTGTGTGCGAAGCGCAAAAATTGCTTGCCGAAGAACTCAGTCTTGATGTGATTTCTCAAAGGCGTCTCGAAACAGAACTCCGCCGTTCCGGGTATCGCATTACCCAGGCGCGTATTTCCCAGATGCTATACACCGTCCATCGATTGTTACCTGTCATCCCCATTGCGCTCGAAGGAGGGCTCGGCCGGCCACATGTGGAACGCATGCGCAGATTGGAGCGCGCGGCTCAGAAGATCTGGCAGGATCGGTGTTCCGAGTCCGCAGAGGATTTCGAAGAGGTCTTCACAACACTATGCAAACGGTACGATGGCCCCGACTGGGACACAGATGTACTCCGCAGTGCATTGGAATCTGAAATTGCCGCTGCATTGGATGTCAGTATTCATACCGTACGCGTGATGCTCGATGCCGAGATGGCCGGCAGGGAACTGGTGATTCCGGAGGCCGAAGTGAAACCGGATGAAGAATCATTAGAACCTGAGTGCGCCACAGACGAATCGTTCGATGCTGATCAGGATGATGGACGTTCGGGTATATCCAGTTCGGATCGAACCTCCGCTGATGAACTACCACCGGAATTATCGGATCAGTCGAATCCCGGTAGTGCGCCGGATACTGGTCTTCTGGATGATAATGTCAAAGAGATTTCTGAACCTGAGACCGAACTATCGAACTTCCCCAACGACTCCGGCCCCAATGATCTGAAGTCATTGCGCGGTCGTGCCTGGACGCTTGCGACACGGCTGGCCCAGCGTAATGGCATGGCTGACCTTGTTGAAGCGGTTTCCGGCAAAGGGTTGGGGTTCGTATTGCGCGATGTTCCAGATCCAACCCTGGCGGATCAACTCGACGAAGACAGTTTGAGTCAGCTCACCATGCTGTGGTGGCAGTTGGCGGCCTGTGCGGAGATGACCTTTGCGCCACTCGAGTTCATCCTGCCGCTGCTGCCGGACGACTCCATCCTTCGCCGTGCCCTCGAGACCGAAGATGCCGATCTGCTGTTCAGCAGTATCTGGACACTGGATCCGGGCCACACGGGCTACCGGCTCTGGCGACCGCTCGATGATCGGGACTGGCGTGATTTGCTGTCCTTGATGGATACCTATCGACGCATCCGCCGGATAACCGCGGATACCGGTGTATCGGTCTGGGAGTAGAGGCGATGGAAAGTACGAAGGAATCCGATTTGGTCACCGCTGTATTGATGTATGCCATTCGCTGCTTGGCCGAAGGGGATCACGTGGCCCTGCAAAACATGAAATTCGGTCCGCGCGAGATCGAGGCCCTGCGGGAGATGAACGTCTCGGACCTATACCGTGTTGAATCGCTTCGTGCCCACTGTCTGGATATCGCCCTGAATCGGCAGGTGTACTGGCCGATGATCGATCACCTGCGGGTGCAACGTGAATCGGAAGAGACCCTGCAGTCGCTGATCGCAGCCGATGCGCCGCATGAGATGCTGTTGATCCTGTTCGGATTGAATGCCCGTGATTACGGTCGGCTAAGGCGTACCCTGTCTGTGAACCCGTCGGTGGGGCGTCCCCCTGAGGCCGATGAGGAAAGTTCCCACCGGCTCTGGCAG
>JAIVEQ010000083.1:11896-13630 GCA_023838465.1 Candidatus Thiodiazotropha sp.
GGTCGATGGGGAGACAACTGGATTACTCGCGCCCACGGATTACCTGGAACTCCACCGGGAGACCGGGGTGCCGATGCGCGCCATCTGGAACCTGACCCAGCGATGGGCCCAGTACGGAAACCTGACCGGCCAGAATGATGATGGTGCCGCTCAGGTAGGTGATGATGGATGAGCAGACAGAAGTCATTCGTCCAGAGACACTCGCCCTCGATAAACTGATCAAGGCCACCATCGCCCGTGTGGAGGCATCACCCGATGGTGGCGCCTCCGACACGGTACTTTTCCTCGGAAACCGGCACCAGTCGTTTCCCACTGCGGTAATCCGCGACCCGGTACTCGAGCCGGTCGACAAACTGGTGTGGATGGTCATCATGCTGGCGGTTCGGGAGACGGGGGCTAATACCGCTTTTCCGAGTTATGAGGCCATTTCCCGCATGGCCAATGTTTCATCGCGTTCAACGATTGCCCGTGCGATTGCCATCCTGCGTGCCTCGCGCTGGTTGACCATCTGTGGTCGTATGCGTAAGGCCAGCGGGCGGTTTCGCGGTAACGTCTATGCGCTGCACGATGAGCCCTTGCCCCTGGCCGATGTGATCCACCTGGATGGCGATTACATGGCCTTTCTGAATAAGGCGGTGAGCCATGGCCATGCCCGGGTGCGTACAGTGGCTAAGGGTGTGCTGGTGTCCATTGATGAGGATGTCGGGGGCGGGCGCAACGTATGCACCCTGGAGCATCCAATCGAACGGCGGATACAGTCTGCGGTGAGCACAGGTAACGAAGGACTACGCCGGTTCTTCTCGTTTACCCGCGATGCTATCCAGCAGATTCGTCACGATTCTATGGGCAACAGGCAGGCGCGGGATCACCATGGCCAAAATTCGAACTCGGTTGAGACCCGAGTTCGAAAATCGCACGTACAAAAATCGAACTCAGGTTGTAGTAGTAGTAATAATAAAAAAACAACAACTACTTCTGGTGAGAGTGAGTCGAAAATTATGCATGCCGGTGAGCATGGAGAACCGCTGGTATATCCACGGCGCCTGGGCGACAACCAGCGAGACATTGCAAACCGCTATCTTTTCACCCTTGCCCCAGAGGACCGCCAGCCGATTCTTGATGAACTAGAGGGGCGCTTCCAAGCCGAACAGAAGGGCATGAAGCCGGTGTATGACGAGATCAGCTTCCTGTTCCGTCTTTGTGAACTTATGAAATCCGGCGAGTTTGTGCCAAATCTCGGCATCAAAGTGCGGGATGCCCGGCGCGCACGGGAGACCCAGCGTCAACAGTCAGCACGCCAAGACACAGTCACGGAACCGAAGGAGACCGAGGAGCAACGCCAGAATCGCATGGCGCTGGCAAAGGTGCGGATGGATGAAATGCGAAAGGCGTTGGGAATGCCAACAAATAAGGGGTCAGCATCAGAAGCTAACGAGACATAAGGTTTTCTCAAAGTGATTCCACTGGAATCACCTGTCGAAATTCGAATTCGCTATACAACCCTCCCATTTGTCGACGGGATTTTCCCTTGTTCATAACGAGTGCGCATGCGTTGATACGCGCAAACTCATGCAACAAGGAACCCGACAACCTGTGACCACGGAAAACCCGATTCCCAAACCGAGCGATGCTGACAAACTTGGTCCGCTGCGTGGCCAGGTCTGGCTGACGCTGCAGACGAACCAGGCTCGTCGGCTGATTCGTGGTCGTAACGGCACGTAGGGACAATCGCCG
>JAIVEQ010000084.1 GCA_023838465.1 Candidatus Thiodiazotropha sp.
TTTTGATGCCTTTTCAACATCAAAAATAGAGAAGAATCTGTGGCCGATCAATACCTTAATTTCTTTGCGAAACCCGGATAGACCCATAATTTTTTACCTGTAATTTATTCGGCTCATCCATTGTTGCTGTCTTTTCTATTGATTAGGTAAATTTTATCCGAGCCGCTTTAGGAAAACCCGCATCTCCTTGGCAGCCTGTACGTCACCCCTAGCATCGGCAACAGTGATACCTTTTTGGTAGGCGTACCGAGCCTCCTCCACATGCTTCAACTGGGCCAGGGCTTTACCATACTGTTTCCAACTGGCTGAATGTTCCTGATCCTGCTTTACTGCCTGTGCCAAGTGCTCTGCTGCCGCTTCCGGATCACTTTGTTTAAGACATAGGGTACCAAGAGTGTAGCGTAGCAGTGCATTGTCGGTACCCTGCTTGAGCATTCTTTCTAAGGCTCCACGATCCATAAAGCTACCTCATTCAACGAGTCCACAAGCCTGGTTGCCTGGGACAGCACTATCCATCCTGTCAGGTTTTGTCAACTTCATGGACTGCATTAATCGAATATAGTCATCGCGTTGTGCACCATTTCCTAATCTGGGATTGAATTGTTTCTCCTCACCCACAGTACTGCATGTAAAGCCGTTATAGTCATGCCCCGGATAGATCAGGGTTTCGCTTGGCAGGGTAAATAGTCGATTGGTAATGGAATCGTAGGATTGTCCTGGATCACCCGACTGAAAATCAGTCCGACCACTACCACGGATCAGTAAAATATCACCGCTAAACACGACCCCATCACAGAGGTAGGAGATATCGGTATTGGTATGTCCGGGTGTATGGATCACCTCGAGCTTCACCTCACCCATAGAGATATTGTCACCATCAACAAGCTTAAGATCCGAACACTCGCTAGCGGCATTCGTATGTACCCCTATACTGCAATCCAGAGATTCACGAATCAATCCGCTGCCGGTAAGGTGGTCTGCATGAATGTGGGTTTCCAACGAATATTTCAGGATTAGGTCCAATTCGTGGATCAACTTCAGATCACGTTCTACCTGCTCCCTGACAGGGTCTATAATAGCTGCCTCACGACTGTTCGGGTCCCAAACCAGATAGGTATAGGTACTTGATCGATTATCGATGAGTTGTCGAATTTGCCTTTTCACAAGAGTTGTCACCATCACAGTTATGATATTGATGCATGCTAGATAGATCGATCATTAAATGCGGGAATGATTGTCACTATTCAACCCAGGATTATTTGGGGATATATCATGCATATAACTCGTTAGTATCAGTAATGAGCAGCCAATTCAGGTTGACAGGCCCTAAATGACAACAGCACAGGATCGCATCATGACCCTTGATAAAGCACGCGAGATCATTAAACAGCAGATCAGCTTTGGTAGCGGTTACAATCGCAATGCAGTTCGTCTCCTGTTAGGTGAAATCCAGCGGGAATATGGTTTGCAGGCTGGTGACCAGCTGATTGAAGAGTTAGCGCTGGGTGAGGTATTCGGTCTTGTCCCTGGAACAGATTTTACACGTGTCGGTCGTTAAATATCAGATTTTCTCTGCAATCAGCATCGCTACATCCCGGGTGCCATGGGTTATATCACCCAGCACATTCTCCTCACGGTAGTAGCGTAGTTTCAAAGCAGCAAACAACCTCAACAACTCATTATCATCCAGTCGAAACGCTGGGTTTTGCGGCCCAGTTGTGGAAACGGCTATTTGGGTAAATGTCTGATAATAGATCAGGCCACCCGGTAGCAATGCATCAATCAGTGAGGTAATCAGATCCCGGTCGAGATAGTAGCTGACGATGATCAGATCAAAACTGTTCGGTTGTGGTGTATAGATCTCCATGTCACGCACTTCAGCCGAGAGATCCCCCAACCCTTCCTCTGCGGCATATTGTTGGAGACGTTCGATGGCAACCGGAGAGATATCCCATGCACTGACCTCCAGACCTTGACGCGCCAATGTCAGAGCGTTGCCTCCCAGACCACAGGCGAGATCCAGTGCCCGCCCTCTCTCCGGTAGTAGATGTAGGTTACGTTGCAGTACTTCAGCCGCTATCGGGGTCTTTTCCGCATCCGCATGGCGTTTGTCCCACTTTTGGCTGATCGTCTGTTGTTCGTCCACTCTAGTTAGGGCCTGTTAACATTCAAAGGCGATCAAGACCACATGCCAGGTCGGTCTGAATATCCTCGATACTCTCTAGTCCAACAGCAATTCGCAACAAACCGCTTCCTATGCCTGAACGACTGAGTTCCTCAGGGGTCAGTCTGCCATGGGTTGTGGTAGCCGGATGAGTGATCGTTGTCTTGGTATCCCCCAGGTTGGCAGTAATAGAGAGCATCCGGGTGGCGTCAACAAGTGTCCAAGCGGCAAGCTGTCCACCTTTGACGCTGAATGAAACAATGCTGCCAGGTGCACTCTGCTGGTTCATGGCCAGTAGATGTTGGGGATGGCTGGTGAGGCCAGGAAAATGGACTCGCTCAACTTTCGGATGTTGCTCCAACCATTCCGCTAACTGCTGCGCATTGCGTGAATGGGCCTGCATGCGAAGATCAAGCGTCTCCAATCCCTTCAAAAAAACCCAGGCATTAAAGGGGCTCATCGTTGGACCTGTCGTTCTTAGCACACCGAACACCGCTTCACCCACCACCTCATGGCTACCGACTACAGCCCCACCAATACAGCGACCCTGGCCATCCAGATATTTGGTAGCAGAGTGTATGACTATATCTGCGCCAAGGCTTAGCGGTCGCTGCAGAGCAGGTGTACAAAGGCAGTTATCCACGACCAGTAAACAATCATGGGCATGTGCCAACTCACTCAGCTTGGCGATATCCGCCACATCGGTCAATGGATTTGATGGTGTCTCCAGAAACAGCAGTTTAGTTTCAGAACGAATGGCAGCCTCCCAAGCTGCCAGGTCGGTCAGATCGACAAAACTGGTCTCTATGCCAAAGCGGGAAAGATACTTGTTGAATAGGATGGTAGTAGTACCGAAAACACTGCGGGATGAGACGATATGATCACCCGACTGCAACAACCCTATACAGGTTGCCATAATAGCTGACATACCCGAGGCCGTGGCGACACAACGCTCCCCCCCCTCCAAGGCCGCCAGTCGCTCCTCAAAATTTCTTACCGTTGGGTTGGTGAAGCGAGCATAGATGTTACCAGGCTCGTCTCCACTGAATCGTGCTGCAGCCTCAGCCGCACTACTGAACACAAAGCTGGATGTGGGAAATATCGGTTCTCCATGCTCACCTTCGGGTGTGCGATGGTGCCCCACGCGTATAGCCTGGGTTGAAAAGCCCCAGCCTTGCTCTTTATGTTCCTCCATTTACAGCAACCTCGTTGTTTTCTACTGACAGGAGCGTTGGTTAAGACCTGACTCTGTGGGCTTAATACCAAACGAACACCTTAGGTGGGAAGACTCATTAAACGATACTGCTTGTGATTTTAAAACTCAACGGGCGGATAGGCTTCTTTTTTCATCCTCAGCCGGGGACATTGAGTCGATTTTTTGTGAAAAGTAGTTCTCCAAGAACTCATCAAAACTGACTTTATCAGCAGCCTCGATGTCATGTTGACGCTGCCAGGAATCCTTGGCCTCCTGTTGCAGGAGTTGCTGATCCTGGCTTGAGTGCTCCTGCTGTGTGAAGTAGTGCTGGTGTTGCTTAGACATGCGCTGAGCAAACTGGAAAAAACTCTCACCCTTATCACGCATCTCAGCCAACATACGCGCTGAGGGTGTTAGATCAGCATCTTGCAGGCGATGCACTTGTAGTTTCAGACTCTCACTATAGGGTTTGCCTGGCATGCCGCTCTCCAGCACCTCACAGATTGGCTGCAATGCTTCACATATCTCCAGCCCCCAATCCCGTAGTGAGACTTGTTCCCCACGACATTGTAACATCAGCCCAGGCTTTCTCCCTTGATGAGCTGCAGTCAGTTCATTCCAGTCAATCTCCTTCTGCTCTGCAACATTGATTGCCGGACTCTCCTGCAGCAGGCATGTCAGCATCAGTGCTTCTACAAAATAGATCTGCTCTTCTGCAATCCCCAAAGGGTGGAAGGCGTTGACATCCATTGAGCGTAATTCGACATAGCGTACGCCCCGTCGCTGTAGTGCATGGATCGGCTTCTCCATCATCTCAGGTATCTGTTTTGGGCGTACCGTACTGTAGTACTCATTCTCAATTTGCAGGATATTTGCGTTCAACTGCTCATAGCGTCCATTGACCTTCACCCCCATGGCCTTGTAGATGGGACAAGGTGTCTCAATGGCACGGGAAAGTGTTTCAATATAGGCGTTCAGGCAATCGTAACAGGCTTTGATACCTGTCCCCTGCTCCTTGCTGTTCTGATAACCGATATCCCCCATCCGCAACGAGGTAGCATGAGGAGAATAGTAGCTGTATTCATCGAAGGTTTGCAGGCTGGTCGGTCTTCCCCCCAGAAAGGATTTACATACAGCCGATGATGCGCCAAACAAGTAGGGAATCAACCAACCTACCCGCTGCAGGTTCCTCAACATCGCGAAATAGGATTCTGAGATAAATGTCTGTGTCGAACCCTCGTCCTGCTCAAGTAGTTGGTAGGCTTGCCAGAACGGTAGTGGTAGTGAGTAGTTGAAATGAACACCGGCAATCACCTGCATGACTCGGCCATAGCGGTGTCCCAATCCTCGCCGATAGACGGTCTTCATCATCCCCGCATTGGAATTACCATATTCTGCGATCGGGATCTGTTCATCATCCTCAACCACACAGGGCATACTGGTAGACCAGAGAATTTCATCATCGAGATGCTGATAAAGAAAGTGGTGGGCCTCAAACAAAAAACGCAAAGGTTCCTCGCGATCCGCTGAGGGTGGCGTAATGATCTCAGTCAGGGCTTCCGAGTAGTCAGTGGTGATGTAGCGGCTGGTCAGTGCTGAGCCAAGCGCCTCAGGGTGCCGCTTTAGAGAGATACAGCCATTTGGAGAGACGCGCAATCCCTCCTTTTCGAGACCAATCAAGCCGCCGCTTAGTAACTCAATCTGACCTGCTTGACGTAAGCGTTGTAGACGTTGTTCAAGTTTTTTATACAAACCAGGGAAGTTCCATGAATAAGAGATTCAGATCAGAATCAAGACACGGATTCTGGCTTAATTTCGGAAACCGCTAAATATGCATCAATACCGGCAAAAAATAAAACCCAATATGAGCAGCTAACCGCTATTGGCATAGTTCAGCAATTTTCACATAATGAGTGATTAGCGCATAACTGCCATTGGTGCCTGCATCCGAATCGAATCCATCAGGATACGTGCCGCTTCATTCAATTCGATACGTTGGGTCGCTTCTGACTCTTTGTCATCTGCGTCAACATCCTTATCAGCCTGCTCTAGGGATTTAATGGACTCCATCCCCTGGGAGGCCCGGAAACGGTTCTTGTGCAGCAACTGCTCATGTTCACGATCATCCCACTCAGTGCGGCGACGGCGTTCTAACAGACTCACCTCCGTGCGCTTATCCAATTCAAGAAAACGTTTCTCCCGGTCAACTAACATTTCGAATCCCGGATCCTTCTGAATTCGGCTCATATGGTTATCGACAAGACGAGGCATAGATCCCTTGCCCTTGGGTAGAAAGTTGGCAGGTCTGATTTGTGCCCAAGGCAGTGCATTCTCCAAAGACCGCTCACCATACTCATCTGAGTACTTTGCCGTAGGAAACTGTATATCGGGTACTACACCGCGGTGCTGGGTACTGCCGCCATTGATTCTAAAGAACTGCGCCATGGTCAGTCTCAGCCGCCCCAGGTCCTTTTTACGTCCTGGAACGAAACGTCCCAGATCCACAAGGGTCTGCACTGTTCCCTTGCCGAATGTAGGCTCACCAATCACGATACCTCGTTTATAATCCTGAATTGCCCCGGCAAAGATCTCTGAGGCGGAGGCACTGTTGCGATCAACCAATACCGCCAAGGGTCCCTCGTAGGCAATGGCTTGGTCCGGATCCTGTTCCACTTCTATCTTGCCAAAGGCGTCCTTTATCTGCACCACAGGTCCTGAATCGATAAATAAACCGGTCAGTTCTGTTGCTTCGGAAAGTGAACCACCCCCATTTTCACGCAGGTCGATGACGATGCCATTGACGTCCTGTTTTTTCAGATCCACCAGCAGGTCGCGCACATCACGGGTGGTACTTCGAAAATCTTCGTCTCCTCTCGCCTCAGCAGAAAAGTCACGATAGAAAGTAGGCACCTCTACGACACCAATGCGGTAGTTCTTCATACCATCCAATTTGTCGATGATATAACTCTTAGCCGCCTGTTCTTCGAGCTTGATCTTGTTGCGAACAAGGGTAATGGTCTTTCTGTTAGCGCCTGTTTCATCACCCTTTAGAAAAATACCCAGGCGTACGACAGATCCTTTTGGTCCACGGATCTGTTCAACCACATCCTGCAGACGCCAGCCGATTATATCCGTGATTCTACCTTCCAGACCCTGCCCCACACCTACGATACGATCACCTGCATGGAGCAGATCACTCTGTTCCGCAGGTCCACCAATGACTGTCTTTTGTACAACCGTGTAACCATCCTCATCTTTGAGCACAGCACCAATACCCTCCAGGGAGAGTCGCATACTGATATCAAAATTCTCGGATGTGCTGGGTGACATATAGCTGGTATGGGGTTCCAGACTCAGGGTATATGCATTAATAAAAGTCTGGAATATATCATTGCTATCAAACTGTTCGACACGGCTTAGCAAACGTTGAAAACGATCATGCAACGTTTTACGAATCTCTTCATCCTTTTTATCCATCAGCCGCAAATTGAGAAAGTCATTCTTTACCCGTTTACGCCAAATATCGCTCAGTTCAGTACGTGTCTGGGACCAAGGCTCCTCTTCCCGTTCGAATATGTAGGTCTCATCAATCGTGAAGTCGAATTCACTATCCACCAACTTCTGGGCATGGCCCACTGCTTCCGCTACCCGCTTGCGATAGAGACGAAAGATCTCAAAGGCCGGCTCGATTCTGGCATTTTTCAGATAGTCATCCAATTTATCCTGATAGCGGGAAAACTGGACGATATCCCTGGCCAGGAAAAATGAGCGGTTGGGATCAAGCGCATCGAAGTAGCGCTGGAGTATCAACTCCGACATCGCATCATCGAGGGCAACTTCTTTGTAATGGTACTTATCAATGACCTTGACGATAACATTGGCTGTCTGCTGCTGTTCAGGTGTCGGTTGCAGCTCGCTGATTGGTACAAGCTGGCGATTGGCCCAAAGCGGTGTACTACCAAAAAACAGCAGCAACCAGCTGAGCAGAATAACCTTGAATATTTTCATGAAACTACCTGGTCATTATTGAAATAGTAAAAAAAGCGCTTGAATATCATATATAATAGTTAATTGGAATATGCTTTGGACTGGATTACCAGTCTCCTGGTTCCGTTAGTTGCTAAAAAGGTGTACTGGCACTCAAGAATTTACCATGAAATTTCATATATTCTCGTGTAGACCCTGTACCAGATCCAGATAACCGGGGGTTTCAGGATTTATAATCCCATGACGCAACAAAAAGTCAATTACAACCAGATTGCAATTCAATTTGAACTCATCGGTCTCTGAGACCAACCTGGCCACCTCCAGAACAGGTAATAGCATGAACTCCGCCACTTCGCCATCCGAGTTCTGGGGCTTAAAGTCACAAGGGAGTTCCAGATCGTAACAATAGAGGGTATCAGGCCTTAGGCCTGCGGGGGTCTCCCTACAATAGGTTAAGGCACCAACGGAAACGGCTCTATTAGCCAGAACAGCCGGTACGCTTGCTTCTTCCATGCACTCTTTACGCAGGTTCTCCGCCAGCGAAAGGTTATGTGGAAGCCCTCCAGCCACCATATTGTCCAGACAATCGGGAAAGACCCGCCGGTCCGCCGCCCGCCTGGCTATCCAAAGTTTCAAACCCTTCTCACTACGCACGAAACCATTCAAATGCTGACCGTAGGCACGCAAGCCCAAATAGGATGCAGTCGCACGATCGACAGTTGCAATAGCGGTTTCTCTACCACTATGAGTAACCGGGTATTGTTCACCATGAATGTGTGAAAAAACGCCCTCGTCAACTAAGGTTTTCGTTACCTCCATCAGTAATTGAGTGCGTAGCTCAAAGGTGTCATAACGCTCTAACAGGTGAGCGCCAGTATCGTCAATCCGGAATGCCTCAGGCCAATTGCCAAGGGCATCCCAGACAGGCTGTTTGAGATGTCCTATCTGCTGGCCTAAAAAAAAGAGTGATTTAAAATTCCCTGGTTCCCAGCGGTTGAGCGCCTCTATATGACGCAGATAGCCATGCATGTTCATAGTTCAGTGTTGGTCTCTTCTCAGAGAGACAAGTTGCTCCTGCCTCTGTCATCACCTCAATTGGATTCACAATCCAGGAATATACAGTCCCGGACAAGATTCACCTAAATAATCCTAGGATCCTCTACTGACCTCCATATATTGAAGCTATAGTGCTGAAATAAATGACTTTTTAACACAGAAAGTAACTTTTTCTAATGGGTGAATAGTACTACACACCGAATGGTACGCTTAATGTAGAAATCGTCTAGTTTCACTCATAAATTACAATCTGAGCGCACGAGTTGGGTTGCAGAGCATGCTGACTCTCATGTTTTGTGTGTGCATAAATACGTTGGTGCTACATAAGCAACCGCTGACACACCAAAAGGTTCGGTATTCTGCGATATCCCTTCAACTGACAGGATGCTTTAGGGCTATAGACAGTACCTACCATACCCTTGTACCTACACTCGAAATACTTGGTCATATTGAGCCAATGATGAAGATCTATCTGTATTCGTTCCTGGGTAGGTGGCGAATGTTTAGGGATAGCATCCTACTTGTTTTCTAAGATTGCTCGTTCTGCCCAATCGATGAGTTCTAGATAATTGGTAAGGCGGGAAGGCAGACACTTGGGCATGTCTGCTCGGAGTTTCCGACAAACAGGGGCAAAGCGGTCTGATTTAGGGACTTGCTCATGGGTGTTGTTTAACCTGTGTTATATCTGCACCGACCATTCTGTACTAGAGGTATACTCAGGGGTTTCGAGATCTCTGCCATCCCTGCTCTGACTGAGTTGGGATCAATATAGGCCGTATTCTAGTATCGAACCCTTCACTTTCCAGACAGGTCACCATTTTTTTTTCGTTCACGCATGGAACATATCAAAAAATGAAATCATCTAATATGTAAAATGTGGCATCAGCATTCGAATACTGGTATCTGAGCATGGTGCAGTCATCACTGAAAAGGCAATTTCTGAAAAGATGTTCAAGATGGATTTCAAAATAACCCATCCACTGTTTGGCAGGACATTTTCCTATCATGGAGATTTCTCGATCGATAAGTAGAGCTAGAACATATTGGCAGGCAGGTACAAACGGTATTTATACATCAACTGAGGTCAATGTGTGCCTGTTTCCGCCAGTTCAATGGCTTGTCTGACAAACCCTTTGTACCAATGATTGAGTAGATTGATAAAAGCGTATAGTGCTGTTGGGTCTTCTCTGTCCTTGACATAATCAGAGACCCTGAAGGATGGAAACACAATAGTAGCAGTGGTGGTACGTGTGAGACGTTTGTCGAAATTAGCCACAGCTACAGGTACTATCAGTGGCTCCGGATCGGCTTTCAGTGCAAGCCGGAATGCCCCGGATTTAAACGGCCCTGGAGATTCCTCTGTATAATAGCAGCGCCCTTCTGGACAGATGATTATGTTTTCACCTTGCTTTAAGCACGCTAGTGCCTGATCCATAAAACGTCGATTACGCGCCTCTCTGGTCAGGTGGAGGTCACGATCCTCATCGTCCACATCACCAGGATAGACATAGAGGTATTTAAGGCGATCAAAATATTGCTGAAAACCATACCAATCAAGTTCAGGTTTTCGTATAACTCTGATTGGTGCCTCACCATACTTTGGATAGATCAGCATACTGGATAAAAAATGAGTATCCAGGGTAAGACGGAAATCGTTTGGCAACAGGTTATCCGTATGATTTTCCAAATGATTCATGATGAATATCTGACCCGGGCGATCAGGCAGATACTCCTCCCCCGCAACTCGGAACTCAGTCTGACTGAACAGCACCTGGAACTCCTCCATGCAGTGACTTCGGACCTGTTGAGGTAACTGCACCGCCGGTGCATTGGCAACACTTTCATAGATGCGTTGCAAGCCTTGATAGAAATGGAGTTCTGCGTGAACCTTTTGCAGAATTTCCAGAGCCAGTCCAGCCAGGTTTCGCTCATTTTCATCTTCTCCATGATTGCGGAGCAACTCCAAGGTGCCAAAGGCATCCGAGAGAGTTAATCGGTTTTCCAGGAGATAGGGGATTTCAAGTGAGTCTTCGATCTCGTGATGTCTTTTAGGCGTCCCAGGCCTAAAAGACACTCGATCTTTGACAACCTATTAGTGCCCCGGACGGTCCTGGTCACTGACACTACGTGATCACATCGCAAGCTCGTGACCACTCCGCCGTCAGTTCCCAAATGACTGGACGCCGTGTTCGGATGCTCGCTTTGCATCCCCTCTGGCGCAAGGCACGACGGGTCTACAGTCTCGCCTCACGCCTACCGGGGACTAACCGCCTCGGCTTTCAGCCTTCCTTGGCGCTCAGCGTATGCATGGGTGATGTCACATGCAGTGTATCTGCATTCTGCTCCAGCAAGGCCGAAACTGCGAGGGTCTCTTTTTGATAACGCTTAGCAATCAACTGGGTTCTCGCCATGCGTAAGCGGTTACCTATCAACCAGATTACCCGCTCCATCAGCTGCACGGCAAATTGTGGGTCCTGCTGACACAATTCGGCGAGTTCATCTGCTGTAAATACCCAGGCACATACCGAAGTATTCGCCATCGCACATACCTGATACTGATAGGGTTTCACCAAAGCGGACCAACCAAATGCCTGCCCAATATTTTCCAGGCTGTTAAGAAAAAAACAGACCTTCCCGTCACTACCGCAATACCAGAGTTCAACTCGCCCACTGACAAGCAGGTAGAACTCCTTGGCCTGCTGGTCCTGCTGAAACAATAGGGTTCCCCCTTCTATCCTTATCATGCGACCCAAACCCAGCATTGATTGTAGATAAATATCGGGCATCGCTTCGAAAAAGGTTGTATGGCGTAAAAACCTGCAAGTGAGTCTTCGATCTCGTGATGTCTTTTAGGCGTCCCAGGCCTAAAAGACACTCGATCTTTGACAACCTATTAGTGCCCCGGACGGTCCTGGTCACTGACACTACGTGATCACATCGCAAGCTCGTGACCACTCCGCCGTCAGTTCCCAAATGACTGGACGCCGTGTTCGGATGCTCGCTTTGCATCCCCTCTGGCGCAAGGCACGACGGGTCTACAGTCTCGCCTCACGCCTACCGGGGACTAACCGCCTCGGCTTTCAGCCTTCCTTGGCGCTCAGCGAATGTTGATTCCTGGTCGCTACCAAGGGTTTCTCTATCGAAGTGCATGGCTGATGATGAAGCTATTTTTGCACTGGTTGTCTCCACCAAAGCACGGCCTTCAGCACCACTGGTGGTAAGAAGTCGATCTCTGTTATTCACAAGGCGATGAGCCAATACTTCGGCAACTCGTCGCAATAAGGTATGCGCCACTCGCGGCGATTGCTCGAATAGCACTGTAAATAGTGTGCGAGGCATGCGTAAAAAACGACAATCCTGCTCACATCGAACAGTCACTGTATGGCGATAGGGAGCACGAAACACCGACCAGCCGATTAAGGCGCCTATCTCATTATCTGTACCCACCAGGAGATCATCCAAGCCTGCTACATGGATTAAAAACTGTACCTTCCCGGTCAAAAGAAAAAAAAGCGCAATGGCTCGATCATGTTGATGCAACAAAACCTCACCTTGTTCAGCATGCCGTACTTCCGATCCCCTAGCCAGGTATGTAATAACCTCCTCGTCGATATCCTGAAAAAAATCAAGTGCTGACAGTTCGGCAATTTCAGCCATAATAATAATCCACATTTTTTGTCGAAGGCTGATCTAAATGACTACGGCAAAAAACTTGCATTGTGGCAACCCCATTAAAGACCATTGTGCTTCTAACCAGAGCGTAAGTTGGTTTACTCACATTCACCTCTGAGACGAATGTTTCAACACTCCCCTTACTTATCTATAGTAGATATATGCGCCGTCTATTCAAACCACAACACACCAAACCAAAGGATTTTGATCTATTCTGGCAAGAAACCTTGACGGAGCTGGACAATATCGATCCAGCCCCTGTTTCAACTGAAAAGCAATATGCTGAGATTTACCCCGGCCTCGTATTGGAACAGATTCATTTTCGCTCATTGGGCGGTGTTCGGGTAACGGGTCTGCTAACTCACTGGGAAGATGATATAACCAGACCATTAGTGGTCCACAGCCATGGTTATGGCTGTCGTTGTGAACCTCGTTGGTCTTGGGCGAACGCCGGCTCCAATTGCTTTGGAGTGGATATTCGCGGTTTCGGCCGATCTCATGATGCCCTCATTGAACCATCCCATTGGGGCTGGGTATTGACCGGGATTCAATCACCGGAAACCTCAATCATCAGGGGAGCTGTGTGTGACTACATTCAAGGCGCAAAGGTTGCAGAACAAATACTATCCGGTCGCACCAGCCATCGCACCTTCCAAGGTGTCAGCTTTGCAGGAGCATTAGCCCTAAAATCTGCCTCTGTACTCGACTCACCTGATCTTCTGGCTGTAGGTGTACCTACCTTCGGTTGGACAGAAGGCCGCTATATCTTTGTTAAATCAGGGTCTGGCGCCCAAATTAACCATTATCTCGCCTTCCACCCGGAAAGGCTGGACGATGTGATGCTGGTGATGCGCTACTTTGATCCTGTCAATTTTGCCGATGCTGTTCACTGCCCATCGTTGGTAGGGGTTGGATTAAAAGATGATGTGGTACCCGCTAAGACAGTCTACGCTATTGCCAATCATCTTGCCGGTCCAAGCGAGATCATGGAATTTCCAGTCAGTCATACTGACTTACCTGAAGAACAACTATGGGAAAGGTTTGAACAATATTGGTTAACCCTTACCCTGGAAGGGATAGATAGAGAGTTTGGAAACCGGGGACTGATCTGAGTAGGTGTAAAAAACTGACAATTAAAAACACGGGCTTTTCTGAACAGATTTCCTATAACATTTCCAGGCATAGAAGGTAAGAGCCGGTAACAACAAGATCTCCAGGGGAAACAGGAGAAACAGGTCGACCCTGATATTGCACTCGCCTGTACAGGTCTCCAACACCCAAGCCTCATAAACAATAGGTAATAACCACATAGCAGCAGTAACAACTTGTATGATCAGCTTAGACCGAATAAAAAGCGCAAAAAAGAAGACACTTAGGGCTGCCCCTATAAGAATGAATAGATAGTAGGCAAGTATCAGCAGAGACTGTAAATTAGATTGTGTATCTGCTTATCATTAACCCCTAAAGGGAGATAAGCAAGATGAACAAGAAAGAGATAGAAGCATTAGCT
>JAIVEQ010000085.1 GCA_023838465.1 Candidatus Thiodiazotropha sp.
CCAAGAAAATGTCTTGGCATGAAAACACCTAATCAGGTATTTTTAGGAATCAACCCACCGGTTGCACTTGCGAGTTGAATCCGCGTCATATTTCCTCGGAATAACATTTTTTAACTGATAGCAAAGGTATTGGACACTACACCCGTAGTAAAAGAGGGATTTCCTTATTGTAGCCATAGGTTGCAGGCATCGTCATAGACTAGCCCCCGAATTAGTTTTAAATAGGTGGTTGTATAGGGCTGAATATAATTCCTTGGAGCCCATACTATTGATTGTGAAGTGTCTGTTGCGGTATTCGATGTGTGCTCTCCTTGCGATGATGACGATCCTGAATGATATTTCGATCTATGTATATATTTAGCAGAGTAAACGTATAACCTGAATTATATAGGAAAAAATGAATTGTTGATGCTATTCGTTAGTTGCAAGTAAGACTATAGCTGTCTAGATAAGTCTGGTTTTGAAATAATGAGTAAAATTCATTAAGTTATGTGGCTGGAGTTTTAGTCAGCATGGTATTTGGAGTAGGAGGCAATAGATCATATTTTTACACACAGCATCCTATATTCAGCAAAAACTGTAACATCTGATAGCTAGATTGAGGCTTGTTGAAGACTAACCAAAAGTGTCTGAATAGATCCCCTTCAGATCTGCACCGGCTAAGAAACAGTTTCTACGCTACATAATAACAAACTGATCAGGACCACAAAGATAGATCTTCCAACCTCGTAGGCTATTTCTCTCCAGACGGAGTACATCATTGATATTCTCCATCTGGATACTACTATCCTGACCCGCTATAGGGGAGTGTACAGGGGTGTAGTAGAGGTTACTGTGGATGGTCGCCAACTTATGGGTAGTTTTGTGTAGGTAGAGATCAGGTGCATCTACATTGTGTCCGCAATAGGCCATAAAGGGGAGAGAGACCAGTGCCTGTGTTCGTCAGCTATCCTTCAAACCCCGTTTGTGTGCTTGGGACCAGCTCACCTGCCACATGTTGTATCAGGCAATACTGACAGGTGCCAGCTGTGCATTCGTTGGGAATATCGTGTCCTGCTGAAAGCAAGGTTCCTAATACCGATCCCCCTCATTTACGGAGAGAGAGTGGCCCGCGTAGTGGAGCAGCAGCATTAGCGGTTCAAAACATCATCCCGTACTGATTCTGCGATTGTTGCGACTTCTGAAATATCTGCATCGGCAGCTCCTAGCTCCTTTAGCGTGCCACCTAAATGCTCAATGATTATATCAACATGTATATCGTTAAGTCCTAGATTTAACAAGTGTTTGTGGCCTTCGCGCATGTCCTTGCCAGGGTAATTATGTGTTCCGCCAAAGACCATTTTGAGGAATCCCTTCTGTTTAATGGCTTGCTGTTGCATATCAACACCGCCAAAAAACTCATTGACCCGGTCATCTAACAATACCTTGCGATAAAAGATATCTACAGCCGTATCCACTGCAGATTCACCACCCAGGCGTTCATATAGACTGCTCATGGCAACTCCTTTGCATTTCTTATTAATAACAATCCAGTGCGGGATAGTAACAAAAATCCTAATAGAGTTTGAACCGTTATTCTCTTTTTCTTCAGACTTGATTACAGTGTAAAAAAACAAGCTATTATGTCTGCTATGTGGAGTGTGAGGTTTACTCTCACTGAAGGTTTTTTAAATTTTACTGAGGAGTTGCCATGTACGGCGTGATTTTTCATTTCCTGCGTGACTATGTAATTGAACGGCATGGTGGTGAAGCGACGTGGAAGGCTCTACTGGATGCACAGGGCTATAAATTTAAGCTCTACTTTCCTGTTCAGGACTACCCGGATGAGGAGATTATTGCACTAGTGGAAACGGCATCTAAGGCATTGGATACCCCTATCCCTGTCGTACTGGAGGATTTTGGTTCCTATGTTGGACCTCAGCTGCTCTCTTTTTATCATATGTATATAAAAAACAAGGAGATGACGACCTTTGATGTTATTGAAGCGGCCGGTGGTAGCATCCATGATGTGATTCATAAGCACAATCCCAACCGTAAACCTCCCCGATTATCATCCATACGTGAATCTGATGATGTCCTAATGGTGCATTATCAGTCCCATCGAAAACTTTGTCCGGTCGTCAGGGGCATTATCCGTGGCCTGGGTGAGAAATTTAATGAACGGTTCGATATCAATGAAACTCAGTGTATGCATGACGGCGCTGACAAATGCATCATGAAGGTGACAAGATTGGATGCCTAGGAATGCAGATAGACCGCGATATCTATTAATTTTTTTCTGCACTCTTGTGAGCAGCTGATTTAATCATCCCAAAGCGCCAGAATGGTCGCAACCGCTCGGGTAAATTCATTAAATGAGTGGGGTTTTACAATATAGTCATCGACATCATACTCAAATGCGGCAGCACGATCCTTTGGTTCATTGGATGAGGTGAGTACGATAATGCGCAGTGTTTTGAGCTCCGAATCACTGCGTAGTTCATGTAAAAACTCGATACCACTCATTTTGGGTAGGTTTAGATCCAGAAGAATGAGAGCTGGTAAGGGGGTTATTCTTTTACTTTGTGATGTTCCTCGAAGCATGTCGAGCGCTTCCAGTCCGGTTCGAGCGATACGCAATGGATTACTGATTTTGTTCTTTTTTAGGGCGCGCTGGACGGTCATAATGTCGACACGGTCGTCCTCGATCAGTAAGATTGTTTCATCTTTATTCAACATATTCGCATTTCCTGTCTCTCTCGAACAGGGGATCTCCTATTTTTTATATTATTCAGATGCATGTTTTATTGGCCAAGTGAAGTGAAAACATGTGCCTTCCCCAATCGCAGACTTTAACCTTATTGTGCCACCATGTTCTTCTACAATCTTTTTTACCAGTGCCAATCCAATGCCTGTGCTACTTTCAAAATCACTCGATTCCAGCGTCTGGAACATCATAAATACCTTGTTGTGATACTCCGGGGCAATTCCCTGCCCATCATCACAAACTGAGAACTGATAAAATTCATCGATAATTTCACACTTGATTCGAATCTTACCCTTATCTCCCCCATGGTGTTTCAGACTATTGCTGATCAGATTGGAGAATACCTGCCCAAGTTGAAGCCGATCAGCATACAGTGTTGGCATCTTACTCTTAATCCTGATTGTGAATTCCTCAGGCGGAGAGAGTGAATCGATGATTTCATTAATCATTTCGTTAGAGTCGAACTCACTTTCAGAATCGGAGGTTCTGCCGACCCTTGAATACTCTAGCAGCCCTTCAATCAGGTCATGCATCCTTCTAACACGGTCACGAAGCAACGCGAGTTGTTCTCTCGAGGCGGCATCCAATTTATCAGTAAGATCTTCTTCGATCCATTGAGCCAGGTTGGACACCGCTCGAAGTGGGGCTTTTAAGTCATGAGACGTCACATAGGCAAACTGTTCAAGGTACTGAGCCCGCCGTTCTGCTTCAGCTGTACGGTAGGCAATATGATGTTCCAATGTTTCGTTTAGCCTCTGCAATTCCTGTTCAGCCGATTTGCGTTCAACCACCTCCTGATTCAGTGCCTGCACTACTTCCCAAAGTTGGGAGGTTCTCTCTTCTACCTCCAGACGAACCTGTCTGGCTCTCCCTACTAGGGTTGCCACATAGATGGTGAACAGTAGGGTAAATGCGATGCCCCCGAAAAAAATGATCCAGCTGTTCCAGGTATCGGCAGTGAACTTTTCAGATGCGCTATTACACACAATCTGCCATTGCTGGTTCCCAACCGTGACCTGTTGAGTATAAGAAATTTCAGGTGCATCACTATCAGTATAGGACATTGGATTTTCGTCTAACCGGGAATAGTGACTATAGAGCAGTCGTCCATTTCCTATCGATTGGTCCTGGTAAAAGTGGATATCAATTCCACCGGTACGCAGGCTCTCCATGGCGCGCTCAATGACATCGCCAATATAGAAGATTCCAATGGCAAATCCTCTGATTTCTGTGGGTGCTTGTGTGGATGTTGTTTCGGACAGGTTGTCTTTGAAAAATACCGGCACAGCGACCACAATACCTGTCTTCTGCTCCGTATCATCCTGGAGATATATCCCAGGAGAGACCTGAATCTCACGGGAGATTTCAGCTTCAATCAATAGCTGCGAGACGATTGGATCAACCCCCATATCGAGGCCTAATGCTTCTTTGTTACGTTGATAGGGCTGAATGTAGAGGACAGGATAGTAGGTGGATCGATGCTTGCCTTTGATCAGTTTGCCCGAACCATCCCACTCGTGAAGCTGAAAGGGAGGAAAACTGTGCTGAGCCTCCTCGATAAAGGTGTCTCTGTCCTCGGCACGTACAACAGGGACCCACTCTAGAGCCTTGATGCCTGCCTGGTTCTTCAGAGCGGGTCCGACAAACTTGCGAAACTCTCGTCGCCCTACAATCTCAGACGCTTCAAAAAAACTGGCAATATCTTGAATGATGCCAAGGGAATGTTTAATCTCTCGTTGAATGACCAGAATTCGGTCTTGAGATGCCTCATGAAATGCGATTTCGACTCGACCTTTCTCCCAACTCAATGATTGTAGAAACACTGCTATTGTTATTGATAACCCTATTACAGCAACCAGTACAACAGGGAAGTATCCCCACCAGATCGATCTTGGGTCACTACTTTTCTCAGGGGTTTGCTGGCCTGTAACCTTTGCAAGGTATCTCTCTGAAAGACGCTGTTTCATGCGCATGGTAGCAGCATGTAATTCGTCGACGAGATGTTTAATATCGTTAACTGTGGACATATTCCCAGGAATATGGTTGTTGAAAATTCATGTCTGGGCCTCTGACAACGTTAATCAGTATAGGACAGTACACTAGATAGTGGTCATCCTAAGGTCAAATTTCTTTCTTTACAGGACAGTGCGAGCGACCCTTTTATTGATCAACAACCAGTAAATGGCATAGGCCGGATTTAATTTCAGGGGTAGGGCGATTCAGGGGAATAGTTGATGGCGTATATCGCTCAAACTACGATGCACGCTATGACAGCGAGCACAGATACTCACAGCAGCCTCACCGAGCTTTCTTGCGGTCAATTTGGGTTGGTGTTGATGAATGGTTTGAGCTAGTTCGTCAAGCATTTGTTGACTGGCGGGGCCAAGAATTCTTTCGTAGGGTGGTTGGTCTTTGTGGCATATATTGCAGCTCTTTCCCAGTTGTTCCAGTTGCACTCTCAATCCTTCTGCTGCTTGTTGTGCACTATTCCAACGACTGTCCTCACTGGCAATTTTGATGCGATTGATGTTGAGAGAGAGTGCTTTCATGTGATCGTTATAACTGATTTCACCCTGTTCATTATCAGATATCGATACCTGTGAGAAATCGGCTGTGCGAAATCGTACCGCAGCCAGTGCACGATAGTCGCGATGACAGGCTCTGCAATTACGGGAAATCCTCGCTAGAGTCTGGGTGACTGCTTTGAAATCCCCTTGGTTGACCTCTGTATCGAGACGAGTGATCTCATCCAGTTCCAGTTCATCATCCCATTCGGGGACCATCTCAGGAAGCTGATTGAAATGTTGAATGAACTTATTGCTCCATTTTTTTAGTCGTGGCAAGTCTCTTAGGGCTGCATACTCATCAATTGCCTGCATCTCGCGACGTAATGCAAACATGGTGTGCAGCCAGACCTGTCTTTTGTTTACAGGTTTGTACCACTGATCGAGGGAATCAGGGAGTTGTTCAATGGTTTTTTCATTATTAGCGAAAGTAGGTTGAGTTAGGGCTAATAATGAGGCAAGCAGCACGACAGTCAGCTGTACAGAAACTCCCTGTCGGGTTGTGTGCTTGGTATTTGCATGTTGTAAATCTGCTAAAGGGCGTTGTTTACTCCACAACGTGAATCACCCCTTTCATATTGTGGCTTTCATGGTGTGGTTCACAGATGTAATGATAGGTGCCTGGTTTATTGAATGTGCGTTCTCTGACATCACCCGGGAAGAAGTAGTCACCCGGCTCCTCACCTAAAACTTCGAACCAAGCGCTATGATATTGGCGTTTTTCGTGATTCTCCCATCGCACCTTGGTACCCACTTTGACTGTGACTTCCTCGGGTTCGAATTTATAGTCTTTAGAGATGATAGTCACGACGCCGCTTTCCCCCGCCAGGACAGACTGGGTCAATAATAGGCAGATGAAGGCCGAGACAAGAAAATAGTGGCGTGCCATTGGATAGACCTCCTGTCCTTATCCCTATGGGGAGAAGGCTTCACTCATTGATCATCGTTGTATTCATGCTCGGGCAGTTGGTTATTGTGCCAGAGCATTGATTTCAGCTTCGCTATTATCCAGTCCCAGCTTGTAGCCGAGTGATACATGATGAAAACGTGCATTTGTGTAGTCATCATGTATCGCGAAACCGAAGTTGTAGAGCTTGCCGGAGTCTATAGTAATATCACCTGGGTTGTCTGACTTCAACTTTCGTTCCAGTGTCACTGTCCAATAACCGGCTTCTTCCTTGATGCTGCCAACAAGACCTTGACCGCCAGTCATAATACGCTGTTCAAGTACATGCCCATCTTCAACAGCCCCAGTGCCACTACTGATTCTCAATAGATCCATGAATTTATGGGCGCTCAGCTCGGCTTGAATATCACCATCCGCTTTTAGCTTATCCCAGCCCCCCAGTTTTTTACCGCGTCGGCCTTTTTCTTCTACCTTGGTGCGTGACTCTTTAATATATTTTGTGACACCTTGATTGACGTCCAGGTTCAAACCAGCTGCCGCCGGGTCTTCCGGATGTCCAGGCATGGTGCGTAGATCTTCATGGCAGGTACCCCAACAACCGGCCTGGGAGGCGTACTCCGCTTCGTCGGTTGCTAACATCAAAGCCAGTTTGGTCTGATTCTCCGGATCCATTTTGCCGCCATCGACGAAAGGGATAGGGACATGCTGTGTGCCTTCCCACTGAAATCTCAGGTAGAGCTTTTCAGCGTCATGGGTTGCCTGCACGGTGACAGGGATGGCAGGGCGTTTACCTGTTGGTGGAGTTGGCTCCGCCTTTTGGCCAGTGACCATCTTCTGACCCATATCCGCCGTCTCTTTATCATGGCAGGTCGTGCAACGATCGCCTGCCTTGAAAGGACGGGAGCCACCATGGAACTTACCTACAAGGGTCCACATCCATGGATGTCTGGCCAGGATAGAAGAGGGTGATCTGACGTTCACTGGATTTAGACCAGTCGATACTATCATTGGTTGCTGCTGCTTGCTGACCGGCAGGTGCTACAGCTACCGCCATTGACGATGTGGCAGCAGGTGAGTTGACCTTGGCTTTGACAGCATTCAACTCGGCTTCGCTATTGTCCAGTCCTAACTTATAACCGAGTGAGACATGGTGAAAGCGAGCACTGGTGTAGTCATCATGAATCGCAAAACCAAAGTTGTATAGGGTTCCGGGTTCAATCGACAGGTCACCTGCTGTAGTAGATGTCAAAGGACGTTTGATCACAACAGTCCAGATTCCGGCATACTTCCATCCCTGTGCCTCAATAGCGCTGCCATCATTCATTATCCGCTGCTCTAGTACATGGCCATTTTCTACCTTGCCGCTACTGTTCCAGCGTACCAGGTCCATATACTTGTGAGCATCACGCTCCGTCTGAAGGGCGCTGTCATCCTTGAGTTTATCCCAACCTCCCAGTTTCTTACCGCGTCTGCCTTTCTCCTCGACCTTGGTGCGTGACTCTTTGATGTATTTAGTGACGCCATTGGAGAGATCGAGTTTAAGACCAGAGCCTGCAGGGTCATCAGGATGTCCGGGCATCGTACGCAAGTCTTCGTGACAAGTACCCCAACAACCGGCCTGCGAAGCGTATTCTACTTCATCGGTAGCCAACATCAGCGCTAACTTCACCTGATTGTCAGGATCCATTTTACCGCCTTCTATGAAAGGAACCGGGACATGGTCGGTATCTTCCCATTGGAAGCGAAAATAGAGGTTACTCTCATCATATGCCGCCTGCACTGTAACAGGGATAGCGGCTCGTTTACCCTCTGGGGGTGTCGGCTCTGCTTTTTGCCCTGTGACCATTTTCTGGCCCATATCGGCCGTCTCTTTATCGTGGCAGGTTGTGCAACGATCACCTGCCTTGAAAGGTCGGGAGCCGCCATGAAACTTACCTACAAGGGTCCACTCCATGGATGTCTGGCCAGGATAGAAGAGGGTGATCTGGCGTTGTGGAGATTCGCTCCAATCTACACCAAACCCCTGCGTGGCTATACCGGCGCTGGTGGTTGTTGCCGTGGTTGTGGCTGGTTTGTTCTGTCCTTGAGCGGCGAGTGCCTGAGCAACAGCAGAATCGATTTTTTGTTGTTGCGCCAAGGCTTGGGCTTTGCGTCGATCACGTTCCTTTTGTGTCGCTTGCTGTTCCGCTGCTTCAGCCTCAGCCTCAGCTTCAGCCTCAGCGGCTCTCAATAGTCCGAGTTTGAAGGATGCTGGGATATCTGTTTTGTAGGACTCGATGGGTTCTGCCCACTCTTCCAATTCCTCTTCACTGATGTCTTTATGAACAGCTTTATGGGCGATGCCTTTATGACAGTCAATACAGGTGTTGCCATTTTCCATGGCAAACACATGTTGATTGCGTGATCGCGGTTTCTGTCTTTCTGGATTCATGGTGTCCCAGTCATGACAATTGCGGCATTCTCGCGAATCGGTCTCTTTCATGGCAGCCCATACGCGGCGGGCCATGGTGAGTCTATGCTGTTCGAATTTTTCCGGGGTATCCACTGTACCCATGATCTTGTGCCAGATTTCGTTACTGGCTTTGATTTTTCTTACAATCTTGTGCACCCATGGACGGGGTACATGGCAGTCCGGGCATCCTGCGCCCACACCACTGCGATTGCCATCGTGTACCGTACCCTTGTATTCCTGATAGACATTCTCCTCCATTTCATGACAGGAGATGCAGAATTCCATGGTATTGGTGGCTTCCATTACCGTGTTGAAGCCGCCCCAAACTATGACGCCGATGACCATGAACAAGACAGCACTACCGAGGGTCGCGCCAAACGCGACTTTACGTGAAAGTAGGCTTTTAAATAAAGAGTGCTGATGCATCGCTTACCCCGTCAGGTCACAATGGTCAGGTGAGGCACCAGCGCAGGATTGCGGATGGTGCAGATATTGGTGAATAAGGCGGACATGAGGCATGGCCACATATCCGCCTTATCTTCAGCTACGTGCGTATCAGTAGTGCTTCATCAAGTGACGTGATGAACGCGGTTATGCACGTTGAACTTACCGGTCGGTGCGTACAGTCCTTTGATGCGGCCCTTCTCTTCGAGGGTTTTGGCATCAAAGATGATGATCTCACCGTTAGGCTCCTTACTGTCCTTACGATTCCAGACAGAAGTCCATACCTCTGAACCATCTTTATTGAACTCGATGTGTACAGCGGCATAGCCGGTTTTCTCAGTCAGGCGAAGGGTCTTGACAATCTCGCGGGTCTTCTTGGAGATGACCTGGATCGATTGCTGAACTTCAGGTTCTGGATGCTTGGTCTGATCAGCCCAGTAGTAGTCACTCTTCGGATGGGTGCGGATGAACACACCGGGTCCGTCAGTTTCGACTTCGTAGCAGACCTTCCAGGCCTGGTCTTTGTGACCAGCAGGATCATTACCCCAAACCGTAACCTTGCCTACACCCAGATGAGTGGTGCCACCTACAGGACCACACTTGGGATCGATCCAGTTTGCACCGGGACCAGGATGAGGTTTCTTGTCGGTATCGATCATCGCTTCCAGTTTCTGAGTCTTGGTGTCTACCACAACCATCTTGTCTGATGCATTGGCAGCAATCTGGAAATAACGACCGGTTGGATCATAGAAACCGTCATGCAGGTACTTGGCGGAATCGATTTTGGTGATCTTCAGATTGTCGAGGTCGGTATAGTCAACCTGCCACATCTGGCCCAGTTCCTTCATGGAGACCAGCCAGCTGGGTGCCATGGGTGTATCATACACAGCAGCCACACGGGACTCGTTGACGTACTCCCCATCAACATTGACACCACGCGCAGAAACCACTTTCAGCGGTTCCATTGTTACGGCATCTGCAATGACAAAGTGAGGTGGCCAGTAGCCGCCGCCAATGACATATTTGCCGTCGCCGGATACTGCAACATCACGTGCGTCATAAGCGACCTGGACCTGGGCTACCTTCATCTTCTCAGGGTTTTGCCACAGATCGACCTTGGTCATCATGCCGTCACGACCCATGATGTACCAGAAACGCCCAGGGTCTTTAGTCTTCAGGGTGTCATGGTGCTCAACGGCCTTCAGTACATGTACTGCATAGCCGGTTGGGACGTGAGCCACGATCTCTTTGGTATCACCGTCGATGATGGCCACTTTACCTACATCACGCTCGATGACCAGGAAGAAGTTTTCCCAGTTCCGACCATGCAGAGGTTTGGTGGGATAATCTTTTGGTTCAACAAAGACTTTATGACGCTCTTTCATCAGCGCCAGAGACATCTCAGGTGGGATGGGGGGCTCTAACTGAATGTACTTGGCAATCTTCGAGATCTCATCCTTCGACATGATATCGTCAAAGTTGTTCATGCCGCCTTCAGTACCAAAACTGATGATTTTCTCAAGCCGCTCTTGGCCCAGTTTCTGGGTATTCTTTGGTTCTAGATTTTTACCTGTTGCACCTTTACGCAGCGTGCCGTGACAACCTGCACAACGCTGAAAGTAGATGGTCTTGGACGCCTCGAAGTCTGCTTCGCTGAGTGTGGGTGTGGCGGCTTGGGCGGAAGACCCTATGCCACCTATGGATATGCCAATTGCCATGGAAAGCGCACTTGCGTGTAGAATAGAATGTGCGCGTGGCCGGGAACTTTTAATCATGGAGAACTCCTCCCTTCTTGTCGGTTACGCACGACAGATTAAGCCCCCGGCCGGGCATGCTCACCTTGACAAAGGTCAAATTAAACAATGTCGATATCTCCGATAGTTTGAAACACGGTTTGGAGCATACAGAGCTAGAATTGATGCGGATCAAGGCGTTTTCCGATTCGGGTGGGATGATCCAGTCCCACCACATGGCTCTTTAGTAAGCCAATACACCGCTTTTTCGTTAGACAATCCTCAGGGGATATCAACCATGCGCAAGAGCTTACAGACTTTTGGTCTCTCCCTGTTTATTGTGCTCGCCTTTATTGTTATAGGTATCGGCTTTATGTTCGGTATCGATAATCCGGTTCCCTGGATCATGATTGCAGTTCTTCTGGCACTGCCAGTCATCCATAAAAAAATGACATCGCAAAAATTTGTTTCCTGGGATGACAGTCTAAGTGTTGGCATTCAAACGATTGATGATGATCATCAAAAACTTTTATCACTGATCAATAATCTACAAACCTCAGTGCTCTATCCAACAGGCGAAGACTTTGAACGCCAGGCTCTGAGTGAATTGGTGGACTACACCAGATACCATTTTGAGCGTGAAGAGAAACTGATGCAGGATAATGGCTACCCTGATTTTGAATCACACAAGCAACAGCATAAAGATATGATTGCAAAGGTTTCACTCTTTCTGGAGTCTTACGAAAAAGACAGTGAAGGCACTGTTGATGAATTAACCGGTTTCCTTAAGACATGGTTGATCGATCATATTGCAGGCACGGACCAGAAGTACAGCAAGTTCCTGAATGATAAGGGGATACATTGAATTATCTTAATTTCAGGTGTGTACCTGTCAACTACTTATTTCGGTGAGATATGCAGGTTAACTGCCTCTATTGTGGCGAGTTGATTTCTGACGAAGCTGAATGCTGCTCCAAGTGTGGCGCACCCTCCCATTTTCAGAAGCGTGGGTTTAGATTGGGTGCCAGGACAAGATTTGTGATTATATTTTTCCTACTATCCATTGCATCATTGACCCTTGCGTTCATACTGCCAAGATAGGATCCCCATCATATTGGGTTAATATTTAGTTTAAATTATTTGTTTAAAGTGACCTTTGATTGACCCATCAATGCACTCACAAGTAAGTATGCAGTAGTTTTATATCAGTTAACGCTGACCTGGACCCACGGATTCAGGTCAATATATGGGTAGAGCCATTGAATAACACTAGACTGCACCCCGCAAAGATTGAGCTTTCTGATCTATCCGCTGCAATCGAATCAGGTTGGGATCTTTTCCGGCTGATTCCTCTACCCAGCATTATCTATGCATCTGTCGCAGCCATGATCGGGTTTATATTGCTGTTCAGTATAGGGGCGCTGGGCTTCTCTCCTATGTCGCTACCCTTTGCCGGTGGATTCATGTTGATTGCTCCAGCCATGCTAACCGGGTTCTTCCAGCTTGCTGAATCTGCACTGACTGATACGAAGCCAACTGTATCCACGCCCTTTGTCGCTTTTGTCCGTACCCCGCTACAGACTTGGATGATTGCAATATTTTGCGCATTCATGTTCCTCATCTGGATTACCGATGCAGGCGTACTCTATAGCTTTATTATCGGTGGTGCCCATCTACCCTATGAACTTCCCTGGATTCTAAAAGCAGACGAAAAAATTGCCAGCTTCTGGTTTTGGGGTGCACTGATGGGTTCCATACTGGCATTTATAATTTTTTGTGTTTCGGCATTTTCTGTTCCCATACTCTTTGAGGGTAGAGGGAATTTAGTGCAAGCAGTTCATGCCAGTGTTCGGGCAGTGTTCAAGAATCTCTTTACTGCCATACTATGGGGATTGATTCTTAGCCTGTCGATTCTGATTGCGATTCTATTTCTACCACTATTAATAGTGGTTCTACCTGTCATGGCGTATGCCAGTTTTGCGTTATATCGTACTGTCTATCCGCATATTCAATCTGAGTCTGGGGATTCAGCATTAAATTAAAAACGCTTTTTATTCTAATCTCTGCAACTGACTGATATGTAACACTATCAGGGTAACCCCAATCCTTTATAGACTTCTTGATTCATAGGGATCTTAACGGTGTATCTTTCGATGATACCGAACAGGCGCAAGCTGGAAACAGACATAGGGTGTGGCAGGCTGCACTCTACCTAGGATTACTCACTTCACAAGCATCCAACCCGGAAACAAATCGCTATAACGCAAAGCGTGCAAAGCGAGTAGATTGATAGCTACTTCCTTAACGCCAATATACAGATGCACTGTACTGTATTTTTGTCGATATCAGACAAGCGCTGATATGACTTGTCACTGATTCTGCAGAAGCCCTCTAATTGATCAGTTATCGAGATAAATTGATCAATATCAAGGCCCAAAACAAGCACTGCTTTCTAATAGCCGAGACTGAACCACAAAAGAGCTGGGAGGAGAGTGATGGCACAGGCGTTCACGAAG
>JAIVEQ010000086.1 GCA_023838465.1 Candidatus Thiodiazotropha sp.
AGCGAGTTTCACCCATATTCATGAGCAGCAGATGCAGGGTATCCCTCTGCTCAATCCTTTGCTTGTGGTACAGACAATTGGCTTTCAGCACTACCAGGGACGTTGTGTCGGTATCATCATCACACCCTGGATGATGAATCTGATTATGTTTCCTGCCGAGAACGAAGATTGGGACGAACTGGAACTGGGCCATAAACAACCCCACCGCTTCCCTGCCAATCAGTTCAAATTCATGGTCAATGAAGTTGATGGGATCGGTAAGTGTCAGACCTATTCGCTCCACTCACCGATGCATGAATTCGCCAATCAGGACCACGCTGTAGCAGCAGCTAAGAGTTTCATGCAAACATTGATGGTAGAAGTCGAGCATCCGAATGAGGATCCCTATGACGAAGAGTTGCTGGGGCGCATTTTGCGTGGGGAAGAGGAAACCGAAGTGGCGATCGATGGCTTTGCCCTGACCGTGGAACAAACAGATACCCAAGGATTCAGTGATGCCGGTCTAAATCCCTCAACAGAGCTATCGATTTCCCGTCGAGACCTGTTGCGGGGCGGCTACAAACGGGAAACCTAGTCCGTAGATCTTACCAGGCAGCCAGCAGTTATTAACTTAGCATCCTCAGTTGAACATCCATAACGATGTTCAACTGAGGATGCTGGGATTTATGCCAGCATCAAGACTTAAACCTTAAACTGATTCACCATACCATCCAACTTGGCGGAAATCTGAGCAACCTCTTCGCTCTCTTTAAGGGTACGACAAGTTCCCTCTGCCGTCTGGTGTGAAACTTCACTGATTGCAATGATATTCTTATTGATTTCACTGGCTACTGAAGTCTGTTCCGAGGCCGCCGTGGCAATCACTGAGTTCATCTCGCTAATCGACTCTACTGCGCTTGCGATCTGAGCCAAGGCATCGCCGGCACGACTCGAGTCAGTGACACTTTGATCGGCTTCCTTCTTGCTGCCATCCATGACATGGACTGCCTGACTCGAGGCAGACACCAACTGTTCGATGATCTCCTGAATCTCATGGGTTGCCTCCTGAGTGCGTTGAGCAAGATTGCGAACTTCATCGGCAACAACAGCAAACCCGCGTCCCTGCTCTCCGGCTCTCGCAGCTTCGATAGCCGCATTGAGCGCCAGCAGATTGGTCTGCTCGGCAATGGAGGTGATCGATTCTGAAACCTGACCGATACTCTGGGTCCCCTCAGCCAGCTGTTTTACAACGACAGCCGCATCATCTACCCGACTGGCCAGCCTGGTGATGGAGTTGGAGACCTGAGCAACCACATCACTCCCTGCATCCGCATTGGATCTAGCTTCAACCGCTGCCTGTTCGGCACCCGCAGCATTTCTGGCCACCTCTTCAGCAGCAACCGTCAGTTCACTAATAGCCACACTTAATTGACTGGTCTCTTTTTCTTGCTCATCGACCCCATCCCGCGTTTTCTTGGTCACATTGGCAAGTTGTTCTGCAGAGTGGGCCAATCCATCCATTGTCTTGGCCAGGTCACTGATCGTCGGTTGAAACTTATCGAGCATCTTGTTGACGGCTTCACCAACCTGACGAAACTCATCATTGACACCAAGCACCACCCTAGGCCGTAAGTCGGACTGCGATCCAATTTTTTCCACGGTACTCTTGAACCCTTTGAGCGGCTTGATCACCACCTTGCGCATGATCATGTTAATAATGAACAGGCCTATAATCAGCACCAGAAAATTGATTGCGGCGCTGACTAGCAGTTCAGTGTCGATGGCTTTATCCCGCTCAGCCAGAGAGAAGGTCAATCTTCCCGCGCCGAGAATGGTCCCTTCCGGCAACGCATGACAGGTAAGACAGTTGGTGCCATTCCGGTCCGACACAGCGGCGAAGGGCTCAATAACAGTAACAATTCGTTGACCCTCGACTTGTTCGACCTTGATAACCTGCTCCCCATTCAGGGCACGTCTATCCATCTCATCCAGAGGTTTCTCATGATCGAACCCTGTGCCAAATGTTTTATTGACAGCCTCGGCGCGCAACATCCGCACTTCAAGCACACCGTCACGCTTTTGAATCTTCTCCCGCAGCATTTCACGATTGCTCATGGTGCCGGTAAACATCATCGCATTCATGCTATCGAGATAACCATTCAATACATCGAAAATCTGATTTTCAGTCAGTCTTAAAAGCCGATCCTTTTGCTGTTGAGCCGAATAGACAGTCACTACTGCCATGATCAAAATAAAGATCAGTGCCATAGGAGTGAGAATTTTCCATTGGACGGAGATGTACTTATTCATGGGTAAGCCCACACATCAATTGTTCTAGATTGCCAACATACCTACTCTTTCGGCAACCAGTAGAAACTCTTGAGAAAATCCCATGTTTTTTCAGGTGTTTTAATGCTGGAGGTGGAAATTGATCCAAGTCAGCCCTAAATCCCATAGAAATAATCAATCTTCAATCAATAGCTACCCATGCATGAGCAATGTCAAACTACAACATGCAGTGAGCCAAAGAACACTCAACCACAGTGATGTTAAAGAATCTGCCCCCCCCTCCCGACACAGTGTATATAGATTTTGAAATCAGGTTTTCCACATGGCCGATAGAACCTCCGAACAAACCTGATTGAAATTAACCTTGGAGTTCTTTAATGCGCAAAATTGCCATTATTTCACTGATAGCAGCAACCCTTTTCACTCATACAGCGATAGCTGACCAGATGCTGGCCATGCGATCCGGATGCCTGGGGTGTCACAAAACGGACGCAAAACTGGTTGGCCCCGCCTTCCATGATGTTGCCGCAAAATATGCGGGTGATGCAGGCGAAGTAGACCGGCTTGCCAATAAAGTCAAAGCAGGTAGTACACCAGGGGAACCGCTAGTCTGGGGTAATGTAGCGATGCCTCCCAGCCAGGCAAAACTGGATGATATAAAAGGTGTGATTAACTGGGTTATGACACTTAAATAAACAGCTAAGTAGTGGCCTAACGCCATACTTCATCCAGCAAAGGATGTGGCATTTTTCTGGTTCACTTGCCTTTATCTCAATTAAGGAGAAAGCAGCTTAATTAATTTTGGTTGGATATACGAAACGGATCACCCAATTCACGGTTGAACTATTGATCGTAGAACTTGATTTATTAAGGAGCTGCTAGATGTGCAGATGCACCACTCTATCAACGTCATTAACACTCTCTGCCATCCTATTGGCGGGTTGTAGTGTCGCTCCGGCACCGGTCAGTTTTAAGTCAGAGATAAAACCTTTAGTCGATAAATATTGTACTGAGTGCCATATACAAGGCGGTGCTGGTACTGAAGCCAGTGGTTTCTTGACAGACAATTACCATAACCTCATGAAAGGGACAAAATTTGGCCCTGTAGTGGTGGCAGGTGACCCACTCTCCAGTTGATTCTATCGCCTGGTGGCCGGGAAAGTTGACCCGTCTATTCGTATGCCACACGGTAAAGTAGCACTATCAACGATTGAAATTTCGATGATCGAAAACTGGATCTCTCAAGGTGCAGAGAACAACTGACAATTATAACGCACTGTTTTCCAAATAATTAAGCCATGCCAAGCAGCATGGCTTAATTATTTGGCATGTTGACCGCACTGCCCTCTATTTAAACCTTCTTCGTCAACCTACCCCTTTTTATGCCTCCATCGAACCGTTATGATGCTCCGACTCAGGAATAAGCCGACAACCATGAGGAATCTATGAAAAAATCGATACATACCCTGCTGTTATCCCTCCTGCTCTTACCGTTACTGTGCACAAATGCCTGGGCGGGAAAAGTGCAGGTCCTGGTAAAGACTTCGATGGGCGACATCACCCTCTCCCTTGATAAGGAGAAGGCTCCGAAAACAGTAGAGAACTTCATGCAATATGTTCAGGATGGGTTCTATAACGGCACTATTTTCCACAGAGTCATTAAAGGCTTCATGATTCAGGGTGGAGGTTTCACCCCTGAAATGGCGAAAAAAGAGACCCGTGATCCGATCCAGAATGAAGCCAAAAATGGCCTCAAGAACAAACTCGGCACGATTGCCATGGCGCGCACATCGGCCCCCCACTCCGCTACCGCCCAGTTCTTTATCAATCATAAAGATAATGGTTTTCTCGACTATCCAAGCCGGGACGGCTGGGGATATGCGGTCTTTGGTGAAGTCACTCAGGGCATGGAGGTTGTGGATAGTATTGCTTCTCAACCTACCGGGGTCAGCAACAAAATGCGTGATGTGCCCAACAAACCCATCGTTATCGAAACGGTTAGCATAATCGAGTAAAAAACTCACTCAAATTCTAGTAAAAATCAGGAAAACCCATGATCACATTGACCACAAATCTAGGCCCCATTGTTATTGAGCTGGATGAGGCCAACGCACCCAAAACCTGTGAGAATTTTAAACAGTATGTACAGGATGGTTTTTTCGATGGCACCATCTTCCATCGAGTCATTGATAATTTCATGATTCAGGGCGGTGGATTCATGCCGGGTATGATCCAGAAACAGACCGGAGAGCCGATTGAAAATGAAGCCAAGAATGGCCTCTCCAACGAGATCGGCACTATCGCTATGGCACGTACTATGGAGCCCCACTCAGCCACTGCACAATTCTTCATCAATGTAGCGAATAACAAATTTCTTGACCATCCGGGTCAGGATGGATGGGGATATTGCGTGTTTGGCAAAGTATCCAGCGGCATGGATCTGGTCAATCAGATGAAGGGATTGGATACAACCACTCAAGCTGGCCACCAGGATGTCCCGGTAGAGGATATCATTATCGAGAAGGCTGAAATCACTGAGTGACGGAGCAGCTGTTTATATCAGATTTGCACCTATCCGCCGACCGGGCGGATACGGTGCAGCTGTTTCTCCAATTCCTCAATGGACGTGCTACCCAGGCCGATCATCTCTACATTCTGGGCGATCTGTTCGATAGCTGGGTCGGCGATGATTTTCTTGCTCCTCCAATTCCTGAAATAAAGCAGGCGATGTACCAGCTCAGCCAATCTGGAACCGGATTGTGGCTGATGCATGGCAATCGGGATTTTCTTATGGGTGTCTCCTTCTGCCAGGATACGGGGGCCGAACTACTGAAAGATCCTACTCTAATAGATCTCTATGGCATGCCAACATTACTGATGCATGGTGATCTACTATGCACCGATGATCAGGCATACTTGGATTTTCGCCGTGAAATACGCCACCCCACCCATGTTGATCAGTTTCTCTCCCAACCGATTAAGCGACGGATTGCGATGGCGATGGCGTATCGGGCCAAGAGCGGCGAAGCCAAATCGCTCAAGCCTGAGTCAATCATGGATGTTAACCAGCAAGCCGTGGAGGCGCACCTTCTCGAGCACGGTGCCGAGCATTTAATTCATGGTCATACTCATCGACCTGCTGACCACACTTTTCATATAGCCGGCAAAACCCACTGTCGTCATGTACTGGCAGAGTGGCATCGGAACCATGCTGAACTCATTTGTGTCACTCCTGACGGTTTCTCAAGGGAGCCGGTCTGCTGCTGACGTAAATAACCGCCGGTAGGGTGCGGCGGACTGCATGAACACGATAGACCAACTAATCGACCCGTTGATCACCTGCCATAACCGGAAGGCCTGCTAACAGGAGAAAATCAGTAACCTCACAATGGATAAGACACGTTTTATCAATGCCCTGTACATAAACTCTCCAGACGCTGCAGTTCCTGTTTGCTGAAACCCGCTTCACGCCTGGCTTGATGGTGTAGGGGGCAGCGTATCTCCCCATTCAGAAAATTCTCGAGCAAATCAAAATAGGTCTCTTCCGGTTCCAATCCCCGTTGTTGGCAAAGATAGCTGTACCACTTGCTACCAAACTGTACATGTCCCACCTCTTCGCGCAGGATAATCTGCAGAACCTTTACAGTTTCCATATCACCTATCGCCTCGAAACGACGCATAATACCCGGTGTCACATCCAACCCTCGTGCCTCCAGCATGCGGGGCACCAGCGCCATTCTGATGAGAGGGTCATGGGCAGTCCGAACAGCCATTTCCCACAAACCGTTATGCCCCGGAAAGTCCCCGTAATCGGCACCACCATCTCGCAACCGTTCCCGTAACAAACGAAAATGATAGACCTCTTCCCTGGCTACTTGAATCCAGTCGTTATAGTACTCTTCCGGCAGATCAGGAAACCGCTGCACCGCGTCCCATGCCAGATTGATGGCATTGAATTCAATATGTGCAATGGCATGAATCAGTGCCAGCCGACCAGCCTCGCTACCGAGTCCACGTCGTGGTAATTGACTTGGATGGACTAACGCTGGATGCTGCGGATGGCCTGCATGAATAATTGAGTCACTAGAGGTCCAGTCACAAAGGATGAGCTCTCCACATGCCCAGGCTGTTGCTGTTTGATCAGTGAGTTGCAGTTTTTCGTCCACAGAATCACATTGCAGGCATGATCTAGCCGCAAGATATAGACTACGTTGTAGGTTCATTTCAGCCCCGTAACCCTATTACCAAATCCATTACATTGGTGCCCGTTGGACCCGTTGTTATGAGATCTCCACTGACCTCAAGCAGATGGCCTGAATTTGCATCATCCAAACATCGATCCACATCAACCCCACTCTGTGCAGCACGAATAACAGTACCCCCATCCACCAAGGCTCCGGCATCATCAGTCGGACCGTCCGTGCCATCAGTGCCAGCGGCCAATAGATAACAGTCAAAGCTACCGGCCAACTCTCTCGCCGCTGCGACTGCGAGATGTTGATTTCTTCCACCCTGACCTGGGCTGGGAGGTAAAGTAACTGTCGTCTCCCCACCCCAGATGAAAACACCTGAAGGACCATTCAACAATTCTCGTGCCAACCGCTGACCGATCGCAACCGCATCACCCTGAAGAAATTCATGATGCAGTGAAACTGGAAGCCCAAATGCCTCGGCCCGCTCTGCAGCCGCCTCTCGAGCACTTTGCAGATTAGCAATGATCTCCATCCTGGGGGATATACGGGAAATCCGGGGCCTCTGTTTCACACCGGTTAAGAGCCTATCACCCAACCATGACGGCAGTGACATAGCTGCCAAGCGCTCCGGCAATTCAAGGTCAGGCACTAACAATCCGGAACCGATCACCGCCGGATCATCCCCTGGCACATCTGAAATTGCCAATCCAATAGTCTCGCGCCCACCCAGGTAGCGAATCAATCCACCTCCTTTTATCTGTGAAAGTCCCTTCCGAATCCAGTTCATCTGTAAAATATCAAGACCACTACCCAACAACCAATCGTTGGTGCGGGCCAGGAAAGCAATATCCACCCCTTCAACCGGCACTTCCACCAAACTCGATGCCCCTCCGGATATCAGAAAGAGCATTGGCAAGTCACTCCCATCTGCTAAAAAATCGAGCAACTTCTGACCGGCATGAAGCGTTGTCTCATCAGGGACCGGATGAGCCGCCTCATGAGCTACCCAGCCGAGCTGTCGACAGAAATGGTGATCTACATGCCCTGATTTGGTGATGATCAACGCCTGGTTGATACGATCCCCTAAATAGTCACTGGCCCCACGGGCCATAGATTGGGCGGCTTTGCCAATTGCGATCAATCGCACTGAATCGGGAAGAGCATTTTGTTTCATCCAGCTCGATACTGCAGACCTTCCTTCAACCCTGACCAAGGCAGCCTGATAAATCTCTATCAATAACTTACGATAGTGTGCATTCAAGTGCTGTTGATGCATTTTCAACTCCTTCCTGACTCACGGAATATGACAGGATTTATGGCGAGGTACACTTGGCTGAGTTACACTGTGGCACCTGAATCCGTGAGCTCACAATGGCTATGGTCTGCAAGTGCCTGATTCGGATAGCGTAATCAGAATGATGGGGGAATAGCTAACGCTATTACAGTTCATCATGTTATCGCCGACTGACCATAAAACTGTGCAATCTATCGCTATGACCTCACCGAAGTAAGCAACTGATTTAACTATCTCGCTGGGAGCAGAGCGTTGGGAAGCATACAGCTACGTCGAAACTTCAGCCGCAACATCCTGATTCGGATGATACTCCTGTCTGCTGTGATTGCAGCACTGATGGTATGGAAGTTTGAATTCATCAATCAAGTCTACTTCCGTGACCAGCTCACCAGTACAGGACTGATCATCAACGGCACCATCGTCGGGCTGTTCGCTGTCGGCATACTGCGTATGATCACCATTTTCCTGCACTACGCCACGGAAGAGAATGCACTTATCCGCTTTTTACGCAATCTGCGTGAAGGTGAGCAGGATCCGTTAACACGCATCCATAAAAAAGCCATCATTGCCAACCGCTATCGCACCATGCAGGGACTGCATAAGGCGAACTGCCCGATCAATCATGGCTCTCTGGCCTCCACCCTGGTAGCCAATGAAAGCACCCGTAACAGCCTGCCAAAATTCATTAATAATATCCTAATCCTGACTGGTGTGTTCGGTACTATCGTCTCCCTATCCATTGCCCTGATTGGTGCTTCGGATCTACTTGCCTCTTCGATCAATGTAGGTGGCATGGGTATGGTGGTTCACGGTATGTCCACCGCGCTTTCCACCACCATTACCGCCATTCTATGTTTTATCTTTTTTGGTTATTTTCATCTCAAATTGGGTGACGTGCAGACCAACCTGATCAGTGCTGTCGAGCAGGTGACCGTTAATGAGCTGATTCCACGATTCCAAGTACAAACTGACAGTGCACTCTATGAATTTACCGGCCTGGTGCGCTCTCTGCAGGAACTGGTCAACCAGATGGACCTGTCACAGCAGACATTTGAGAACGTTGAACAGCGAATCCTGGAAACGCTTCAGGGCTATGAGCAGAAGAGCGAAGCCATGCATGCTGACATGGCTGAAATCAAGCATATTCTAAAGCGTGGCTTCCGCCTGCATGAGGATGATTGATCCACATGGATGATAGCTTCATCGACCTTCGTCTGAACTCACAAGGCAGTCAGGGGGATGACAGCTTCTGGCCATCCTTCACCGATATCATGACCGTCATCGTGATGATTTTCCTACTTGCAATGGTGATCCTGCTGTTACGCAATATGGAGCTTCTTAGCCAGTTAAGGACAACCATGGAAGCGGAGCAGCAGGCCGTGGAACTGGCACGCACCACGGGCGAAGAGAATGAAACCCTTGAAGAGCGATTGATTGCCCGTGAACATGAAATAACCATGTTGCGTATGGAGTTGATGCAGCTGCGTGAACAATCTGAGGAGCAGGAAGCGGCCATTACCAGTCAGCGTTTCCAGATCTCCAATCTCAGTCGTGAACGGGATGAGCTCGATAACAAAGCCAATCTGCTCAGTCAGGAACGGAATCTACTCACCACCCAGATGACACGATTGACCCAGGAGACAACCCGGCTTCAGAGCCAGATTAGCGAGGCCAATCGCAATATAGAGGGGCTCACTATCGACCTGGAACAGGCCAATGCCCGTCAGATGACCACCCAACAGGACCTGGAGCAGCTGAGGCTCTCTCTACGCACCAAGGACCAGGAACTCTTAGCTGCTCTGGCACGCAATCAAGAGTCCGACGAACAACTTATCGACCTGAAACAGGACTATTCAACCCTTAAAATTCAGTATAACAAGCTGTTACGACCGGCTCGTACCGCCAAAGGCAAGACGCTGGCAGAGGTACGTTACACGAAATCAGGTAAAAACATCCGTATTGAGTATAAAGGTCCTGGGGATAGTGGATTTAAAACAATATCGCGCAACAAGCTGGAGCAAAACCTTACCCGCCTGAAAAAGAGAGATAACAATCTCTATATCAAGGTCATCATCCCTAAGAAGAGTGGCCTCTCCTACAACGAAGCATGGTCATTTACCAACCATATGCATCGAAAATATGACTACTATTACCAAGAGGAGGCTAAAAAAGAACGCATCGTTGAATAAGGAATTAAATCCTAACCCTACAGTCATAAAAACGTAGGGGCTGTACCGGCCTCGGATAAGCAATATCAGGCTATGAACAGACGCAACAGACTCACACTTCTTGGGATCATCAGTGCACTGCTACTCAGTGGTTGTGCATCAAAAGTTCCCGTCATCATTGGCACCCCACCTGGTGGCGATATCAGAGTGGATGAGGTGCAGCAGAAACAGAACAGTTTCATCGACGCCAAGGTACGTTGGGGCGGTGATATCATCTCAGTAGAAAATCTTGCCGATAAGACCCATATCGAAATCCTCGCACGACAACTGAATGAGACCGGCAAGCCCAAAGATGAGAGCCGGAGTAGCGGTCGCTTCTTAGCCCGAATCGAGGGCTATTTAGAACCAGAGGAGTACCCAAAGGATCAAACAATTACCGTTACGGGAACGGTCATTGAAGTGATTAAAAAGCCGGTAGGCGATTACCCCTATCCCTACCCCGTGGTTGATGTTGAAGCCTACTACCTCTGGCCAAAGCAGAAACACTATCCTCGGCCCTACTATTATGATCCTTTTTACGATCCGTTCTATTTCCCCTATTGGCGAAGATACCCTTACTACTACTGGTGATCCGATTGAAACGCTGGATACACTATACTTTCATCCTGTTTACCCTGCAGGCCTGCAGCAGTCAGCCTGTCATAGACAACAATGCCGACCGGAGTCTCACACCGCAACAGGCTACCGCCACCCCACCCGATCCTGGATCAAAACCTCTGCAATGGGGTGGGATCATCATTGAGGCTCAGAACTTTAACGAATCGACAGAGGTTGAGATTCTTGCCTACCCGCTCGATACAGATGGCCGCCCTGACACAGGTACAACCTCTGTCGGACGTTTTATTGCCAAACAAACGGGTTATCTCGAGACAAAAGACTACGTAGCAGGTCGTCTGGTGACTGTAACCGGAACGTTTTCTGAAATCCGTCAAGGAGAAGTGGCAAAAGCCAGTTATCAATTCCCCGTATTGATTAGCGATGAAATCTCACTCTGGCCGGAAGTCAGTGAACGCAAGATGCGGCCACGCATCCATTTCGGTTTTGGTGCGAGCTCGGGAGGACGTAGTTATGGTGGTATCGGAGTTGGAATTGGTTTCTAGAAAAACCACTTTCAGCATCTTTCGTAACGTATTCACCTCTGAAAATACGCTCAAACCATACCCTCTCATATCTAATACACTACCCCTACACTATTAAGATAGTTCTGTTCATCGAATATCTGCCGCCACATCAAAAAATAGATGACGATGCAGAATAGGAAGCCAATTCCGTTTATTAAAAAGTGTGAAATAAATGGGGCACCAATTCTTGAGAGCTCAAGATATCCAAATCCAGGCCGTTTAAGAATAGAATGAAATAATCTTTTAAATGGTGCTTTGTGTGCTTAAAAACCTTCGTGACTCAGTCAGACCAGATGCAAGAAGGAACCTTTACCATTCTGCCAAGCCCAAGCTTGCTACTACTTTCAAGCAAAAACTAGGTTTTTCGCTGCTTGAACTGCTGCTCGCCATGGCAGTTTTGGGGATATTTGTCTCAATAGCGGTACCCTATTACGGTAAATACATCAATGACAGCAAGGCACGGAAGGCGATGCAGGAGATGCGTCAGGTTGAGATTATTCTGCAAAGTTTTAGGCTCGATGTAGGTCGATATCCTGACTCACTGGCCGAGGTTAATTCAGAGATGATAGACCCCTGGGACAATCCCTATCAATACAGAGCAATCGAGGGTGCTAGCCCCCAAAAAAAAGGTCACCAGCGAAAGGATCACAACCTGGTACCGATAAATTCAGACTTCGATCTCTTCAGCATGGGAGAGGATGGAAAGAGCGCACCTCCACTTACTGCATCAAGCAGTCATGATGATATTATCCGCGCCAACAATGGTTCATACTACGGTTTCGCCGAGGACTATTGATTCCATGCGGCTGACTTACAACGTACTTTCGAATGGTGTATCACGCCGAATTGTACTGCTATTCATCTTCGCTGCGATCCTACCATTGGTGACTTTTGCGGGCCTTACACTCTACCAAGTCAGAGAAAACCTAGTCGAACAGCATAGTCAGCAGCTTAGGAAGATGGCGAAGACTATCGGGATGGATATCTTTGAAGGCCTTCAGTACAGCAAGGACCAGCTACAGTTGATATCGTCCGTGCTCAACATTGAAAACAGTCGGGATATTGAGAATTATCTTCAACATTCTGATCCTATACAGGTTGATCGTTTCGATTCCCTCTTCATTCTCTCCCCCGGGTCAAGTGCACATATTCTGTATGGCACCCTCCACTATGAAAGTGAGGATCTACATAAAACAATCAATGACCAATTCGTACCTAGTAAAGCCATGCTATTGATCAAATCCGGTACGCTTCAGAACCACAATCCGAGTATTTATATCTTCGTACCAATGAATAAGAGCTGGCCAACAGGTAACTTACTTGGCGCTGAATTAAACACCAATACTCTACTAAATACTGACCTGCTAAGCACACAAAATGAGGCCATCTGCATTCTTGCGCAAACCGGGGTACCGCTCTATTGCAATCAGGAAAAAAATATGGCTATATCCGGATTTCGCAACGACATAATATTCAATCGAGTGCAGCATAGTATAGCCTTGTAGGCATTTACAGTGTACGAAAT
>JAIVEQ010000087.1 GCA_023838465.1 Candidatus Thiodiazotropha sp.
CGTCCGGGGCACTAATAGGTTGTCAAAGATCGAGTGTCTTTTAGGCCTGGGACGCCTAAAAGACATCACGAGATCGAAGACTCACTTGGTTACCGCTTACCACAATGGCGAGAGACTGTATGCCGGATAATTTTCGTTGTATTAACTTGGCCTGATAAGGTAGCTCGGAGCTTGCTTCGAAGTAGTCCAGGACATTGTTATTGACCTTAATCTGCATGGCCCAATAGCAGCTTAACCCCATGAAAAGCAGTACAGCTATCGTGACGCTACGAGGAAATCTGAAAACCACATTGAAAGTACTTGAAGAGAACCTAACGAAATTGGACCCGCCCAAAGGTGATTGGGTATCTGTTTGGTGAGTAAATAGTTGCAGACATGCCGGTACCAGGGTGATTGTAATAATGAAATTCAAGGTCAGCCCGATAGCCGTGACCAGCCCAAACTGTTGCAGAAGATCGATTTGGTTTAGAGAGATTGAGAGAAATCCCAGGCAGGTGGTGACAAAGGTGAGCAGGACAGCAGTGCCCATATGATTGGCCATGAAACGATTGGCGAGTAGACCTCGCACTCCTTTGCGATTAGCAGTTTGGTACTCTGAAATGAGATGGATGTCTTCAGTGGAACCGACAATGATCAGTAATGCAGGCACTATCGAGGTCATGACATTGACAGGGATACCCAGCGTAGCCATGACACCCAGTATCCAAACAACACTCAAGCTGGCGGTGAACAGTGGAATCAGGGTGGCATTCAGGCGTCTTAGCAGCATGCCAAGTGTTACTACAAGCACCAACAAGGCGATAGGAAGAATGATTTTTTGATCGGCTCGTATCTGTTCCGAAATACCCGACCTGATGGAAGGATCACCAAGGTGAAAAACATGTCGCAGGTGCTGTTTCAATGGTGCTATGGCATGATCCAATGCAGTAGCCACCTGCTCATCAAACCCCCGTTGGTAATCGGCAGGATCAAAATAGAGATTGATCGCCATGACCGTGCCATCACTGGATAGCAGGTTCCGTTCCACCAGTGGATTCAGTAGTGCGGTATTGGCTAATGAGGTCGCTGACTGGCGTGATTTTGGAATCGTTTTTAAATAGGGGTCGCTATAGATATAGCCATCCACCGTACGTAGATATCTAATAGAGAACAGACTGACTGCACGATGGATTTGGGGAATTGACTGTATATGTACTAAGGCTTGGTGTATTGCCGCAAGATTATCGGGATCAAAAAGATTTTCATCTTCCAGATAAACGACAGTGACTTTTTCACTGCCGAAGGTCTGCATGGTATTTTCGTAAAGTGCGAGGGCGTCAGGGTTTCTAACCATCATACCTTCTGCAGTTATCTCAACCTGTAAATCAGGCAGGCGGATGAGTGCGGTTACAGTGATCAGGCCAAGTAGTATGATAACCAGCCATGGATATCTTGCGGCTAAATTGATAATACACCTCATCCGTGCAACTCCTTGTTTTATAGGTGAATCACAGAATCTGGACTAGAAGTATCACACGGGTGGAATCTTGTTCCTATGGCATTGTTTACTGGGCCTGTGTGAACTATTCACACTCCTCAAGGCATTATCTTGATGATCTTTTATGAAGTCATGATTTCAATCAGTTGAGCTGTGGCTTTTCTAGAATTAAATGGCACTAAATCCAAGAAAAAAATAGCCAGTCTGAACTATTATCAATAGAGGCAAGCTATCCCACTGAGTATGAGATAAATACTGAGCTTAACGCAGGGTATTTTGTGCCGGCAAGGAGCTATCTATCGACATTTGACCTGTAAGGAATTAACCAGCGTAACACGCATGAATATCCAGGTTACTCTTACCCTGCTAGTGCTTGTGTTGTTTGTTGCGCTTTCGTTGACGCTACTGCTACGCGTGAAGCAAAAAAAACAGTATCAGAATCTCGTTAATCGGGAACGGTATTTACAAACCATCATTGAGGCACGACAAGAGGGTATCTGGTTGGTAGATGCCCAGGGAATCACTCTATCTGTCAATCAACGAACGGCAGAGATCCTCGGCATTCGTATTGATGAGTTTCAAAATAATTCTATCTACGAAATTTTAAGTGAGAAAGCTGGTTGCGAGATTAAAAGTAAGCTGCAACAGGCCTACAGTAACTTTTCAGAAGTTGATGATTTTGAATTTCAATTTGAGAATGGCGGGTTGGTTTGGATCAGGATGTCCTTCAAATCGATAAAGGATTATCAAAGCGTGATTTATGGTGTGTTGATTACACTCAACGATATCACGGTATCACATCAAGAGCAGTTGGCTATCAAGGAGAGTCAAGAAGACTTTCGGCAGTTGACCGAGTCAATACGAGAGGTTTTTTGGCTAGGCTCGCCGGATTGGAAACAGGTATTCTATGTCAGTCCCGCCTATGAGCTCATCTGGGGTAGGAGCCGTCAGAGCCTGTATGACAACCCTACAAGCTGGAGTGAAGTAATACATGAATCAGACCGAGAAATCGTAAGCAGTTTTATATCAGAGTCTGTGAACAACGAATGGGAGACATTGAATTTCCCTGAATACCGGATCATCAGACCGGATGCCGAACAACGTTGGATCGAAGCAAGGGCTTACGCCATACGAGATGATGAGGGAGCACTCTACCGGGTGGCTGGTATTGCTGAAGACATCACAGAGCGGAAACAGATCGAGCTAGCGCTCCAGTCCAGTGAGGAGTATCTGAGGCAGATTATGGACTCAGCCGCTGAGGCGATCTATACCCTTGATGCATCAGGTAACTGTACAAGTATCAATCATACCGGCTTATCATTGCTCGGTTATGAGAATGCCGACCAGTTAATTGGCAGAAACATGCATGACTTAATCCACTACCGCTATTCGGATGGATCATCCTACGCCGCAGAAGACTGTCCAATCTTCAAAGCCTTCCTCGATAATCAGAAAATACATATTGAAGATGAGGTTTTGTGGCGTAAAGACGGCAGCTATTTTCCTGTCGAATATTGGTCATATCCCCTGAATATCAAGGATCTGACTATAGGGGCAGTTGTTACTTTCATTGATATTACTGAACGCAAGTTCAATCAACAACTGCTCGCATCCCGGCTGCGTCTGCATGATTACGCACAAGACCACACTACGCACGACCTGTTGGTCTATACACTGGACGAGGCCTGCGAAACGACAGGCAGTCAGGTCGGCTTTTACCATTTTCTCGAAGCGGATCAAAACACCGTCTCGCTACAGGCCTGGTCAACCCACACCACACAAGACTACTGTCATGCCGAAGCGAGTGGTATGCACTACAACCTTGATCAAGCCGGTGTGTGGGCAGACGCAGTGCGACAGCGGCGGCCGATTATCCACAACGATTACCCTGCTCTGTTGAATAAGCAGGGATTGCCTGATGGGCACGCCGAGGTGATACGAGAGTTGGTCGTACCTGTCTTCAGGGGAGAGAAGATTGTTGCCATTATGGGTGTAGGTAACAAGCCGCTGCTGATTTATGACGAGAGAGATGTGGATAAAGTAGCGGGACTTGCCGACCTGGCATGGGAAATCGTTGAACAGAAACTGATTGAGGAACAGCTGGAACAGAGCGAAAAGCAGCTAAGCACAATTTTAGATACGGTTACAGAAGGTGTTGCGCTGTGGGATGAACAGGGGCAGCTAAGGTATATAAACCATGGGTTTAATGCACTCTTCGGGCAACTGGATGATCGTAGAGGTGAGGCAGACTTCAAGGGACAGACTCTAGCCAGTTTAATGTCTGATAAAGTACCGGCGGAAGCCGATATACTTCCCTTGAAACAGCTCTTTGAAGAAGGTGGACCAGCGCAGAGCCGGGTGCTGCAGATCAGTGGTCAGCAAGGCGATAAAAGATGGGTTAAGTTTAATATTCAACCATTGTTTGATATTACAAAACAGCATGTCACGGGTATCGTCTCCTCCGCAACGGATGTCACAGTGCAGCAGACCCATGAGGATCAACTGCGGCAACAGGCCCACTATGATGCGTTAACACAATTGCCGAACCGACTGCTGGCGACGGATCGGTTAAAACAGTTGATGGCCCATGTAAAGCGGGCTGGAAACCTATTGGCAGTCGGCTATTTGGATCTTGATGGATTCAAGGAGATCAATGATAAATATGGACATGATGCGGGCGATGCTGTGCTCAAGGAGACGGCCAGACGTCTGAGTATCAACTCAAGGGATGGGGATACGGTGGCCCGCCTGGGTGGTGATGAGTTTCTTGTTCTGTTGGCTGATCTTACCGATCAGTTTGAAAGCCTGTTGATTCTAAAACGCATATTACATGAAATGGCAGCACCGTATGAGATTGCAGGTTCAACAGCATCTGTTGTTACAGCTAGTCTGGGAGTGACCTTTTACCCAAATGACAATTCAGACTCTAAAACACTGATTCGACATGCTGACCAGGCTATGTACTTGGCGAAGAGGTCAGGAAAGAATAATTTTAAATTCTACAGTCAGGATTACGAGAGCCGCATTCTTGCACAACAACAGACTGAAAAGGAGATTGGGTTGGCATTGGAACGAAGTCAACTCGTAATCTACTATCAACCGATAGTCAACTGTCGAAAGAGAACATTGGTGGGTGTGGAGGGCCTTATTCGCTGGAATCACCCAATATTGGGATTGCTGGAACCGGCAGAGTTTTTACCATTGATCCATACTGACAGTCTGATGTTTGCGATCAGTGAATGGGTTATTCATGAAGCCCTTACGCAGATGAAAAGCTGGTTTAAAGAGGGGATACCCCTGTCCATCAGTATCAATCTCTTTTCCAGGGAGATCACAGATAGTGCCTTTCTGGGAATGCTTCGTTCGAAGTTAGCGGAGCATGGGTATGATCCAGCCTATCCATTAGTATTGGAGATTTCCGAATCATCAACTCAGGTTGATTCCGAAGAACTATACCAATTTGTTAAGCAGTGTATGGAATTGGGTGTGATCTGTGCATTGGATGGTTGTGGTGGCGAAATTGCCTCTATAACTAATCTGCAAAAGATATCAGTGAAAAGGGTTAGTCTTGACTCTTCCATCACACAACATGTACAGGATGACAAAAGTAAGCATGCCCTTGCAGAAGCTATTGTGGGTGTGGTCAATGCTTTCGACATCACGGCAGTCGCCGAGGGGGTTGAAACCAAATCACAAATGGAAGCACTGCTGTCAATGGGTTGTGAGTGCATGCAAGGTTATTACATTGCTCGTCCTATGGATACACTGACACTCAGTGGTTGGAGCAAAAATATGGATCATTCAATAACATGGTAAAAGTGATTTGAAAACCGAGGAGGCTGCTCATGACAGAGCCTAAGAAAGCCCAAAAACCGATACTATGGAACGATGATTTTGCTATCGGAATTGAAGTGATCGATATGCAGCATAAGAATCTATTGAACATGGTGAGTGAGGCTTATGCAAGCCTGTCAGAATCCAGCACACCGATGACGTTACAAAGAATCACCAAGGAGCTCCTCAGCTACGCCATCTACCATTTCGAGACTGAAGAGTCCCTGATGCAGGAATATCATTATGATGTAGAGCATCCAAAAGATGCGCAAGCACACAAACTGGAGCATCGAAAATTCTCAGCTAAAGTGGTTGCAGCAAGAAAGGAGATGAAACAGGGCGATACACAACAGGTGGAAGCGATGCTGGATTTCCTACAAACCTGGATAGCTAGCCATACCCAGGAGACGGACGTGAGACTCGGGCGCTTTCTCAGTCAAAAAATGGAATGATCAGGCACTCTCTTTTTTCTGTAAAGACTCTTCCCTCAAGACCCGCTGAGTGATTTCAGCTGTCCTTAAAATGTGGTGCTCTATCGCATCACCCGCTCGTTTCTGGTCCCTTTCAAGAGCAGCGTTGCGCAGCTCTTCATGTTCTTGGTGCAGGTCACGGGGAATCTCGGTGCTAAGGGCGATATTTCGATAGCGTTTGTGCTGATCGTAGAGGATGCTATAAAAACGGCGGAGCCATTTTGATGTGCAACCTGCTATGAGCGCTTCGTGAAAATCATGATTGCGTACCTCCCATTCAGCAGGATCTCGGTCTGTCGATTCTTCGACCTTTTCCAGTTGATAAAAGGCAGCAACGATCTGTGACTCCCAGGCATCATCACCTAACTCGATACTCTGACAGAGGGCCTGTTTTTCCAACAAAATGCGTAATCGGGTGATATCCGCCAGATCCTCCTCCGACATCGGTGCTACCCGGAACCCTCTTTGCCCTTCAGCGGTAACAAAGCCGTCTGCAGTGAGACGACTCAACGCTTCCCGTAGCGGACTCGCACCAACACCATATTCCTGGCGTAAATGCTCGACACGCAACTTCTCGTCGGGTTGCAAAACGCCATGAATGATGTCTGAGCGCAACCGCTGATAAGCCTGGTCAGAGAGGGTTTTGGCGCCATTCTGATCGGGTGGTGTGGTGGTTTTTGCCATTTCAGTCATTCCGTTTGGGTGCCGAGTGCACTTCGTGGATCGAAGTAGCTGTTTTCGATGACCGCGACAGTGACTTTTATCAATATTTTAGGCGTTAAAAAGATAATTACAAAAAATATCGATATAAAACTTGCAAATCGATAAAATATCGCTATTCTTCAATATATCGATATTTTGGAGCGTGACTATGTCCTACCAACTCACCATTGAGCCGACCGGCGATGAGGTTGAGGTCGAAGAGGGTCAAAACATGCTTGATGCCTGCATACCATTACTCGTACGTGAGAGGAGGCTAGGATGTTCCTAGAAATAATGACAAAAAGACCGAGAGGCAGCTATTCAGCCATACAGGCTGGCATAGTGTCCATGGCACTTACAGTGGCTCTGGGGAGTGGACCACTGTACGCATACACTTCAGAGGACGGCAGTGTACAGGCAAGCGGATTTGTCGAGAATGCAAGCTATTCGCGCAGGCACGTTGGCATGAGCAAGATGCGTAATACGGTGCAGGTTGAAGGATCCAAGGACTATGGTGCCCAGGGGCCATTTTCAAACGTGAGTCTGGTCGGGACTTTTCGTGCCACCTACGATGCTGTTTATGATCTTAACGATGATCAGTTCGGTGACAAGGCAGGGGATGCGATACGCCTTGAGTCTGTAGGGGGCGCCGGACAAACGGCATGGGGCCAATCGGATATCTCAGGCGGTTTTCTTGGTTTTGGTTTTGATACCAATGAGAATCCTAACGAAGGGTTGGTTGGTTTGGGCTCCCATTTGCATGATACGGAAGGGGGGGTCGGTATGGGTGTGCCCGTGCGGCCATGTGACAAAGACTCCCGTGGTTGTATTGATGACTATCTTGATTTTGAAGAGAGTGATCTCAAATACCCCGAGTTCAACGACCGCCTGGACTTTCTGCGTGAGGCCTATATCGATGCCAGCATGCCTACAGCATCGGGTGCAACGTGGAACTTTCGTGTTGGTCGGCAACAGGTAATATGGGGCCGCACCGATCTGTTTCGTGTGCTGGATGTCATCAATCCGGTCGACTTCTCACGTCACAATATCTATGACGAGTTAGAGGATATTCGTATGCCGATGTGGATGGCCACAGGTGAATATCAAATGGGTGCGACGGAAACCTTTGACGACCTCAATCTACAGTTCTTGTGGAACTTCGATAAATTCCGCCCCAATAACCTGGGTCAAGGCGGATCACCCTATGCCATATTGGATGCCGGTAACTTTTTCCGTGCTATGAAGAACTGTTGGGATAATGGCTGTTCAGTGGCAAACTTTGCTGGAGGTGCGCTCTCTATGGACTTTCCTAAACATGTCATCGGTATACGTGATGTACATCTGCCGGAATGGTCTCTGGATAACACCCAGTTTGGCATTAAGTTAGAGGGTGACTATCAAGTCCTTGGCTTTTCCTTGAATGCACTTACCTACCGTTCACAGCTGCCTTCTTTACGAGCGGTAGTCGACAATGCAGATAATCCCTTTACCCCTGAAATTGAATCACAGAGTTATGATTATCTGATCGCATTCGATATGCATTTTCCACGAGTTAATCTGATTGGTGGTTCATTGGATTTTTACGTTGATGACATTAAGTCGGTATTCCGGGTGGAAACCTCCTACACCCAGGGTGAGGAGTTTGCCAACACCTTGAGACCGGAGCTCTATTCTGATTCAGATGTTTTCCGTTATGTGGTTGGTTGGGATCGTCCGACCTTCATTCCCTTTCTCAATGAAAACCGTGCTTTTCTATTGTCAGCGCAACTGTTCGGTCAATACCTGGTCGATCATGAGAGAGAGAAGGTTAATGGTATAGAGGCGGGTATACCGGATTGGGAGATCAACCATATCGGTACGCTACTGGTTAAAGGTTGGTATAAGAACGATCGAGTCAGCCCACAGGTGATTTTTGCTCATGACTTCAAGGCCCATGCCACTGTTATAGCCCCATCAGTTGACTGGTTGATCAGCGATAATCTACGACTCACGGTTGGTGCGAACGTCAAGGTGGGTGACGGCGCACAAGAGTTTGATGATTGCCGTGCCTGTAATCCCTTTCCACCCTTTACAGGCCCCGGTGAGCCGGGTGATCTGGCACTGCGTAACCTAGCGGGTTTTGAGCCCCTTGGACGTTTTCGTTCAGGCCCAATCGGTATGGCCCAGGAGGAAGACGAACTACAGGTCACCCTGCGCTACCGCTTCTAACAGAATTATTTGGAGGATTTCATTATGCGTTTGCTTCATACAACGCTGGCTGCGGCATTCATGGCAATCTCCACGATGCCTGCCCAGGCCGTTACCAACGAAGATGTGGATAACAGCTTCTTCCCATACCGTGATGGTGTACCCGCTCATGCAGACCTGAAGGCTGGTGCGGTTATCGATCAATCCAATGTCGAGCAGTTCAAGGAAGCGCTCGCTGAGCGCCAAGGAAGGCTGAAAGCCGAGGCGGTTAGTCCCCGGTAGGCGTGAGGCGAGACTGTAGACCCGTCGTGCCTTGCGCCAGAGGGGATGCAAAGCGAGCATCCGAACACGGCGTCCAGTCATTTGGGAACTGACGGCGGAGTGGTCACGAGCTTGCGATGTGATCACGTAGTGTCAGTGACCAGGACCGTCCGGGGCACTAATAGGTTGTCAAAGATCGAGTGTCTTTTAGGCCTGGGACGCCTAAAAGACATCACGAGATCGAAGACTCACTTGTGATCCGGCTATGCAGCATTTTATTAGTCAGGGTTGGACAACTGTAACAGTGGGTGAGACAACCTCATTTGATTTGCATCCCAACTATGTACAAGCGACACGAGATGGCCTTGGCAAGGTTAAGCTCGGTGCCAAGTCAGGTGAGATCGAGGGCTTTATAGCCGGTAGACCCTTTCCCGAAGAGCCCTCCATGGATGATCCTCGCGCTGGTGAGAAACTGGCGTGGAATTATAAGTATGGCTACAACTGGGGCGACAATGCGGCAATCTATCCTTTCTATTGGAAGTACAAGGATATGAACTCGGGCAAGTTGGAAAGAACCATTAAGTTCAATTTCCACTTTCTCAACTATATGCATCGTGTTAACCAGGAGCCCTTACCGGAGATATCACCCAACCCATCCGGGATGTTTCGTGCAATCTATGTACAGGCAATCGAACCGTTCGATGTTAAGAATACACAGTTGTTGATTCATCGTTATGAGGATGATCTCAAGCGTGATAATGCCTGGCTCTATCTTGGTTTTCAGCGACGTGTTCGTCGTCTTGCATCCGGTCAGGTAACAGATGCCTTTTTGGGTTCAGATGTCATGATCGAGGACTTCGAAGGTTATAATGGTCGTATCAATGATATGGAGTGGACCTTTAATGGTGCAAAGAACATCCTTGTGCCTTTTTATAACCATAATGCACTCACTCTGTCAGAAGAGCATAAGGAGTCGGATGGTTACCAATTTGTTGAGATGGGTGATAAGGGTAATTGCTTCCCACAAATTACCTGGCAATTACGTAAGGTCTATGAATTGGAGAACAAGCCGAAAGATGCCAATCATCCGATCAGCAAGCGTGTTCACTATATTGATGCTCAGACCTTCACCATTCCCCGTACCCTGACTTACGACAGAAAAGGTGATCTATGGAAGAGTTGGCAGATTGGACAGGCTCATCCGGACAACCACCTGCCAATAAACAAAGGAACAGGGGTCGCTATCGATGACTCCTTTACCATGATCGATGTGCAGGCCATGCACTGCACCACAGGTCAGTTCAAAGGTCAGGTCGATCCGGCATTGAACCCGGTTAACAAATTTTCAGTACAAAATCTGAGAGCTTCCGGTCGTTGATAACGTACCTTGCCTGACGGTATTCCGTCAGGCACTTTTTCTCGTTTACTAACAAAGTAATCCGAAATCGGGCACTGTGCTGGTGTCTGTCCGGGTAGATAGTAATACCTTTTGCATAGACGTTATGGATACCTTAGTCATGTAAACAAAAATAGTGTTAACAGGCCCTAGTAAATCCTGTCGCAACTACTCTGTTGAGGGAAAGGATAATTTGATGATCGAATCAGCCGACGTCTATCTCTATTTCAATTTTCGCAGCCCCTATTGCTATCTGGCTAGTAAAACGTTGTGGCAGATCATTGATGACTACAAGGTTCATTTTGTTTGGCGTCCACTCGGTGGTTGGGATGGTCGGTCTCCACCGGATGTGGCTGTTAAAAAGTTACCCATTGCACGACAGGATATGGCTCGTTTTGCACGTCGATTAGGTATTCCTGTTAACCCTCCACCAAAGACCACTGACCCGACATTAGCGGGAGCTGGTTCTCTTCTGGCTGAAGAGAAGGGACTGCTACGTCCCTATATTGTGGAGGTGATGCGCAAGGAGTGGGCTGACGGAATGGATATAGGTCAGCTTGATATCTTACTTGATGTAGGTGAATCGATTGGTTTGGACAGAGATGAGTTGGCCTCAGCCGCTCAAGATCCTGCACGACAGGCGGTACTGTTGGAGAACTGGAATGAGGCTGAAGCAAAGGGTGCCGTCGGTGTACCTACCTTCATTATTGGTGAAGAGATATTCTGGGGTCAGGACCGTATCGAGTTTGTTTTGGAGTACCTTCGGGAGAAGAGGCTGTCCCGTCTATGAGTAGTGAAAACATACTCTATGATAAGCCGGAATGCCCCTTCTGTTGGCGGGTGCGTATGGCACTGGATCGTTGTGGTGTGGTGTACAAGCGATATGCTTATGACAATCCTGAGCATCAACAGGCATGGCGTGCACTAACACCGAACAAGACGGTACCGGTCATCTCTTTTGACAAATTTGTGATAGTTGATTCATCAGTCATTCTTGAGTATTTGAATGATGTTCATGGTGTTCTGTTACCCTCATCCGCTAAAGATCGAGCGCTTGCAAGAGGTGCTGCCAGCTATGCAGATGCTCAGGTAGGCGGGCCGGTACGGGAACTTGTATTCGAGCGTCGTGAGCGCCTTCCAAAGGAGTGGGATCAGGAGGCCATTGCCGGTGCGATGGGAAAGTGGCATAAAGCACTGCCACGTCTTGAGAAAGCATTGTCTGATGTAGACTATTTTGTAGCCGATGCTGGTATTCCCGACTACGTGTTGGCGAGTCGTTTTGGGCTTGCCATGGCCTATGGGATGCCTGCTCCTCAAAGCCCCCTGTTGGCTGATTGGTTTGACAGGATGATAAAACGAAACGAGTTTATAGATACTGCACCAGCTGTTGTTATTGAGGCAATCGCCAAGGGTTGGCAGTTATGATCCCAATGTAGTTGGTATCGGTGTCATTTAAAGCGCGGATTCAACTCGCAAGTGCAACCGGTGGGTTGATTCCTAAAAATACCTGATTAGGTGTTTTCATGCCAAGACATTTTCTTGGTCTGTTGTTGAGTTTATCCATTGCCTGGTTGATCTCCTTCTGGCTGATGGTTGTAAAGTCACTGCCCTTAGGGAAGTATTGGCGAATGAGTCCATTGGTGTTCTCATTCAAGCCACGTTCCCAGGAAGCATAAGGATGTGCAAAGTAAAATTTGGGGGTCTATCCGGGTTTCGCAAAGAAATTAAGGTATTGATCGGCCACAGATTCTTCTCTATTTTTGATGTTGAAAAGGCATCAAAAAACA
>JAIVEQ010000088.1 GCA_023838465.1 Candidatus Thiodiazotropha sp.
TTTTGATGCCTTTTCAACATCAAAAATAGAGAAGAATCTGTGGCCGATCAATACCTTAATTTCTTTGCGAAACCCGGATAGACCCGTTTTTACTAGGGCCGAGGTGGAAGCTCATCATATTCCGGTAGAGAAGCAGGTTCTTCGAACCAAACAGCTCTCGAAGCACAGAATATATTTTGAGAAGGTCGTATTTGAGGATCCTTGTCGAGCGTACCAGCCGGTATCACAACCACTTTTCCAGTTTGCACTAACCAAGGCAGTGAAGAACCACAATTTGTACAAAAGGCTGTAGCAAAATATTTTACTTCTTTCAGTTCATATCTACCAACATATTTCTCACCATCAATCCATTCAAAATTGTCAGGGGAGACAAAAAGATTGGAAGCGAACGCGCTACCGGTAAACTTCCGACATCGTGAACAGCTACAATACTGAAATATCCCAAGGTTGCCTTTGATGACATATGCAACCTTCCCACATAGGCAACTGCCGGTTATCTCATACTCAGACATCTCAGTTCCTTCAATGTGAAGAATGGAAATTTTATTTTCCAGGTGACCGGGGTTGATTATTAACTTACCAGGACTAATTATTACTTATCCCGAACCTTTTCAAGTACAAATAAATTGATTGAGTCGCAAACATAATGGCACAACTGATAAACAATGAATAAAAATATCCCATCACCCCAGAAATAGAAAAGAGTTTTATCAGCAGTCCACCAGCATAAGCCATGAATGCCAGCCAACCGAATCCCAACCAATACTTACCCGCCAGACGGAAAGCAATCCCTATACCCATACAGATCGGAAAAAGATAGCCCACCATAGCAGTGTTGCCGTCAATGTTCTGAATAGCCTCGTTATAAGCAGTGAAAGCATCTAAAAATGTACCGCCTACGAATAGCGCAACAGCTGCACCCATTGGAGGCCAGACCAAAAACTCCTCTTTATTCTCAGGAATCTTCATAACCTACAGAGCAGATCATCCATCCAGCTTCACGCTCTGAGTCGCAAAGTAGACCTTACCGGATTGATCCGGCGCCCAACCAAGTTGGTGCTTTGCAAGATTCGCTAAATCCTCTTCTTCGATAAACTGATTCAAAGGTTGAATGCCACCCTGCATCCCTTTCCACATCACAATCAGCTTTTCCATTAAAGACAGATAGGCCATGCCTTCCATCTCCGCATCACAGGAATAGACATGGCCCTGGGGAAGAATGTGTTGACTCTCCGCATAGAGATACTCATGCACATTTTCCAGTGTAACATCACCACCCTTAATTAAAAGATCGTTCAGTGTTGGTAGCGTTGTTGGCAGTTGAGGGCAACGTGACTCAACCTGTTGCAGGACAGGAAAAAAGGCAGTTCTGCCTCTGACATCACAGGCATAGTTAAATCCATGCATCTGCTCCAACTTCAAAAGATAGGGGTTAACCTGCCAACCCGCAGCAGCGATACTTTTCGGTTTGTCTCCGAATACATTTTCATAGGCATAGATCGCACTGTTCAGCTCTTGCAGGGTCCATTGCTCATCAGCATGCGCTATCTTGCTCAGCCATTGGCTTCTGTCGTGACATAAGATACCTGTTTCATGTCCTGCAGCTGCTACTGAACGCATTGTATCTACTGCACGCCGATAGTTCAGGGGCGGGGGTAGTAGCACCCCATAGAGTCGGGGAACTAAGTCGAGATCTCGATACCAGGGCTGAAAAGCTCGACCGATCAATCGTCCACTTTTGTCTGGCCCGGTGGCAAAGAAGAAGCTGGCTTGAATGCTATACTCGTCAAACAATTTCAACAGTGCGGGAACACCCTGCGTTGCCCCTCTCAAGGTATTTACGCAAACTCTTAAACCTATTTTCATGCTTGCTCAAGATAACGGCATAGCAGAGCATTTTCCACTTCAAGGGTGGGCAGTTGAACACGGACCTGATAACCCCCACCCGGCGCCTCTTGCATGGCCTTGCCATGCCGGTCCTCCATCCTCTCCAAGATAAAACTGCGATTCCCTGTCGGCGTCATCAATTCAAGCCGGTCTCCCACCCGTATTTTGTTTTTTACATCCAGGTCTATAAGGCCTGACACATCATCAATGCCGGTCACTTCACCTACAAACTGTTGCCGCTCGGTCTGAGAACTGCCATAGCGGTAGTTCTGCAACTGTTGCGATTCATGCCTTTGATAGAAGCCATCGGTATAGCCTCGATTGGCCAGGCTCTCCAGATCCGCCATCAGCTCAACCTGAAAGGGTCTTCCTGCAACAGCATCATCTATCGCCTGCCGGTAGACCTGGGTTGTCCGTGCGGTGTAGTAGTGTGATTTGGTGCGGCCCTCTATCTTCAGGCAATCCACACCGATTTCGACCAGCCTCGCCACATGCTCTACCGCTCGCAGATCCCGCGAATTCATGATGTAGGTACCATGTTCGTCTTCAAACACCGGCATCTGCTCCCCTGGTCGACCATTCTCTTCGATGTAGTAGATGTCATCAGCCTCGCTATGCCGGGTCACACCTGCAGGTCCATCGCTGAGACTTGGTGCATCTACAGATTGAGACACCTTGTAATCCCAGCGGCAGCTGTTTGTACAGGTACCCTGATTGGCATCCCGATGATTGAAGTAGCCCGATAGCAGACAGCGACCTGAGTAGGCGATACACAAGGCACCATGGATAAACACCTCCAACTCCATATCAGGACAGGACTGCCTGATCTCCTGCACCTCTTCCAGGGAGAGTTCACGGGAGAGAATCACCCGACTCACGCCCTGCTGCTGCCAGAAACGTACCGCTTCGGCATTGACTGTGTTGGCCTGTACAGAGAGATGGATCGGCATCTCAGGCCAAGCCTCTCTGACCATCAGGATCAGTCCCGGATCGGACATGATCAGCGCATCCGGACCCATATCGATAACCGGCTCGAGATCCTTGATAAAGGTCTTCAATTTAGCATTGTGCGGCATCACATTACAGGCCAGATAAAATTGGCGCTGCAAAGCATGTGCATCGGCAATGCCGATTGCTAGATTATCTTGTAAAAAATCGTTATTCCTTACCCGTAGGCTGTAGCGGGGCAGACCGGCATAGACCGCATCGGCGCCATAGGCAAAGGCATAACGGGCATTCTTCAAGGTGCCTGCGGGTGAGAGGAGTTCTGGTCGTTTCATAGTATATTATTTTAAAATGGTGTATCGTTGACCCGTTATTATCCATTGAAGGACGCTGTCATACTTGTGCTCCATCAACGTAGTGTTACCTGATAGGTCTCAGTAAAAGCTCCGACAAAAAGCTGTTCTCTTTCCACTTCCAGTTCGACCATATCACCAACCGCTTTATCCATCAGGGCAATACGTACATCAGCATAACTTTTAATTAGTTGACCATCGATCGCGTGTAATCGATCCTTCTCCTGGACACCTGCTTCTGCCGCACCACTCCCCTTTACAAAACCCGTCACCTTGGGGGGTGATTCATTGACATCAAGTAGAACGCCAAGTTTTCCTGCGCGGGGTAAAACGTTCTGCTGATTGGCCAGGATAAGATAGTCTGCAAGCGTCCGATTGAGCTCTGACGGGGCATTCATATTGAGGATGATTGCCTGGCTAGCATCGACCCGACGGGCTAGACGTTTGGGGATACCATCCCCATACATCAGGTGCCCAACTCCTGCCAGTATGACCAGATGCCTATCCGGGTTCAGCTTCATCCACTCAGCAGCCTGTTGTGCCATCCCTTCATCCCATAACAGCTGAACGTCGAGAAACCGTTCGAAATCACTCCCTTCCTTATGAGGATGCGCATCGAATATTGCCTGCAGACGATTACGATAGGTATCGTTATCCCTGTCTATCTCGCGTGGGATTCGCTGCTTGAGGTGTTCCGGAAGGCTATCAATTCCCTCGCTCCCCACCTGTTTGGTGATTTCACTCTCAAGATTGAGTGCGATCAAGGGAATACCATGCTCTCGGGCATATCGGAATATGGGCCGATAAAGCCTGTAATCGAATCGCCAGCGATTGAAATAGTCCGATTCACGAATCAGACCTGCATCATCGATTTCACCCGCAATATAGCGGTCGAGGACGCTTTGGTAAGGTTGAAAGAAGAATTCCAGGCCAACGGCCAGATCAGGGTGTTTTGCATAAAGCCCCTTGATGATGGCCAACTGATTGAGATGATGTTGATATTGATCGTGTGACTCGCCAACAAACACAACCTGTCGATCGGCGACCTTTTCCACCAGACCGGTCATATCGATCATTGCTGAGAGATCGATGACAGGGTCAATGGGGTTCTCATGAGCATGGACCCCTGTCATCAGGCAGGCCAAGATTACAATCAACAAACGATTATGCAACACAAACTTCTCCTAATTCGATCAACTGGCCGAGTGTCCTCTGAACGGCCTAACAGTCGCTTAAGTGTCAGGTGATCATCTCTCTTTATCGGCATGAAGGCCGCACAAACCCCGTCAGCACAAGCCTGTGCAAATGGGACGTTGCAGAAAGATGGCCACCCGACGCAGAGAGTCAGACCAATACATAGCATTTTTTTATAGATGCGAGTGTTTTATATTGTCTGGCGATATCAGCACTGCACACCTTAACTTGAGGCATTGACGGGCCTCTGATAACGTCATACCTCTATGAGACACTACACTACATATGCGCGTTAAGACCAACAAATCCCTCATCTGTTTCATCCTGGTGTGGCAAATACTATTGTCCAATCCAGTATTCGCCACCTCTGTGCTGCACCACGATATACAAGTCAATCTTGACCCTGCCACCCAACGTCTGCATGTGACTGACAGAATAAGCTTACCTGAAGTGGGCAATACAGCATTTCTGCTGCATCAAGGTCTCAATCCCCGTAGCCTGACTGCAGGCGTGGAGATTATTGAGACTGGACCGGTGTCCGGCTCAGCGCCATTGGTCGCGTACCGGCTCAGCATGCCTGAACAGCAACGTCATTTCACCCTAGACTATAGCGGGAAGATTGCTCATCAGTTGACCACCCTTAAGGAGAGCCCTGGACGAATCAGCCAACGACTCTCCGGCACCATATCGAAGCAGGGTATCTTTCTGGATGCCAGCACCGGCTGGTATCCCTACTTTCCAGATAGCCTGCACACCTTTGAACTGAACGTCGAGCTGCCAAAACCTTGGCTGGCAGTGAGTCAGGGTGAAGGCCCCAAAATCGAGACCCACCAGGAGCGGACAAAGATTCGCTGGCGTGAAAAAACTCCCCAGGATGATATCTACCTGATAGCAGCGCCCTACCACCTCTATCGCAAGCCATTGGAAAACCACGAGGCACAAGTATTTTTGCGTCAGGATGATACGGCTATTGCCGATCGCTACCTACAGGTTACTGATCACTATCTGCAACTCTACCAGACCCTTATCGGCCCCTATCCTTATGCGAAGTTCGCCATGGTGGAAAACTTCTGGGAGAGTGGTTACGGTATGCCCTCCTTCACCCTGCTGGGCCCCAGGGTTCTACGTCTGCCCTTTATACTACATACCTCCTATCCCCATGAAATTCTCCATAATTGGTGGGGGAACAGTGTCTACATCGACTATCAAACCGGTAACTGGGCTGAGGGCTTGACCAGTTACCTGGCGGATCATCTGTTGGCTGAACAACGTGGCCAGGGGGCCAATCATCGCCGAACAGCACTGCAGCGATATCGGGACTTCATTCGCTCAGAAAATGACTTCCCTCTGATCGAATTCCGCGGTCGTCACTCGACAGCGAGTCAAGCCGTCGGCTATGACAAGAGCCTGATGTTTTTCCACATGCTCCGACGCAAGCTGGGCGACGCACCCTTTATCGCCGGCTTACGGAGCTTCTATCGTAATAATCGCTTCAAAACAGCCGGCTATGAGGATTTGAGAGCGGCCTTTGAGCAAGTCAGTGGACAATCGTTGAAGACATTCTTTCAACACTGGACGGAGAGGAACGGATTCCCCAGTATCACCGTTCAGGATATCTCAGTAGAAAAGGGCTCTGCAGGATATCGACTCCACGGCACACTGCTACAGACCCAACAGGAGCCTCCCTTTCCCATCGAAGTCCCCTTCGTCGTTCAACAAACAGATGGCAGCGTATCACAGTTAAGGCTGTTCACTGACCAGCGAAAAAAACAGTTTGTTTTTGACCTTGCCAGTAAGCCAACTCAGCTCGACATTGATCCATGGTTCGATCTGTTCAGGCAACTCGATCCCTCCGAATCTCCACCGACACTCAGCCGACTCTTCGGTAGTGACCGGGTACTTATGGTTATTCCTTCCAAAGCACCTGATCAACTATTGAGGGCCTACCGGAACTTGGCCCAGCAGTGGAGTGAGGGCTACCAGGATGCAGACATTCTTCTCGACAGTGAGATTACCCAACTGCCGAAGGATCGCCCGATTTGGTTGCTGGGTTGGGAAAACCGATTCCTTGATGGCTTCATCGACAAGCTAAAAGGATACCCCTTTGCGCTGGAGCAAGATGTCATGACAGTTTCAACATCAAGCCATTCTAAAAGTAATCACAGCTTTGCACTCACCCAACATACCTTGGAAACCGGCCAGACCATCGCCTGGATCGCTAGTCAATCAGCGGCTGCGCTACCGGGACTGACAAGAAAACTGCCACACTATGGCAAATACAGCTATCTCGCTTTTGAGGGAGAGAGACCCGAGATCCGGCTTAAAGGGCAATGGCCGATTACCCAGTCGCCACTGCGTATCTCATTCAGCCTGGAAAAAAGGCTCTATGATGCTCCTGAACCTGCTGCTCTCGTAACCGCTCCACAATGAATACTGATCGTCTGTATGACACGGGACTCGATCTTCGAATCTTGGGTTAAAAAAATCAGGCCTGTCACCTTTATGGATAAAATATACAACTACCCAATAGTGTCACGCTATGCTTGGCAAAGCCTGTGTATGCTACTGTTTGGGATATTGCTTTCCCCTGTACTGATTGCTGAAACACCACAACTATCCCTCCCAAAATATCGATTACAGCCCTATGAACTGGCCGTTATCGTCAATGACAAAGATCCTCTCAGTGTGCAGGTTGGCAACTATTATCTACAAGCACGTGGACTGCCTGCAGGGAACCTGCTGCATATCAATTTTGAGCCGAAAAAAACGACCATCCAGGTCGCTGCATTCACCCGGCTCAGAAATAGCCTGCTAAAAACAACCCCTGAACATATCCAGGCCTATGCCATCACCTGGTCTACGCCCTACCGGGTGGGCTGCATGTCGATTACGTCGGCCATTACATTTGGCTTAGAGAGTGGTTGGTGTTCTCAACAGCAATGCGACGCGACCCGTCATAGCCCCTATTACAACTATAAGGGTGCAGATCCCTATGTTGATTTAGCGATCCGTCCAACCATCAGCATTGCAGCCAACAACTTTGCTGCGGCAAAGCGCTTGATTGACAGTGGTATCGCTGCAGACAATACCCTACCCCAGGGAACGGCCTACCTGGTCAGCACCAGCGATAGTGCGCGAAATGTGCGTGCTTATGATTACCCTCGCATCAATACCCTCATGCAAGGTTGGTTCGAGACACAGATCATTCATGATGACGCCCTTCGAAATCGTGATGATGTACTGTTCTACTTTACTGGCAAATCCAAGGTTGATGCACTCGACAGCTTGACCTTCCTGCCCGGTGCTATAGCAGACCATCTGACCTCGGCAGGCGGTCAACTCAACGGCAGCAAGCAGATGAGCGCCTTGCGTTGGTTGGAGGCAGGTGCCAGCGGTAGTTACGGTACGGTAGTAGAACCTTGCAACCATCCCGGCAAGTTCCCCAATCCCGCTATTCTGATGGAACACTACAGTAGTGGCAGTACCCTCATCGAGGCCTACTGGAAGAGTGTTCAACAACCGGGAGAAGGTATCTTTGTCGGTGAACCACTGGCGGCGCCTTTCGACCAGGTAGCGATCGAACAGACTGATCAACAGACGCGTCTGATAACGCGGAATATAAAACCCGGTCTCTACCAACTAACCCATGCAGTCAGTCCGGTAGGTCCCTTTCGAAAACTGACCAACGTACTGGTCAAATATCATCAGAAACAATTGATACTGCCAAAATTGAAGAACGGCTACTATCAACTAAAACGATCTAAGTGAGATAAGTGTAGATCAGACTATTTAGCCATTGTCATATCAGCCAGTTCAATCACAGGTCATGATGTGCTTATGGACAACGGATTTCGTAGCAAGAACTCTGCTGTGACAGGTTTGGGCTGTGAAAAGGATCTCCTCTATCTAGCCACTCCCTCCATTTTTCACTAAACCGTTTCTGATCGTTATTTTGTTCTGCCAATACTTCTGGGGCAGAATCACAGACAAATACTGAGCGCGGATTATATACCACTCTCCATCCCTTAGCCGCTGCCCGCAATGCTAAATCATACACTTGATAAGAAAAACTCTGGTAAGTCGTATCAAATCCACCCAACGCATCCCACAACGAAGGCTTCACCAAAAAGCAATGGTAGTCTGGCACACTGATATTGTGAACTATCTGGGTTATTGCCATATATCCAGGTTCTTTTATCGTCTCCCCTCGATAGGGAAACAACACATCTCCATTTGATTTCATGACTGCGCCGCCATAAATAATTGTTTTGTCCGGAGATATGCATTTACCACAGACTATGCCTACACCATCGACAGAAAGCCATGCAGCAAGTTCGTCCACGCTTTGAGCGTTTTCAGCATGATAATCAGTGGCATGAAAAAAAAGGGGTTGTTTGTTACTTGAATAGTCAGTGACTGGTGAAAGGCTATCAATCATTATTTCTTTCACTGAAGAGGTAACTCCTGGGTCGAACTGTAACTGATAGTTACCTCGCCAAAGCGCCTTATTTTCAAAGACACTCGCTTTTAAATCTCGTCGTTCCAAGGTATCCTCTAATGCGCGGATACCTGCATCAAATGCATACCCTTTTGCATTTTCATCGAGTGATACGGATAACTCACATTGACGCCAGTGATACAAAACACGTGGAACATGTTTAACCACAGGGTGATGATCGCTACATCGTAATATCAGATCATAATCCTGAGACCCATCATAGTCAGATCTAAGACCCCCAACCTGATTAATCAGCAGTTTGCGATAACACATGAAATGAAATAGATAATTACCTGAAAGCAGGGTCTCAGGTGACCAATCCGGTTTCATCAGGTGCATAAAACGTCTGCCATCCGTAGATATCATATCCCTGTCAGAATAGAGAATATCGATCGCTGGATTTATCTGTAATGCATCATAAAACTGCTGGATAGCATCAGTAGCCAGTCGATCATCATGATCGAGAAAAGCAATATAGTGACCACTGGCCTCTGCAATCCCCCTGTTACTGGCTGCGGAGATCCCACCACTACTATGTTCATTGAGCATGACATGAATACGAGGATCATCACATAATGAAGAATTCAGCACTGACAAAGTTTCCTCATCAGTACTGCCATCATCAACTAATATTAACTGCCAGTATGGACTCGTCTGATAGCGAACAGACAATATACACTCTCGCAGTATATCGACTCCCGTATTGAAAACCGGCGTGACTATTGAAATTGACAGCGATTGATCAAACGTTTGGCACTGTTGCCGTGCCCTTTCCCACTCCTGCACCGTATTTATAGAATGGGCGTCTATCCAACACTGATAGTCTGGCCACACACTTCTATTCCATCTATACAGGATCATTTTATTGGGAAGAATCGGTGGATTTAACCTAAGCAAATTCCTATAACGAAGATCATTGAGTTTGCTAATAAACAACCGATGAAAAAGACGCAGTAATTTATTCAAAACGTTAACTCGGATATATCCTTATAACTGACGCCATAATTTAATGATGGTTTTTACTAATTCTACAATATCTGTAACAGCGGCCCGTTTTCTATGACTGATTCCTTCATAGTTAATAAACAGGATATTCTTGGCTACCCAAGATAGCGGTATTATAGCCTGGTAATCTGATTGAACGACCAAGTCATACTGATTCCGTAATCTGTAGTAGGTCCACAAGCGCATTAATTTAGATTTCGGTAAAAAAATGGTATTACTTTTGGGAAGTTGCCTGGGTTGATCAGAAACACCCTCCGTTGGATCTGATATAAAATCAATATGCAGATCGCTTCTTTTATGTAATGCAGTGACAAACTGATGCTGTAAATTACTGGCTTGCAAATTGACAGTCCAGGGCATGAGGACCCTTTTTATATTATCGTCGAGTAAAATCTCCGAGGTAGCATCAAGACCCAGATACACTGGATTCAAAGCAATATCTTTTTTTCCTTTGACTCGTTGATCATAGTCATTCAGAGCATTGATATGTAATGCCGATATATCAGGTTTACCAATCAATGCGTAGTAGAGTGATTTTTTCAGAGTCCATTTTTTTGAGCGGGCTATTGATCCTGGGTGTCCATATTTCTCAAGCAGATAGAGAATATTTCGATTGTCATAGTAGAGTATCCAGGATGGTACCTTAGTAACCGCTGACATATGCCATATGATAGATTGAGCAGATACAACAATACGATATCCTTTATCAGCAATATGTTGGCACCAACCCACATCATCGAAGTGAATAAAAAAGTCGTCCCAGAGACCCGCTTCTTTAGCAATACCAGCACGAATCAATAGTGATGCCGCCGCGACATAGTCCACATCCATCCAGCTTTGACATTCGCTGATAATTTGGCTTAAATCCAAATCGGCTTTTATGAGATCATCGACATCTCTTCCTTGCAAGGATGGAACTTTCTGTTTATGACGATTAAATAATAGTTGTCCATTTCCTCGATCAACAAATGCGCCCATTTCATTTATTTTATGGGGATAATCCAGCTGCATCATGGTAGACCCAGCAATGGCTACGTCGCTTTGCTCCTCAAGCACATTCAGCAATTCGATAAGTGCGTTTTTGTGGACCCTTACATCGTTATCGAGCAACCATAGGTAATCATAACCTTGTTGCTCAAATGCCCAGGCAAGGCCAGTATTGAACCCACCTGTTCCACCTATATTTTCTTTGTTACATATCAGATGAACATCATTAAATTGTTGTCGTATTAACTCAACTGTGCTATCTGTACTAGCATTGTCAACGACTACGATATCCATGCTTTCGCGTGGATAGTTCAATATCGATATTGAATTTAGCAGATCTATAACATACTGCTGCTTATTCCAAGTGACGATAATGATTAATACTCGAGCCTGCTTGTTGGTAGACATGATCATCAGTTCATTCTGAATAGGTGATGAAAAATACTGTTCTGTCGCCAAAACACATCGCTCTCTTTCCGGACATCAGCAGATAGTATTTGTTTTTCGGGGCGTTGCTTAAAGGCATCCTTTACCGCTTTGGTATAGTTCACCAGCTGATGAAACTGAATAGCTCTTACCAAACCGATCAATAGTCGTGACACTATCATATAGCTTGCTTGAGGCTGAGGATAATATCGCTGGATTAACCAAAGGGTATTGCGCGTAGGGTAGTAAACTCTTCGCCATCCAGGTCGCTGGCCTGGAATCCCTCTATGTATCACAACACAGTCGGGAGCATAATAGATCTGGTAGCCGTTCTGTCTTGCTTTGAACGCAATATCGATTTCATTCTGGTAAAGAAAAAATTCGTCAGGGTACCAGTTCATAGCCCTGAATAATTCGGAACGTATGATAAATCCACAGCCAATAAAAAATGGTGATGGCCCAAAGCTATCATTTTCTGGTAAGTGCCAGCTCCATTGAGCGCTACCATCAGGCGACTCGATATGACAGGCAATAATACCTATCTCATCACGCTGATCCAGCACTTTCATCATTTGCTCTACAGAATCTATACTTTGCGGGCTGGAATCATCATCAAGTACCAGGATATATTG
>JAIVEQ010000089.1 GCA_023838465.1 Candidatus Thiodiazotropha sp.
TGTTTTTTGATGCCTTTTCAACATCAAAAATAGAGAAGAATCTGTGGCCGATCAATACCTTAATTTCTTTGCGAAACCCGGATAGACCCCAGTTTAATTGTCGATCTCAGTACAATGGCTGTGACAGCTGACATTGTATTAGCTGGTTCAACGGATACGACCGGTGCATCATTCGAGATTGGTGACTTGATGATTATGAGCGTGATGTCGGATGGGACCCCGTTGGATTATCTTGTGGAGGGCCAACGGCTTGATGTTGGCGTACCAGTATCTGTTGACCCGGTGGTGTTGACGATAAACTATGCGTACAGACTACACGACAGCTTCGATGGAATCCTGTCAAATGGTCTCACATTCACCTGGCCTTACTACTGCGGTAACATGTTTCCATGCAAGTCAGATCCCTACGATGGGTTGTCATTTGAGCTAGAGCTGATCGGTATTCCCTTGGATATGGATGTCATCTACCCTACATCCATCTTATCCGATGCACCGTCATACATGATCGGCTGGGCAGTTGGTGAATTTGACTATATTGACCTCGGCACCACGACCGACGGTACCCAGGTGGGTGTCTACTATCAGCCTGGTGAAGAAATTGATGCAACCGAAGGTACCCGGAACCTGCGCGACGTCATGGAGTGGTATGAGCAAACCTATGGTGAGTACATCTTTGGAGAAGAAGTTGCCAGTGTATCGGTTGACTGGGGGGCAGGGCAGTTTGGTGGGCTTGAACATCACCCATTCTGGCATGTTGCGAGTGGATCTATGTCTGATCAGTCGATACACGCCCATGAAGCGGCACATGGCTGGTTTGGAAATGGTGTTCGTATAACTTGTTGGGAAGATTTTGTATTATCTGAGGGAGTGGCATCATATCTTGCTGCACGTTCACTGACCGAGGTCGGTGGCGTTATACTCGGTAATACGATTTGGACATTATATACAAGCCAGTTGGATAGGCTTCAAAGCAGTAGCGAGAATAAAATAGCCTGGCCAGATTCCTGTAACCAGGTCGATATCATTGATGACGGTTTATTTGGATCAGCCCCCTATATGAAGGGGGCATTTTTCCTCCGAGATGTAGAGAGTGTGATCGGTAAGGAAATGTTAGACCAGGCGCTCCGTGATTTCTATGTGACCAACAAAGGCGGGTACGCAGGTATGCAGGATCTACTTGACGAGATCATGACGCATACTGGTTACGATCCTACGCTCTGCGCTAATGCCTGGTTGCGTTCGGATTCACTACCAGTCAATGGTATATGCGACTACTAGTTAATTATCTGGGTACAGAAGCACTAAGTGAATTATTGCCTTTTCCGTGTACTAGATCATTTGCTCTAATCATAATGGTCTTTACATTTTGAGGGATGGTCAATACGAGGTTTCGTGTAAAAGGTTGTTCATCGACATGAGGGTGTAATAACACGCGTTTGCCGAGTAGGTTGCCATCAAGATCGAGTACTTCCCACGAATTTGTATAGTGATCCCAGCCAGTATCTGCGTGCTGTACAGTGGCATCTATTGAAAAACTATCTTCACCAAGCGGGCGTATGTTCACTGCGAGCACGTCAGCTTCACCAGCCATCGTGATGTTTGAATTCAGGATAAGAATAATTGTAAAAAGTCTGATTATTAAAAACATATAATTAAACGACGCATTAACACACAATTGGATATATCTCATACATTGTTGATGATAGTCTATATACCGGAATAATTTGAACTATTGTTCACCGGCGCTTTATGGTAGCTGTCCATTATAGTATCGGTTCCAGGGGTAGCATACCCCAGAACATCACTTTCAGTTTCTTCATAAATCCAACATTTTGCAGCTGATCAGACTCCATTGCATTCCAGCTATTTTCAGATGCCATGTCCTGTTGGATGGCTTGTTCTATTTGGCGAGCTATGTCGTAATCGTGAATCACGATACCCGCTTCTGTATTTAAATGAGCTGAACGTGGATCAAAGTTAAATGTACCGATAAAGGCAGTCTCACCGTCCACAACCAATGATTTGGCATGGAGAGCGAATATAGGTACACTCTTTTCCATTGACCGGTATCGGTCGATCAACGTTTGTGCTATTGCTGGGTTTGGTTTGAATTCAAAGATCTTCAAACCCAAGTCGAGTAATCGTTGTTTTTGGTTATTGTAACCGGAGTAGGCTTGAAGATTGTCTGTTGATGACAGAGAGTTTGTTACGATCGATATCTCAATACCCTTATCGAGTAATTCGGCGAAAAACTCAAATCCACCTTCTGGCATGATAAGGTAAGGACTCTCAATTAGAATTCTATTTCTTGCTTTGGAAAGTAGATCTATCAGTGATGTGGTGGATTGACCACCACCGTTAAGTTGCCATGTATTGTTATTCTTGCCCGGCAAGTCATGAATGTAATAAGCATCTACCCAAAGAAGCTTGCTCAGCAATCCGTCGATGCGTTCACTCATGTCTGTGATGGAATCACGTACCTCAGGAGCATAGTTATCTGTATCTTGAGCGTAGCTGTGCAGCCATTGTGTATAGTTTTTAATGGCGGTTGGTGTAAGTAACTTTTGTTTATCGACAAGCAGCGATTCGAGCGAAATGGACAGCGGGCTTTTCCAGAAATTTTCAAAACTCTTTTGCATCGTGGGTATAACGTCGCCGGCAGCTAATACGTCACGATCTCTGAAATTATAGGTGTGATCATAATCGTAATACTCATCAGCCATATTTCTCCCCCCTGTAATGGCTACAGTCTGATCATAGATCACTAACTTGTCATGCATGCGCTGATTGGCACTTCGAAAATCGGTAAGTAGATTCCAAAGCTGCTTGAAAAAGCCGATCCCGACGGAGTGCTTCGGATTATAAATCTTAATTTCGATATTGGGATGTGCGCTCAGTGACAGCATTGTCTCTGACTCAGCATCAATCATCAAGTCATCCACAATCACCCGTACCTTAACGCCACGCTCTGCAGCAGACAGCAGTGCTTCACTGGCAAGAGTACCTATATTGTCGATACTCCATATAAAATATTGTACGTCTATCGTTTTCCTGGCCGACTCAACTAACCATGCGCGCGCCAATAAAGACTCTTCGCCTTTTTCAAGCATATAAACAGCGCTTTTATCAGGGTGCTGACTTGAAGAGGCTTCGAGCGTCTGAAGAGTATTTGCGCCTTGACTGCTGTGTGTACAAAAAATCAGTAGCAGTAGATAGCATGATTTGGAATATATAGAGTTCATCATTATTTATTGAAATATGTGTTGTTCTTATGATATCCGTAATTTACCTGTACAGATTCTCGATGTTTTCAATAATAGAATTATAATTATAAAGTCCTCTAAAAAAAGGTATGAAACATCCTTTACTCAATTAGTTAATATCACAGTCGCCCATCAAATTATATACGTGCTTCATAGTTATACTGGGAAATCCAGATTAGTTCGCTATTTCGGGTTAAGTCAAATCTAAATCCGAAGTCCGTGTTTTGAATTTATGTGTATTGTTGATTCCGGCAGATGCCGGAATAACGAAAAAAGTATTATCAGATGTTCCTTTTAGCTTATAGGAGGCATGTGCTGAACCAGTATATCGACTAAATTAGCATTACAATTGGAATTTAGTCATGAATTAATGAGGGCGATTATTATTCACTCTATAGCAATGACCAATTCAACTCGGCGATTGAGCTGTCGTCCATTTTCCTGTTCATTTGTAGCAACCGGGGATAGCGGACCAATTCTATGCGCAGATAGCTTCTTAGCTGTGCCAGGAACCCTAGCGATCAAAGCTTTTGTTACAGACTTTGCACGTGCGGTTGATAGTTGCATCTTTTTTTCGTGCCGCAATGTAGTGTTCTGCGAAAGTAACCACATAATTCACATGGTTAGGAATCTTGGCTACCCTAAGTGTGTAGTTACGACCACGCATCCGGTTACCTTTGATACGTAAATCCAACTTTAGCTGAAGTTGGCGATATATGCACAGTAAAAAAACCATTTATATCAGGTAAAGTGTGCACGGCAATGCCCAGTCGGCTATCTAATAGTCTTTACCCATCATCTCGATCGTTAATCTCTTATCAGAATCGATAAATACCAGGGCCACATTAATCGTGTCAATGGTTGTCAGTATAAGAATATCTTAAGCTGCTACTTAAGATTATGTACTAAATCTTGAGTAGTGTGTTATCAGCTAATCGTAGTGAAGCTGGGTTAAAACGGTATAGAGTGATGTGTAGCTATGGAATTATGGGCATCCCATTAATACAATATGGTATTGATGTGAATATGACCTATTATCAGATCAGTAGAATGCAGAATTACAAACGGAAAAAAGAGAAATTCATATGAACCTTGAACGGGTCATCTTTGGTTTTTTTATTATTCTTTCCTTAACATTCAATTTCGTTTTTGTGGTTGGGGATATTGATAACCCAACGCATCATAGCGTCTGGATATTAACTATTGCCATCCTAGTTAACTTAATAGCCACAGGTTTGAAGCTGGGTGATAGGTCTCAAGTTGGTGCATTATTATTAGCTGCCAGTCTAGTGGCAGACCTATTATTGATTACAGCACGTGTGGTATGGGTCGTTTATCAAAATGATACGCCACTTGGCCCAAGTGCGGAGTCGATAGTTACCATTGTTTCACTTGCGGGAGGTGCCCTATTGGCAAACATTGTTTCTGTCATCATATTAATTGGTGACACGCTCATGTCACGTCGTTAAGAATTCTTCAATGGCTGCTACTTCAGAACTAGACCGGGTTTCCATGCTGGTTCTTCGGTATATGCGTAGGCCTATATTTGTACTTATAATTGTCTATGCAATCGGTATAACAGGAATGGCTCTGATACCTGGAATGGCTGCCGATGGAAGTCCAGAGTACATGAGTTTATTTCATGCCTTTTATTTTTTTACCTATACGGCTACCACTACCGGATTCGGTGAGATACCCAATGAATTTACTGATCAACAGCGTCTGTGGGCGATATTATGCCTCTATATCGGTGTAATAGCCTGGCTATATGCCATAGGTTCTATTATTCATCTCATACAGAATATGCACTTTGTGCAGGCTTTAAGTGAATATCGCTTTTCAAGAGTTGTGAAAAAGATAACTGAACCATTTTTTATTATATGTGGCTTTGGTGACACTGGTAGCCTGCTAGCTCGAGGACTCAGCGACCATCGTTTTACAGCTGTCGTCATTGACCGTGACCCAGAACGTATAAAAGCATTGTCATTACGTGACTACAACGTCAATATGCCTGGGCTTTGTGGCGATCCGAGTGAGCCCAAGCATCTTGTTGATGCAGGATTACAACATCCACTGTGTAAAGCGGTAATCGCGTTAACTAGCGATGAGGATGTAAATCTGAAGATAGCAGTTGTTTCTCGATTTATTAATCCGAAGGTGCACGTTATCTGCCGAACGACTTCTTCCAAACATAAGGAGCAGCTCGCTCCATTGGATAATGTAACGATCATTAATCCATTTGAAATATTTGCGCAGTTACTCAGTATGGCAATTACTACACCACGATTACATAATTTGAATAGCTGGCTGGTAAGGGCAAAGGGTATCCGTCTTGGACAGCCTTTAAATGTGCCCAGCGATAACTGGATATTGTGTGGCTATGGTCGTATGGGACAGTGGCTTCATAAATATATGAAGCTCAACAGTATAAACCCACTCATTATCGATCCTGATCTTGAGGGTTCCACGGGAATTGACCGCTTTATCAAAGGGTATGCAGATCATGGCACACTTAGTGATGCAAAGCTTGATACAGTAGCAGGTATTGTAGCAGGCACCGATAACGATTCTGATAATCTGAATATCCTGATGAGTACTCAGGTCTTAAATCCAAATGCATTCACCATCGTAAGACAAAATCACCATGCTAACCAACTGGCGTTCGATGCCGCCAGTGTTGACCTGATCTTGCAATCCAGCCTTACCACAGGCCGCCGAATATTGAAGTATCTGATATCTCCCCACATACAGATTTTAATAGATTATTTGCGAGAGCAAGGCGAACATCAGACTGAAAAAATAAGTGACCGACTAATTGCATCTATTGGCGATCAAATACCTCATCTTTGGTCTGTCACACTCGATACGAAACATGCAAAAGAAGCCATCGATTTACTCAATACAGGTCATGAATTGGTCATTGGAGACCTTATTCGGCACCCTTCCAAGCGTTGTGAACTACTCTCCTGTGTTCCATTAGTCATCCACAGAGCCAAAACGCCTATCATGTTACCGGAGGAAAATATGCAGGTATATGAGGATGACAGTATCCTGTTTTGCGGAACGGAGCAAAGCGAGCAACTTTTGGCATCAACGCTTAATAATGCTTATACGCTTCATTACCTGCTAACAGGTAAAGATGTTTCACGAGGATTTATATTCCGATGGTTAGAACAACTGGCCAGGAATAAAAAATCAAGTGCTGCATGAACATCCATCATTCAAAACGATGTATCTCTCAACTAGTTCGTCTACTAACTACGCCAAGGGTTACTCGCTTGGCGTATTAGACGTACCTTGAAACGACGTCCCTTGATATTACCTTCAGATAGTACCCGCAATGCCTTCTTACGTACACTGCGGTCAATTGCGACGTAGGCAATGTGGTCGAAGATGTCGATCTTCCCAACTTTCGCTGCTGGTACTGCAATATCAGCAGTGAGTGCGCCAAGTATATCGCCAGGGCGTACCTTTTCCTTACGCCCTCCGTCGATACAGAACGTTACCATAGGTGAGGAAAGGCTGAAGTCATCTGGAAGATCAAGACGATGCGGTTTCTCTAGTTGTAGCTTGTGATCCAGGTATGTCTCTATGGCATTGACGCGATTAGCCTCGGAAGCGATGAATAGACTTAATGACAAACCCTTATTGCCAGCCCGCCCGGTGCGGCCGATCCGGTGTACGTAGATCTCCGGGTCACGCGGCAGCTCATAGTTGATGACGGCTTCCAAATCCTTGATATCGAGTCCGCGGGCGGCAACGTCGGTGGCCACTAGCACCGGTACACTGTGGTTGGCGAATTGTACCAGTACCAGATCCCGATCCTTCTGTTCCAGATCACCATGCAGTGCCAGAGACTGGATACCACGCAGTTGCAATTCATCGGCCACCTCCTGACACTGTTGTCTGGTTTGACAGAAAACTACCGTCGATTCTGGTTTATATTGCGCCAACAATGCAGCCAGCGTTTTAATGCGGCGACCCTTTTCCACCTCGTAAAAATGCTGCTTGATTTTGAGGCTGCCGTGTTGTGTGTCTACAGTCACCTCTATGGGTTCGCGCTGAAAGGCTGAACTCAACTCACGGATGGTATCAGGGTAGGTGGCAGAGAATAGCAGGGTCTGGCGCTGTGGTGGGGTGGTAGATAAGATCGTTGCGATATCCTCATAGAAGCCCATGTCGAGCATACGGTCGGCTTCATCGAGTACCACAGCACGGACGTTGCCAAGAGAGAGCGTGCTTTTTTGCAAATGTTTGAGGATACGTCCAGGTGTGCCAACCACAATGTGCGCCCCGTGCTCGAGTGAGCTGACCTGCGGTCCGAAGGGCGCGCCACCACAGAGGGTGATGATCTTGGTGTTAGCGCTGGTTCGAGCGAGACGACGTAGCTCCTTAGCAACCTGGTCAGCCAACTCTCTCGTGGGACAGAGTACCAGCGCTTGTACTGTAAAGGATGCCTGGCCAAGGAGGCTAAGCAGACCGAGGCCAAATGCAACGGTCTTACCGCTGCCAGTTTTGGCACGGGCGATAAGGTCATGGCCTGCCAGTATATGAGGTAAACCCTCTGCCTGGATGGGCGTCATCTGCAGATAGCCGAGGGTTTCTAGGTTGGCCAACAAGGCTGAGTCAAGTTTTAAGTATGAGAAATGGGTTGTCACGGGATGTTCTTTTGGCTGGTGGTATAGGCCGAGCAGAGTCGGTGTAGAGTGCTATGATACCAGCTTCGGTTTGCATGATTTGCAAACACTACTATTGGTCTGATTATAATCTATATGTAGTGAATGCCACTATTGTTTAGTACAAGCCTTCAATATAGTGCAGTAGGCGCTCCCAGCCTACCTGCAGACGTGCTTCAAATGCATTGAGATTGCGTAGCAGGGCTTCGTCACCAAAAAGCCTGATACCCATATAGATCAGACCAAGGACGATAATCACAGTGATCAGACTGCGCAACTTACGACCAAGTTTTTGTAATAACCTTTGCCCCGACGTGGAGTTCGAATGAGAGGCATTGGTCCCCCGATGATTTTTAAGAACAACCTCATCAAGAAGACGCTTACCTAACCTGCTCAATACTTCAGCTGGTGATTGATCTGCACTGTTATTTGTAGGCTGATCTTCCTTAATCGATGGACACAGGACACCAAGGTGGTCTGCAAGGTCAGCAACCTCGTTACTCCAGTGTCGGTCGGTTAGTGTAGCGGCCTGTTGGCGTAACAGTTGTTCAATACTTTGCGGTAACGTTTCAGGCCCCGGCATATCGGCACCACCCACTAGGATGGGTATCACATGCTTATTCTGGGCAAAGGCAGCTTCTATCTCGGTTCTTACCCAGTCTGTGGGTTCGAAAAGTCTTGATCGATAGCCTTGATCAGAATCGGCTGACCAGTGGCGCCCAATCACTACCAGTAAGATGTCACAGGCTGCGACAGCACTTTGTAGAACGTCAGTGAAATCACTGCCCAATGGGATTTCGATATCACGAAATACACGGTCAGGTCCTAGGATTTGGCTTAAGTCATCTGCCAGACGACCGGCAAATCCTTGGCTGTCATCACGACGGTAGCTGACGAAGATACCCGCCATTGAAGAAACTCCCAGTAGAGTGTGGTGTGTAATGCCCAGCAACACAGTATATTGATCCTATCCCGGTCATTAGGGTTATCGCAAAGTAAATAGGGACGGGTAGTGCACAAGCTAGATGATTGTCCAGTCTTTTAGTAGAAAATAGGATTTCTAGATCGTTTCCCTGTCTACTGTAAAATATCCCAGTTGTCTGTCTGCTGAAGTTCGGTCATAGGAATCTATCTCTGAGTCAATGATCAGGCCGTGCAGCGATTTGGATGTTCATTCTTAAGAAGCAATTTGTGCTGGTAATGGGTATAACAATAATAAAAAAGGTTCTTCACCACATCGAGTGGGCGGGGAGAAAGAGTTATGGCTATTCCAGTCATCGGTAGAAGCATTGCTTGGCGGCAAATAGCCCTATTTTTATTGTGGCAGTATGATTTCGCGCTGTATCGTGAAATCGCTAATTTGGATAGTACTAATATAGACCTAAAATCATTTAAGATTATTGCGATTATCTTTCACTGTCAGTAATGACGAATGTCGAATAATCATTAAGATGAGGTAGGCAAATATCCCAACAACAGGCAGATATCTGTTAGTATCCATTGTTGATCGGAGGTATCACTTACTGGTTGGGGTCGGTATTTTTCACCCTATCATTCATTGTGTTCAATATCAGCAGCAGGCTTGGTTTGTGCAGTAATATGTGCCACACAATTATTATATTGATAAGTAATGCACCATGTTCGACTCGTTAATGGGCAGTGAATTACCCACTCTAGATTAACCCTTTATGGGTAGGTTATAATCATAAAATATGCTGACTCATAGCCCCGCACCTGCAGAAAACCAATCCGTTGGTTCTTTACGGAAAGGCGCAGAATTGTTGATCGTTGATGAGTGTCCCGAAAACATACAGGTTTTGCGGGATATGCTCGAGCAGGATTACAACATATCAAGTGCCTCAACTATGAAAGAGGTCCTGGGTATGGTTAACCAGAGTCAGAAGCCTGATCTGGTACTGCTGGACCTATTTGAGCAGTCTGGTGAGGGATTCAAAATCTGCAGTCTCCTCAAAAATAATCTCAAGACTTCGGATATACCGGTTATTATTATGGCTGCACGAAATGATCTGGATGATCAAATTCAAGGGCTGTCATTAGGTGCGGCCGATTTCATTCTCAAGCCCTTTCATATACCGCTCTTAAAAGCGCGCATCAACAACCATCTCAATCTCAAATCCAAGACGGATATGTTGGAACATTTGGCCCATATCGATTGTTTGACGCATATTCCCAATCGACGTCGTTTTGATACCGTTCTTAAGCAGGAGTGGCGTCGTGCTATTCGTGCTGGTACGTCGCTCGCCATTCTGATGGCAGATCTGGATGACTTCAAGGGATATAACGACCTACATGGAAATGGTGATGATTATCTTAGAGTTGTCGCAGATTGCCTGTCGAATGTGCTGCAGCGTCCCGGGGATCTCATAGCTCGCTATGGTGGTGAGGAATTTGTGGTATTGCTACCCGACTGTGATTTAGAAAATGCAGTTGCTATCGCTGAGCGCATGCGAATTGCGGTGGAGTCACTGCCTGTGGAGCACCTCATTTCATCAGATTCAAAACCGGCAACAATCAGTGTGGGATGTGCTGCTGAGCGGCCTGATTTAACACACAATGCCACACAGTTGATAGAGCGGGCAGACCAAAACCTCTACAAAGCCAAATCCCTGGGTAAAAACCAAGTCTGGGGCAGACTTGAGGATGAGGATAGAAACAAGAATGAATAACAAGTTGGTTGGCTGGTCGGATATTTGTGAATTAGGCATCGAAGAGATTGATCTACAGCATCACTATTTTCTGAACCTGATTATTAGATTGGAAAAAGAGTTAGGGAACACAGATGATCATGTCTACAAGCAGGCCCTATTCACAGAGCTAGGCTTGTACACCCACTTTCACTTCGTCAGTGAGGAGAATCTCATGTACCGTGAGAAATATCCTGAGTTGGCTAAACACAAAGAGCATCATGAGTCCTTGATCGATGGATTAAACCGTAGCAAGTTACGGTTTGAGAAAGAACAGATAGAGGCAGTGGAGGTTATTGAGTTTCTTTATCATTGGTTTGTACAACATACCATGGGTGAGGATCGTAAATTTGCGGAATTTCTTGGGGGTGCTAAGGCTTAGGGACTGAGAGCAAAAAAGAATTGTAATACCTATAATTTTCTGAGGTACCTGGATGGAATAATAAGTGGCCTCTATGTATCTTATTGGGCTTCCATGTTCTCGGATGCCAACATTATTCATACCTAGTACCTTCAGTACGTTATCCACAACAGCATTAAATTCCATATCACTGATGTTTATGACTGCTTGAGTTGTGAGCATGTCCTTATCAGCTTATTTTAGTGGTCCACCAGTGGCAGCGACATTCAGCTCATAGACATTTTTACAACATACACTCGGTTGCTGTTGGTGAAATGGTTGTTAACAATCGGATTAAGTGTGTGGTTGTAAAGATGTCTCCACACATTGTTTTAGCAATACATTCACTGCTAATGCGATCGTGATACTTGGTACCTACCGGATCTCCAGCCAGATATGTAACTGCTACCATTAATCCAACAGTTAAATAAATATTTTTAGTGATTTAGGTCGATTTACCATGTGGGTATTCCAATCAATGCTGTAGGAGTTCATAGAATAACGATACTGCTTTGCTCATGAATTACGTTGTTTTTTTGTGATGCCTGTAAGTTGTTTAATATAAATAATTGACACCCATTCCAGCCATAACAATATTCTGCACTATTTAAAACTCACTCATTAAGCATATTTGATCTAATGGAAGCAAGACAAGCAGTATCATGGAGTCACGCATAATATTATGCATGGTTACTACAACGAGACGCGGATTCAACTCGCAAGTGCAACCGGTGGGTTGATTCCTAAAAATACCTGATTAGGTGTTTTCATGCCAAGACATTTTCTTGGTCTG
>JAIVEQ010000090.1 GCA_023838465.1 Candidatus Thiodiazotropha sp.
TAGCACTCAATCGTTTTATGATCGAATTCGAAGACCGATTAAAGGACTTCGTTTAAACAAGGGCAGTTACACAGAATTATTTACAGGCTCTGAAAAAGCAATGCTAGCCGTTCTACCCGCCCTCACTGCCGAGTAATCTGCATCCTGTTAAAACATGACACTTAACTAACATTTTAGTTACTCATTTTCTAAAGACCCCTCTCTCTGGGCAGTAAATACACTGACTGCTACCATTTCATCTGTTGACCTCACACTCTCCTGATCGAATAGCCCTCTATTAACCCACGGTTTCAACGCTTTACCGATCCACACATCCCTATATTTTGCACCGTTTGATAAGGACATTGATCTACATATTGCAACTATAGAGAGTACTGTCCTGTCTTTTATATCCTTCTCATCTGATCTTCATACCAAACCAGAACCAAGACACTATTGACTGGTCTATTATCAAACAACCGCGGGTAACCCATATTGATAGAGATAGATAACTGCTCCTGGAACATAAGCGAAACTATTCCATTAATAGAGATATCCTGATGTATTCTATTCTCCGATCTTGAAAAGAATGAACATTCATTCTATTATACTCTCAAAACAGGACTAATTGACGCATCTTCTTATAACTTATTGTTTTTATTCGTATACTTGCCATATGAGGCCATCACCCAGTCAATAAGATGTAAGACGGTCCTATGACAAATACCCTGATCAGAGCATTAAGGAATCCATCCATGACCCTATCTATTGAGCAATTACCAGCTGAATGCTTGATTGGCAGCAAAGTTGGATTAGAAAAAGAGGGTCTCAGAGTCACTCCTAACGGCTACCTGTCAATGACGGATCATCCATCGGCTCTTGGAGCATCCTTGACACACCCGTGTATTACAACTGATTTCTCGGAATCCCTGCTTGAGCTGATTTCACCGCCTTTTGAAAACAGTCTGGAAGCACTTAATTTTATCAGCGAGGCTGAAGCCTTTGTTCACAGACATTTAGATGACGAATTGATCTGGTCTGCAAGTATGCCTTGCCCCATCGAGAATGAGGACGATATCCGTATCGCAGAATATGGGCCCTCTCATCCGGGGATGCAGAAAACGATATACCGACGTGGATTGGCCCATCGGTATGGTAAACAGATGCAAGTTATTGCCGGGGTGCATTTTAACTTCTCATTTTCTAACGAACTGTGGATATGGCTCCAGAAGGCGTCATCTAGTTCCATGGGTAATACGACTGCATTTATTGCAGAGCGAACCATGTCAGCAGTACGCAATGCACAGCGTCATGATTGGTTATTACTCTTTCTGTTTGGCGCATCCCCTGCAACCAGCCGCTCATTTTCTAGTGCAAATGGACGTCTGATTCCCTTTGACAAACACACCCTCTACCTACCCTATGCAACATCGTTACGTATGGGAGACATGGGTTATGCCAATTCGCCACTGATCAATCGTGAAGTCGTTATAAACCATAATTCTTTAACGGGCTACATTGACAGCCTTCGAAGCGTTATCAATACACCCTACTTGGCTTATGAACAATTTGACGGGCTGGATGGCAGCGAGCAACAACTCAGTAATACATTGCTACAGACAGAGCAAGTGAGTCTTCGATCTCGTGATGTCTTTTAGGCGTCCCAGGCCTAAAAGACACTCGATCTTTGACAACCTATTAGTGCCCCGGACGGTCCTGGTCACTGACACTACGTGATCACATCGCAAGCTCGTGACCACTCCGCCGTCAGTTCCCAAATGACTGGACGCCGTGTTCGGATGCTCGCTTTGCATCCCCTCTGGCGCAAGGCACGACGGGTCTACAGTCTCGCCTCACGCCTACCGGGGACTAACCGCCTCGGCTTTCAGCCTTCCTTGGCGCTCAGCGAACGAATACTATTCCACTGTGCGGCCGAAACAAGTCACGCAGCCAGGTGAATCCCTGCTCAATGCCTTACAAACGCGAGGTATCAGTTATGTAGAGCTGCGCTCAATTGATATAAATCCATTTGTGCCTTCCGGTATTGAGCCCGCTCAATTGCACTTTCTTGAGCTCTTCATGCACCACTGCCTATTCACTGAAAGTCCTAATATAGACAATCAGGAAATGGAGACAATCCGATACAATCGCAATGAAACCGCCTATCGAGGTCGTGATCCGTCTTTGAAGCTTATCCATCAACAGGAAAATATCACACTCTATCATTGGGCCAGTCAGCTTTTTGACGAGATGCAACCTCTAGCTGAAAGGCTCGACCAGGTTCACCATACTGATCATTATTTACAGGCACTCTCCCACTATAGAGAGAGGCTATCTCAACCGCATTTGACACCCTCTGCACAGATAATTGAAACGATGCAGGAAGCAGAAGAAAGCTTTTCCAGCTTCGCGTTGAGAAGGTCACAGCTACATCATCAACACCATGTTGCATTGAAACTATCCGACGAGCGAATAGCATTTTTTCAAGCCGTGGCCAGACAATCATATCGCCAAAAAAATATACTCGAGCACTGCAAAAAGTGTCAAGTGGATAAAAATAGCTTCTATAAAGAGGGTCAGGGGACCTACAGAATTCAAACGCTTCGATGTGCTTGTAACTGATACTTTTCCTCCCAGGCAGTCGCACTGATTGCTTAGCCCGGATAAGCATCTATTTCATTTGTCTAGCTTCCTGTCCAGGATAGTCTACTGGATAGGTATTATTCACAATTGAGATCCTATGTTGGCTATCTATAATTAAAAAGCAGGATGAAATGACGGAGAGATAGAGTCATGACAAGGAGCAATCACCAACTCAATTCTGACAATAGATTGTCGGTTCACCCTGCCTCACCTGGTGCCGAACTCCTTCGCGAACCTGACATCGCTGATTATATCAATAGGCATCAGGGCGCTGCAGATAATATACGCCGTGCGGCTGATCAGCTAGCAGGTGAAACAGATAGTCTAAAATCGCTCACTAAACTGCTCCCTGCTTTAACTCAAAAGAGTGTCAATGTGTTCTTCTCCTATAAGGCAAAGGATGAGAAAACCGCTAAAGCAGTGGTTGATATTCTAAGAAAATAATCTGCCGGCAAACTCTCTATTACCTACCAGGCTGATTTCACTGAAAACATATCCGGAAAGCTGTGGCGTGAAAAAATCATCACCGAGATATGCAAGGCTAACTGGTTTATCCTACTGCTACCAGATCCATCTGATGATTGGGATTGGTGTTTGTTTGAAACCGGTCTATTCGAGGGGCAACAATCTTCAGCTGACCGACTAGTCTGCCTACATCACCCAGATATTGCCATTCCTGATCCTATCGATGGATACCATGCTGTTGCAGCCATCTCTGACGAGGTTGAGAAATTTTTGCGTATGGTTTTCATCAATGAAAACCCTTTGTATGGTCTAGATCCGATAAATCCAGCACTGAGCGATAGCTTACCTGAAATAGCAAACCGTATTGTAACTGCAATCAGCCCACCACGTAAAAACTTGATTAAGCAACCATTACTCCCATGGATCGAAATAAGTGTGGATAATCCTCAGAGCATGGAGCATATGGATGATCTCAATAGCGCTACTATCCGATACGCGAATAAAGATGCACTCGATCTATTCGATTTTCTTGATCAACCAGATACTTGGGGTGACCTTGTCAAGGTAATCAATAAGTTTTCAACAGATGATCGCTGGCAGAATGAGCTGTTCCATGTTATTCGTAAAATTGGCTCAGGACGAAAATTTGAGCAAATCCATGCCGTATTTAACACCGCTGCTGATAAAATTTGTCGCCCTATTGTCTGTGCCATTGATCGACTGGGTAAACAGGGAAAAATCGATACCTTTCAAATCAGCTTTGTTGAGGAGGTGGGTGCCATTAATACGTCTGAGATACCCACAGACCTTTCCGCATTATCGACAACCCTCAGATACGCTTTTCGTTTCCGCTGGGAGATACTTGAAAAATTTGGACAATCAGATATCAAGGAGGACGACATTGAAGCCTTGGAGAATGCCTTACAACGGATTGAACATGATGCTGAGTCTAGAGGCGTCAGTGACGAGGTCTCTCTAAAATCCCTGTTTGCATCTGAATCTGAGGCAAACGAGATATCCCAAATGTATAAAGTCTACTATAAACTGAGAAATCCAGAAGGGACAGGCAAATTAGATATTGCAATCAGGGATAAGGATACCCAGGTGGTAAGAGATGTCTTAAATAATCTGCTGCCTCTAAATAGACGCTTTCTGAATATGACAGCTGAACGATTTGGTAATTTAGTTAGCAATACTTCTTGAATATCTACTGCCATGCATTTTTCAGCAAGTCAGTAGGCTGAATATGGCCTATTAAGGTGTCATATTAATATTTCTGTAAATATAGTGAGTCCATCTACCCAAACGCAGTAAGGTATCCGGATATCAATTTTCGATAGGTCATCATACGCTAGAAATCCTGTTCCATTAAAACATTCATAATAGTACTTACGCGCTCATCAATCTTACGTGCAACACCTTCAAGGTTATGCCACTGACCAAGATTTTTATCAGACATCTTTTGCGCCTCCTGTAATAATGGGACCAAAGTCAGAGCAAGGTCTGTTGCATGACCGTGCTCCAGTGCCTGTAACAGAGACTGGTCAGCATTCTGGTAATCCTTCAACATGCAGTAACTACAGGATGAGCGTAAATACACTGCACAATTCTTCTTTTCAGCTTCGTTGATGCCATGATCAAGAACTGCATAGTGCTCCTTTGCTTGATAGTAGTCAGCTGATTTGAAAGAGGTATCGGCTTCTTCAAGTAATCGAGTATTACACTTCTTTATCCAATATATTATTCGGTCACCATACAGATTGGATTTACGATTTCTAAATTCCGCTTTTCTCAGCCATTTCCGAGCATCCAAATAATTCCCCAGTCGCATGTAGTGCCGCCCGATGATGTAAGCACTTTGCGCATATCTCATCTTATCCTGTTCAAAATTGTCGATCAGGATATTAATGATTCCGAGGAAGTTTCTTTGTTCCGCCTCCAACTCCAAATCGGTAATCATATCCCGATATTTACGAAAGTTAGCACGCATTTCATGTAACGCTTCTCTGGCCGCCTTGTGAACCGCCTCGGCCTCCTCTTCATCTGAGATGATATCCACCAGAACCAGAAGTGCACCAACATCTTTTGACTCACCAAGGGCTGTAGCAAAAGCGCATCGCTCCGCCTCATCTTCGGATCGAAGTAGATACTTCATGCAAAAGTGCATCATCTCACCAATATGTTCTTGTTTTCGTCCCCAGTGGACGAGTCCGATGATGAGCAAAGCCCCCAGCGCAACAGCCACAAGCAGGGCAGTGGCTAACGCAGTTGCTAACCCACCATTGTCCTGGCTGGCTACAGATTCCGCAGCTGCAACTTGGGCCGGAACCGTCAGGGATACAATCAAACCCATTGTTAGAAATATTGGGTGCGCCGAGTGCAAGCGCAGCTTAAAGTGGGTGGAAGGATCTGGATAGAACATAGTCGTTATCATTGTTGTTCTGCCTTCATTTTTTTTCGCTAGCGTGGCCGGTAACTTGAGCAAGATCACCAACAAGCTAAGTACAAAGCGCCAGACTAGTCAAACTGGGCTTTGATCCAGCTATATCACAAGCGATCATCCTGTGAATCCTGAAAACTTACACGGAAGATTAGGTAGTGTCATCCCAAGAAATGATATTTTTTTGATATATGCCATCTCGGCACCTGCTGCAATCCAGAGAATTCAATGACTTACTGGATTCCAGCATGCGCCCGCGACTGTCCGGAATATATTTCATTGACCAGCGCCCAGGCTTTACACAAATCGTCTGGTAAGACTATCTACAACTTGACCACCTAGCCCGAATTGTCTTTATCTTGTTCATCAGTAGGGTGCTATAGTTTCTGGATGGATACTTGTACTCCGTCAATGTGATATTGATGGAATACTAGCTAGCTGACCAATAGTCGGTTGCTATCCCCTCCCCCAAATCCGCTTCAGCAAGACGACGTCTGACCTCCAACAGTTTTTCGAGCAGTGCAGGCTCGGCATCTTTGTAGGCATCTGCATCAGGTAAACGCTTAACCACTACACCCAGTAATTCAGTGATTGCATTCCCGATTGAGTTCTGACTGATGGTAACAATCAGTTTTCCTGCCTCGTTTCGATAAATAAGCTGTTTAAAAGCGGGCTGCCATCGTATTGAATTAGCATACTTCGCATCAACGATACACTGGTCCCTTACTTTCTTGGCCGTACCAAGAAAATCATTATTGAACAGTAGCACGTTCTCAACCTGCTTAGGATAGTAGACATCCCTTGGCATCGGTGCGTTACGGGTTGACACTTGGCTGAAGAAGGTTCTGTAAAAATCGATAAATCCCTCAAGAATTGCATCATACTCATGCCAGAAGCGAGTATTTTTCAACGCTTCCACACCACCTCGAATTTCCCAACAGGGTAAGCCTTGAGGATAACCGGTGAGTTTAATACCCGACTCATCAGAGCTGATCGGCTTCAGCACCTTGAGTTCTAGGGCCCGATCGAAAAAATCCCTGTAGACATCCCGCATGTAGGATTGAAAAAGGCTGTGTTGACCACCGTCAGACAGGTTGGGATTTTTTGGATCAGCTAATGTTGCCTGCCTGAGCTGCTGCATGGAAAAAACGATGAAGTGATTGTGCAGCATACGAATACTCGGCACACCCGGCGATGTCAACGGCCAGGTTGCATCGAGACTCGCTTCACCTGCCAGCAACAAGTGTGCTTCAGGATCCGGGAACTCCTCTACCATAAACTCAATGATGATCTGGTTCATGCGATTCCAGACATGTCGCACATCGTCTGGCACTTGGGTGCGGCGTACCGGTCGCCCCAATGGATTGAGTATCACCTTGGAGGTGTTGTAGATAATGGATGAATCGAACACATTGCTATGACCCAACGCCTTCCGGTAGAGCAGAAGATTCTCCGGATTCATCAAAAGGCCGTTGTTATGGACCAGGTCGTTGAGGTTTTCGGTGCTGTTGAAAAACTCATTGGGTTTCATCCCTTCCGGTACTTCCAGGGGTATGGGACGAAAGGGTGTGGTGATTTCACGTGGACCGTACTCCATAAAAAAACCTCCTATTGATGAAGTGCGTGTAGGACCTGTTGTACCACCCTAAACAGACATATGGTCGAAAGCAAGACTATCCCTACCCTTTAGGATTATTTTGATTCGGATGTGGTCTACCTGCTTCTCAGCTATGATGGCATCAAGATACGCAATGGCATACACACTAACCCGTACATAGGTTAGTCAAGAAGGTGATCACTGTGGTAATCATTGTTATGGGGGTCTCAGGCTCTGGAAAAACCACCATCGGTCAATTACTGGCTCATCAGTTGGGATGGCGGTTTATCGAGGGTGACGACTACCATACTGCAAACAACAAAGCGAAAATGTCAGCCGGTATCCCTCTTGATGATATGGATCGTCAGCCATGGCTTGACAGACTCTCGCTGGTGATCGATGAGCATTTAAGGGCAAATCGTGGCGCAGTACTCTCCTGCTCTGCCTTGAAGTACCAATACAGGGAAAAACTTCTGCGAGATGCGGAGCAGGTTCGCATGATCTATCTCTACGGATCGTTTGACCTGATATTGGAACGACTGAAACAGCGTCATGATCACTTCATGAATCCAGCACTTTTAAAAAGCCAGTTTGAAACTTTGGAACAACCTGATGATGCCCTGACAATCCAGATCGACCAACCACCTGAAGCCATCGTAGCGCGTATCACTGAGCAGTTAAATCTGTCAGCCTCCCGCATCAACACCCAGGTACTGCTTGAAGAACTGATGTTCCCTGAAGCGCCTCGTTGGCGAGCAGGCTGGCTCTGGTTTACCGATCAACATGCTCAACGGGTGGCTCGAGTCAATCCGCAGGGAGTATCAGAGACATTGGCAATCCTGGATGACTTACCGGGAGGATTGGGTTGGTTAGCGGACGGTCGCTTACTGGTAGTCTCGATGACAAAGCGACAGCTCCTTGTGTTGGAGCGTGGAGTTCTAAGCACCTATGCCGATCTATCACAGCTTGCCTCATTCCACTGCAACGATATGCTTGTAGATTATCAAGGGCGTTGTTATGTGGGTAACTTTGGCTTTGATCTCCACGGAGGTGCTGCGCAACGTCCCGCTGAACTCATCCTTGTGGATTCACAGGGTAATTCAGAAATCGTGGCTGATGAGTTGATCTTCCCCAATGGTTGCGCATTATCCCGGGATGGCAAAACCCTGTTGATCGCAGAGACTTTCGCCTCACGTATTACCGCCTTTAGTGTCGAGTTGGATGGATCATTGAGTAATCGGCGTCTATGGGCAATACTTGATGACGCCTATCCGGATGGGATATGTCTCGACCCGGAAGGCAATCTCTGGATTGCCGCACCTAATCTTTCAAGACTGCTGCTTGTACGGGAGGGTGGAGAGATACTTCGAACTGTTAAGCCGTTGGGTGATCCCTATGCCTGCATGCTAGGAGGTGATGATGATAACTTGCTGTTTATCGCCAGCTCGGAGACTGACAATCCCGAACAAGCCAAGCAACAACGCAGCGGCCGTATAGAAGTATTGGCCCTATAGCTGACTCATGCTGATCTGGAGCCATACCGGCAGGGCTTGATCATATCCTCGAGTCCTACGTACACCGGGATGATGGCTATCTCGCCATAGACTCATCCTCATGTCCGAGAAAGACAGGTATATCCTTGCGATAGCGGCGCATTACCAGGTTGGCCAATAGCCCGGTCCAGCCGGTTTGATGGGCCGCACCAAGCCCCTGGCCCGTCTCCGCATGAAAATATTCATAAAACAGATTGAGATCGCTCCAGGCTTCATCAGATTGAAACGGGCTATCACGACGTAGTGCGGGAATATATCCCTGCTCATCCCGTCGATAGAGGTTGACCAGTCGCTCGGAGATCAGCGTTGCGATCTCTCGGAGGGTCAGGGATTGACCGGGTAAATAAGGTACTTCGTACTTAAACTCATCACCTAAAAAACGGTGGAATTTCTCCAGTGCCTGCACCAAGGCATAGTTGGTGGGTATCCACACCGGACCACGCCAGTTGGAGTTTCCACCAAACAGACCACTCTCCGATTCACCAGGCAGATAGCCAATACCTGTCTGCCCTATTCCCGGCAGCTCGCCAAGATCCTGGTAGTGTTCATGCAGCTTGCTGAGACTGCGCACCCCATAGGGAGAAAGAAATTCATCTTCGTTTAGGAGACGATTTAGAATACGTGGCAGCATCGTGTGATCGACCAGTGCCAGAAGGTGTTCTCCTTGATCATTTTCCCAATCGGGACAGGCACAGACGTAACTGCCCTGGAACAACCCCTTCTTATGCTTTTTTAGCATTTGTTGAAAACGTGGCACGTTTGCCAACAAGCGTTTATCCACCACCTCGGTGGCAAATAACGGGATCAGGCCGACCCATGAGTAGACATCAATACGATGATGGGAGCCGTCTGGTGTAATCAGCAGATCTTTGAAAAAACCGGCATCAAGGTCCCACAGCGATGGGCCGTTTTCATCACCACCGCCAATCGCCTTAGCGATGGAGAGAAACTGTTCATAGCACTGGATTGCAATATTCTCATAGTCGTTATCCTCAATTGCCAGCTCCAGCGCCATTACGGTCATGTTCAGTGCAAACATGGCCATCCAACCCGTGGCATCAGCCTGCTTGAGCGTATGACCGGGTGGTAAGGGTTTCGAGCGGTCGAAGACGGAAATATTATCGAGTCCAAGAAAACCGCCTTCAAACAAATTCTGGCCCTGTTTATCCTTGCGGTTGATCCACCAGGCGTAGTTAAGCAGCAGTTTATGAAATATCCGCTGCAGGTAGCGTCTGTCCCCTTCCCCTCGTTGAACACGTTCTGCCCGATAGACCTTTAATGCCCCCCAGGCATGTACGGGCGGATTGACATCGCCAAAAGCCCATTCGTAGGCAGGAATCTGGCCGTTAGGATGGATGTAGTGCTCACCCAATAGCACCTCGATCTGCTGTTTAGCAAAGTCCACATCTACCAGGGCCAGGGCAACACAGTGAAAGGCCAGATCCCAAGCGGCAAACCAAGGATACTCCCAGGCATCCGGCATCGATAGAATATCCGCAGCTCGCAGATGTCGCCATTGATGGTTGCGCCCACCCTTGCGCGTTGCAGGTGGCGCCTGCTGGTCACCCATCAACCAACGCTGCACATCGAAGTGAAAGAACTGCTTACTCCAGATCATGCCTGCCAATGCTTGGCGCATGATTTTGTGATCCTCCAATCCACCCTCTGGTAGCAATTCATCATAAAAGATATCCGCCTCCGAACGACGCAGAGCAAACACCTTCTCGATCTCTTTGAAGGGATGATCCAGGAAGTCCGCACTGAGCACCAGATCGATCTTTTTCGTTTCACCGCCACCCACCTTGAACCGATACCAGGCTCCAAACTTGGTCCCACTTCTGTCTGGATTGATTACGGTGGATTCCCCATTCACGATCAAGCGATGAAAGGCATCTTTCACATAGGGGGTGGATAGTGGCTGGCCCCAAAGTCTCTCGGTGTTGGACTCATTCTCTGTAAACAACAACTCAGCCTGCTGTTCACCATATAGCTGATAGCCTCCAAGCTCACTGTGTTCAGCCTTCACAGACCAGTTTGCCCCTACAGGGGGTTCATCGAGATACAAGTTTGGCTTGTCAATGGCATCTCCCCATGACCAGCTATTGCGAAACCAGAGCTGCGGTATCAGATGCAGTTCAGCGCTTTCGTTAGAACAATTCAGAAGAGTGATACGGATCTGTATCCGGTTAGTGGAGACCTTGGCATAACAGACATCCACATCCCAATAGCGGTGTTCGTTAAAAACAGCACTATCGAGTAAATTGAAAGGGGGGTCGAGCCGGCTACGATGGTGGTTTTCCTCAACCAGTCGTGTATAGGGATAGGCTGATTGGGGATATTTATAGAGATAACGCAGCCAGCTATGACTCGGCAGTGCATCCGTGTAGAAATAGTACTCTTTAACATCCTCTCCCCGATTGCCCTGATTACCTGTCAGGCCGAAGGCACGCTCCTTGAGAATCGGATCATTTCCATTCCACAGTGCCAAGCCAAAACAGAGTCGCTGTTTCTCATCACTGATTCCACCAAGTCCATCTTCATTCCATCGATAGGCTCGGGAGCGGGCCTGGTCATGATTAAAATGTTCCCAGGAGGTACCATTGGGGCTGTAGTCTTCACGCACAGTGCCCCAAGCGCGTTCAGAGAGATAAGGCCCCCATAGTCGCCAATCCGCCTCCCCCTGCCGCTGTTGTTCAAGTCGTATGCGTTCCTCATTGAGCTGCTGATGATTCAGGCTCATGATCTCTCCTGCTTATCCATTGATTGGGGTAAATTGTTGTTATTCATTGCCTGATGTATAGCTGTAAAAATATCAAGCGGTCTTCTCTAGGCGTCATCAATATCGCAAAGCAAGTCTAGATAATACGCAGATATAGATAGACTAGATGCTTATAGTTTGTGCTTCTCTGTGCACATAGGGTTAACAAAACAAGGCTCCATCCAGAAACCACCACAATCGTCATCTTATGAATCAGGAATCCGCTATGCAACGGAATTCCCTGGATCCCTGCGTACATCGGGATAACATGACTT
>JAIVEQ010000091.1 GCA_023838465.1 Candidatus Thiodiazotropha sp.
TAAATTTCGTACACTGTAAATGCCTACAAGGCTATACTATGCTGCACATAATTGAATATTATGTCGTTGCGAAATCCGGATATAGCCATAATATTGACGCAGCCGCCGCCTTCACAGCCGCCACTCGAGTCGTAGACACTGTGAGGGCTGACGTAGGATTGGCCGCCCCAGGAACCACCGCGATAGCTTTGAGCATCTCTGTATGTGTTACCACGGTGCATAGGGTTGTTTGCATTTACCCAGTTACCATAACCATCCACCAGATAGTCCCCAGGTATGACCTGGCCGTAAACTTGAATGGACTGAGTACATTCCTGTTGGCTCATCGGGCGTCCGTTTACAGTTGCATTACAGGCTGCCAGGGCTGTCTCGCTTGACATACAAGCCATCACTGCCAACATGGTGGTTAAAAAAGCAGCTCGCTTCATTGAGGTCATATTCAAATCTCCACTGTGTTAAATCTGGTTCAGTTTATGCGCATGACGAGCCAGTTTGTATCCGTGCTCCAATACAACGTATTTCTAAGTAATGACTGTTATCAATTGTCCTGAATGTCATTACACGATTCTCTCAGCATTACATATTCATTAATATCTGGGTTACCTTGCATTCACTATAGACAGCATAAGTTACGTTTGTTTAGGTAATATTTACCTTTACTTATACCACTCTCACTGATAGCTATCAGACTCCAGGCATCAAAATTAAGAGAGAAAATTTTGTTGAAATGGTGCGGCAAGGCCGTACCCTACAATCGTAGTTGAAGTAATAAAGACATATAAGGACGCCAGTTAACTGTCAGACCAAAGCATTACCATAGACACCTATTTCAATGATGCTGTTGACTGGGTCAGAGTAAGTATTTTTGTCCCTCAGAATTTCTGAGCTTTATTCAGATTATTTCAACTGCCTCGTTTTGGGTATTTCTTGTTGAGTATCCAACTGGCAAGATAGCGCTGTACGGGCAAACTAAAGCTGCACGAGGCTCGGATAAGATCACGTTCCACGTGCGATTAGCGTTTTATTAGTAGGCAGTAAACACGATGGACGATCAACAACCTGCAGCTCCCTGGGCAAGACTGTTCGAGCTTGCCACTCTTCTCTCACTGGGCGCTTTGATTTTCACACTCTACAGCCTGGGCTACCTGGACCGTATTCTCGGTAATACCTTAACCCTCTGGTTTTTCGGCATTATCCTAACCATCGTCTTGTTGGTGGAAGTCTTTGCTTTCAGCGGACGAATGACCGATGTTCACTTCTGGTCCTGGCTGACTACCGGCCTGGGTATGCTGGGAACAGTACTCGGCTTCTCCATAGCATTGGCCGGCATCGATGTGAGCGACCTACAGGATGCCTCCACCCTCTCCGCCGAGATCGGACAGTTTCTGAAATCCGTCGCCTTCGCCGTCGACACCACCATGATCGGTTTGTCGGCTGCCATGATCATGGAAGCAATGAACAAGATTCGGGATATGCTCTACGGCCCCACCCGATCAAACGAGCCTGTATCTGAGGAAGAGTAGGTCATGAGCCGACCACGCGAAGACAGCATGTCCATTGTTTTTCGTGACCTGCTGATGCTACTGGCGTTGTTGATGCTCACTTTAGTCGTACTGCTGATTCCCCTGATCAAAGTCAAACAGGCGAGTATTCAGACCGATATCGAGAAAGCCGCCGGCGACATGATTGCCGAGATCACCTGGGACCCGAAAAACCCCGCCGATATCGACCTGTGGGCCAGTGCACCGCAAAACGAAAACGTCGGTTACGCCTCACCCTACGGTGAGATATTCAACCTGGTACGCGACGACCTGGGTCGTGATGTGGACTTCTCCGGGCTCAACTACGAATTCATCTTCTCCCGCGGTATTCCGGATGGGCGCTATCGCTTCTCCATTGTCTACTACAGCGAAAATGGCCTGGGCAACACCCCGGTGGATGTCCACATCTCTATTCGACACCGGGAGGGACGCCTGATGCACGTGATATACGAGGATAAATTGACATTGGAATATCCCGGACAAGAGAAAGGCGTGATCTCTTTCGAGATGAGAGATAAGCAACTGATAGAGGAGAGTAAATCCTTTGAGCCGTTCGAAATCTTCCACCCCACTTTGAGAAGATTGGAAAAGTGACACCATGTTTACTGATCCACTGACCGCCAAATACCTGCTTCTCTTTCTTCTAGCCATCTGGGGTACGTTAATAATCATCTCTGCAGGACGCCATTTCGCCGGCTACATCCTAGGTACGATTATTTTTCTGGTGATTGCCTATATCGCTTTGGGTACCGGCTTCTCCATTCGTATTCCTTACCTGCATAACAAGATGGAGATCCTCGTCTATACCATTCACAACGAACGGGTACATGCCCTCGCACATCCTCTGGGAAAACCTGGCGAACCGCTGCATATAGTTTTCAGTATCGATCAGGATACAGAGGGTGGCGGTAAAATGCGCAAGACCTTTTTTGATGCGGTTCGTGCCCGCGAGGGTAAACGCCACAAAACCAATATCGTCATTGATATGCGCGGCCACATGACGGACCAGGGTGTGTACAAGTATGAGACTCCACCCGTCTTACCGCCCAAGCAGTAATCCCAGGCAAAGATGAGAAAAGCAGGATCAATGAACATTGAGAGTGGGTCTTTCATCTATTTGAGGTTATTTTCAAGGGTCTTACAAAGTGTAATTGTGTAGCTATTGATACTAGGGTTAAAGTGGATATAAGCAATTAGCTTTTGCATTATTCCTCATGGGCGAAAAGGAGGTATTGATATGGCTACGGTCAACCTGAATGTGGTATTCATTACCATTGAAGCAACCACTGGCACAGTGGCTTCCGGCTGGAATCAAAGCAATTTGACCAGCCTGATCAACCAGACCAATCGGGTATGGCAACAAGCCAATATTCGATTCGTTGTGACTCATACTTCCTCACAGACCGTCCAGATGCCTGGGACGAATAGTTCGGCTGTAATCAACAATGCCGGTTTTTTCTTTCTACAGTCACAGGTTGCGCCTGTTAGCCGCATTACAGTAGGCCTGGTCAATCAAGTTGCCGATAGCATCTCGGCCGGTATGGCTACCATTGGAGGCCGATTCACGCTACAACCTCACCGCGGCATCAGTCAGAGCTACAAGCCTCTGGCACTGGCCCATGAACTGGGCCATATTCTGGGACTCTCTCATATAACCAGTACCAGTATGTCCGCAAGCGAACGTTTAGCCGCTACAAGTAATCTTATGACACCTGGCATTATTCGCGCCAATCCTCTATTAACGGTTCCACAAATCAGCACTGCAACAACTGCAGCGACCAGTCGTCGCCCACCGGCACGGGCGTCTCGTTAGTAGCCAGGCAAACGGGGACATCCATCATTTGTTAGGACGGGGTAAAGGTGCGGCAGGGCCGCACCCTTACACGCTTAGAAAAAGAAAATAAATACTACTATTTCCCAGAGCTATTTCCATGGCTGACCATTAAATTAGTCACAAAACTCCTGAAAGCGTGCATCATCTCTGACTGGCCATAAAGATCCCGCTTTCCTGGACGCTAGAGGTAATAGAATCCTTCTCATTTAGGTAATTATTATGGATGTTTCCGGCGTTAGCGCTTCACCCATCAGCATGATCACAAACACCACCTCTCAGGCAACCACCGTGAGTAGCGTGGCTATGCAAAAGAAGGCGATGGATATGCAGAAGGAGATGGCGGCACAACTCATTTCCTCAATCGAACAAAGTGCTCCAAAACCTAAAAACTCTGGATCTGTAGGCGGGAATATCGATGTGACTGTATGATCAGTCTCTGCTTTACGCTTCTTCAAAAATAATTCAACTAGATCCCATATCTCAACATAAATGGGGACTCCCATCATTTGGCGGACTGGGGCAAGGTGCGGCAGGGCCGCTCCTATGCTTAGAAACAGAATAAGAATACTATTTTTTTGCCGAGGATATTACCATGCCTATTCAGGCAATCATCTCTTCCGGTACACAGACCGACAAACAGTGACACCCACACATTGAATCTGCTTAAAACAACTGTTTTGGATATCATTTCAACGGGATTGATCCACTATAATGGACAACCAAACACAGTTTGAAATGATCAGCGACCCAGTATTTTCTCTCATACCGGTTAACATACGCAGAAGCAGTGCATCTTCATCTCGCTAAAAGTTATTAATATTTACTTAAAATTTCTGGAACTATTGATGATTCGTTATTTTATTTTTACAGCAGCGGTATTCGTATTGTCGGGTTGTGCCTCCATGGATAAAGAGGAGTGCCAAATTGCCGACTGGCAGACCATTGGGTATGAGGACGGAGCGAAAGGGCGGGCGCTTTCCTATTTGGGTAATCATCGAAAAGCCTGTTCCGATTATGGCATCTCACCAGACATGGAACACTATGAGCAGGGTCGTCTGGCAGGTCTACATGAGTACTGCACCCCAAGCAATGGTTTTGAATTGGGTAAATCCGGGCAGAAGTTCAATACAGTCTGCAAACCGCCTTTGGCTGAAGATTTCAAGCTTGCCTGGTCGCAGGGATTTGAGCTCCATGACGCCCTATCCCAATTGCGAAATAGCGAGCGCACACTGAAACGATATCAGAAAAAGGCGGCAACATTGCATGAGCAGATTGAGGATGCAGAAGCCGAGCTAGTCAGTGATGGCATCAGTAGTAAAAAGCGTAAGGCACTTTTGGCAGAAATCAAAGACCTCAATGCCGAGCTGGAAGATGCAGAGTCCGAGTTGCTCGAGCTGCAAGATCGGGTACTGGATGACCGTGACTATTTAGAGCAGGTTGAGGCACGGTACCATTATTGAAAGTGGATAAACGGGAAAACCCAGCTTTTGAAGTGATTGGATTAAAAAGGGTTCGGCACGACGCGCCATGTCTCTAGAGTTGGAAACGAAGACAACTATCATTTGAAATCGGTTTCTTATTAAAGCGTGTCTCATTGAAAATATCGTACGACGGAGTAATTATTTAGATGGATTTTCGCCATTTTTTTGACATCCCCCCTCACTTCGACTGCAAGGTTGATGTAGACAACATTACACAACCAGATTAACTCTTTGATTTTCTAATAATTGATGATTCTCAAGGCATAAAGGTATGAATTATGCAGTAAATAACTGATATCGGTTGTCACCATGCTGATGGTCATGCATACAGGGAAGCCCTGTAAAGCAAGCAGTTGTACGAAACCCAGGCAATGGGCAATCTGATCCAGGATGACCTGCTCGAAGCGGCATGGAAACCACTCACAATAAGGTCGTCGTTGTAGCAATGTCGTTTTTGACGACCTTATTCGTAGGGGTTTCCAATGGAATTATGTGCCATTTTATTATCCTGGGTATTTACACTCTCAGATTATCAACAGGTTGATAATGCTTGCCCTGAAATGCGCATGGTGGAGCACAGTTGGCTGGAAGAGCGCGCATGTGACGGTCGTGCCTGTAAAGTGTTAGGTTGGTATCCCGGATCAGGGGACGTAGTCTATCTCGATGACCGCATGGACCTCGACAACAATATTTTCCACACCTCCGTTGCTGTTCACGAGTTGGTGCACTGGCTTCAGGACAAGGAAGGAGCATTGCTCGAGAATTGCGAGCAAAGCATCGAAGCGGAACGTGAAGCGTACAACATACAGAGCAAATTTCTGGTCGAGTATGGGACTTACTATCCAGTAGGAGCCGTGTTACCGATGCTTCGCTGTGAGGATCAACCAGCCGAAGACAGTTAAACGGAATAGTATCGGTATTATTGGGATACCATCATTTACAATCCGTCTATCACATGCGTCATATGAGAATACTTGAACATGTCTCATTAGATGTGGACTCAGCAAAGGTGCGGCAGGGCCGCACCTTTGCTGAGAGGAAATTTAGACATAACCACTATAATAAAAACCAGCAACAACTACAGATAGGTTTCATGGTTTTGTGATTAACAATGAAATCTTGGTTATAAGTTTGGCTACCTTAGTTTCGAAATCACTAAGCGCTGCCTTGTCCGCTACACCCGGAGTGCCAATGAGATAAAAAGGTTGGCGATTTGAGTCTTCGATGTGTTGATAGCGCAATAATTTATCTTCTGCTTCCTGCATCGACTTCATAAAGGTATCGTCAACCAGGGCTTTAACCAACCCTGGAAACTCGCTATCGATGAGCACCAGGTCTTGTCGCCAAATCTGATCCAGTTCTGAAACAATACCTGCCGTGCCTTCAGCGATAATACGCACGACTGGGCGAGTATCCCCTGGTGGGCTGATCGGGTCAAACCCCACTAACGGGCCTGGAAGCCGTGTATTGGCCAAGTCTAACTGCCCTGCCCCTGGCACAAGCTCAGGCGGCGCATAGTCTGTTGACACACTGTCAATAAATCGCATAAGCGTGGAGAGTCGCCCAAGACTGTGCGAAGTATCCTGATAGGCGACTTCCGCCTGACGCTGTTCCTCTATGAAGAACTGTCCTACACTCCATCCGCCTATCAAAAGGGCGAATAAGATCACACTCATCAGAGTTCGTGCATACGTACGCACTCTGAGCCATCGATGACTCTTGGTGATCTCGGTGATGATCGAGGGATTTGGCTGTCCCGAATTAACAGCGTCAGGCTGCTCATCTATCCAAGAGATATCCCGCAATGGGGCGAAAGGTGTATCCAGGATCTGCTCACTGGCCAAAAATCCACCTACGTTAATCGGCACTAACCGGTTTGGCTTGCGCAGAAATGTTGTTACTTCCTGTTTCACCCATTCGGATTTCAATACGCCGGGAGTCAAAACAGCTATAAGGGTACGGCTGCGACGTAGTGCTTTAGTCAGTGCCGGTGTCAGCTTAACTCCCCCCACCGTTTCCTCTCGATCAACAAAACAGATCAAACCATTGAGTTGTAGTTCATTAACGAGAGCATCTACATAGGCCGCACAATCATTGCGGCGATATGATACAAATACATCATACCCGAATAGCAGGGTCCAACAACGATTTAGGAGTGCTTGCATATAGACCTCAATCTGAGTTGGATAATTTTGCAGGAGATGATGCGGGCACCCATAAATTATAACTCAAGTAGTGGATTTCAGAATTACGAATGAAGATTGATGGTTACGCGGACACCGGTCACAACTATATGTCCATGGAATTTAATTCCTGATTTCAAGAAATTATTGGCCTCTGATAATGTTTTTTTGCTAGGCTAATCCCAGAAAGGAATTAACTCTAACCTTGGCAGGATGCTCTTGTCCTCATGTTCAATCCTACTTGGCAACCTATTCCCTTCATTTGACTGCATCACAGTCACACTATTTGTGAATGCCGGCATACTATTTGTTGGCAGTACATTTTTTCAAAGGGAATTCAAATGCATATTGTATTAGGGGCTCTTGGTGTAATAGTTACTATCTTAATTCTTATTAATAGACTCTCAGATAACGGTATAGATATTGGCTGGTTGAATCCATTTGCTTGGAAAAGAAGAAGAGAGTGGGCAAAGAAATACCATGCCAACCCAATCTATTCACTAAAAACACCTATGGAAGTAACTGCATTGATCATGGTCGCACTGGCAAAGAGCGAGGGAGAAATAAGCACGGGTCAGAAACAAGAAATTAAAAGCAAATTCCAAGATGTCTTCCATCTTAGTGATGACACAGCCTCAGCACTCCTTGCCTCCTCCTCTTTCTTATTAAAAGACGATGTTCATGCCATTACTAAAATGGATAAACTTCTGGAACCAAGCTTTAATGATTTCAGTGCGAAGCAAGTCTCCTCTGCTCTGGAGCTTATGACACATATTGCTAATTTCGATAGTCAGGCGAATTCGTTTCAAAGAGAAATATTAATGACGTTTAAACGTTCATTCGAAGCTAAACTTAATACTTCAGGTGAGTGGGCTTAATGCTTAATAGCATGTTATAAAAACAGGAAAAACTGCATTACCTGATCTGTGTAAAGAAAACAATCGCATGTATAGCAATAAATACAATGCTTAGCCTATCATGCTAACTTCATGGTTCTTTGATTACTCACACCAAAAGGTTTATTTCTTACACGTTAAATAGCACCACCACAAGAAAGGGCCACACCCTATGCGCTTCGACACGCGTAGAGTGTTGCCCTGCCGCACCATGACATATGGAATGACCCAGCCATATTTAATCAGTTTGAGTAGAATAAATTCAGACTCCAACTCTGAATACTATACTGTCTAAGTATTCAGTTTCGAATTTGTGCAAGGGAGGAATAACAATGGCTATAATCGTGAAAGGCAAGACCATACAACTTGATGAAGAGGGCTTTCTAACAAATCTCGAGGACTGGGATGAGGAGGTGGCTGCTGAACTAGCCAGCTCTGAAGGTCTTGAAATGACTGCTGAGCGCACTCATCTTGTACGCAAAGCGAGGAACTTCTACCTAGAGAAGCAAAACACACCTTCCACACGCGAAATTATCAGCATGGTGGCTATGGACTTTGGTCAGGACCCGATCGAAGACAGAAGGTCGATTGACAAGCACCTCTATCAGTTGTTTCCTCATGGGCCTGATAAACAATTAGCCAAAATCGCCGGATTACCCAAACCACTGCCATCCGATACTGAAGCCTAGTCAGCACTGGGAATGGACAGTTTAAACACAATGTCGTTTTCCAAACGCTTAACAACAGTCATGATAGTGAATTAAAATTCTACGCACTGTGTACGTCTATCTCTGAATAGATGACTACTCTTTGGTTTGCATTAAGCCTGAAAATAATCGAACAAGACGCTGTCCGGGGTCAAATCTTTTCCATGCTTTTTGACATATCATTGCATTAGCGGTGTATGTAGGGCATGACGATCCGCACGTTTGTCACGACAAGGGTCTGATTTCTCTACGAAAGAGAGGTCTGGCAGTTGTGGATACTCATACATTTTTCTTTCATCTTCTCCTCATTTTAATTATTTCACGACTGCTTGCCGAGCTTGCGGCGCGGTTTCATATGCCAACAGTCATTGGCGAACTGGCGGCCGGCGTACTGCTTGGCCCAAGCTTACTGGGCTGGATTGAACCGACCAAAACCATCCAATTGCTGGCCGAGGTGGGTATCATCCTGCTGTTATTCAAAGTCGGTATCGAGACGGATATACGTCGTCTGATCAATGCCGGCAGGCAATCCTTAATCGTCGCGCTGGGTGGTTTCCTGATGCCCTTGGTCAGTGGTTTCGCGCTTGGGTATTGGGTGTTTGGTCTCTCCGGGCTGGTTTCCCTATTTATTGGCGGCACACTCACTGCCACCAGTATCGGTATTACGATCAGGGTTCTCAGTGACTTGAATCGTCAGCACGAAAAGGAGGGAGAGATTGTGCTGGGAGCTGCAGTAATCGATGATGTGATGGGCGTCGTGTTGCTGGCCATTCTTTATGAGTTTTCTGTCAGTGGCGGTGTGAGTGTCATGAATATCAGCAAAGTGATGACCTTCATACTGCTTTTTTTCATCCTTGCACCGGTCGCTGCGAAGCTCATATCCGTACTGATCAGGCGCTTCGATGACTACTCCAGTGCACCGGGACTGATTCCCATTATGATCATATCCCTGGTGCTCTTTTTTGCCTGGTTAGCTCATGTGGTTGGCGCACCTGAACTATTGGGCGGTTTTGCCGCAGGTCTGGCGCTATCAAGACGGTTTTTTCTCCCCTTCGGGGTAGCGCTGCATAGCGATAGAAAATTTGCTGGACGCATCGAGGTTCAAATGAATCCCATCGTCTACATCTTCAGTCCGATTTTCTTTGTCACTGTGGGGCTCTCTCTGAGTCTCAGAGAGATTGATTGGTCCTCCCCCTTCATATGGACATTCGCTCTCAGTTTCTTCTTTGTGGCTGTACTGGCTAAATTCGCCGGCGCCATGCTGATACAAGCCCATTTCCTGCAACGTGTCGCTATTGGACTTGCGATGGTGCCACGAGGCGAAGTCGGTTTAATCTTTGCTGAATTGGGGCGTTCAACCGGAATATTTAACGTCGAAGTCTATGCAGGCATGGTCATCGTCATCACCTTAACCACACTTTTATCACCCTTTGCCTTGAAGTGGTTCTATGCCCATCATTGTGAGCATCTGAAAAATCCAGGTGGGGATTGTGAACCGAACAGCCCCGTTATTTGATGACGCAAGTGTAGTGGTCAAATCAATGTAGGGTGCGGCCCTGCCGCACCGTGACGCACAACATGACTAATACATTCTATACGGCTTGAACACTAACTCTCAAAAACCATTGCCTTGGATGTAAAAATGATCCCTATACTTTAAAGCAAATAAGCATTAGTCATTTCGTGAACCTACTGATGGCACCCGTTTTTTAAAGGCGAAAAGTGAATTCTATTACAGTGCGCACATTGAGATCTCACAGCCAATAGTGAGACATCAGTGACAAACAACACACAATCAAAGACCCACTTGCAGTGCTTTCCGGTGAGGAACGCTTGTCACTGCTCAGGCGCATCAATACTGAAAAGAACAGCAAACCACATATCAGACTATTTCAGCGCTTGGTTATTTGGATAAGAAATGGTGGGTAGTGAGGTGTGCGGATGGATCACTTTACCCAGTGAACTATGCCAATGATGGAAAATCCTATACAGGACTGACGTGTCGTTTCATTCGTAAATCTTTTGGTTATAACTGCAATAACGCCTTGTGGTTCAATGTAAGTGATTAATTATTAAGGCTATATCCGGATTTCGCAACGACATAATATTCAATCGAGTGCAGCATAGTATAGCCTTGTAGGCATTTACAGTGTACGAAATTTA
>JAIVEQ010000092.1 GCA_023838465.1 Candidatus Thiodiazotropha sp.
TTTTTTGATGCCTTTTCAACATCAAAAATAGAGAAGAATCTGTGGCCGATCAATACCTTAATTTCTTTGCGAAACCCGGATAGACCCAATATTATCGATTAAGCAACGACCTTATAGGTATTGCAGTCATGCGCAGGATGCTGGACGGGATACCCATTATTTACCGTTACTCAATTTACTAAGTACAGGCCTGGCCCCTTAACCCTCGCTTAGGCTATAGGTTTATACTCCATCTGGGTGTAAGTCAGTGGTTGCTGATATTGCAATCTATCAATTTATTCATTTGATATGCTTGATCAGCGTAGGCTGAGGCTTGGCTAGGTATACGGTTTTCCTATTTGACTATGAAACTGCAACATCATCGTACTTTTTACATATATCCCTTCAATCAACACTAATACCGACTACCTTCGCATGTTATAAGTCCACACTTAGCCGGACTCATCAGCAATATTTTCAAATTAGGCCTCTATGTTAAATGTTAATCTCTTGACTTTATGTTAACTTTTCTACTCTAGGATGATGCTCGCATTGAAGGCTGCTTTATACCGAATGCGACAATTTGGGAAGGTGGCATGGGAAACAGTCCGAGCCCATCACTGAATGAGTGGTTAGGATTCAGAGTGGTATTTGAAAAATAGGACAGTCGTACATGAATGATAAACATGATTTAGACATCATCCTGGCAGGACATTTTCCCATTATCGTTATGCGGTCCCATGAGGAGCTACGGGCTTTAGGGCTGTTACGGGATATTGCAGTCCAACAAGGTCGTCCTTTGATGATGTGGTCAGTAACTGATGGGATCCGCAGAGATAAATCCTCATCGAGTAGCGCTTCCATCAATTGGGAGGAACTGACCTATGACGGGCAGGAAGCCACCCGGAAAGAGGAGGCCACCAATCCAGAAGTAATGTTAGAAAAGATACTGAGTGAGAAAAATAAACCTATTGTGGTGCTGTTGGATTTTCATCCGTACTTGAATAATCCGAAAGTGATCAGGCGGCTTAAGGAGATCTCTATCGGCCACCCTCAAAACGGTATATCAATGGTTCTTTTAAGCCATGCCCTTGATCTGCCTGCAGAACTGCAACGATTGAGTGCGGGCTTTGAAATGTCGCTACCGGATACGGAACAGATCAAGCAAATAATTCAGGAGGAGATACGGATTTGGTCAATGCGCAACGATAATAAGCCGTTTCGTGGCAACAAGAGTGCGTATCAGAAATTAGCACGTGTTTTGACCGGTCTGACTATTAGTGACGTGAGGCGCTTGGCACGGAATGCGATCTATGATGACGGGGCCATTACCAGCAGCGATCTTCCAAGGGTGATGGAGGTGAAGTACCAACTGATCGGTCAGGATGGTCTTCTCTCTTTTGAGTACGAGACAGTTTGTTTTGAAGAGGTGGGGGGATTCTCCCGATTAAAAGGATGGCTTGATCTGCGCAAGTCGGCCTTTCTTGCAGGTGCCGACAGTCCCTTGGACACGCCTAAAGGTATGCTGTTGCTGGGTGTGCAGGGTGGTGGAAAGAGCCTGGCGGCCAAGGCAGTGGCAGGTAGCTGGGGATTGCCCCTGCTGAGGCTCGATTTCGGCGCTCTTTATAACAAATATATTGGTGAGACGGAAAAAAATATTCGTCAATCCCTACAAGCGGCCGAAGCCATGTCGCCCTGCGTCTTGTGGATAGATGAGATTGAGAAAGGTATTTCAACAGAGGACGGTGACGATGGTACATCACGACGGGTTCTCGGCACTATATTGACTTGGATGGCGGAACACGGCAAATCTATTTTTATTGTGGCTACTGCAAACGATGTACAGCTATTGCCGCCGGAATTGATTCGTAAAGGACGACTGGATGAGATCTTTTTCATCGATTTACCAAGAGCAAGGGCTCGTCATAAAATTTTGCAAATCCACTTGGAAAAACGGGAGGTGAAGCTCTCTCAAAATGATCTCAAAGAACTGGCTGTAGTCAGCGAGGGTTTTTCCGGTGCGGAATTAGAGCAGGTGGTGGTTTCGTCACTATACGCTGCTCATGGGGCGCAAATCCCGGTGACGACACTGATTGTAAAGTCTGAATTGGAGCGAACTCAACCCCTTTCAGTGGTCATGGCGGAAAAGATAGCGGACTTACGGCATTGGGCTGCTGGTCGTACCGTACCGGCAGACTGATCAATAAAGCGCACTGGGTAATCTGTCTGCACTTGTATCGCTTTACGGATTGCCCTTTTCATTGACTGCCAAGTTAAGGCAATCATCCAAATATTGCATTAAAAGAATAATCCCATATTGAACATGCTATGAGTGGTCTCCTGTTTCTTTTTAAGGCCCACCACCGAGTGCTTCTTTGTTTCAAAATGGTTACAGGCCGGAAAACAAATGAAACGCTTTCCTTTCCAGGCGAAATCATTCTGATACCTGTCGGCTGCATACTGTTACCTAGTTGTAATTTCAATCTTAAGAGGAAGCTTTCAGGATGTCTGGTGTAGTGGTGTTAAAATCTAATATTGCAGCTTTAACAGGAGGAGTGGCCAGATGTAATGGTTTGGTCAATATTACATACGCCATCTCTAAAGGATACTGCGAGCGACCTTCAGTGCAAACGCATTGCTGCAACAATAGTTACTAGCCAGGGAGGACTTTCGCCAAATATAAAATTCCCAGGCCTGAGGAAAATCTACCCGTTGCATTGCATCTGCTTCTATCATGCGAATGCACTGACAATCCCTGGCTTTATATAAATTACCCTACTTATCTTTGGAGATAGAAATGGAGTTACAACAGACACTGTCACTGACAAATATCCTGTCTATGATTTTCACTTTTACAGGCATACTGTTTTTACTTGGGACGATTGTGGTTAGCGTGTTCTGGTCTACCAGTTATTTATTTAGTTGGTTATTTTAATCTAACTGCTATTCAACACTGCTGTCCCATGAATTTCCTCAGGAAGAGGGCGTTTATGGGACAGCAGTGATTATTCATTTTAATGCATGAGCGCAGACGTATCGTCTAGAGGATCTGTAATTTACACTATTACAAAGCCGGATCCCCATTCAGATGGCGGGTGGTTATGGGTGGGTGTCCTGGTAAAAGCCGGGTGTCCTGGTAAAAGACGGAAACCTAGAGGCAATGCGAGTGTCTTATTTTTTATTCTTTTCCGACCATAAATTCGTGATATTTTCGTGACAGGCGGGTGAACTATTTTATCCATATTAAGTACTCACCTAATGGATATTTAGAGGATAACTCGATGAAATTGACTGTGTGGAGCGGCCTGCTGGCATTGATGACATTGTTGTACGGTTGTGCCAATTCGGTGACTGAACAGACAGAATTGTCAGAAGAGATGCTGCAGGGATTGTCGGTTGCGACTTTTGCCGGAGGCTGCTTCTGGTGCGTCGAATCCGGATTCGAAATGCTACCAGGTGTTAAAGAGGCTGTTTCCGGCTACAGCGGCGGTACAGACAAATTCCCGACCTACAGGCGAGTCGCAAGAGGAGGGACGGGGCATACTGAGGCTGTGCAGGTCTATTATGATCCCAACATCATCAGCTATTCGGGCTTGATTCAGGGCCTGTGGCGAATGATGGATCCCACCGATTCCCAGGGCCAGTTCTACGACCGTGGTACGCAATACCGACCGGCCATCTTTTACCACAATACCGAACAGAAGAGGATAGCGGAACGCTCCCGCGATGAATTGGCGGCCTCGGGACGCTACGAGAATCCTGTAACGATTGAGATTGTTCCGTTCACTAAATTCTACAAGGCAGAAAGGAAGCACCAGAATTACTACAAGAAAAACCCGGTCCGATATAATTTCTATACCTTCAACTCCGGCCGTTATCAGTTTGTCGATGAGAACTGGGGAGAGGAGCGATTCGTGGATTACACCCAATACCGCGACGATCCTGTTGAGGAGACCGAAACCGGAGAGAAGCGTGTCGACTATAGCAAACCGTCCGAGACGGTTATAAGGGATAAACTGACCCCACTACAATACCGGGTGACTCAGGAGAACGGTACTGAGCCGCCTTTCGAAAACGCCTACTGGGATGAGAAGCGGGAAGGGATCTACATCGACGTGGTGACGGGTGAGCCTCTGTTCTCGTCCACCCACAAGTACAGATCAGGTACCGGTTGGCCCAGTTTCACAAAACCCATTGAGCCAGAGGCGGTGACGGAGAGACAGGAGCGGAAGCTGTTCACTGTTCGCACCGAGATCCGCAGCCGTGCCGGCGACTCCCATCTCGGTCATCTCTTTGACGATGGTCCAGCACCGACAGGTCTGCGTTATTGCATGAACTCTGCAGCATTACGGTTTGTGCCCAAGGCACAAATGGAATCGGAGGGCTACTCGGAATACCTGGGTTTCTTTTCCGCTAAGGTGGCAGAGCGTACTTTTTCCCAGGCAGAAGCCGTTGCAAAGACGGATCAAGATACCGACTCAAGCGTTTTTTAATAAGGAAATCATTGGAGTGGGTGTCCGGTTTCCTCTGCGACTTATTTCCTGCGAGGTGAATCCACGCAATAGTGATAACAAAAGACGAGGTTAAATATGGAACCGGTGCGTATTACTCTCTATCGCTGGGCGGGACGCTGGGGGCCGTTCAATGTCAAAATCCCCTGTGGTGAATGTTCACTGACCAAAGATGTTCTGGGGGACACGTTTCTCCATGAGCTGGAAGGTATTCCAGTCGAGCTGGAGATTCTTGACTGGCTGAGCTGGTGGTGGCGCCCATTGAAGCGTGGCGGCTGGCATGCGCCGATCGTCATGGTAGAGGATCACGTGATCAGCCAGGGGCATACCCTGAATCGTGGCATTCTGACCCAGGCGGTTATCGAAGCATCGGTCAAGAAACATACTATCAACGGCAACCACCTGTTCGGCAAAGAGACCTGTCCCCACTGCAAACGTGCCAAAGGGTACCTGGAGGATGCGGGGATCTCCTACACATATCACAATGTCGTTTCCAATCCTCGGGCACTCTACGAGATGCTTGGTCGGGTCAAACCGCTGATAGGCCCGAAAGTCCCAGTCACCGTTCCGCAGATCTGGCTCGATGGCAACTATATCGGCGGTGCCGACCAACTGGAACAACATGTCCACAAGCATGTGGAACCGAATCCGGAACGAGGCCAGTGCTCACTTTCTCCACCTCGTAGTTAGGGTGAATAAAAATGGGTCATGACGAGCTATGGGTTAACAAATGGGTCGCGTTTGCTTGTAAGTTAAAACCAGACAGCCATCCAAATATTTCTAGTTAAGTCCCTCAGTTTTATCTGTTATCGAATGTAGTCATTTCAAATGGCGCAATTATAGGATGTTCATCCTCACTGTGAATGTTTCGTTAGATGAATGAGATGTGCATGTGATCCCTGCTCTCCATTATTGACAACACATTATTTAGATCAATGGCGAAGAAATGAATAGTGTCATGCAATGAAATAGGGTTACGGCTGTTTGTCGTTACACCTGTCTAGGTAATACGGAGACTCTGATCTAGTCATAGGAGACGTACATGTCCACTGGAAACCAATATAATACAGAAGAAAAAAGCGTCAGGAACCAGGAGCTGGAAACCCTATTGTCTGCCTGTGCCCTGAATGATCAAAAGGCTTTTACTCATCTTTACCAAATGACGTCTGCCAATCTGTATGGTTTGATACTGCGTCTCTTGAGCAGAGAAGCTTGGGCAAAGGAGTGTTTGCAGGAGGCGTTTATCAAAATCTGGAACAATGCGGCACACTATCGGCCCTATAGGGCGGCGCCATTGACCTGGATGATGGCCATAGCCCGCAATCAGGCGTTGGATCATCTGCGTAAGCACCGCCGGGAGTTGATGGAAGCCGATGGTTATGTATTTTCAGATACAGCAGACAATGATCCCTTACCCTTGGAGAATCTGATTCAGAGTGATGAGGGGGAGCAACTCAAACGATGTCTGGATCTTCTGAAAGACAAACAGCGGCATATGATAGCTCTGGCCTATTTCAAGGGTCTGTCTCACAATGAGTTGGCAATACAGACGAATACACCGCTGGGAACCGTCAAGACAAGGATTCGTCATGGCTTGGTGCAATTGAGGTTATGTATGGAGTCATGTTGAGAACCACAACCATCAGTTGAATGTCTCTCGGTAGCAGCGATGCTGTCCTTTAAGATCCCTAGATAGGGGGGTCCGAGTAATTTTACTCTGGCCCCAATGTTGAGCTATGCTGGCGGCCGTTTAACCAGCCAAGGTCCGCCTATCGATAACAGGGAAGTCTCTTTATCGACTGGTGGCAAAAAGCTGGAAATCTGTAACTTCCATTTCGGTGTTATCAGGATAAGCGTCATGATATTCAGATCAATACTCCTCCTAATTGCATTATTAATGCCAGTCTCTTCCGTCATGGCTGGATTTGAAGCGGGTGAGGCTGCCAATCGCGAAGGCAACCGAGATACCGCCTTTGCCGAATATCAGGCGGCAGCGCTGGCCGGTGACAAACGGGCCTATGGAAAGCTCGGCAGCATGTATCTCTACGGTCTTGGCACCAAGCGGGATTACAGTATGGCCTATGTCTGGTTTGGTTTGAGCAAGGAGAACGGCGACAAATATGGCGAGCGCTTCCAACAGACTGCTGCGTCGGTGATGACTGGCGAGGAGGTTCGCCAGGCAGAGACGCTGCTGAGTGACTATCGCAAGCAGCTCACAGGCCCGGAGGTTCAGGCCAGGTAAGTGCTATTGGGCTAGGCTTCATATCCTGACTATTGGATAATTCTCAATGGATAGGGGTCTGACCCTTTTAATCGGCGTCCATATACGTCTTTATTTCTTTGCCGACAATTGTAGGGCACGGCCTTGCCACACCATTTTAATCTATACACTTCATATGTTGGGTATCCCTGTTCGTAAATATTACTAAGTACAGACTTGACCCCTTTTTATCCTACCTTTTAACTTTTTTTCGAACTTATTCAAATTGTTAGTGATTTTAGGTGGCACTTCTGGGTGGGTGTCCGGCTAAGACCGTTTATCTGATGACGAAGAGGCGGGCAGTTGACGGCAAACTACCGCTAGACTTGGACAAAAAGGGCGTTTATTCTGCCTATTACTCGATGCCGCTGCTGCGTTTGGAGTCGATCAGTCCTGCAGTACGCACCAATTCGCCACGGTGGTCACGAGGCGGGCGAGTTCTTTTCCGTTCCGAACCTTATTGCATCATGAGGGCGGTAGCGCGAGCAGTGTAATCAAGCGCAGCGCTGAGAGCTCGATCCTTCGAAATCTTGAGCCGAGGGAGGAGAGTAATGAATAAGCGAGAGCAGTACATGCCGCATCCATCAGCCGATATCGTTCTGTGTATCGACCGCAAAAAGAATATAATTGCCGTTGAGCAAACCAAAACTTGCTTGCGACGAAATTGGTCTTACCGACTGTTTGCTTTCGCAACGAGTCTATTGTTGCTAATCCCGTTTGCCGCACACGCACTTATTCTCGACATTACTCCGGCAAGCGAAACAGTCAATGAAGGGGACGGCATTATCCCCGGCGCTGTACGCCTTACTCGGGAAGCTAGTGACTCGCCGGATGCCTGCACAGTCGCCGGTTTCATCAGCCTTGGCGGTACCGCGACTTTTAATGCCGACTACGACTTAGGCGGTGAAACGCTTGATTTTCAAGTCGATTTACTCGCGAATGCGCAATTCGCGGAAGATCCAGGAGGCATTAACATACTCGACGATGCCATTCAGGAACTTGATGAGACTATCAACATCACGATCAATGACGCGACGATCTCCACAGCCGATTGCGGGGGACTCGTGATCAATAACGTTGCAAATACAATTATTACGATCCAGGATAACGACACAACAGCCTTGAACGCGGTCGATGATGCCGCGAGCACTTCTGCAAACATACCGGTGACGATAAACGTCTTGGCCAACGACACTGGGACCGGTATAGGCGTCAGCTCGTTGGGGATTGCTTCCAATGGAACGGTAGTTGACAATGGTGATGAAACGTTGACGTACACGCCGAACACCGACTTCGCCGGTGTTGACAGTTTCACCTACACGATTACGGATCTGTTGTCCGTACCGGATACGGCCACCGTCACCGTCACCGTCACCGCAGCAGCGCCCGTAACCAATGCAGCAGATGATACTGCCACCACAGATATTGATCATGCTGTGAGCATCGACGTGCTCGCTAACGATACAGGATCGGGGATAAGCGTCAGTTCCGTCGGAAGTCCGACCAATGGTACGGCCGTAAACAATGGTAACGGTACGATCACATATATACCCAACACTGTATTCGAGGGTACGGATTCGTTCACTTACACAATCATCGACGCCATAGGGGCTACGGATACCGCCACTGTAACAGTGAGCGTCGGGGGCACTAACTTCGGCGATCTCCTAAGTCTCACCAAAAACCAGCAGTCGGTAGCCGATGGCCTGGATGCACTCTGTTCAACGACGCAGAGTGGAGAGCTTCAGGCGCAATGCAATACCATCGCTTCATTATCCGCGGACCTGCAGGCGCTAGCGTTTAGCGAGATTGCACCCAACGACCTGGCCGCGCAAGGGAGCGGTTCCGTTGAGATCGCTACAACGCAGATCACAAACATTCGGATGCGCTTAGCCGCTCTGCGTAACGGTACGACTGGACTTGCGATGAGCGACCTCTCGCTTGGTGTCAGGGGTCAGTCGATACCGATGGGCACTCTCACCGATGCTGTGATCAACGAGCGGCGAGGCGGTGGCGCAAGCGCAGATGAGACTGGACGTTTTGGCGTGTTCGTAAACGGTCGAATCAATTTTGGTGACAAAGACGCCACGGCGAACGAGTCAGGGTTCGATTTCGATACCCAGGGGATCACCATCGGAGTCGATTATCGGTTGAACGATCGACTGATCTTGGGCGGTGCCTTGGGCTTTGCCTCTACCGACTCGGATTTCGACAATTCCGGTGGCGAGCTCGACAACGAAGCAAGGACCGTCTCTTTCTACGGCAACTTCAATCCGTCGGAGCGTACGTATGTCGACTGGATCGCGACGGTCGGTCAGCATGACTTCGAGGCCGTAAGAAACCTGTTGATGTTGTCCACTCGGACCGAGGGTGATACCGACGGCGACGAGATCGCGCTTAGCCTAAGTGGTGGTACGAACTTCAGCCGAGGCTCCCTGTTGTTGGATGCCTACGGACGCCTCGAATATATCGAGGTCGACATCGATGGCTATCAGGAATCGGGCGGTGGTGGCCTGGCCTTGCTGTTCGAGGATCAGACGGTGGAGTCGCTTACGACCGCGCTGGGCGCTCGTCTTTCCAATGCGTACAGCATGTCATGGGGTGTGTTGACGCCCAGTGTTTATCTGGAGTGGGAGCACGAGTTCGAAGACGATGAGCGGCTGATCACCGCTGCGTTCGCGGAGGATCCGACGGCGTCGTTCTCGGTGGTGACGGATAGAGCAGATGAAGACTACTTCAACTATGGATTTGGTCTGGCGGCCATGCTGCCGCGCGGCAAGTCATTCTTCCTCAACTACGAGTCCGTAACAGGACGGGATGGGATTGACAACACGACGATCGACCTGGGTCTTCGGTTTGAGTTTTAGTATAGGACACTACACTAGAACTCAATCGTAGCTAGGCTGGACGCTTTGCGCCCTGGGAGACGCTCTCAGGGGGCGAGTGACCACCTATTGCATGGACAGACTCGGCTACTGCGGGATGCTATGAAGCGCCACCCCTTTTTTGGGGATGAGGTTTACTTCGGGCTTTGAAAGGCGTGATCTCAGGAATGCTAACCGGGAATACTGCTAACCTGCTAACCGGACACCCATTCAAATTTCGAATTATTTTGGGTGGGTGTCTGATTAAGTTCTCTCTGCGTAATACCCAAAACTAACAGCAATTGACATAAGGTAAGGCAGATTTGGCATTATTTTGTTAAGTAAAGAAAGGGCTGTACAAAAATGTGAAATAGGATTCTCGATATGCTTATTCTGATAAAGAAACAAAAGGTGTAACTCTCAATGAGACAACTTGGAGAGATACTTGCGTAAGGTCACCTCATGCGGAGAAGTCATTGTGAAAGATCTGGTTTGGAGCAATACACTAAGTGTCGAGGTCGATGAGATCGATGAAGATCATCGCAGATTAGTGGATCTATTTAATATTCTCAATCATGCTGTAGCGGATGGGGAATCAGCGGACTATCAAGAGGCGGTATTGGAAGAGCTGATAAGTTGTACCGTTTGGCACTTCAAGCATGAAGAGCGGTTAATGCTGAAGTATGCTTATGAAGAATTAGCAGCACACAAGACGGAGCACCAGGACTTAATCGAAAGCGCCAAGGCGCTGCAACAGCAGTTCCTGCAGGCGGACAAACGGATCGCAAATAAAGATATCGAGTTTCTGGAGCATTGGCTAACCGAGCATATCCTCGTTGCTGATATGAGGTTGGGCGCTTATCTTATCGAAGTGATGTAGGCATCGCTTACGAGGGCATTTGGGTCTTTTCACATATCGGGACTTTATACGAGACTGTAAATTAGATTGTGTATCTGCTTATCATTAACCCCTAAAGGGAGATAAGCAAGATGAACAAGAAAGAGATAGAAGCATTAG
>JAIVEQ010000093.1 GCA_023838465.1 Candidatus Thiodiazotropha sp.
TTTGATGCCTTTTCAACATCAAAAATAGAGAAGAATCTGTGGCCGATCAATACCTTAATTTCTTTGCGAAACCCGGATAGACCCAAAAAATGTCTTGGATGTCTAGGATTGTCTGGTCGGAGGGTATGTTCCTCAGACCGCACCATTTTCAGCAGCAGGAGCGTTTCCTGGAACATATGGTCCAGGCACGTTGTGCCGACCTGACACCCTTCAGTTGGGGCTTCACCCATCTGAAGATCGACAGACAGGCTCTGGCCCTCGGCAGATTAGCGGTGGAATCCTGCCACGGTGTGCTACCCGACGGCACTACCTTCGATATCCCTGGGAACGACAACCCACCGCCACCACTGGATATCTCTGCAGATAACAAAGGGGCCATTGTCTATCTCGCCCTGCCCCTGTCACGCCCCGGCATCGCCAATGTGCGATTTGACGATCAGGAAGAGGGATTGGAGCGTTACGTTGTCGATGAGATCGAAACCAAAGATGGTATCGCTGGCTCTTCCAATAACTCCACTCTACAGGTGGCAAAGCCTACGATCAGACTGATGATTGGTTCGTCAGAGCTTGAAGAGTTCGCCCACCTGGCGGTTGCCAAGATTATCGAACGCCGTTCAGACGACATGCTATTGTTGGATGAAGAGTTCATCCCACCCTGTCTCGACTGCGAAGTATCAACTCGGCTTTCCGGCTATGTAAAAGAGATCGAGGGGTTGTTACATCATCGTGCCGATGCTATCGCCTCACGTATTGTAGACGGTGGCAAGGGTATCGCAGAGGTTGCGGACTTTATGATGTTGCAGGTGGTGAACCGTTATGAACCCCTCTACACTCACTTCAGCAGTACCATACTGTTACACCCCATCGCTTTCTATGAAGCGTCCCTGCAATTGGCAGGTGAGTTGGCCACCTTCACCAGCAGCAACAAACGGCCACCGGCATTCGCCATCTACCAACACCAGACACTGCAGGAGACCTTCACACCGCTGATGCGCGAACTGCGCCGCTCACTGAGCATGGTGTTGGAACAAAAGGCAGTGGCTATCCCCCTCGAAGAGCGAAAGTACGGTATCCGGGTTGCCGTTGTTCCGGATCGCAAACTGTTGAGCGATGCGGTATTTGTATTGGCGGTGAATGCCAACTTATCTGCAGATGCCTTGCAACGGCGCTTCCCCAGTCAGACAAAGATCGGGCCGGTGGAGAAGATCCGCGACCTGGTCAATCTTCAACTGCCCGGCGTTGGCCTACGTATCCTATCCGTCGCACCCAGACAAATACCCTATAACGCAGGCTTCAGCTACTTCGAGCTGGACAAGAACAACGAGTACTGGAATCTGCTTGAAACCTCAGGAGGATGTGCCATACATATAGGAGGTGAATTCCCGGGTCTGGAACTCGAACTGTGGGCAATAAAAAGGTAGTTAACGATGGATCATGACGACCCATTTGGCATGAAGCCCAACGAGACGGGAGACCGTACAGTGATTCGCCCAAGACCGGGTGGAAAACGTCCTGCTCAGACTCCACAGCCTGCAACACAAACACCGAATGCACCACCACTCAGAACGACGGGTGCACCAACCCTACCGACACGTCAGGGCGCCAATAAACTGGAGATAGCGGCCTCCTCGCTGCTCTCGCTATTGGGTCGCCTGCGTGACACCCCCTCACATTCCGACCCTGCAACGCTCAAAAACAGCATTATTGAAAAGTTCAGGACTTTCGAGCGCAAGGCACAGGACCTTGGGGTGGATAAGGAGACGACCTTCTGGGCACGTTATGTTTTATGCACCGCTATCGATGAAATGGTCCTCTCAACTCCTTGGGGTAACCAGAGCTTCTGGCGTGATCAAAGTCTGCTCGTGAGTCTGCATAACGAGGCCTGGGGTGGTGAGAAGTTTTTCCAGCTATTGCAGAAACTATTACAGAATCCCGCTAAAAACATCGAGCTGCTCGAGCTGATGTATATCTGCCTCTCGTTCGGTTTCGAAGGGCGTTTTCGTCCACTACCAGATGGGTATGCTCAACTACAGACGATACGCGACAACCTCTACCGCACCATCCGCAATCATCATGATGAGTATGACCATGATCTCTCAAGTAATTGGAAAGGGGTCTATCTCAAACAGAATGCACTGGTTCAATATGTCCCTCTATGGGTGGTACTGGCTGTCTCCGGGGTGTTACTGCTGTTGATGTTCTTTGGCTTCAATCTCAGCCTGAATGTGAAATCGGATCCAGTCCATGCAGGACTGCACAATATTGCACGTAATGTACAGACTGTGGTGGAGCGTAAACCACCGCCAGCACCTGAACCGGAACTTACCCTGCGTATCTTGCTAGCGAACGAAATTTCCCAAGGCAAGGTCAGCGTAGAAGAGGACTATGCCGAAGGTAGCGTGAGTATTGCCGGTGACGGTCTGTTCGCTTCGGGCAGTGTGGATGTGAGTGATCAGTTTCTACCCCTGTTAAATCGTATCGCAGCGGCAATGGATAAACTCGATGGCGAGATTCTGGTGGCAGGACATACCGACAACGTACCCATCCGCAGCCTGCGTTATCCCTCCAACTGGCACCTCTCCCGGGCACGTGCTGAATCGGTGGCGAAGATAATGGCACTTGATCTCGCCCTACCAGGACGGGTGCAGAGCGAAGGACGAGGTTCAGCGGAACCACTGACATCCAATGACACCAAGGAGGGTCGAGCACGCAATCGTCGTGTGGAGATCACCCTGATAAAACCATAGGTATTATCTAGCAACATGCAGGCAATCCTGAGAATCATTAAAAACCGCTGGTTAATTGCTGTGCTGGGATTGATTGCAATCTCAGTGATCATCTGGCTGGTCGGTCCTTTAATTGCCATCGCTGGTTTTGAGCCGCTGGGATCCGTGCTAGCAAGACTGATCACCATTGCTGTGGTGATACTCCTGTGGGGGGCGATTCAGTTGCGCCGCTATCTGGCGTCACGTAAGAAAAACCAGCAGATGCTTGAGAGTGTGGTCGGTCAAAAGGTGCTGCCAGGCGATAACCGATCCCATGAATCCGATGAGGAAGTACAGATCCTCAGCCAGCGTCTCGATGATGCAATCAGAATACTCAAAGAATCAAAGGTCGGTGGCAAACACAATCGCCAATACCTCTATCAGCTTCCCTGGTATATGTTCATCGGACCGCCAGGCAGTGGCAAAACCACAGCACTGCTCAACTCGGGTCTGCACTTTCCCTTGGCAGACAAGCTGGGTAACGATGCTGTACAGGGCATAGGCGGCACACGCAACTGTGACTGGTGGTTCACAGACGATGCGGTCCTTCTGGATACAGCAGGTCGTTACACCACTCAGGACAGTTACGAAGAGGTCGACCGCGCTGCCTGGATGGGATTTCTTGATCTATTGAAGAAACATCGTAAGCGCAGACCCATCAACGGTGCACTGGTGGCGATCAGTGTCGAGGATATATTGCAGCAGACTGAGTTGGAACGCCTCAATCATGCCAAGGCGATCCGCATGCGGGTCAAAGAGCTGATCGATCACTTCGGCATTCGCTTCCCGATCTATGTCCTGTTCACCAAGTGTGACCTGCTGGCTGGTTTCAACGAGTTTTTCGAGAACATGGGCCGTGAGGAGCGTGGCCAGGTCTGGGGCATGACCTTCCCCCTCACTGATAAGGCCGATAAGGATACGGGTATCAGCCACTTCCAAGATGAATTCAGGGATCTGGAGAAGCGCATCGATGTGCGTCTACTGGATCGCCTGGAACAGGAGCGTGATGCCAAGCGTCGAGTCCTGATCTACTCCTTTCCACAGCAATTCAGTGCCTTGCGTGAGGCTGCTGAAAATTTTCTACACGAAGCATTCAATGCCAACGTTTTTCAAGAGACCCCCATGGTCCGTGGTATCTATTTCACCAGTGGCACCCAGGAAGGCACACCTATCGATCGGCTGCTTGGGTCGATGGCTCAGGAGTTTGGCCTCAACCGCCAGATTGCACCGGCATTCTCCGGTACCGGACGCAGCTTTTTCATCAATCGTCTGTTCAAGGATCTGATCTTTCCTGAATCACACCTGGCTGGTGTCAACACCCGGGTGGAGAAGCAGCGCGCCTGATTGCAGCGCATGACCTATGTAGGGGCCATCTCTCTTGCCGTACTGGCTGGCATCGCCTGGTTCACCAGTTCCAAAGCTATGTGGATCAGGTTGCCCTACAGGCCAATGCTGCAGACCAAAAAGTGAATGCCGTAGCACCGGATGATCTGACCCTCACCAATGTAGTCCCCGCTCTTGATTCCGTTCGACAGATCCCGGGAGGGTACGCTGATCAGGAGGCTGATATACCCTGGCTGATGGGTCTGGGGCTCTATCAGGGTGACAAACTTGGCAGCGAGGCAGTCAGTGCCTACCACAACAGCCTGAAAAACCTGTTCCTGCCACGCATCATACTCAGCCTGGAGGATCAGCTGACGCAGGCGGGGAATAACCCCGACTACCTCTATGAGGCTCTCAAGGTTTATCTAATGTTCGACGACAGCGAGCATTTTGATGCTGAAACCGTCAAAGCCTGGCTGCAGCTACAGTGGCAGTTGAATCTGCCCGGTGCTGAGAACGCCCAGGCACGACAGGCGCTGACCAGCCATCTCGATGCATTGCTGGAAAGGATGCCGATGACACCGACCCTGCCACTGGATCAGGCCCTGGTCAGTAGAATTCGTAGTGATCTGTTGCGTGTGCCTTTGGCGGACCGGGTCTACAACCGAATGAAGCGCACCTCCCAAGGTAGCTCGATCCCGCCGGTGCGGCTCACCCAGGTCGTCGGATCGGATGCAGAACTGGTGTTTAGTCGTCGCTCTGGGGAATCCCTGGACAAGGAGATCCCTGCCCTGTTCACCTACGAGGGTTACCAAAAACTGTTTCTAAAGGATCATCTGGCGATCGCCAACCAGCTATTAGAAGAGAAGTGGATCCTCGGTCCCGATCTGGAAAAAATTATTGGTAAAACCGATCTTGTACGACTCAGCGGACGGGTCAAGGCGCTCTACTACGAGGAGTACATCCGTATCTGGGAGCAGCTCCTGGCCGATATCAGGGTTAAGCCATTCAGCAACATGCGTCAAGCTGTGGAGATCCTCAACATCCTCTCAGGCCCAAGCTCGCCGTTACGCCGCTACCTCACTCTGGTTCAGGAGCAGACCACCTTATCCCGCTTACCAGGTGGCGCGAAGAAGGCAGCCGAACTGGTGGAAAAGAACAGCTCGGGGATCACTCGCCGACTCGCCTCGATCCTGCAAGTCGCACCGGATGAATCGAGTGACAATGCAGAAGACTCTCTGCTGACGACCCCGGTCGATCAACACTTTGCCGACCTGAATCGGATGATCCAAGCCCAGGAGGGCGAGCAGGCGCCCCTTGAAAGAACCCTGGAGATGCTGAATGAGCTGTATGCCCATATGAGTTCCATTGCATCTGCTGGTAATCAGTCCAACCAGGCCTTCAATGTCGCCAGAGACCCCTCCGCCGGCGGTAATGTCATCAGCCGTCTCAAACTGGAGGCTAAGCGTCAACCGGGTCCCCTGGCGGATATGCTCGCTTCATTGGCGGACGGTAGTTCCAATTTGACAGTTTCCGGGGTCAGGTCCCATCTGAACTCGGTCTGGAATACCCAGTTACTCCCTTTCTGTCAGCGCAGTCTGGCAGGTCGTTACCCCCTCGATCGCGGCAGTAGCAGAGAGGTGACCATCAGTGATTTCGGACGCTTTTTCGGGCCGGGCGGGATGATGGATAACTTCTTCAATACCTATCTCCTCGATTTTGTCGATACTTCCCGCCGGAGCTGGCGATGGAATGCCGCAGGTAACCGAGCACTGGGAATTCCGACCGGCACCCTGAGACAATTTCAGCGGGCCGCTGTGATTCGTGATGCCTTCTTCAGTAGCAGCGGTCAGGAGCCAAAGATCAATTTTGAGGTCAAGCCCGTAAGTATGGACACGACCATCACCCAGATCACTCTGCTGCTCAATCAGCAACGGGTCAGATATAATCACGGACCCTCCCGCTGGAACAGACTGACCTGGCCGGATGATTCCGGTATCAGCGATACCAAGATCCTGCTTGCACCCCCTGCAGGAGATAAACCCTCTGGCATGACAGAGGACGGACCCTGGGGCTGGTTCCGTATCATCGACCAGGCAAAAACCACTGCCACCGACTCTCCTGAAACGATCAGTGTGGAGTTCAATGTCGGTGGGCGTAAATCCCGTTTTATGTTGCGCGCCAGTGGCGCGCTCAATCCCTTCCAACTTCGAGAATTGGCAGATTTCCGGTGTCCGAACAGACTCTAAATACAACACAAATTGAAGACTTCCCAGGCTTCTACGGCAAGATCCCATCCCTGGGCGATTTCGTCACACGGCGTCTGCCACGTGGCTTCATCGCTCCATGGGAAACCTGGATGCAGGAGGCGATCACCAACAGCCGCGAACAACTCGGGGATTTCTGGTTGGAGAACTATCTCACCAGCCCCCTGTGGCGCTTTGCCCTGACCCCTGGTATCTGTGGCGAGCACGGCTGGGCTGGGGTTCTGATGCCGAGTGTGGATCGGGTAGGACGCTACTATCCCTTCACCTTGGCGGCAAAACTCGACCCCAAATCCAACCTGTTTCTGTTCATGGAGGAGTCTGAAGCCTGGTTTGCTCGGATGGAGAGCCTCGCGCTCTCTTGCCTTGAAGACGGTTTCCAGATGGAGTCACTCGAACAACAACTCCGTTCGGTGGGAGTGCCGAACCCAGAGCGAGAGGAGTTGCCCATACAGACAGAAATTGCCTCTACCCCATTGAATAATGCCTGGCATACCCATCTGGATGACCAATCCTCGCTGCGTACCATCTATCCCCTGTTTCTTCCGCACCTGATGAAGAAGCTGCTGTTCGCCTACAGCCTGTGGTGGACCCAGGGTTCAGAGCGCATTTCCCCCTCTCTGTTAATCTGCCAGGGACTTCCCCAGATCAAGGGCGCCAGTGCACTGATTGACGGCGCCTGGGAACAACACGGCTGGGATGAGATCGAGACCGGCGCCTATACCATGGGACTGACGCCTTCTGAAGCCCCCCAGTCGCAATGAGTCTGAACAATTTCTATTGGGTTTCTGCCCACCTGACCGATAAAGGCAAAGTACGTTCGATCAATGAAGATGCTTGCCTCGACCGGGCCGACCTGGGAATCTGGGTAGTTGCAGATGGCATGGGAGGTCATGCTGCTGGCGATCTTGCGTCAGGCATGATCGTCAGCGAACTCAAATCGACCAATCCGGGCGACTCGCTTGGTTCACTGGCCAGCGATGTCGAGCAACGCCTGCAGCAGGTCAACCACCAACTCCAGTTGGAATCTGAAAAACGGGGTGGCGAAATCATCGGTTCCACCGTGGTGACACTGCTCGCCTATCAAGGCTACTGCATCTACCAATGGGCAGGAGACAGCAGAATCTATCTCTACCGCCGCGGGATACTGAAGCAACTCAACCGTGACCATAGTCAGGTCGAAGAACTGATCGAGCAGGGCATAGTCACCTCCGATCAGGTAGAACAATCCCCCATTGCTAACTACATTACCCGTGCTGTCGGCGCCGCCGAAGAGCTAGAGCTGGAAGCAGAGATCTTCGAGCCCTGTGATGGTGACCTGTTCCTGCTCTGCAGTGACGGTTTGAACAAAGAGGTCAGGGATGCTGAAATCGCTGAAATATTGAGTCTGTACAGTTTCCAGGAAGCGATACAAAAACTGATCAATCTGACCATGGATCGGGGTGCCCGGGATAATGTCACACTGGTTCTAGTACAGGCCCAATCAGTCGGCTTTGCTACGCCCGGTGAAACATGATCTGCTATATTGAGCAAATTGATTATTTCAGCTGTGATCTAACCTATTCAAAATGAGTAAAAATGCTGTGAAAGATGTAAAAAGGAACACTCAAGATTTCGCAAGAATCCTCATCATCACCCTCTTTACCCTTAGTATTATCGGCTGTGAAGCCTTGGGCCCACGCAAGCAGCCGGAACCGGTCGAACCCGAACCTCAGGAAGAGGTGCAGACAATCCCGCAACCGACTGACTCGCTGACTCCCTCGCAACGGGTACGCAAAGCACTGCAACAGTTGGAGCATGGGGATTATGAAAATGCACACAACCAGCTCACTTGGGCTTTACAGGAAAAACCCACCCTGCAGATTGCCACCAACCTTCTCCAACAGATGGAAGCCGATCCGATTGAGTACCTCGGGTTAAAGAGTTTTTTCTATGACGTAGAACCGGGAGACTCCCTCTCGATCATCTCAAAAAAGTTTCTCAATGACCCATTGAAGTTTGTCATCCTGGCCCGGTACAACAAACTGGATAATCCCAGCAAACTTGCACCAGGACAGCGCATCAGAGTGCCTGGTGTTATGCCGGATAGAAAAAAGCCCAAGCCAAAGCCAAAGAAATCACAGCCCAAACCTGAGCTTGTCTCTGATCCGGTGCAGGTTGAAACTCAAACCATGGCAGAGACAGAGACACCAGAGATGGCAACCTTGAAGCCTGAAATTATCGAACAGCCCAACGAAATGGCCCCAACCGAAACGACTGATGCTCAACCTAAAGAGATACAAGAGGTGGCAGTAGAGCCCACAGAACCTCCACCAGCAACTGCACAAGAGATCATCAGCTCAGCTAAAGGACTGCGTAGTGATGGCGACCTGGACGCTGCAATCTATCAGTTGGAAAGTGAAAGCAGCAATCATCCTCAATCCAAGGAAATCCAGTCACTGTTGGCCAGTTATTATAACGAGTATGCTGATCAACAGATTAATCAGGGTAATCTGAATGATGCCCGTATAACACTGGAAAAACTGATCATACTCGACTCCTCCGACGAAGCGGCGATTAACAAACTGATTCTGGCTGAGGATAAGATTGAGGCACAAAAGCTCTTCCAAAACGCACAGGACCAACAGAATGCAGGTAAATTGGAAGAGGCTTACCAGACCTATGCACAGGTGCTGACTTACGATCCTGACAATACAGCTGCCAAAGATGCACAACTGATAACAAGAGATAAACTGACCGACAGTTACCATCGGCAGGCAATGCAATTGTTTCGCAAGCAGGAACTGGATGAGGCTATTGGGTATTGGAATAAGATTATAGAGTTGAATCCCAACCATTCATTGGCGCCTGGGTATAAAGCACGGGCATTGGAAATGAAACAGCAGTTACAGAAGATTGGACCAGGCAGCTAGTTAGCGTGTTTTCCAGACCCTTGTAGTATTCCTTAGATTTGATTCTTCCGTTGATATCGGAATCAATTATCTAAATACAATGAAGCATCCATTATAATAGCACGAGTAAATATGCCAGCACTTATTGTGCTCAGGGATAATGATAGGAGAACAGCACTCTTTTCGTTTCTGGTGCGGGATTGGAATGATGATTAGATAAATAAAGAGTATGCTTTCAGATCGCATGTATCAGGAACTAAGGGAAGTACCTTACAGCAGGAGATACATAAGTATCACCTAGACTAGACTCGCTTAACTAAGAAAATATTCAGACACCCATTTGGCTGTCGTATTACAGATTGTCTATCTGTGTGACCACAGTAATCACATTAATTAGAAAAATAGATTATTGATAGAAATCAGTGCTTACACTGATATCAGCATGATATCGTTCTTCGCTATCAACAGAGTAGTTGTCAGATGAGCACCACCAACTTGCATAGGCAGTAATCTTGTTGTGTGACTCTCTATATATGATTTTTTAAGGAACAGACATGAATAGTGACATTATTGCGAATCTCGGCCCACTAGCACCTCTGGCCGGGATATGGGAGGGTGAGAAAGGTATCGACATAGCAAGAATTCACAGCAAGGAGACTGAAACAAAATATCGTGAAAAGGTGGTTTTTGAACCACTTGGTCCTGTGAACAATGGTCCACAGGTGCTTTATGGCCTCCGTTATTCAACGACAGTTTGGCGCCTGAATGAGAGTGATCCATATCATGAGGAACTTGGCTACTGGTTATGGGATAAAGATAGAAAGCAGGTCATGCGCTGCTTCATGGTTCCACGTGGTGTGCTGATCAATGCTGGAGGCAATGCCGAGGTAGATAGTAAGCACTTTCATCTATCTGCTGATGTCGGTTCAGAAACTTACGGGATATTGTCCAATCAATACCTGGATGAAACCTATAAAACAAAAAAGTACCTACTGGATGTAACAATCCATGATGATCACTCATTCAGCTATGAGGAAGATACGCAGCTATGGATACCTGTCAATGAAGCAATATTCCATCATACGGACAAAAATAGATTGGAAAAAATAGGGTATCTCTGAATAAGCGAGCCATCTAATTAACCAGCATAACATGCTGGCACTCAATGCGAAGAGCCAAACGATAGACCTGCTTTCAAGTGAGTCTTCGATCTCGTGATGTCTTTTAGGCGTCCCAGGCCTAAAAGACACTCGATCTTTGACAACCTATTAGTGCCCCGGACG
>JAIVEQ010000094.1 GCA_023838465.1 Candidatus Thiodiazotropha sp.
GTAAGATGTCAGTGTGTTTTTCCTTGGTGCTTTGGAAAGAGTGGGAATCGTGTCTGATACCACGATATCGTGCGGATTTTGGCTGATAGCTGTTGTTGTGGAAAATCACCATATCTTTGTCCTGATGGTACTCTATGCGATAGTCTGGTATTGAGCCGACCTTTCCCGTTTTGATCTTAGATCGTAGCGCCTTCAGGGCCTCCCTGAATTTCGCCAGATTCTCAGGGCCTACCTCCTTAGATGCTTTGAGGGCCTTCACCTGCCTACTGTCTTTCAGGTCGTCATCATCCTGCACTAAATTGGAATTCTTCAATCCCGTGCGCCTCAGCAGCTTGTGCATGCTGATTGGCCATGATGGCTTGTTCTTCCCGCAGTGCTTGCGGGCGATCTCGTAGAGTCTTCGATCTATTGGCGATTTCAGGTTGAAATATTCGGGGCTGTACGTGAGAACGTCATTCACCAGAATAGAATTGTAAAGCCAGTCACATAGAGTGATTTTCAGGGTCGCTAGTCGGCGATCCTTCTTCCCTTTTTTCAGCTTTCCTCGCTCGCTTGTTGTTATAAGCTGGAAGCGCTCGGCGAAATATTCACCGCCGGCCATAATATTAGTTTTCACAAATGCCCCGGACAGTCGGTCGAGCGCGTCATCTAGCGCAGCGTAGGATTTTCCACTGGTTCCTCTGCGGCATACTTTAAGTATTTCATAGGGCGTTGTCTTGATGGTCGAGGAATAGAGTTCATCTTTATTTTTCGCGGCTAAAATGTGCCCAGTAATAAAGAGGATAATGTCCTTATCCCAGATCGTTGGCATGCCCTTGGCCGAGGGGTAGACGGTGATTTGATCGTCCCCCCTGGCGCAGTAGTAAACAGGGTCTTTGCTGTGGTTGCTCTTGGAGAGTGTGTAAAAGGGATCTTGCATGGATGCTTGGTCGCCTTTGGTGGAGACATTTCCTGCTGCTACCATAAAGGGAGCGTTTAGTGCGGCTTCTTCTTTTGCCTTCTTTAGCGCGGCCTGCTTCCTTCTTAACTTTGTATCTTGGCCCAGCTGCTTGATTCGCTTGGCAACGCTCATGATGCGGCTCCATTTTTCGCATCTTCCTCAATCATATTTTTTAGGTTTTCTGCAAGGATAAAGATACGGCCGCCGCGCTTATATGTCGATAGTCGGCCCTCTTTGATAAGGCGGTAAAGAAAACTGCGAGAGTATGATGTTGCTGTTGCTGCGTCGGGGATTGAATAAGATAGCTTTTCAATTGTCATTGTAACCGTCCTATGTTTTTACTGAGCGGTTACGTATGTTATGCATTGTTCGCTTTATAATCTCAATGAACTACTGTCAACTTGAGAGGCTTTCCTCATTCTCGGCTAATAATTTTCCGTTTACAGTTGATTCATTTGAGAATACTTAAAATTGCTGCCTCTACAGTCTTGGCGCACTCGATGCGCTCGGCTTCGTATTCTGCATGGTTGTATATTGACATGACCCCTTGCATGCGGTGGTTCAATGCTCGTTCGACAATGAAGGGATCTATGCCGTTACTATTTGCCAATGTGGCAAACGTTCTACGGCAGTCATGAGGTGTAAAGCGGTTGTCGTTATAGCCCTTGCTTATCAGACGTCGTTTGAGCCATGCTTGGATGTTGGTCGCCGTGCATTCGGGTAGCGGTAGCAGTTCCCGCACAGAGTCTGTTAGAAATACCCAGTGTGGTCGTTTCTCGTGTTTTGCATGTTTTCCCTTTGTGTCGTCAATGCGGAATTTGTCACCGTCTACATAGCCCTGCTGGGCCTCGCTAATGCGAAGGCCGGACAAAAGCAGAAATTTCAATACTCGCACGTTGTCTTCAGTTTTCTGCCAGCCGGATTCTGGGTTTCGCCAGCTCCAGATCATCCTGATCTCATCAGGGGTAATGATGCGCTTCCTTTCAATAGGGTGATAGCCGGTGATCCTTTTGGTGACTCCTGCCATCGGAGAATTTTTGACCCAACCCAACTCAACGCCGTAGCCGAATACCTGGAGCAAATACGATCGCAGCCGGTCAGCTGATCGTTCCCCCCGCGTTCGGCTGTATTTCTGTATAAATGAGACGCAAATAACGGTTGTGATATCGATAACCTTTCTATTGCCGATTTCATCGTCAATGTGATTCAGATAACCCAAGACCTGCTTTGGAACCTTGCTTTTCGGTTCCACAATTTCCTCAAAATATTTACTAGTAAGCTCTTGTGTCGTGGTGTTGGAAACATCTTTTGCAATCAGGTACTCGGCGGCCCTCAACCGGGCTTCCCGAAGAGAGAGGGTTGGAGACTTCCCGAGGGTGATTACTTGCGCCTTTCCGTTTATCATTTTGCGCACGAGAAAGGTCTTTGAAAATGGGCGGATATTCAGATATAGGCCATGGTCAATCCGAATGCGTTGATCTTTTCCTACCCATCTAATGGCCTGGATGTCTTTCTCACTGCTGATGATGGGGTTGTTTGCCATGGATTGTCCTGTTGTTGTGTACAGTGATGTGTACAAAATCAATGGTGATTATAGAAACAAATAGGACGCAAGTAAAGAATTGTATAGCAGTAGAAGGTGTAAAATATTTAACAAAAACAAATAAATATGGCGTTATATAGAAATTCAGGAAAATAGAATGCAAAAGATAAAAGTGTTATTTGTGTGCATGGGCAATATCTGTAGATCACCCACTGCCCAAGGTGTCTTTCGCGCCATGGTTGCAAGGGAAGGGTTAACTGATCTCATCTCGACAGACTCTGCGGGTACGATCGCCTACCATGTGGGTTCCAAGCCTGATCGCCGCGCTCGGGAAACGGCACTCAAACGGGATGTTGATCTTAGCGACTTGCGTGCCAGAGTCGTCTCTTCAAATGACTTTGAGCGCTTTGAGTACGTAATTGCTATGGACAGCTCCAACTACGATGATCTGTTAGAGCTCTGTCCATCAGGACGGGAGGATCGCCTGCATCTGTTCCTTGATTTTGCACCTCAGCAACAAGTGCGTGAAGTACCTGATCCATACTACGGGGGGGCTGCAGGTTTTGACAGGGTATTCGATTTGGTAGAAGAGGCTTCTCAAGGCTTGCTTAAACAGATACAGGATACTCAATTGAGTTGTTGAATAAATCTGTCGTGTGTGTCCGTTCTTACCCGCTCGATCATGGGAAGAGCTCTTAAAATAAGCACGTCATCATTTCATCAGGATAAAAAAAACCGCCCAACAAAATGGGCGGTTTTTTATTAGAACACGATTGAAATCCAATCAGTCGCTATTCCCTGCGTCGGCTACATCGGCTTTTTTAGCAGGTTCAGCGCTCTTTGGTGCTTCTGATTTGCTCTCAGGGGAAGATTGCTTACTCCGCTGAGCCTTTTCGATCGTAGCAGGTCTATCGCTTTCTGCTGCGGGCTTTATGGCAGTTGGTTTTGTAGCTGGTTTTGCAGCGGGTTTTGCAGCGGGTTTTGCAGCGGGTTTTGCAGCGGGTTTAATGGTCTCAATCTGTTGCAATTTTGGGGATTCCGGCTTTTTCTCCGGCTTTACGGGTATCTTGGCTGGCTTAGGTGGTGCCGGATTTTTATTTTCCACCGGCTTAACTGTCTCGGTTTTTTGTTCAACCTTGACCGCTTTCTGTGTGGTTTCAACCTGAGTAGACTTGGGCTTGCTTTCAGGCTTGCTCTTTACCTGCTTGATTGATTCCACCTGCTCAGGCTTATTAGCAGTCGTGTTATCGCTATCCTGCTGAGGTGTTTGTGCTCTATCCTGTTTTGGCGCAGGAGCACTGCGTGTGTCTGATTGCGCTCTAGGCGTTTGGTGTGCCTTCTTAGGCGGCCGTTGTTCACCTCGCTTCTCATCGGCAGTTTTTTCGTTATTTGCCAGAGTATTCTGATTATCAGATGCGCCGTTTACTGAGGTTTGCTCATTGGTCCGTTCTGTATTGGAACGGCGTCTGCGACCACCTCGCCGCCCACGACGGGAACCCTTTGGCTTAGTGACCTCACCACTACTCTCATTATCTGCCTGGGAAGCGGGTATCTCTTGAGGTTTTATATCTGTAGACGTTTTCTCAACAGCTTTTTTCTCACTGGTGGCCGGTTTTGGGCCCCGTCTTCTGTTTGTGGAAGCCTCTTGAGAGCGACCCTGACCCTCTGTTCGATCATTTCGTCGAGCACTATTTCGACCACGACCACCTGATGGCTGGTTTCTACGCCCTTTGGCTGTAGATGACGATCGTTCCCCACTCGATGTCTGCTGCTGTTTTCTGGCTTTTCTGACCGGTTTTGCCTTAGCAGGCTCAGGCTCCTTCGGTTCTGGCGTCTTCGGGGAGAAGATGCTGAATATCTTCTTTAAAAAACCACTTTCGTGTTCAGTTTCTGTTTTTGTTGGCTGCGCCCGTTGTGGGACAGGACTAGCCGGGGCAATAGTTTTAACTGCTGGTTTTTCTGATTTTAACTGCTTTGCCTTGCCAAACTCCTGGGTGTCCTCTTCACTCTCCTCAGAGACCATCTTATAACTTGATACAGTGTCGTCTTCTGAAGGTAAATCACCCACGCGTACGCGTTCAATGCTGTAGTTTGGCGTATCCAGATAGATATTGGGCACCAGTACCACACTAATGGTTTGTCGCCTTTCTATATCGTGAATCGCCTGACGTTTTTCATTCAGTAGAAAGGTAGACATATCGACAGGAAGTTGTGCCACGATACGGCCTGTATTCTCCTTCATTGCCTCCTCTTCGATGATGCGTAACACCGAGAGGGAAAGTGATTCAACACCGCGGATCGTGCCATGCCCTTTGCATCGTGGGCAGACCTGCTCACTGGCTTCTCCCAGAGAAGGACGAAGGCGTTGCCTCGACATCTCCAGCAGTCCAAAGCGGGAAATACGACCGATTTGTACTCTGGCCCGATCCTGTTTGAGGGCCTCTTTAAGTCGATTTTCCACCTCACGTTGATTGCGTGAGGGGGTCATGTCAATAAAATCGATGACAAACAGGCCACCGAGGTCGCGAAGTCGTAACTGACGCGCAACTTCGTCGGCTGCTTCCAGATTTGTATTCAGGGCAGTCTCTTCGATATCTGCACCCTTGGTTGCTCGGGCTGAGTTGATATCGATAGAGGTTAAGGCCTCTGTGTGATCGATGACGATAGCACCACCCGAGGGCAGACTGACTTCGCGTTGGAATGCTGATTCGATCTGACTCTCGATTTGATAGCGGCTGAAGAGGGGAACCTCGTCATCATAGTGGCGCATTGTCTTCCCATATTGGGGCATCACCTGATTGATGAAGCGCTCAGCCTGACTGAAGACATCCCGGTCATCGATTACGATCTCGCCGATATCTGCACGCAAATAGTCGCGAATCGAGCGAATGATGACATTGCTTTCCTGATAGATGAGGAAGGGTGAGGTTTTTTCAGCCGAGTGTTCAATGGCCTGCCAGAGCTGGAGCAAGTAGTCCAAATCCCACTGCAGTTCTTCACTGTTTTTACCAACACCGGCCGTGCGTACGATCAACCCCATATCGTCTGGGATTTGCAACTCGCTCATCGCTTCTCGCAGTTCGGTACGGTCTTGCCCCTCTATCCTTCGTGAGACACCGCCCGCCCTGGGATTATTTGGCATCAGTACAAGATATCTGCCCGCCAGGGAGATGAAGGTGGTAAGTGCAGCCCCTTTATTGCCGCGTTCCTCCTTCTCAACCTGAACAATGACCTCTTGCCCCTCTTTGATCGCTTCTTGAATATTTACCCGGCCGGATGCGGTTCGGGCCTTATCGGTAAAATAGTTTCTACCGATCTCCTTGAGTGGCAGGAAACCATGGCGCTCTGCACCATAGTCGACAAAGGCGGCCTCAAGGCTGGGTTCGACGCGTGTGATGCGTCCTTTGTAGATATTGGCCTTTTTCTGTTCTCGGCCGGGGATCTCGATATCGAGGTTGAATAGTTTTTGGCCATCGACGATAGCAACGCGCAACTCTTCAGGTTGAGTTGCGTTGATCAACATACGTTTCATTTTGTTATATCCATACAACCATCCAGCGTCGCCACCAACTGGCGCGCAGGGATAACCACTAAGACTGAGGCAGGCAAACAGAATACCTGCTCGAAGTCATAGAGCATCACTACACAAACCCTAGGAACCGGGTTTGATTCCAGGCTAGAAAACTAGCTCGGACGGTTGAAAAACTGTTAAAGTCCGCCGTTTGGGATCGGCTACTGATCGAACTGTATTAATGGCGCTCAAAGCAAGGGAGAGCGACATGGCCTTGTTAATTTGGCCCGGCATCTATTCCCGAAGTTTAGTCCGAGTATGTGGACTAACTCGATAATTGCTCTGGCGCGGAGGGTTCAGATAAGAGCCAGGTCCAAAGGGCACCTGTGCGCCTGGCTGGATAACCGGTTGCGCCGAGATAATTTGACTGGGCTGCAATCGATCACATACCGCGCGGGTGCCGGCGGTTGCGACAATTCGCTAGCCAGCACCTGAAAAACTGTTGGTGAATATAGCAATCTTCACTCTTAACATCAATCATTTAACTGAATTAAATCGCCGCTAAATGTCAGAATCAAAAAAGAATTCTCCCTCAGTCAGATTTGTTGAGGTGGCCCCGGAGTATGCTGGTCAGCGGATCGATAATTTCCTGTTGCGGCAACTCAAAGGGGTACCCAAGAGCTATATCTACCGAATTCTGAGAAAAGGGGAGGTAAGGGTTAATAAGGGCAGGATTAAAGCGGTTTACAAATTGAAAGCCGGGGATTCAATCAGGATTCCACCTGTCCGCATGGACCAGCAAGCGCCTGCGCCACGTCTGTCTGAGCAGCTGCGATCCAGCCTGGAGCAAGCAGTGGTCTTTGAGGATGAGAGATTACTGGTATTAAACAAGCCTTCCGGTATGGCGGTACATGGGGGCAGTGGTGTGAGTAGCGGCATTATTGAGGCCTTTCGGGTAATGAGACCCGATGAGAAGCAGTTGGAGCTGGTGCATCGGTTGGATCGGGACACCTCAGGTTGTCTATTGATCAGTAAACGGCGTAGCGCCTTGCGGGCACTCCATGAACTCATTCGCGAAAACCGGATCGATAAGCGATATCTTGCATTACTCTCAGGGAGTTGGCGCAAAGGGCAGCAAAATGTGGATATGCCATTACGGAAAAACACCCTACAAGGTGGGGAGCGTGTGGTTAGGGTCGATGCTGAGGGAAAACCTGCTCAAACTCATTTTAAACGGCTACAGCGATTTAAGGAGGCAACATTGGTTGAAGTGGAACTGATTACCGGGCGCACCCACCAGATTCGTGTGCATAGTGCATGGTTAGGCTCTCCTGTATTGGGGGATACAAAGTATGGTGATGCGGAAGCCAACAAGCGCATGCGAGAGATTGGTTTACGACGACTCTTTCTACATGCACATCAAATCAGCTTTCGCTTGCCAGGTGAAAAACGGAATTTAACCATACAGGCACCCTTACCAGAAGCATTGGAAGATCTCCTGAATAAACTCAATAATTAACATGAATTTTAAGCTATTAGTATTTGATTGGGATGGAACTTTAATGGATTCTGAGGCACGTATCATTGAATGCGTGGAGGCAGCAATAAAGGACCTGGAAATGCCACTGCCAAGCCAGGAAGCCATTCGTAATATCATTGGCTTGGGGTTACGTGAGGCCGTTCATGCACTCTTTCCCGACAGTGATGATGAGTTGCATCTTGATATTGCTACCCGCTACCGGGTCCACTTCTTCAGTGACTGTGAATCACCTTCGCAACTCTTCGAGGGAACCCGGGAGGTCATTAGCGAGCTTTCGCAACAGGGATATCTTCTAGCTGTTGCAACGGGTAAAGGACGCAAGGGGCTGGATTACGCATTGGAAACTAGCGGATTGGGGGACTATTTTCACCTGACCCGTTGTGCAGATGAGACCTTTTCCAAGCCTCATCCTGAGATGCTGCATCAGATACTTGAAGAGACAGGGGTCGAACCACGGCAGGCGCTGATGATCGGAGATACCGAGTATGACTTGGAAATGGCTGTCAACGCAGGTGTACCTGCATTGGGGATGACCTATGGTGCCCATGCCCATGAACGACTGCTGAAGCACAATCCGCTGGCCTGCCTGGATCGAATTACGGATATTCCAGCCTGGTTGGGCAAGTGTTCGGCTAATGGTATATCCGGATCGGATTCTCAGCCAATTGAGTCATAATAAGAATCTTTAATAAAGCATTTGTTTACAACTAATTAAAAGGTATTTTTAATGTCGGAACATAATAGTGGAGAAGGCAGAAATCAGTCCGAGCCCAGCCGCTGGGAAAGGGACTTACTCAACCGTATGGTGATGGCGACTGTAGCCGAAAATCGCCGCAGCCGCCGTTGGGGGATTTTCTTCAAGCTCCTTACCTTTGGCTACCTCTTCCTGATTGTGGGCATATTTCTTTGGTCAGACAAACTGCAGGTAGCGCAATCCAGTGCAAAGGAACACACCGCGTTGGTCGAGGTGAAAGGACTGATCTCATCGGAGTCCAAGGCCAGTGCCGATAAAATAGTGACCGGTCTGCGTAGCGCCTTTGAAGATAAAAAGACCAAAGGGGTTATCCTGCGAATGAATACGCCAGGTGGCAGTCCGGTGCAATCTCGCTATATCAATCGTGAAATCATGCGCCTTAAAGAGAAGTATCCAAAGATACCGGTCTATGCCGTAGTAGCTGATATCTGTGCCTCGGGGGGTTATTACATAGCCGCTGCGGCTGACAAGATCTATGCAGACGAAGGGAGCATCGTGGGTTCCATCGGTGTATTGATCAACGGTTTTGGCTTTGTTGATGGTATGGAGGAGTTGGGCATCGAGCGGCGACTTCTTACCGCTGGTGAGAACAAGGGCATACTCGATCCATTCTCTCCATTGGACGAAAGTGACATGACTCACATCCAGCGTATGCTCGATCAACTGCATAGCCAGTTTATCGAGACGGTTAAAGAGGGCAGAGGAGATCGCCTTAAAGTTGAGCAACATCCAGAACTGTTCAGTGGACTCTTCTGGAGTGGTGAAGAGGCACTAAAAATGGGACTCATCGATGAGTTTGGCAGCAGCAGCTTTGTCGCCAGGGAAGTGATCGGCGCGGAAGAGATTGTCGACTTCACACAGAAAGAAGAGGTATGGGACCGTTTGGCACGAAATTTAGGTGCCGGTGCAGCTGAGGTACTGGCGACAATCAGTGGATTGGGAAATGGTCTATCTATCCGGTAATTAAATGTGGAAAGAGTGAGGGGGGAGGTAGCTACCCCTTTCTCACTCTTGATCTTCTGCATTACCAAGATACTAGGGCCTATTAACAGATACGTGGTAACGGATCGTCCTCAAGCTCCTCCAGAATACGTGCGCCACCCAATTCTGTGTGAAGAACAACATAGGGATCGGCTTGTTTGGCCTCTCCGATCAATGCCGCTAAATCACCACCCGGCTGATTTCGCCATAACGCCAGAGCCTGATCAGCGTGATCGGCATCAACGACAGCAACAACTCGTCCTTCACAGGCCAGGAATAGGGGGTCATAACCGAGCATTTCACACACGGAGTTAACTGGATCGCGTACCGGGATGGCAGCTTGGTTGAGATTCACCTGTAGCCCAGTTGCCCTACAGATTTCATGGGCCACCGTGGCGAGTCCGCCACGAGTGGGATCGCGCATGAAACGCAGTCCGGAAAGATCAAGAAGGGCCTGGGTAAAGGGTAGGACACTGGCAGCATCAGATAATAAGTCACCACGCAGGCCAAACTGCTCACGGGCAAGCATGACAGAAATACCATGATCGCCGACAGGACCGCTCACCAGTAGTTTGTCTCCCGGCTCGATTTGATTCATTCCTATCTGTATGCGGGGATCTTTGAACCCTATGCCTGTTGTCGCAAGATAGATACCACCACCTTCACCACGTCTTACCACTTTGGTATCGCCTGCGACCACGGCCACATCAATTGCCTTTGCAGCATCTGCGATACCTTGAATGATGCGCTCTAAGACAGCTACTTCAAAACCCTCCTCAATAAAGGCATTCAGGCTGAGGTATTTCGGAGTAGCGCCACTTACAGCAAGATCATTGGTGGTCCCATGCACCGCCAGTGAACCGATGTTGCCTCCAGGAAACTCCAGGGGTTGCACTGTGAATCCATCAGTAGTGAATAATAACTCGTTCTGCTGGGTGATAGGCAGGGTAACAGCATCAGCCTGGATATCCAGATGTGGGTTTTTCAGGTAACGAGCAAATAACGTTTCAATGAGTTCGCGCATGTAGCGCCCGCCATTACCGTGTGCGAGAGAAAT
>JAIVEQ010000095.1 GCA_023838465.1 Candidatus Thiodiazotropha sp.
AGCACTCAATCGTTTTATGATCGAATTCGAAGACCGATTAAAGGACTTCGTTTAAACAAGGGCAGTTACACAGAATTATTTACAGGCTCCTAGAAACGCTTTCTCAAATTGTTCAGCCGGTATGGGTCTACTGAAATGGTATCCCTGAAATACAGTACACCCATACCGTATGAGAGCATCCCTTATCTCTCTTGATTCTACCCCTTCTGCTACAACCTCAAGTTGTAGCTGCTTGGCCAAGTTGAGAATGGTATTTACCAATGCAGCATCATTGGGGTCAGTGAGTATATCCTGAACAAATGAACGATCGATTTTGATTTCACTGATAGGCAAGCGCTTCAGATAAGCCAATGATGAATAGCCTGTTCCAAAGTCATCAATGGAAAATCTTACACCTAGCTGTTTGAGCTGCTGCATCTTCTCTACTGTCTCACTCATGTTACCAATAAGCATGCTCTCGGTGAGTTCAAGGGTAAGCACTTTAGGGTCATTACCTATTTCCTTCACAGCCTGCTCTATTGTTTCAACAAAATTCTTTTGGCGAAACTGAATAGCACTGACATTGACCGATACCCGCGCCACCCTGGTATCAGGATACTTTTCTGTCCATTTCAAATGGACATCTAATGATTGACGTAGTACAAATTCACTAATAGGATCAATCAGACCGCTCTCTTCGGCCAATGGAATGAACTTATCTGGTAGCACTACTGTATTATCCTGCTGTTGCCAACGTACCAGTGACTCAACACCAACCAAATGACCATCTCTGTCTACCTGGGGTTGAAAGTAAACCAGAAACTCTCTCTTCTCTACCGCTTGATGCAACTGATCCAACATCCGTAAGCGCGCTTCCACTTTTTTCTGCATTTTGGGTGAGAAAAACTTAATCGTATTGCGACCCGCTTCCTTTGCCTGATACATCGCTGTATCCGCCTGTCGTAGGACATCGTCAGCTGATTCATTTTTTGTTGGAAAGATAGTGATTCCAATGCTGGCACTGATGCGAATTTCATGTTTTTCAATGACAAAGGGGCCTGCAATTGAATGAAGCAGTTTATCTGCAATCAACTGTGCATCATTGATTGCTGATTCCAGCTCATCTCTGATTTCTGATAGCAGGATAACGAATTCATCACCGCCTAAGCGTGCGACTGTATCTTCACTACGCACCGATTTTTGCATGCGAGTAGCCACCTGTTGCAACAAGGCGTCACCGATTGTATGCCCCAATGTATCGTTAGTGTGTTTAAAGTGATCCAGATCGATAAAAATTACAGTTCCCAATTGTTTATGGCGTAAACAACGTGAGATTGTCTGAGACAGTCGATCCACCAGTGTACGGCGATTTGGAAGACTGGTCAGGATATCGTTAGTCGCCTGAAACTTGATCAACTCCTCATCAGCATGCTGTTTGGTTACATCCTCCGCCATAAGCATATAGCCTTTCAGCGTTTGTGCATCATCCCAAATGGGTGAGATTCTGGCATCGATATACTGCATATCATCATCTTCACCACGCTTCAAAGAGAAACGAAACTCTCCTTCTTCCTTGGCAAGCTGCAGTGCTTTAATGATACGACTATCCGCCACACTCCCTTCACCACCATGAAAAATGTGGACATCCTTTCCTCGTAGCTCACCTGGCTTCATTCCAAATATCTGTGCGGCTATTTGATTGTAGTATGTAATATTAAGTTCAGTGTCTGTAGCAATATAACCAACCTTAATCGATGCGCTTAGGACACTATTGAGATATGTGGTTTTTTCACGCAGCTCCTGCTCTGCCCGGCGCCATTCAGTTATGTCGTGCCATACACAAAATAGTGCATTCTTTCCTTCATAAGGTATTCGCGTTAGTGAAACTTCAATAAGAAGTGACTCCCCGCCTTTTTTAAGGTGTTCCCATTCAAACCGGTGATATCCATCCGTATTGGCTACACTCATCTCTTGATTAGCTTTATCGAAGGAATACTGACCATTCGGCTGTTTGTCAGGTGATAATTCAGATGGATGTATTTGCAGTAGTCTATCCATGTTGTCATATCCCAGTGCGCGAACCGCTGCATCATTTGCAAGCACAAACATATTCTCTTGGATCACCAGCATGGGGTCTTCGGAAAGCTCAAATAACAATCGATACTTCTCTTCACTCTCTTGGAGTTTTTTTCCTTGCTGTCGCAGAAGAACCGATTGCTGTCGTAGTTTTCGATTTTTATCTGAAGTTGCTACGCTATACAGTATCAGGGTTGCCACTAAGGCCAGTGCAAGAAAGACAAGAATAGTTAATATCACATTCCGGTGATCCTGGTAAAAACTTTCACTCGGATGAAGGATTTTTACCTTACCACTGATACCGGCTGGCAGATTTAGATTTAAGGATTCAAGCACCCTTCCATCAAATACATATTCATTTGGGCTTTTTGTAACAGGCGCTATCGAGGAAACAGGTTCTCCGTCTAGATAAGAAAGTAACAGAGATGCAGCAGTTAATCCCTGGGCAGGACCACTTGTAACAAAGCCACCTAAAACACCATCAAACAAGTAAGCATCTTCCATACTGATGACAATTTCAGTGTTGGTTGAAGCTATCCTTGTAATCGTCTGACTAAGATTCAGTATCTCTCCCTTGTCATTCTGTACCGCACCCAAAGTAGTCAATAGGACAATTGGGTGCTGTTCCTGTCCCAGGTGATCCAGAATGACACCTAGTCGATTATCCGCCAGGTAGGTGATCTGCATATCCGCTCGTGTCATCATTTCCTGTTGAATTTCACTCGCGATCGCCCGATAGGTGTTGGAATCATCACCTACTACCATGATATGGCCTACTTCACCCAATAAATCATGTAATAAATCGAGATTAGGGCCTATTTCCTTTTTTTCAAACACACCTGTCTGTCTGGTCTTATCCAGTTTTGACATCATTGAGTAATCGTTCACCCCAGAAAAGAATAACGGTGTGTCGGGAAATAACTTGGCTAAGTTCTGTACACCGAATTTTAAGCCGTTGTCATCAGTGACATAGATCGCCTCGGGCTGGAAGTCTTGATATTTATACCAGAGAAAGGTGGCAAACCTATCTGCATAGTTTTGATCAAAATTGACCCGTTTTGTATCCAGGTATTCGGTTTTTATCGTAGGGGGAATATCTAAAGTGAGGTTAAGTCTGTCGACAAAACCCTGGTGCTGACCTTTGGTCCAGGGGTACTCCTGGCTGTAAGCATGTACAATCAGAATCCTCACTGAATCCGCTGCTGCCACGGCCACAGATACCCACATAGTCAGAATGCAGACAGAAAGTGCCCGGAGAAGTAACCAATTGATTCGGAGTGGAAACATCCTGAACCTATACTGCTTGCTTAACGTTTTAATAGTTCCAAATCAATACTCTCACATTGTCTACTGAATCACTATTCCTGTCCTTCCCGTAATCTCTTTTTGCAGTTAACAAATAGTGATCCACTGATTAACTAACACAGCCCATACACTTCTCCTGTCAGTAATCGCACTGAAAATAGGGGTAGTATCCAGTAGGTCTCTCACCCCTCTCCATCCAGCCCAATGAAATTTGAGACAGCTAAGAGTGTTAACCGGCATCTGGCTATTTTCGATGGTTAGAATGTGCTGGCCCTCTCCCACCTGAGATCCCCAAATTTGATTTCATCTCTACCCATGCTCACATGAGAGCCGGTGCACAACATTCAGATACGTGCCACGAAGCATGACTGGATGGCTGCATGAAGCAGGCTTATGAATTGCTTTGGTGACAAGGAGTGGTGAACAATACCCACAAAGAGAGGTAGGAAATAGCCTGAATTTGGCCTTTGAACTGGGGTTTATGGCTGTTTCAAGGGTGTTTAATGGCTAAAATAGTACCTCCTGGCAGCAGTTTTTCCAGGTAGTCACAACGACTTGGGTGAATTATGCAGTTTGCATTTCAATACTGGTCGATATATCGTGGGCTGTCTGCATGATCTTAGTCCTGCCTATAATGCCTGAAATTCGTTGTCTCCTTAACAGAAACATCCGAAATCGAGCTGCATAGTGCTTGTTGAGATTCGTGGGAATGGTTCGCCCATTGAGACGTACATATTTGCAATTCATTGAGGTATTTTACAGATGTCAGAAAGACAGACCGGAACCGTCAAATGGTTCGACAGCGGAAAGGGTTTTGGTTTCATCGAACGCGAAGGTGGCAAAGACTTGTTTGTCCATTTTCGTGCCATTGTCGGTGAAGGGCACCGCTCTCTTGAAGATGGTCAAAAAGTTGAGTTCACTGAAGTCGAGGGTAAGAAAGGCCCACAGGCTGAAAATGTAGTTCCTCTGTAACTCTTTTTTGTCCGCTGTTACATCTCTTGGGGCGTTCCATCGCCCCGATGTATCAGCGGGTTGATATCCGTGCAGGGATGCACGGATCGATCTCCCTCCAGTCACACTTTTACAAGGAAAACATCATTGATTACCCTTTCAGTCCGTGGTCTCCCAAGATCGACCACAGAAGAGAGCTTGACGGCTCTCTTTACGGAATACGGCGTGGTCCGTTCTCTCAAAATGGCAAAAGACCTCTTCTCTGGCGATTGTAAGGGTTTTGCCACAATCGATATGGAAGGTCACGAAGCCCGCGCAGCTATCGCCGCACTTGATGGCAGCGAACTCAGTGGCAGCATGATTCGTGTCGGCCCCGACAGACCAAGAAAAGGACGCGGTGGCAAACGTCGCTAAGGACTTTGGGCTATGGCCATTTATACTTAGAAATGGCCATCAGTCAGGGTTTTCATGAAATTGACAAGATCAGCACGATCCTGGTCCGACAAGCCCAATCCGACAAATGTACCCGCATTTAACTCAGCTGCAATATTTGAATTATTGACTTCAGGTGTGATAAACAGGTTTGCAACCTGGATATCATAGTGAAGCACAGTCTCCTCCAGCGTTGCATAGACGCCATTGTGCATATAGGGTGATGTCAACTCCACATTGCGCAGTGTAGGCACTTTAAATTTACCCTGCTCGGCTGCCTGATCCGCTACAGCAATTTCATTGCTGGCGCCCAAACCGTTATCCACAAAAGTGTTATCAGCAATATAAGCTGGATTCTGAAGATTTTTGGGCGTACCAATATTGTAATATCTGAAATTGGTGAACAGAGATTCTTGAGATGTGCTACCGACTGTGTGGCAATTAGCACATTTTGTGATTTCGGCATCCTGGAACAGGCTAAAGCCGCGCTGTTCAGATGGGGTCATTGTATATTGACCCATCAGAAAGGCATCAAATTTAGAGGTGAACGGGTTAACCTCCGATGAAGCTTCAAAGGCTGCAATCGCAGTAGCGATATTATGATATGCCGTGGTTATATCATTAAATGCAGCAGCGCCAAAAACAGCGACGAAGTCTGCAGAGTAGCTTGAATTCTGCACCTTAGCGACCACGTCGGCTTCAGTAGCGTTATTCATTTCAACCGGATTGAGAAACGGACCCTTGGCCTGCTCTATCAAATCAACAGCACGTCCATCTAGAAACTGGCCTCCTTGATAGTTTGAATCAGTTTCAGGTGTCTGGTCTTGGTCGGCAACCTCTCCAAACTGAGGTGAAAATGATGCATAGGCTGCAGTCGGGGCATTACGATCACCAAATCTGCCTCCAACAGAACCCTCAGATACAGGTGCCGTAACACTTACCCGAGGATCAGTAAAACCATTCGAGGGGTCGTGGCAGGTCCCACATGATTGATTGCTCCCACTGGACAGATTGGCATCAAAAAATAGCTTTTTTCCCAGCTCGACCATTGAGATGGTTGTCGTATTTGGGGTATTGCTATCATTACTGTCATCTCCACCCCCTCCACCACCACAAGAGACTGTCACCACTGCTGCCACGATTGCAACGCCTACTCTTTTTAATCCCATGACTACTTACCTCAACAGACTACATTTATCCTGAATATGTTTCGTAAGAATCAAGCATCTTTGAATAGATAGCATTTGATATTGGTCAAAGATTGGTGAATGGATGCTAAATTACTGATAAGAATGGGTGCTGTGTCACACCTCTATCAGGAAGTAGGAATGAAAGGATTACCTACATATAAAGAATAAAGAGAAGAGTCGGTAGGTTCTACCTGACTCTCGATTACTTATAAAAATTCCACACGAAGATTTACCCTACGGTTTTCAGCGCGACCATCTGGATGTGAATTATCAGCAACAGGATGGGCATCTGCGTAGCTTATGGAACGTAAATGCTTTGCTGGTAAGCCATGATTCAGCAGGAACTGAGTCACCGCATTGGCACGTGCAGCAGCCAACTCCCAGTTGGATTGATAACGACCACCTTTGATCGGTCTGTCATCTGTGTGACCTTCCACAGCGATATCGGCATCACCGATTTCCATGAGTGTCGATGCAAGTCGGCTAAGTACAGGTTGTGCTTCAGGAAGAAGTTCCGCCTTGCCAGAATTGAACAGAATAGCATCGGCGATTTCCAGTGTTATACCCTGCTCTCGTTGTACGACCTTGACCTCATCTTGAAAGCTGTTCTCAATAGCGGCTACCAATCGTGCCTCTGCTGTAGGTGCTTTTACGGATTCCGTATCAGTTTTATTCTGTGTCTCAGGTAGTAGTTCCTCTTTTGGCTCCAACACGACAGGTATTTCTTCACTGCTAGCTGACATCCTGCTCTCTTCTTCCGGTGTTTGTAAATGCTGAACTGCCATTTGCCCCAATAACACGACCAGCATAGCCAGTATGACACTCAATACGTCCACATAGGTCAGTAACCAACCGCTATCAACCTCATCTGTTTCCCATGCATACCATGAGATACTATCCAAAGGACCCTCTCTACCTGATGTTGATATCATGCTGCTATCCCTTATTTAGAAAAGCTAAAGAGTGCTTTGATCAGGCCGCATGTTGACTCGGCGATGACACCAATTGCAAGGCTACCGCTGCCTGTTGCATATCCTGCTTCGAGTTGATCTCTTCCATCATCTCGCGGATCAGTTCTGCATGCTGCCTGTCACATAACATCATTACTGCTTGAAGATGCGCTACGCGACGAGTGATCAATTGCCTGCCACGCTGTTCCAATTTACTGGCTAATGGCTTGAGCAACAGATTCGCAATGATCAGGCCGTACACAGTAGTCAACATGGCAAATCCCATCGCTGCTCCAATGGAAGCCAGATTGCCTGAACCCAGACCAAACAACATTTGCACCAGACCGAGCAGCGTCCCCAACATACCGAATGCAGGAGCATACCCACTCATAGCGCGCAGCATTTCGGCAGGACGTCGCAGATGATCCCTATCCTCGGCTATCTGTCGCTGCAGAGCGAGCGTGACCTGATCACGGGGAAAGCCATCCAGCACCAGTTGAGTCCCTCTACGTAACAATGGCTCAGCGATCCGTTGTGTGACCGCTTCGGCCGGCCGAATCTCGCCGCGGCGGAAGAAATTTGCCGCTTGCAGAAATAGCCTGAATCCCTCCTCGTCATCATCGATATCCCCCTGTGGCTGACGAAAATCGGTAACTAGTCCCCAAAGGGCCATCACTGCATTCAGTGAATGACTCATGATAGCCGTGAGCAAAGTACCACCGACAACAAGAAAAAGGCCTGAAATTATCGCAATAAGCCCAGAACCTGGCGCAAAAAGCTGAATACTCACTGAGAGCAGTACGGAGAGTGATAGCAATCCGATCCAAAGATGTATAGCCAATGCAGTGCTCCTGGTAAATGTATCTTTATTTATTAAGAGCAAATTACAGGCCAAATACAGCTATTCTGAGTATCTCCAGATTCCCGGCCTTCACTGGGACGATGTGGTATTAATAAAATGTGCGTTTCTGAACAAAGACAAACTCACTACGGCCAAGTCAATAATAACTTGGCATCGTGTAATTCATATTGGAATTTCTGTATATTGATGAACCGGTGATTTGACTCTGTCTGACCAGTCCAACCCGCTAGTGTTTATAGGGAGAAGATTAATGAAAATACAAACCGCTGTTGCTTCACTTTCACTACTCATACTGTTCTCTAGTATCAGCGTCGCATCGGATGTCAATATGAATCCGGGTTTATGGAAATGGACGGCTGTACTGGATATGCCGGGTATGCCAATGCAACTTCCCCCAACCTCCTATACGACCTGTATAACTAAAGCTAACTTCGTTCCAAAAGATAGTAAATTGGGGCAAACCTGCGAAACTATTGATCTAAAGACTGAGGGGGATAGGGTTTCATGGAGTATCACCTGCACCCAACAGGCGGGAGTGACCAAAAGCCAGGGAAATATCACTTACCATGGCGATACAGCTGAAGGGGTGATTCAAGTCAGCGTAGAAGGTATGCAGATGAATTCTAAGACTACAGGGATACGTTTAGGACACTGTGAAAAATAACAAGTCAGTAAACTACCCAGCGTCAAAAAACCTGAACCTTATTCCCAAAACCCTAATCATTGTGGTAAATTCTCTCGGCTTGAGGGATGACAGCTATTGCGTATGATGAGCATTTCTCCGAGTAATACCCATGGAATTATTATTGCCAGTGAAGACATCCTAACACATTGAATAGCATACATTATTTTCAACATGCGCTGAGCTATCAGCTGACCAAACCAGGCTTACTATCCCCACCCCTTATCCTCGCCTTATGTCTGCTGAGTTTTGAGTCTTTTTCTGCAGGACCACTGGCTATCGAAACCCTGCTTGAACGGAGTTATCTGGACGATTACCACAGTAATGTTGTATTTGGTTATCGAATCGTCACAGAGACAGAAACATATGGTGCTCGTTATACCGGGAATCAATTACGTTGTACCAATTGCCATCTCAATGCTGGACGAAAACCCGATGCCATCCCCCTCAATGTAGCAGGCATGTACCCAAAGTGGCGCAGTAAAAACGGTCGCCGCAATGGTATTGGCCTACGTATACGCGAATGCTTCGTGTATAGCCTTGATGGCATCATGCCTCCAGAGGATTCGCCGGAAGTTCTAGCCGTAGCAGCTTATATCTCTTATATCTCTCATGGTGAGATGATTGGTGAGGCGCCCGCAGGCCGGGGGGTGCCTACCCTACCTGACACGGGTTACGATCCGAACCCGGCCAATGGCAAGGCGATCTATAACAATAATTGCACCCAATGCCATGGCAATGACGGCCATGGGATACCTGGCATACCACCCCTTTGGGGAATGAATGCTTACAACATGGGAGCAGGAATGGCCAACATCAGTAAAGCTGCAGGTTTTATTTGGGCAAATATGCCGCTGGGTCAGGAGCGCTCTCTCACCCACCAGGATGCACTTGATGTGTCTGCCTATATCAATATGCAAATCCGCCCTGGAGACCCGAGGAAAAGCAAACTACTGAAACTCTTCGAAGCGATTACCGGACTGGCAGAATAATTGAATGATGCCGCCATTCAACATCAAGTTTCTGATTAGGAAAAGGTAAGCACATCCCATGATAGAGTGACATGCGAAACCTCCGACTACTGTCAGAAATTATGCCATGGAGGCCACAACTTTCAAGGAAACTGAATCTACCAACTGAGACGTTTGCAGCACTTATTGCAGCTATACTCGTGATCCCTCAGGGTATAACCTTTGCCTATCTGGCCGGTCTTCCTCCTGAGTACGGCATCTATTCATCGATATTTGTCACGCTGATTGCAAGTCTGTTCGGTTCAAGTTCCATGCTGGGAGGACCCAACACCGCAGTTGCAGTATTGATCGGTGTTACCGTGGTTCCTTTCTCCGGCCGTGGAAGCCCACTCTATATCGACTATGTCATACTGCTCAGCCTGATGGTGGGGCTGATTCAGTTATTCATCTGGTTGGCCAGGGGTGGAAAATACTTTCAATACCTCAGTCCCGCTGCCATTACCGGCATCACGGTGGGTGTTGGTATCATCCTTATCCTCTCTTCTCTGGACGGCATACTCGGGCTTTCCCCCTCCGGTACCCTGTTCTTTTTTGAAAAGATCTACGTCATGGCGGGTGATTGGCATACATTAGTCAATCCCTACAGTTTTACAGTTGGGGTAACGACTGTTGTCACAGGTATCATTGCAAAAACAAGATATCCACGTTACTCAATATTGATTGCCATGGCAGTTGGCTACCTTGTCGGCCTAGTACTAATGGGCATCTTCACTCAAGTCAATACAGAATTAGAAGGGTCTATCCGGGTTTCGCAAAGAAATTAAGGTATTGATCGGCCACAGATTCTTCTCTATTTTTGATGTTGAAAAGGCATCAAAAAACA
>JAIVEQ010000096.1 GCA_023838465.1 Candidatus Thiodiazotropha sp.
AGCTAAATTTCGTACACTGTAAATGCCTACAAGGCTATACTATGCTGCACATAATTGAATATTATGTCGTTGCGAAATCCGGATATAGCCAGATAAAATCATCACCGCCATCGACCGGCCTGTACAATGCTACACCACTTCCTATATGGTCCACCAAGCTGTGATAACGATCCTCACTTTCGGTCAATTCATCCATTGCCTGCTGTCTATCAGTAATGTCATGGATCACTGAAAAGAGTACTTGGTGATGTTCGAATATAATCGGGGAGGAGTGAACCTCGACTTGGCGAATAGCCCCATTCTTCAAGCGGTGCGGAAATATAAAATAATTAAGCTTCTCCTTAACCGCTAACCTACGATTCAATTCTATCTCTGCTGAAGAGAGGGCATTGATCTGCTGGATCTTCATTACTTCAAGCTCATTCCGTTGATAGCCATAGTAATTTACAGCTGCACTATTTGCCCTGATGATTCGGCCGTTTAATGGATCAATTAACAGCATCACCGCATCGTGATGCTCGAATACGGCTTCAAAGATCTCTTGGTCAGATTCTCTATTATCTAACATAATATATGCTGTGACTCATTTTATTTGTCACAGTAGCTTCTGATGGGAAATTAATTCTCACTACAATCACTGATCTTTGTCAGATGAATAAAACTGGAAATACCCTATGCGGATAATTGTAGACGTAGTCACCCTTTCTGTCTTCAACAGTAGTCAGGTATTATCGCTCCGATCGCCTGACCCGCAGCCTAATATCTGGATTTGCCCATCCCCTTTACACTCTCCCGTACACATGACGATTAGACTCAGTTTAAGCTATTCAGGCAACACTGCCCTGCATGGCAAATAAATGGCTGCTTAAGCAATTATCTATCCTTATCATTCCCAGAGGCAACCAGGACCAGCAGAGTTAAATATTGAGTAAAATATGTTGAGGCCAGATCATCCTGAACAGTTGATTGGGATGAATTGATCGACATTACTTATACTATATAGCCGAGAATCGGTAAAATCCTAAATATAGTGTTCACTAATAGCACTGAAACGTTACTCGTAAATGAGTATTAGCGTATGAACTAAATTAAACGGGATATTAAAATCAAACCAATTATCGATAACATATTACCAAAGGTGGGGGTAAGCGCCTGTCTTATCGGCCACAATATTCGCTATGATGGTGGCAATAAACGAGACAAATTTATTGTAGATGTCCTAATAAATATATCGATTTGGTTCCGATCTGCCCAGAAACAGCAATAGGTCTAGGTACACCTCGTGAAACAATTCGGTTAGTGGGTGATCACCAAAGACCACGGCTGATTGGTGGACCAGATCACAATCTAGACATTACAGATTCAATGAAAAGCTATGCACTCTCCAAATCGTATCAAGTCAATCAGCTCTGTGGTTACATACTGAAAAATGATTCACCGAGTTGCGGCATGGAAGGAGTCAAAATCTATTCAGAGGATGACAACCAACTCATACACAGAGGCAGTGGTCTATTTGCGCGTATACTGATGGAACAACATCCCCTCATTCCGATCGAGGAGGAGGGTCGACTAAACGATGCAATATTTAGGGAGAATTTTATTAATCGCATCTACGTCCTCTAACGCTGGCATGCTATGCTTTATAGAGGTATAACACCTGCTCAATTATTAGAGTTTCATACTATCCATAAATATCTTGTCATGGCTCATTCCCAGGCAAGTTATCGGCGTTTTGGAAGACTGGTTGGAAACTTGTCCGAGATTGACATAGATAATCTAGCTGACTTGTATATATGTGAATTAATGTCAGCACTTAAACGTCGTGTAAATCGTGGTCGTCATTGCAATGTCATACAGCATATTATGGGATATTTGAAAAAGCGGATAAGTCATGATGACAAAATTGCATTATCAGCAAGTATAGAGTCATACCGACAAGGTAAAATACCACTAGTAGTACCTATCAACCTGCTAAAACACCACATTGAATATCATCCTGATGAGTATTTAAAAAAACAGGTCTACCTGCAACCATATCCTGATAGTATTGGGTTACGCGACACAATATAGTCACACCACTATCTACTTTTAACAGCCTGTATTTCAAGGCTAATTCAATATTACTGCTCAGATAGTTTCATGCATTAACATGATCATTCATGAATAGCCTTGTATCTGCATCTCGAAGACGTCTGCAAACTTCACGTCCAAGGTTCATATAGATCAAGGTAAACTGTTCTGGATTCGTTTGATAGATATCCGCTAACTGTCCGGAAGTAATCTGTATTGCATTGCAATCCTCTAGTGCAACTACTTCTGCACTGCGTGGCTTACAATCCATTAGTGCCATCTCACCAAAACAGTCTCCTTCACATAGCTCTCTAAGCTTGTAGCGCTTATTCTGCCAATTTCGGAATATAGCAACCCTACCCTTTTCCAATATATAAATTGAGTTATCAAGATCATCCTCTTTAAAAAAGTACTCATCTTTGCGTACTTGAATCAAGAGGGCTTTACTCAATAAACTGGAGAGTGTGTCTTCATCTATACCACCAAATATCGGCATCCCTTGAAGTATAGTCAATCTTTTTTGCTGCATGTATTCAGCTCCAGAATATTGAAAAAATAATAACCAGGCCGTATCTGTATGTGCTCTTAATGCCTCAACTAGTATTTGTAGATTCATGACGTGCACAGAGTGTAAGATACTATTATATGGTTAATATTTATACCCTGGTGTGGCTTAAAGAGTAATCTGACATATTAACCCAACGGTGAATTACGCTTTGCACCATACGGCATTATCACCCACTAATACTGATATTTTTCATGCTTACCGAAATGCTTTTATTATTTACTGCTGGTTTTTTCGGTGGTGTTTTAAATTCAATTGCTGGTGGTGGTAGTTTTATCACATTCCCAGCATTGATATTTGCCGGTATTCCACCGATCATTGCCAATGCTACCAATACATTTTCATCCTGCTTTGGTTATCTCAGTGGGGCATATGCCTTTCGTAAAGATCTACTTACACATAAAGATAGACTTCCTCGTTTCATTCTTATCGGTATAGTCGGTGGCATTACAGGTGCCTGGCTATTGATTCAAACATCAGAAAGCCAGTTTCGTGAAGTAATACCTTGGCTTCTTTTGTTTGCAACTCTGATATTTATGTTTGGCAGGCAACTAAATAATAAAATGGGGCAGCTTGCAATACTTCATAAGAAATCATCGAGTAGCTGGTCTATTTTATCGTTGCTGATACTGCTTGTAATATCGATTTATGGCGGATTCTTTAATGCCGGGATGGGCATTATTATTCTTGGTTATCTAGCATTGTTCGGTCATAACGATATCAATACCATGAATGGTATTAAGCTTCTCATATCAACTTCAATATCTCTGGCAGCGATAACATTGTTCATAGTCAATGACGCTATTGCCTGGTATCAAGGCACTATTGTATTAATTGGTACACTACTTGGTGGCTATGTGGCGGCACATTATTCACGTATGCTACCTCAAACCCACATCAGAAGTTTTGTCATCATAGCCAGCATCACTATTACTAGTTATTTCTTTTATGAAATTTATTTGTAAAATGATCGATCATTTATTTATTTTTCTTGAATCATCCCACTGTTTCTGTAACTTACTACTTAACCATACCGCCTCAAGGTAGGGTACCACTACATTATTACGTATAATCTCTCGTCCTTCGCGACTATGGGCAAAAGATAAAAATTTCCTGACTTCAGGGTAGTTCTCACTATCTCTGTTGCTTATGAGATAGAGTGGCCGATAAAGCAAATAGTAACCTTTTTTAATGTTTTCAAAACTTGTAGCCTTTCCCACTAGATCGAGTATTTTAAAATCACGCTTTCTAGCACTACTGATCCCTGTTATAGCTAGCGCATTAGGATTAACTTCTACTGCTTTCTCAAGTGGCCCAGAAGATGTATACAGTTCACTGCCTGCAAAGCTCATATCTTTGTTGCCGAACAGCAACTGACGAATGGCATGCCCAACACCCGATATCTTACCCTGGCGAATTAGCAGCTCCAATGGTAGATCCGGGCCACCTAACATAGACCAGTTAGTAATCTTACCTGTATAGATTTCACGTAATTGCTCGATGCTGATCGATTTAACCGGGTTGGATTTATGCGTGACAACCGCAAGTGCATCCCATGCAACCGGGTTGAATACGATTCTTGAACGTGACGCATTATCTTCCGACACTCGAAACCTGCACGACCCACCTAGATCAGCTCTTCTGGATATAACTTGTTGTATCCCCTTAGTCGCCCCACCACCTTCCAATTCAATCTTGATACCCGACTGTTTTTCATAAGCAGTTGCCAATTCGGCCATGAACGCCTTTTTGGTAATGCCACATCCAGCCCATTTTAAGGCAATCGCATCAACACTAAGGGAGATAGATAATAACAACATAAGTGATGAAAATTTGTTCAACGACTTGTGTGCCATCGGAATACCTCAGGATAGATAAATAATAGAAAATACTAGACATGAGCAAGAGGTAACGTCCAACACAATGGCTACCAATATGACAACCCAATAAATACTCAGAAGGATGGTAGGTTATACAACTTAATTTTCTATTGAGGTTTACCACAACCTTGATTGACAATAGGGTCACTACCGAACTGTATATTTAATAGCGAATAACTAATATTGTATATTATTACAATAACTTAAAACCACTGATACAAGGACACTCCATAAAATATAGCCATCCAAAGAAATGTGGACTACATCACATCTGTATAAAATTCGAGATTGTGTTAACGCAATAATTAGAAAGGCAAATACAACCAGAATATCCCGTTTATAGTTAACCCGCCAAATGATTACTAAGCAGACTTACTTCTCCCATGTTTACCTCAATATGCATCTCCATCTTGTTAGAGGTACTCCCTCTTGATTAAGTAATAAATAGTCTATTTTTTACTTCTCTTTGGAGCAATCTAATGATTGTAATGCTTCGAAGATCCTATCATTATGATTTTTAATATCTACTTCTCTAAAGATAGCAGCAATATTTCCCTCTGGATCGATTATAAAACTATGACGCTTAGCAAACTTCAGGGGTCCCAATTGAAAAAGAGAGCCATATGCCTTTGCAACCTTTCCGGAGACATCCGATAGTAAAGGGAATGGCAATTGGTACTTTTGGGAAAACGTCTGATGGCTGGATAAACTGTTCGTACTGACACCCAGTACGACCACTTCTACCTCATTAAATCGGTGCTGATTATCACGAAAAATACAGGCTTCTGTTGTACATCCCGGTGTATTGTCTCTTGGATAAAAATAGAGTACTAACCAGCCTCCTTTATATTCCGTAAGCTGGTGTACTTTGCCATGCTGGTCTATCAGATGAAAATCAGGTGCTGGCTCACCCAAAACAATATGGCTTGTAACTTGTCCTAACGGAATAATACCTGATACGGCCCTAATTATTGACAATTGGCTCGACACAATATACCTCCATTAAATTGGAACTAATCATATATTTAGTTCGTTAGTTTCAATCGATGATTGTTTCTAAACTTTCGCTATCATACGAATGTCGAGGTTGACGTAATCAATCCTTACTCAGTGATTCTCAAATATAGACAGGAATATGGGGTTATGTCACTTTATCAACTGCGGGATTAAATAATTTCATAATTAGAAAACCAACCACTGCAGAGAGGACTGAACCCAGAAGAATACCCAATCGATCTCCCATTATTACAACATTTGAACCGCCTTGCTCAAACGCCAGTGACGCGATGAACAGACTCATGGTGAAACCGATACCGCAGAGGACAGATGTGGCATAAAAACCCCACCAGCTGGCACCATTAGGTAGGCGTGCAAATCCCATGACAATGGCCAAACCACAAAACGTCAGAATACCTATCTGCTTCCCTAGAAAGAGTCCTGCTGCGATACCTAACGGGATAGGCTCAAGCAGGGCATTAACTGTCAATCCCGAAAGAGAAACACCTGCATTGGCAAACGCAAATATAGGAACAATCAATAGTGCCACCCATTGATGTAGGCCATGCTCCACCTCACGCAGTGGCGAACGCTCACTGTTTTTTGGGTCCTTGAGTGGAATCATAAGACCCAGCAAAACACCTGCCAATGTTGCATGAACCCCGGACTTCAAAACTGCAACCCAGAGTATGACGCCTAACATGATGTAAGCCGAAATTCGCGTAATCTTCAGTAGATTCAATGCAAATAGACCTAGAATGGCAACCAGAGAAATTGTCAAACTAACAACGGAAAGGTCTGCCGTATAGAAGATGGCAATGATGACCACCGCACCCAGATCATCGAAAATCGCCAACGCCATCAAAAATACTCTTAATGAGACCGGTACCCGATTGCCCACCAGTGCGAGAATCCCGAGAGCAAAGGCAATATCTGTAGCAGCAGGGATAGCCCAACCATTCAATGCCAGCGGATCACCCTTGTTTAACCAATAATATATTGCTGCTGGCACCAGCATACCGCCAATCGCACCCACTCCGGGTAGAATAATCTGGTCTGGTCGTGACAATTCACCTTCTAAAAATTCTCGTTTCACCTCCAACCCAATCAACATGAAAAATACAGCCATGAGACCATCGTTGATCCACAACAGCAAAGGCTTATCTAAATGCAACTCATCGACACGTATTTCGACAGGTGTGCTTAAAAGTGCGTCGTAAAACCAACTCAGCGGGGAGTTATCGAGCACCATTGCCAGCACAGCGGCAAGTATTAAAAGTATACCGCTAGCAGAATCCTGACGCATGAAATCCTGAAGCCACTTCGATATTTCGTTTGAGTATTCTCTCTGTATTTGCATCTTTTTTATTCTCAATGACACAGACAGACAACCCAAAATGGGCTGTCTCCATACACCAATACTATATACATTTTAATAGCAAAACTATTTCTGATATCTATATTGCACCTAATCAAGTGCTTATTCTGCTGCAAATTATTTTGCTTGACATCACAGGAAAGTATTCCACAGATGTTTTTTAACTCATAAAAAAAGGGTGCTATAAAGCACCCCTAAGGAAACCGATAGAAACTACTGGCGGAGGATCATTCTGTGACACTCATCTGGAGCGCTCATCCAGCCATTGTCCAATTGCAGGAGGCACTAACTTCTGAGCCTTACCACTGACATAGATGCCGATGTGTCCACCAGGAAAAGAGAGCTCCGTATAGTCCTTACTACCTGTGCGATTTCGCAATGCGCGTGAAGAATCGGGTGGAACAAGATGGTCTTGCTCAGCAAAAATATTCAGCACAGGACAGGTGACGTTTTTCAGATCTATTGGGCGATCTCCCACTTTCACACCACCTTCAATGAAACCATTTTTCTGGTAGAAGTCCTTGACGAACTGCCTGAAGGTTTCACCCGCCTGATCAGGACTGTCGAAAATCCACTTCTCCATACGCAGAAAGTTTTTCAACTTATCTTCGTCTTCCAACACATCAACCATGCTCAGGTATTTCTGTCCGGTCAGGCTAAACGGTTTAAGTGAGAGAAAAGTCCAATTCAGTAGCTCCCCTGGCACATTACCCAAAGTATCGATTAACAGATCGACATCCAAATGCTGAACCCAGGCGGAAAGCATATTATCCGGTGTTTGAAAATCAACCGGGGTAACCATAGTGATGATGTTTTTTACCTTGTCGGGATGCAGAGAACTGTAGCAAAGACTGAAAGCACCACCCTGACATATTCCAAGGATATTGATCTTATCCAGCTTGTGACGTTTACGGACCACATCGACACAACGGTCCAGATATCCGTTGATATAGTCATCCATAGTCAGTGATCGGTCTGCCTCATCCGGATAGCCCCAGTCTACAAGATAGATATCCTGTCCGGCTGCAAGTAAATTGCGTACTGTAGACCGATTCTCTTGCAGGTCTGTCATATAGGGACGATTTACCAATGCATAGACGATCAATGTCGGTATTGAACTCTGCACAACATCGGCAGGCGCTTCATAACGATAGAGTCGTAGTTTATCTTCGCGATAGACTTCTACTTTAGGAGTCACACCCGCATCAATCTTTTCAGAGTTCAACAGATTTTCGACTCCTTTACCCAGTTTTCGGCTGTAGTCGAGCATCTCTTCGGCCAACTGATCGGGCCGTATATTAAATGGTTGCACGTCTGTTCTCCTCTTGTCCTAGTCCTGCACACTTACTTGCTTCTACACCAGCCTGCTTAATAACCTTGCAGATGGTCTGATGCTATCTGAAGATCATCGCTTCGGCATACAAGTTGTCTATTCATATCACCTAAGATGGACTGGTTGTTCTGTATCACTTCAGGACAGACTAAACCTTCTTGGCAGGTGGTCTCTTTTTAATAGTGACCTTTTTCTTAGGTGTAGCAGCTGTTTTCGTTGGAGCCGAGCTGGCTTTCGGCTTGCTTGTCGCGAGAGCACGCAATTCAATCATCTGCTCTTTCAGTAACTCGATCTCAGATCGCATTGCCTTGGATTCACGACGTGACTCCTGGAGGCGATCCTGCAAGGTACACAACTCTCTGCGCGTGGGCATATTCAGACCACCTAAAGCCTCATCGACAACATGCCCAAGTTTCTGTTTCAGAGCCATTAAACCGTTAATAAGGCGACCGTGAATCTTGGCATATTCAGGGGTCATGACCTGTTCGCCATATACCTCTTCACTGCTGCTGACCCAGAGATCGTAAAGACCTCGTGCACTTTCTACTTGCTTGCCGTCATTAGCCAATTCCTCGATCTTCTCCTTCATACGATTGGCTGACAGCAAACCCAGATTGGAAAAGAACCCCATGTACTCACTCAAACACCGCTGGTATTCGACCACACGCTGGGTTAGTTGCTTATACTGCCCCTCCTCCTCACGCATATAACCCAGGCCAGGTGCACTGAGAAAGCGATCCAGGTCATCCTTGTGTGGCATGTTCCGCAACAGGTCACCTGGTATCAGCGATAATGAAGAGACCATCCGTTGCCAGTTATCCATAGGCATTTCCCAGAATGCCATCATCTTGTGGAGCGCATCATCTCCCGCCGCTTCGCTACCGCCAAAGATGTTGTCCCTATCCCCTGAGAACAGCTTTTGTAGATCAGCTACGGTTCGGTTAGCGGCATCCTGCCAGTTCTTACTGTCATTGGCATTGCTGTAGTAACCCTCTGCCATGCGGAAGTAGCTCTGGGTCTGCGCCATCATTTTGCTCATGAAATCGCGTGTCATATCATCGGCTCCAGGGGATAAGCCCTGCCACCAATGCTCCATGGCACTCTCCAGAGGTGATTTCAGAGGTTGCTGAACACCCATCGCCTTGCGGCTCATATCAGTCCAGTTTTCCCAGTATTTCTGCTGGGTCTTCATCCAATCCTCGTTCCAGAATGCTGATTCACTCATGGTCTTGTCTCGTATTTGCAGTACGAATATCGATTCGTTTCAATTGTTAGTTTCGGGTCGAGGTAAACCTCATAGAGCCCTGTTGTGATATTGACAACGGAGGACCCAAAAACCCCCACACTGAACATTCATAACCTAAATACGCTAGCAATAAAAATTGTGCGCTGCATCAATTTTTATTAAAACATACCCAGCAGTCGGCTAACATAGACCAACGTGTCGCATGTAATACCCCGAACGTAGGTTAGTAAAGC
>JAIVEQ010000097.1 GCA_023838465.1 Candidatus Thiodiazotropha sp.
TGAGTTATGAGTTATGAGTTATGAGTTATATGTGCGTTTAGCGTGTTTATTCGTGATTAATAAAATGAGTTGTGAGCAGCACGAGTGCCGAAACTAAAAACTTTTCTTGTTAGAGGTTAAAAGACAGATGGATGATTCCACGCTGGACATAAAGGGGTTGATTGAAACGGCTGAAAGTGCAATTGCCCATGCAGACAACCTGCCCATGCTCGAAGAGATTCGTGTCGGCTATCTGGGTAAGAGCGGTAAGCTGACCGCGCAGCTGAAAAAATTGGGTACACTTCCACCCGAGCAGCGTCCACAAGCAGGACAGGCGATCAATAAGGCCAAACAAGCTCTGCAACAGGCTATAGAAACACGTAAGGCAGATCTCGAAAAACATGCTCTTGCCGAGCGTCTTGCTGCTGAAAAGATAGATGTCACCCTTCCCGGGCGAGGTTTGCAGCGAGGTGGATTACATCCGGTGACACGTACATTGGATCGTATTGAGCGTCTGTTTGCTCATGCTGGATTTGAGTCTGTCGAAGGGCCTGAGATCGAAGACGACTACCACAACTTCGAAGCGCTCAATATACCTGCCCACCATCCTGCGCGTGCCATGCACGACACCTTCTATTTTGATGCCCATCTGCTGTTGCGCACACATACCTCTCCTGTGCAGATTCGCACCATGGAACAGGGTAAGCCTCCCATGAAAATCATTGCACCAGGACGTGTCTATCGTTGTGATTCGGATTTGACCCATACACCGATGTTCCATCAGGTAGAAGGGTTCCTGGTTGATCAGGATGTCTCTTTCGCTGATTTAAAAGGGGTCTTGTACGATTTTATCAGCAGCTTCTTTGAGCGTGAGTTGAAATTGCGCTTTCGCCCCTCCTATTTTCCATTCACCGAGCCATCGGCTGAAGTCGATATTGAGTGTGTGATGTGCAGTGGTGAGGGTTGCCGTGTTTGTGGTCATACCGGATGGTTGGAAGTGCTGGGTTGCGGGATGATCCACCCCGAAGTCTTCAGGCATGTTGGTATCGACAGTGAAAAATATACGGGTTATGCATTCGGTATGGGCGTTGAACGTCTGACCATGCTGCGCTATGGGGTCAATGATCTGCGATTGTTTTTTGAAAATGATCTGCGCTTTCTGAAACAGTTTGCATAGGACGAGTAGAGAATAATGAAATTCAGTGAAGCCTGGTTGCGCGAATGGGTCGATCCTTCGGTTACCACTTTGGAGTTGGCCGATCAGTTGAGCATGGCGGGCCTGGAGGTCGATTCGGTGCAATCCGTGGCCGCCTCTTTCAATGGCGTAGTCGTCGGTGAGGTGCTTGCCCGGGAACAGCATCCTGACGCGGATAAGCTCAGTGTTTGCAGCGTTACTATTGGTGAAAGTGAACCTTTGCAGATTGTTTGCGGGGCATCAAATGTTGCTCAGGGAATGCGTGTACCCGTGGCCAGGGTCGGTGCTGTTCTACCCGGTAGTTTTAAGATCAAGAAAGCGAAGCTGCGTGGTGTGCAATCTTTAGGGATGATCTGTTCAGCCAGCGAATTGGGTTTGGCTGAGAGTTCAGAAGGTATCATGCCCCTGCCGAACGATGCACCGTTAGGACGTGATATCCGCGAGTATCTGGGACTAGAGGATCAAGCCATCGATGTCGATCTGACCCCGGATCGTGGTGACTGTCTTGGGCTGGCGGGCATTGCCAGAGAAGTGGGTGTCATTAACCGCTGTCCGGTAACTCCGCCATCGATTCAAGCGGTGACAGCCGTTATTGATGATCGCATTGAAGTCAGTTTAGAGGCGGACGAAGCCTGTCCACGCTATCTATGTCGTGTGATAAAGGGTGTGGATGTAAACGCCCTGACACCACTGTGGATGCAGGAGCGTCTGCGTCGCAGTGATATCCGTAGCTTGGGACCGGTGGTGGATGTCACTAACTACGTATTATTGGAGCTCGGTCAGCCACTGCATGGATTCGACTTGGAAAAGGTTGTAGAGCGGATTCATGTGCGAATGGCACATGCCGAAGAAAAACTGGTTCTGATCGGTGGTCAGGAGATTGAACTGGATCGGGAGACACTTGTTATCGCCGATGCAAAGTCCCCCCTTGCGCTGGCGGGCATTATGGGTGGAGAGGCATCCGCAGTCAGTGATACGACCCGGAATATCCTTCTGGAAAGTGCATTTTTTACGCCCGCAGCGATCAGTGGTAAGGCGCGAGGCTATGGTCTTCACACAGACTCCTCCCACCGTTTTGAGCGTGGTGTCGATCCTCAGCTTCAGGCAAAAGCGATCGAACGGGCTACAGCACTTTTACTGGAGATTGCAGGGGGTGAGCCTGGTCCGGTGGTTGAGGTCTGTAATGAAGAAAGGATCGAACAGCGTCCACTCATTACCCTACGGAGTGAGCGGGTCAATAAAGTGCTGGGCGTAGAGATTGAGCCAGCTGATGTCAGCGATATCCTCACTCGCTTGGAGATGGAGACAAGCAAGAGTGAACAGGGTTGGCAGGTCAGGGCGCCTAGCTGTCGCTTCGACATATCCATTGAGGAGGATCTGATCGAAGAAATTGGTCGTATCTATGGCTATGCGAAGATTCCAACCCATCGAGGATACTCTGCGATGGTGATGAGGGATCGACGTGAAGTCGATTTTGATGTTAATCGGGCAAAACGGCTATTGGTTGGTCGCGATTACCAAGAGGTGATTACCTATAGCTTTGTGAGTCCAGAGATCGAAGCCATGATTGATCCGGACAAAACCGGAATCCGTCTGGCTAATCCAATTTCGGCAGATATGTCGATCATGCGTACCTCCATCTGGCCTGGACTGTTACAGACTGCGCACTATAACCAGTCAAGACAACAGCCCAGAGTACGCATTTTTGAATCGGGTCTCTGTTTCTCAAAGCAGGGTGATGAGATCAACCAAGAGGGCATACTGGCTGGATTGCTATCAGGTGAACGTCTGTCAGAACAGTGGGGTAGTGATAGCCCGCGTGCCGATTTTTATGACATCAAGGCCGATGTGGAGGCACTACTCACATTGACCGGTATTCAAGAGGGTGTCAGTTTTGTTCCCACTGAGCATGCTGCACTGCATCCTGGCCAGGCTGCAGCTATAGTGATAAATGGTAAAAACTCTGGTATTATCGGGATGTTTCATCCTGAACTTGAGAAAAAACTTGACCTTAATGGCACAACGTTTCTATTTGAGATCAAACTAGCAGATGTAAATCTGGGGAGATTGCCGGTATTTGAGAGCCTTTCAAAATATCCCTCTATCCGCCGAGATATTGCCATTGTTGTCGATGAATCAGTTACTTTTGAGTCGATTAGGAATCTTATTCGTGACGAATCCGGCAAAATTATTACAGACATCCTGCTATTTGATGTCTATACTGGGGAAAACATAGATTCGGGACGAAAAAGTCTCGCATTGGGATTGATTTTACAGGAAAAATCACACACTCTTACCGATAAAGAAGTCGAAGAAGTGGTCGCTACGGTATTACGCCGTTTGGCCGAAGAATTTGATGCAAAACTGAGAGATTAGGATAGGACAGGAGATGGCACTGACGAAAGCAGATATGGCCACCAGGCTTTTTGATGAGCTTGGTCTGAACAAACGTGAGGCCAAAGAGATGGTGGAGATGTTCTTCGAAGAAATCCGCCAGTCCCTGGAGCGAGGTGGACAGGTGAAACTTTCCGGTTTTGGAAATTTTGATCTGCGTGAGAAGAAACAACGGCCTGGGCGTAACCCCAAGACTGGCAAGGAAATACCCATTTCCGCACGCCGTGTGGTTACATTCAGACCAGGCCAAAAACTAAAGGCACGAGTGGAAGCCTATGCTGGATCCGAGCAGCAGTAATCTAGATCTGCCCGCAATACCGGGTAAAAGGTATTTTACGATTGGCGAGGTCAGTGATCTTTGTCAGGTCAAACCGCATGTCTTGCGTTATTGGGAACAGGAATTCCCGCAGCTGAAACCGGTCAAGCGACGCGGTAACAGACGTTACTACCAGAGACACGACGTACTCATGATCAGGCAAATCCGTAGTCTCCTCTATGAGCAGGGGTTTACCATCGGTGGCGCTCGCCAGCAGCTTTCTGGAGATACTGCCAAGGAAGATATGCAGCAGAGTCAGCAGATCGTAAAGCAGCTTCGCAGCGAACTCGAAGAAGTTCTACAAATCCTCAAAAGATAATCTGATCACCCACCCTACTCAGCCATCGAACCTCTGAGCTGAGAATAGGGGATCAAACCAATCAGTCCCACTATCTATAAGTTGCAAATACTAATAGCACTTAGTTAACTGCTAAAGATCGAATATGTGCGACTTAATTCAGCCGTGATGGGTGGGGCAGGATCCCACCCTGCCAAAGAGCGGGGTGTGTTGGGGGGCTGCCCCACCATAACGCGCTGGAAGTCCACACAAATTCTCGTATTAACGTTTTAGAACACCTTAAGTTAATTACATTCAACACCTATGCAATAGCTGAGTGTGGTGGGTTATTCAGTAAAGAAAAGCCTAGATTCCGCAGTTGAACATGGATTTTTCACAAATATATGTAGTGCTCCACAGCTCACCCAACGGGGGAGGGAAAAGCACATTATTTGATTCAACATATCATTACCTTACGTTAGATATCAGCGCTCAACTGCGGAATCAAGGTTAAAGCCTTCCTTGCATTGACATAGGCCCATTTACTGCCTAGTATTGCCGCTCTTTCCGGGCGTAGCGCAGTCTGGTAGCGCACTACAATGGGGTTGTAGGGGTCGGGTGTTCGAATCACCCCGCCCGGACCATAAACGAAAGGTTACCTGTTTCAGGTAACCTTTTTTTCTGCGCATAAAAAAAGGGTTGCCAACGGCAACCCTTTTGTTTTCTTTTTGCTAAATGCAATCAGTTATTGACTGTGGTAAGTCCCAGGCTGACCCAGTCCTGCATACCACCACGATACCATTTCAGCTTATAAGATGGATATCCCAGCTTAATCAGGGTCTTGATATTAGTGGATGATTGCGGACACCAGATTCCATTACAGAACATGACCAATGTCTTGGCGTTACGAAAATCAAGGTTACCTTCAATTTCCTGTACACCAAGCTGATTGACCAGTATGTCATGTAAGCTGTCAGCCTCTGCAGCAACTTCGAAGGTCCCCTGTAGTTCTACATTGATCTTGTTCCATGGAATGTTGATAGAACCTGGAATGGTACCGCGGATGATCCAATCTGGTGTACGTGAATCGACAACCAGAACTTTACGATCACCATCACCAACACGTTTCAGATAACCGAGAACCTCCAATTCACCAACGGTCTCTACACCTGCTGCAGCATTGCCAGGCTGGATGCAGAATGGAGGACAGTGACGCGCAACCTTGGCAAAGGTACCAGGGATCTTGGCATCTTTGTCAGATGAACGGGTGATCATGACCTTTTTACCACTATGCATAACTTCAACAGACTGCAATCCAGGGGTGATCTGGTTGCCTTCGGCTGCAAGCAGTTGGTTAGAGAGTGCTAAGCCACTGACAAGTGCGGTAAGCATGAGTGCTTTGACAAACTTCATTATGTCTTCCTCCGGGGCGTTAGCCGTTATTCGTAGTGTAGGTAAGATGGCATTTTAAGGGTTGCCTGGGACATCGCCTGTTCATAGCCCAGGTGTCCCTGTTTGGCTGCCTTGTTGGCAAGCTTGGCGGCCTTTACTAAGTCGCCTTTCTTCATCAGGGTTTTAGCCTTCTTGATCATCTTACCGGTATCACGCCATTCACCGCCAACACTGGCAGCCTGTTTTCTGGCTGCATCGGCCGCTTCGATCAGTTTTTGTACCTTGGCTGCAGAAGTATCTTCAGCCAAGGATGTGGTTGCTATCCCGGAACATAAAATCCCGATCAATAAGCTGAATATTAATAGTAATTTTTTTTGCATCGCTTTCACTCCGATAGCATAAGTCTAAATTCAGTGGTTTGGCCGACTGAAGCCATTACTTTCTAGCGCCTGGGCCGTTCAGTGGCAGGCCGTTACTCATGTAGGTGAGGAAGTACTCGAGATTACGGTACTCTTCACCTTGAGCCTTAAACGGCTTTGCACGGACCTGCTTGTTACATCCGGTGAAACGGCGATGCAGGGTACCGACAGTACCCCACTTGGATCGATAAACAGGGAAGTGGGTGACATGTCCAATTGCTGGGCCGAGTGTCTCGGTGCGCAGAATCATACCGGCATTCTGCAGGTGGCAGTGAGCACATGAGAAATTGAGTTGACCGCGCCGGGTATAGTAGAACTTCTTGCCATCTTCATAGGCTTGAAGCGCAGCAGGATCATCAGTGGGAATCTCAACATTCGTGATCTGACCGCGGGATTCGAATGAGATATAAGAGAGGATGCTGTTGATCGATCCTTTCTTATACTTCAGGGGTTTCTCCCCATTCGCTTCTCGGCAGTTGTTGAGGGCCAGCGGGAGCGTCATGACCATGCCTTTTTCCTTGTCCCATTGGGGGTATTTGCCAGCAATGGCCGGGCCGTCAGGGAGGCAGTCCTTATAGGTTTTACCGTTTGCAAATGGTTTTTCCCACATTGCCTGACCTTCATCGATGAAAGGTTCATAGGGTGGAAACTCTTCAATGGCTTCCCAGTTTTCTCGCACTACAGGATCGATGGAGTAGACACCGTTAACGAAATCGGATGTTTCCACATTTGGGAAACGTTTTTTATAGAAATTCTGGAAGGCCGCCAGGTCTTCTTCCGGGGTTGTAGCCTGTGCGGCGGTAATGAATCCACAGGTAATAACCATCAAGGTCATTTGACGAAATAGTTGTTTCATGTTCTTTCAATCCTCAAAGGAGTTACTGTCATGGGCAAAATGGCACCGAAATGCTCAGAGTGTCCAGATATACTCAATGACTTTTTCGAAATCAGCTTCGGAGAGGATGCCGTGCTTACCAAATGGGGGCATAGCTGATTCAGGGTTCTTCTCAGTCGCATCCCAAATCTGTTTGTGTAGATCTTCCCTATTAGGAAAGCGGGATTTCATCGCTATCAGAGCGGGTGCAATATTACCCGGTGAAGGCGCTCCAATAATGTTATGACATGCGAGGCAATTCCCTTTTTTTCTATCAAAAGAAATTTTCTTCCCTTCTTCAACGGCATTGTCTCCGGCAGCGAAGCTTGCGGGGGTGACCAGAAATTGGCCAGCTAAGACGCTGATTGCGCCGGCCATTCCTATCCACTTTTTGGTATTACCAATCATCGTGTCCTCCAGATGGGGGTTAATGTGGTTCTAACCTGTTGTTATTCAGGTAAAATACCTGATGTTTAGTTATCGTGATATACAACAAGTTGCTTAAAATGCCAGTGTCTCTTCAGGACGTTTTTTGGCTTAGTGCATTGTTATACTTAGGTATGAGCTGTGTAAAGTCCAGAAAATGGTGAAAAAGATAGTGGTTTACCATGCCAATAACTATGGAAAGCAGTCTTTAGTTCTAATGGATGAGGCACAAATGCTAGCAACACACTGTTTTTTTTTCGAATGAAGAGAAATGAATAATAAGAATAGCTGGACTGTTTATATTCTGCGTTGTGCTGATCAAACCCTCTACACCGGTATAGCAAAAGATCTATTCAGACGTGTCGCTCAGCACAACAAAGGAACCGGTGCAAAATATACACGTGGACGTACCCCTGTGGAACTGGTCTTTGCAGAATCTATGACGTGTCACGGTGATGCACTTCGCCGAGAATATGCTATCAAGAAGATGAGTGCAGCGGACAAGAAGAAGATTATTGATCAATCATGCCAAACAGTAGAAAACCTAGTCACGATAGATCAGCTCGAGCAGGAATAAAACTCACTTTTTGTGACAGCTTACTGACCGGGATACAGTCACTAGTTACCTAGTCTTGTGCCACATTTTTGGCAGAGATAGATAACGCCATCCTGAATCCTGTTGTGGCGTATTGTACTTAACCTATGGCTGCGGCAATCACAGCGATAGTCAAAATAGCGCATATTTCGGCCTTCCGTCTGGTTCGTACTAAAATTGTGGCAGCGATTTGGAGAAGCACCAAATCGTTTCATGATCTCTTTCCATTCAATGCCATGGGGTTTGATTTTAGGTCCATGTAGGGTTCTGGCTATTAGGTGTGATATTTCATGGGGAACCGTAGTATTGATGAATGCCTCACCATACCTATTCAGAAGAGGGAGATTGTAGCGGATAGTGCAGCTTCCCTGCCTGGGGAACAGTATCATCCCTGCTGTTTTACCTTTCAGGTTGAAGCGAATCAATGGCTGCTGAATGGATATATTGAAGTAACTCTCTGCGACTTGAAGCAGTTGCTGGGTTCGTTCTGTCACCCTTAACTGCAGTTGTACGCTATTCATACGGATAGATTCCTGCCGGTATCAGCCAGATGGATTAGTTCCTCTATTGTTTAACTAGTATTACCGATTGGGGAGGCTGCCTTCAATCCGGGGAAGCAACTTTATTGTGATAGCAGAGCCAGCTCCACCAACGAGCAGTGACCTCTCAGCTAGCTGAGAGATGCAGATCGGGTGAGGATAGGGATTAGAAAAAGAAAAGCCCCTGACACCAGGGGCAAAGACCATCACATATAATTTTTCGCCTCTTCGCCAGGATTGGATAGTCCAGCGATTCGCCAAGCCTCTCTGCAGCTGCCAAAGAGCCGTTCTACACCATGTTTACCAAGGTGCATAATACGGCAGATACGTGACATCACGGGTAGTCCGCCCGCTTCCAGGTGTTTCTCCCGTAAGTAAAGGATGACTGACCAATGGTCAGGTGAAAGTTTTCCGAGTCCATCCATTTCGGCAATTAAACGTGCGGTTTCACGACTCCACGCCTCTGTGTTGACTAAAAAACCGTCATCATCGAATTGCAAAGGGATATTACCCTTGCCAATAATAGGGTTTAAGGTGGTTGTCTGTTCCATAACATTTTCCTCTCTTAGGTCTAATAAGCGCTCAATTGTGCAAAATTATAGATAAAAAAACTAATGTGCCAATAAGGCAATATGCATAGTAGGAAATATAGCTTGAAAAACCTATCAATCAAGTATGGAATTTAGATCAGACTGGAAATCTATCTGTCTTATTTGAGAGAGAATAAACTCAGCTAGTGAGTGAAGAGAGATGGAAGCTGTTCCTTGATTATCCCTCAGGTACTACGCTAGATGACGAGGGTTTAGAGTTTCTGTAGATATGTAATCCTGCTTATTAAATGAATCAGTAATACCCGATGAACAAATGACTGGGGTTAATATCTTAGCTGATTACCCACCCTACTCAGCCATCGTAATAACGATTCAGATCTCCTTTGGTGCCTATACAGTAGCTGAGCATGGTAGGTAATCAGGATATCTTACGATCAAGTCGTAACAGAGATAAAAAGGGCTATATCCGGATTTCGCAACGACATAATATTCAATCGAGTGCAGCATAGTATAGCCTTGTAGGCATTTACAGTGTACGAAATT
>JAIVEQ010000098.1 GCA_023838465.1 Candidatus Thiodiazotropha sp.
CTAATGCTTCTATCTCTTTCTTGTTCATCTTGCTTATCTCCCTTTAGGGGTTAATGATAAGCAGATACACAATCTAATTTACAGTCTCGTAATAAACCAGGGTTGATCTGACCAACGACTATGGACATATGCCCTGTAATTGCCATTGACTAGATACCTCCAACCGACAAGGTAATCGATATAGGATGGATTTCTGAAAGGTCGCATGGAGTGTGTATTGTTCATGACTGCCTACCCTCTTCAATCAATTGAATCGTTACTATTTTTATTCCCTATATCATCGCAGAGCTGTATTGCAGCTCAATGAACCAATTATGACGGTTTAGTTACAAAGTGGCGGGAGATAAAGTTTGTGATTTTGCCTAGTACTCTATCAATATCACCTTGATGGAGTACTAGTATGGCATGGTGAGAGTGATGTGACTTGAAGAGCATGAATCCAATTGACGATATGCCTCGTATAGGTTTTTGAAAGCAGAATATTTACTGCTACATGTAAACAACACGAGGAAAGTCACAATGAAAATGATCTTAGCAACAGCAGCCATGATTTTGTCAGCCAACCTGTATGCCAGCGCCTATGATGAGCTACATGGGGTAATCGATGGTAATCACGATTTTTATATCGGTGAATCCCATTCAACCAGCTTGCCTACTGCAGTGCAGCCTGGAATTGGTGATCAATACGGTGGTTCATTTCTTCATTCCGACGGGGTTGTCAATACACGTCAGGCCGTACGCCGTGGATACAGTGATGGATACGGAAGTAGCTTGATTGATGTTAATGCATCACTTAACTGGTAATACAGATCCAAGCATGAGCGGGGTTATAAGACTCCGTTCATGCTTTTTCCCACTCTGAAACCTTCATGTCAACAAATACCGAGTATCACTATTAGTATTATTAATGAGCTTTTTCAGGTTATTAATTGCTGACTGTGGATATTTGCAAAGTACTCCCTAACGTTTATCTCACTGTACTCACATATGAGTTGTTGGTTCATTTCTATCTTACTGATAGTAAATACGATATGTAGATAATCGCTATACGTGATTTGCCACTTTTTTATGAGTGGAAGTGTGAATTGACAAGTTTAAGTTGTTTCTCTGCAGTATCACTGAATATTTCACAAAAAAATGAATCCAATATGAGATCCACTGCGTATAGATCTTTGATAAGAGTGTCATAAGTTATCTATTCGGATTGACTATTTTCATCCGTGATTCATCAAGTGAGGTGTAATGTGCCGCCAAACTACTTGTCCGTGCCAAGTGTTTTACTTCTCCTGGTGCTCACTTCATGTGCTTCTCTTGATGATGCAGTAGTCAGTCCGCATCAACTTTTGCCACAGCAAAATATGGCAGCTGTGCGTGTGGAATCCTCTAAGCTGATTGCGCGCCTCCTGGAAGAGGAGATGGTGCCTGGTTTGAGTGTTGCACTGGTGGATGATCAGGGCCCAATATGGGTGGAAGCTTTTGGTACGGCAAATAGTAGGACGGGTGAGAAGGTTGATGAGGGTACGTTATTTCGTATTGGATCGTTAACTAAGCCACTTACTGCAATAGCCGTACTGCAACTCGCAGCGCGCAAGCAAATATTTCTTGATGCGCCACTCAACAATCAATTGTCTGGATTCTCCATACGTCGTCATGGCAGCGATTCCATGCCTGTCACGCCGCGTCAGTTGCTGAGCCATCGTAGTGGTTTACCCAGCGATCTCCGCAAGGGTATGTATACAGACACACCTTTTACCCATGTTACAACGTTGTTGCATGATGAATACGCGGCCTATCACCCTGACATGGTCTATAGCTACTCGAATATCGGTTACGATTTGTTAGGGCATCTGATTCAGCAGCAGTCTGGCATAGGGTTCACTGAATATATGGATGAAAAACTATTTACTCCTTTGGGTATGCAGAGTAGTGGTTTCTCTGTTTCAGAAGAGATGGCTGTCAAATTAGCCGCAGGTCACCTGGATGGTCAAGTCAGACCTCAACCACCGCTTAGAGATACACCTGCGCTTGGTCTTTATTCAACCGGGTACGATCTTGGACAGCTAATGTCAGCGCTACTTCAGCAGCAAATACCGGGTGTACCCGCAACACTGTTGAAACAGATGTGGCAACCCCAGACTGTCGATGGTCAGGTCTCTTTGGGCGTCTCGCCTGGATTAGGATGGTTTATTGAAAGTCATCCTGTGCTAGGTAAAAGAGTACGTCATGGTGGCACTACGCTGTTGTTTGGTGCGGAGATGGTTGTCTTGCCGTCCCAAGGATTAGGCGTTGTCGTGCTGGCCAACGGCGCAGAGAGTAATCGAGTCACAAAGGAGTTAGCTGGCGCCATTCTCTCAATTGCGGCTTCTCTGCGCGGAAATACACCCAGCCAGCTTCAGGCACAGGTAAAGAAAAAAGACCCAACGGGTTACTCGACGCCCTCCGGCGGCTATGCCACCGATCTTGGTCTGCTGATGGTCGACTCGGAGCGCCCTCGACTCTGTGCCTGCATCATTGAGCGAATTCTTGATTTGGTGCGGTTCGATGATGGGAGTCTGGGCCTTACGCAGGAGAGTATCGATGAGTTACCCGATGGTTATCGGGTTTTAGGTGATTTGCGTCTACGCTCTCGCGATGTCAATGGCATGGATGTGTTGGTAGCAGACCGGGATGGTAAAGAGATTATGCTTGGAAACCGGATTGAATCCGATCCATTGGAATCGGTGTGGAGAAAGCGGCTGGGTAGCTATAGGACAATCAACCCGGATGGTGATTTTTCCATTCAAGATCTTCATTTGAGCGAAGAGGGTGGTGTGATTTGTCTACACTATCGGGCGCCGCATCTGAGTAAGAATCTAATCAGACTGCCTCTACAACCGGTCTCTCCCACTGAGGCGGTGATTCAGGGGTTTGGTCGTGGCAGAGGGGAAACGGTACAGATTGTCGAAATTAACGGCAAGCAGTGTCTGAGGTTCTCCGGATTTATGGGTGAACCCATGGATAAGGATTAAATTGTATGTCTGTAGCCTATGTTTCCACTTGCCGCTTTGACGCTTGGTCAGTACTCTTGAGGTATATTTACATCCCTCGGGGGGAATTCATGGCGAATGGGGATAATGATCAACAGGAAGCAATACGGCTACGCAACCAGGAGCTTGAAAGGCTGCTGGCAGCCTGTGCCCTGAGTGACCGTAAGGCCTTTGCCCGTTTGTATAGTATGACTTCGGCGAAACTATATGGCGTAGTGCTGCGTATATTAAATAGGGACGATTTGGCGCAAGACTGTTTACAGGATGCTTACATCAAAGTCTGGAACAATGCAGGTAATTATCGCTCACAGATGGCTGCACCGCTGACCTGGATGTCTGCGATAGTACGAAACCAGGCATTAGATCTATTGCGCAAACGCAAGCGAGAGGTGATGGAGAGTAACGACAGTGGATTACCGGAGCAAATAGACGGTGCACTCCTGCCACTGGAGGGCCTTACTCGCACCGATGATGGGAAGCGCTTGGGTAACTGCCTTGAGCAGTTGAAGGAGCAACAGCGGCAAGTTATCGCTTTGGCCTATTTCAAAGGACTGACCCATGATGAATTGGCGGCCTATACGGAAACACCGCTGGGTACTATCAAGACATGGATACGTCGAGGTCTAGATCAACTACGGAGGTGTCTTGAATCATGATGCCTGAAAACGAACAGCAAGACAGCAACACCCTGGCAGGTGAGTATGTACTCGGTACCCTGCAGGGTCAGGATCGGATTGATTTTGAACAGCGCCTGGATTCGGACGTACAACTCCAAGGTGAGGTTGATGCTTGGCATCAGCGCTTTGCCCCTATGTTGGATGGCATCGAGCCCGTCACACCCCCCAATGCAGTATGGGATCAAATTGCTCATCGAATCGAACCTGGGCAGCCAGCACATGAGGAATCGACTGGCTTTTGGAACAGTCTGAGTTTCTGGCGCAATCTGGGCATGGTAGCGGCCACCCTGGTGCTTGCGCTAGGTATGACACTGATGACCACGCGTCAGCAGGGCATGGAGATGGATAGCATCATGGTGGTCCTGAACGATCAATACAGAACCGGTTGGTTGGTTGGTGCGCACGCCAGTGAAGGATTTCTCAATGTAAAGGCAGTTGAACCTACAGAGTTACCGAAAGGTAAGGTCTGTCAGTTGTGGATGGAAGATGAGCGGGGGCATCTGCATCCGATCGGTTTGTTACCACATAATGGTAGTCAGCAGATGGATCTGCCGAATTCCATGAGTACCCGTAACCGCTTTAAAGTATCAGTTGAACTGATGGATCTCTTACCCAAGGATAAGCCGAGCAGTGAGATCGTATTTGAAGGCAAACTGACAGAGATCTGAGGAGCGTTCAGGCAGTGAACTGGGGGTTGCAAAGGATAAGCAGGCAACTCTCAGCATAATATGATTCTTTGAGATAACAACCCAAATATTGGATCGACCCAGTATAGGACACCACGCAAGTATTGATCTATACTGGGTCAGAAGTTGAACTGACCAGGACGGGCTTATACTGGAACCAACAGAATCAAGGGTTTTCTAGGGATAGCAGACAATCTTCATCAGGTGGTTAAATTTACCTTCCAGCTTTAACCTAGCACTAAGTTCATCCAACAACAGTTAGGTAATTCCCATAATATTTAGTCTGGTTTATTAGTGGGGTTATGTCTTACCCTATTCAATAGAGGTAATACTTGTATTTTAACTGCTCCAGATAGGCCGGAGGGTGGGTTATGCCCTTATCACTATTTCTTGGAAGTTGTTATAACGCATTGTAATAATATGTAAAAACAGTCAATGCTTATGTGGAGTGTTAACAACCTGATCCCTGATCTTGATTCCTATCGTGGGCGTTATGCCCTGTTCGCCCTATTGGTTGCTATGGCATTAGTAACCTTTGCCTATCTCGGCTGGAGTCTGGTCAAGACAACCAGTCAAAGACAGATTGAGAATATTACCTCACGGACCCTGGCTGCCGGTGTGCTAGTGGATGCTCAGACTCAACTGAACCTCTTGGAAAACCATCTACAGCGTATTCTCATTGAGCCGAGAGTAAAGGATTTAGATGTTACAGAGAACACGCTGGAACAACTTGAACATGTATTACTCGATTTGGTTGGTGCCTTGAGACGCCTTCCCTCTGGAGAAGCTGAACTTGCCAATGGTTTGCTAGAGGATAAGCGTCTGCTGGAAAAAGAGGTTCAAAAGTTAATCGGTGTTCGCCGGGATGTTGAGAGCTGGTTCCCCGCTATGAAACTGATGCTGGAGGAGATGTACCCGCACAACAAGGGGATGTTGAGTGAACTCCAGCTTTTGCTTCAAGAGGTAGAGGTAGGCGTATCGCTCGATGAGCAAATTGATGTGATTGCACAGATAACAACTTTACAGCGCCTCTGGCTTGGAATGACCGGGGAAATGCGGCTCATGGTGGCCAACCGTTTTGGTCTCTTTTCAACCAGCCTTAGAGCGGGATCGGATGGCCACAATGAGAATATTTTTGATTTTGCTGAACGGTTTATTGATCGTTTGCACAATCTTGAGCGCCGCTTTGATAGTGAGAATTTGGGTTTTGTCTCTTCAGAGAGCATTACCAAGATGGAGATTCATTTTAAATCCTGGATGAACAGTTTAGAGCAGGTCATGGTATTTATGGGTAAACCCACATGGCGGGTGGACCTGCATGTGATGCGTGAAACAATTACTCCGCTGCTCGAACGCATGCGTTTTCGATTCTCCAGTATTGATCTCAATCTCGATACACAATCAGCAGATGGTATCACCCAACTCACACGCACGGCTAAGCAGTTGTCTCTATCTATTCTTGGTATGGCGATGTTGGGTCTGCTGATGCTCTTTCTCGCCTATCAGTTTATTAAACGCAATCTTCTACGGCCAATAGCGCAGACGGCATTGGCTCTGAAGCAGGAGGCAAGGGGGGGACTGGAAATTATCTCACAGCCAATAGGAAATCTACGTGAGACTCAGGACCTGGTTGATGCTTTCAGTGAAATGCGTAAACAGGTACGTAATCGTCAGCGCCATCTTGATCACGTAGCCCACCATGATGCATTGACCCAACTACCAAACCGGATTCTGTTTCATGATCGTCTTGAGCATGCACTGGCCATTGCCCTGAGGGGCGATGGTCTGGTAGGACTCATGTTTCTCGATCTGGATCGTTTCAAACAGGTCAATGACAGCCTGGGCCACTTGGTCGGGGATGAGTTGCTTAAGCTTATTGCTGAGCGCTTGACATCATTGATGCGCAGCTCCGATACCGTAGCCAGATTGAGCGGCGACGAATTTGCTGTCCTTATTGAAGGCATTTCAAGTCGTGAGGATTTATCACCCCTGGCTGAAAAAATATTACGTGCCGTGGAGCAACCGGCCGTCGTAGCTGGACATGAGTTGCGTGTCTCAGCATCCATCGGTATAGCTGTGGCGCCCTACGATGATGTCTCTGTCGATTACTTGATACGGGATGCAGATACTGCCATGTATGAGGCCAAAAGGCAGGGACGCGCCGCTTATCGGTTCTTCAGTGGTGAAATGACTAAGCGCGCCTCGGAAGGGCTAAAACGGGAAAATGAGATTCGTCATGCAGTTGAATCTGGTGAATTCACCTTCCATTTTCAGCCCATCCTGGATTCACGTACCGGTGCGCTGTTCTGCTTTGAGGCTCTATTACGTTGGCAACATCCAGATCGTGGAATTCTCTCACCGGATCACTTTCTCTCTGTATTGGATGAGACCGGTCTGATCAGTACCCTATTTGATCCCCTCCTGGAACAAGCGATTCTCTTTCAAAAGGAACAGAGCAGACTGAGGAGCGAGAAAGTGGCTATCTCTATCAATCTGTCAGCCAGACTACTCAATGACCCGGTCTTCTGCGGTAATCTGTTACAGAACCTTGTATCAGGAAAGATTTCTCCTGGGAGTCTGATACTTGAGATAACCGAAGATATCCTCACCCAGGAGCTGGCTGAAGCAGATCAGTTTTTGCAGCAGTCAAAGGCATTAGGGGCAAGAATTGCCCTGGATGACTTTGGCACTGGCCAGGCATCACTCAGCCATCTACGCCAGTTTCCCTTCGATTTACTGAAGATCGACATGGACTTTATCCGCAATGTAGACGTAGATGCAAACGACGCCAGTTTGGTGCAGGCTATGGTGCAGCTGGCTCACGCCTTTAATATTAATGTAGTGGCTGAAGGTGTCGAGAATGAAGCGCAATTGGCATTTCTGCAGCACCAGGGGTGCGACTATATCCAGGGGTTTCTGGTAGGTTTTCCCCAGCACGATAGACAGCCGATCGAGACGGTACAGCATATTCTTTTATTCCAGACTTAATCACCATTTTACCCAATCTGTTTGAGTGAGGCGTGTAGAGGGAATAATAAAAAATACCTGGGCGCAAGGCCTTGACACAATAGGGAAAGTACCGTAGATTTCGCGCTCCACTTTGCATGTGGTCTCCAATTCGGAGCCTGAGCAAAGACCTGTCCCCATCGTCTAGAGGCCTAGGACACTGGCCTTTCACGCCGGTAACAGGGGTTCGACTCCCCTTGGGGACGCCATATAAATTAAAGGCTTACGAGAAATCGTAGGCCTTTTTTATTTGCACCTGAAAATTAATTGAAGTTTTGTTTTCAGAAAACAATGACAGGTAGGGCAATAATAGTTGTTCTCTAAATGTTCTCAAATATACTATTCGAGATAAGGCAGGTAATGTCTGGATCAATAATCCAGTAATTCTATTGCCATTAATAAACTAATAGCTTATTACTAATAATGGGAGCCTTTGTCGATAGAGGGGCTGTGTCCGGATTTGGTGCTTTTTCAGGCACAAAGCGGCAATCAAATAAGTGTTATCAGGCCCTAGTAGTATGGCCGTAGAGATCATTGTCGGTTTTTTTTACAGACCACACGCTCTGTGATTTACGCAGACACTTATCGTTTTCCTATCTCCTTGTTTTACAATTTATTACAATCATTTGGCATTTTATTTGCATCACGGTTATCAGTCATATGATTTTTAGGATTATCCGTGGAAAGACGTACTGGTATTAGTGCCATACCATCTGACCCTAAGAGCTACCTAAATGAGCAACAACAGTTAGGATTGATCATCCTAAGAGAATTTGGGTGGTCAACTTTCTGCGTAAGACACCCATCAGCGGATCGTGCGAAAACAATCCTTAAAAACAAGCACAACCAAATGCTGGGTATTCTCTGTGAAGATGGTGCGCTCCGATTTTCGGATAGTTTAAAGGTGCGTGACAGCAGATCCCAAGAATCAGACGATGTCGATGTAATGGTTGCATCAATCAAACAGCAGGTTAAAAAATACAATCAGACATAAGCATGAAAAGCAGATAGGTAGTGATCCGATTCCATCGAAATAAAAGGGTACTTAACTGAACAGCAAATTCAGATCAGTTAGAATGTAGCGACTTTGCACCTGATAAAGTGCAGTGTATCTCGGGTTCCAGGCCGAGCACAGATTCCAGGTGAGCAAGCGATCTCAATAACTCAGCATCGATGACCTGTATCTCATTACCTTTTGTGTTGAGGATATTTTTCGAAGAGAGGTTTTGCAGTATTCTTGAGAAGGTTTCCGGTTTCATCGATAGACGAGCCGCCAGCACTCCCTTCGCTGCAGGCAGGGTGAAGTGGGATTTTCCAATCTCTTCCATTCTACGCAACAGCATGGCGCACATCCTGGTAGTGGCACTCTGAAGAGTAAGATCATCGATTTCTTTGATAAGTCCTCTCAAACGCTGGCTCATGGTCCCCATGATTCTGAAGCAGACAGAGAAGGATTGACTGAGAATCTGTAGAAAACGCTTGCTGTCAAATGAGATTATCTTAGCTGGACCCAACGCCTCCGCGCAGACAGGATAGATCGGGTGCTCCATAAACATCAGCGCCTCAGCAAAGGTATTACCCGGCTGAATGATATCAATGATTTTTTGATCACCATTGGATGAGACACGGAACAGTTTGACTTGCCCGCCAATCACCAGGAAGAAGCGGTTTGCTTCATCACCGGTTTCAAACAGTGATTCTCCATCCTGAAATGTACTGATGTGGCTGCTTTCCATGACCTGTCTGACCTGATTGTCATCCAGCGAGGAAAACAGGTGAGCCATGCGTATATCGAAGTTCATCTAGATGACACCATGAGTTTATTATCTTCAAACAGCACCGATAGCTCGGGATAGAGCCAAAATCAGGCTAAGCATTAGGCAGTATAGTTACTATTGGGGAATTCGTGGGGGGTTCCGGTTTATTATTAAGCAGCAGATTATCTCAAGTATCAGCTCGTAACGGAATGGTGCCTCAATTTACTGTTTCGCCATTTGATGAAAATCAAGGCCCAAAACAAGCACTGCTTTCTAATAGCCGAGACTGAACCACAAAAGAGCTGGGAGGAGAGTGATGGCACAGGCGTTCACGAAG
>JAIVEQ010000099.1 GCA_023838465.1 Candidatus Thiodiazotropha sp.
TTGACTGCAATCTCCAGGTCGCCGCCCCTTTTGAATGCTAAATTGACGACCTTCAGTCCCTTGAACTTTAGAAGCTTTCCTATAAGCTTGGCTATGGCCATAGATTCTATCCCCTCTGTTTTTTGATGCCTTTTCAACATCAAAAATAGAGAAGAATCTGTGGCCGATCAACACCTTAATTTCTTTGCGAAACCCGGATAGACCCATTAATAAATCATCTATAGCGCTTGAACATAGCAGTAATAAAGCATTTTCTACACACAGGCATTCATAACTATAAATATATACTACATGCATAATAATCTAAGAAATAATGCAGTCTTACAAAGTGGATTTGTCATAAGTCTTCCAAAATTAGATATCAAGATACAGACCGCATGTAGGGTGTGGCCCTGCCGTTCCAAATATCAGATAGAGCAGTGCCAAGTTCGGTTAAGACGATACACTACGACACAGTACATCTTTCCATTTCATCCGAACCATTGTGGTGCGGCTGGGCCGCACCCTACGCTGTCTGGTTCATGCATGCCTTTGTCGTATCACCCAGCTCATCAACAGTGATGATATTGCCAATGTATAAACAATTACTGCACCTGCAGGTAGATCGAGGAGTGCTGCCACAAGCAAACCTAACCCATAGCCCACTATTGTAATCAGATAACCAACTCCATTGGCTGCCTTATTCAGATGTCTCAACGACAAAGCAGGTAGAATGAGTGTTGCAAATACCAGGTAGACACCCACCAGTTGCACTGATGCGGTGATGGCGACAGCAAACAGAAGATAGAAAAGCAATGATGATTGCCTGTGCCGAAAAGCGAACCATAAGCCAAGAATAACGAGGTAGAGCACGGCCACCGGTACGACCTGCTGATAACTGACCCAAAGTATTTGCCCAATCAAAAGTTCCTTCAGGTGTTCCCCGCCATGTGGGTTGGCTGCTAATAGCAATAGGCTGCCACTCGAAGCAAGCACAAACAGGCTGCCGATTAGTGCCTCTTGAATCTCAGCCCAGTACTTCTCGGTCAAATGGAGCACAATGGCGGCGCTGATGGCGGCGCTGACTGCAATCAACTGTATTTGCCACCCTCCCGGATCCCAGTGGAAGCTGTGGGCAGCCACTAAACCCATACCTGCCGTCTGTGCCACTGCCAGATCGAGAAAGATAATCCCCCGCTTTAAGACGTGCCGACCAAGCGGCACATGCGTGGATGCCACCACCAGGCCGGCCAGAAAGGCCGGGCCCAGTATACTCAGGTCAAGCGCCTGCCAATTCACGGTATCACCTTGAGAAGACGCTTCAGGGTTTCATCGTAGAGGGAGAACAGGTCGGTCACCCCTTCCCCGCCACCTACCGTGTAGGGGAGTTCCAGTGCCGCTATTCCGGTCAGTTGCGATAGCCGATTGGCCGCCTTGGGGCTCTGGTAGTGGGTGTAGACAATGGCGCCGGCCGGCTCCTGTATCAAAGCTTGTCTCAGTTTTACGAGATGACCCGCTGAGGTCGGTAAGCCCGGCTTCGGTTCCAGGGAACCCGCCTTGACGATCTGCAGCCAATCAAACAGATAGTCCCAGTCCTGATGATGCACCACCACCCTCGCCCCTTTTAGCGGTTTGGCAATCCGCTGCCATCGCTTCAATGCCTGACGCCAACGTGACGTAAAGTCATCAAAACGGGAACGGTAGTGTGCAGCATTCGACGGATCAAGGGTTTTCAAACGCTCACTCAGTGCCGATGCAATCGTCAACAACCTGTTGGGATCGAGGTGAACATGGGGATTACCTGAGGCATGGATATCCCCCATGGATCGATCCACCTGCTTCGGTATGCCCAGACGTTCAACCTGTTCCGCCGCTTCGAAATAACCCACCTGCCCGGGCAGGACCTTTCGATTACCTGCCTGGCGTTGCAGCATCGGCAGCCAGCCGACCTCCAATTCCGCACCGCTACAGACCAGCAAGTCGGCACGTCGTACTTTGGCGATCAGACTGGGCCGCGGTTCAATACGATGCGGATCCTGGTGGGCGGTTGTCGCAGCAGTGATTGTTACCTGATCACCTCCCAACGTCTTCGCCAATGATGCCCATTCAGGTTCACAGGCAAAGATATTGAGCTTTGCGACAGATACCTGGGTCAGCCCCATTCCTAAAAGAAACAAAACCAAATAATATGTACGATTCATCAGGCTGACTCCTAAAACCGGTGCGCGCCATGAGGCCCGAGACTCATGAGGTACTGCAGTGTGAGGATGTTGTCCGCATCCTCATAGGATTCATCCTTGGCAAACTGCAATCGCAGCCGGCTGTATTCGCTATGGGCGTAGTCACTCATCAAGGTCAGTCGCTCGGGCGTATGCCCTTCATCGTCGAGACCCGCTTCACTCAATACCTCCTCATCCGATCCCCGGTTGTCCGATTCGAGTCGGTCGTAGCGCAGACCGACACGCCAGCGCGGCATGAACTGATAGACAGTCTGCAGATACCAACCTTTCTGCTTACCGTTATAGGTGGACGTTTCCGGTGTGTCTGAACCGTCGTCCATAACCACTGTTCCCTCTTCATCACGGATAAAATACTCTGCCTGGAGCTTCAGATTACGTTCGCTGGCGTTGCCGTCAGGCGCCCATTTCCAAACAAAATCGATACCACTGACCTGGCTGTCGCCGCTATAGGTCGGGATCTCCGCTGCAGCGCCGTCATGATGATGTCCGCCCGAAGTACGGTCTTCGATATCAGCCTGCCAATGTGAGAGACCGATTTGCCATGCCTGACTCTCACCGATATCACCACCCATCTTGACGAACAGGCTACCGGCACCTTTGCCATCACGGCTTGCACCACCGGCAGGGAATCGTTCTCCACGGGTGATCTCGCCGCCGAGTTTCAGATAGTGTTCAGTGGGAGCGACCCAGCTGATCTGTAGACCGTCATCACGCAACTGGTCACCGAAGAGCCCCCGATAGATCAACGGTGCATCAGAAAAATCCCAGGCATGGGGATGTTGCTGATTCAGGTATCCGATGCCGGAAAAGAACCGACCACCCTTGACGGCCAGGCCATGACCCAAGGCCAATGTCTCGATAAAGGCCTCCTCAAGCTCCACTTCAGTATCGCCTTCATGATCGGCGACAACTGCCGTCAACTTACCGTAGAACATGTCATCCACATTGGCGCTGATAGCCAATTCATTATGACCGAGATGAAAGCCCTCTTCGCCCCGACCCGCTTCACCGCCCAGCATAAAGCCGGGAAGTTCATAATCGGTCCCGTTATCATAGGAAGTGAAACGACCATCCAGAATTAGACTGATGGCGGGATTGAAACCTCCCCCTTCGGCGGCAACAACAGCTGAGGAACATAGTGCTAATAACAAAGCTGTGGCAATTGAAATATGAAAATACATGCTGGCTCTCCAAATACTGATTGGATCGTCAGTTAGCCGCTATCCAGAAATGAGCATGGATGATGATGCCACCCAGCGTGAGGGGGTGCGGTGACAACTCCCCTCAATGATTAAAATCAGCTAACTAATAGGCCATTCAGTAACACAGGACGATGCGAAACCTGGCACCGACAAATAGAAACAAGGGTTGAGTGAACTGTGTTTAGGCGATAAAGGGAGGTGCACGAATACAGCAGTAGCCCGTGGCGCGTGCTGTCAGACCCGCTGATGCAACCGTTATGACACCAGTAAAAATCTGATTGATTGAGATAGAAAAAACAGAGGGTGCAACGAAATGACCCTGGGAATGAGCTACCAGACAGACTTCGCATACTTCACCCTGATCATGTTCATGATAGAGGTGATCGGCCCATAACCCTTGTGAAATCAGGATTAAGAGCGCCAAAAGAGTAAGCTGAAGTTTATTCATTCAATCCGGTTATGCATTGCCGCGTGTGTCTGGTTCTTCAGGTTGCATGTCACCCTATCCTATCTAAGGCTGCTATATTGTTATATTATAACGTAACATCATGCAACCCTTTCATTCAGTTTTTTAAAAGTTAAGATGACCAAGGAAAAACAATTTCTTCTTCATTGGCTGTTACTATTGGTACCCTGCCTGTTCAGTACCCAGATCCATGCCGAACCGAAGGTTGTTGTCAGCATCAAGCCGGTTCACTCACTGGTTGCCGGACTGATGCGCAACATCGGTGAACCCAAACTCCTGATCGACGGCAATCAATCGCCACACAGCCTCAGCCTCAGACCTTCCAATGCACGTGCATTGAATGAGGCGGATCTGATTATCTGGATTGGGTCCGGCTTAGAACCCTCCCTCTCCCATATCCTTGAACAACACAAGGGTGATACTGAGGTGATCTCACTACTGGATACACCCGGATTACACCTTTTACCCATCCGAGTCAGTCATGAGTGGGAATTACACCGACACATAAGCAGTCGGCATCAGGATGACGGTCTTCCTGAATCAGATCGGAAAAACTGGGATAACCATATCTGGCTGTCACCGGAAAACGCGAGTCTGATGGTGCAACACCTGACCTTGGCACTGATTCGGCTCGATGCATCACATAGCGATCAATATTTGATAAACAGCCAACACCTGCTGAATCGGTTGCAGCGACTGGACACCGATCTCACCACCATGACCACTGCTGTCAGGGAGATACCCTATATGGTGTTTCACGATGCTTACCACTACCTAGAATACCACTTCCAGTTAAATGCGGTAGGTTCTGTAAGTATCAGCCCTGAGCGACTGTCTGGCGCTCGTCGCATTCACCAATTACGCAAAAAAATTCGCCGCTTGAATGCCCGCTGTGTATTTACTGAGCCACAGTTCGAACCCAAGCTGGTTCATACCCTTGTGGAGGGTACTCAAGCTCACATTGGACAGCTTGATCCATTGGGCAATGATCTGCCAACTGGACCCGATGCTTATTTTATGCTGATGCAGCATCTCTCAAACAATTTGATCGAATGCCTCGCTTCACGGAGCCGCCAATGAATTCATCCAAACGATCGGAGCAGTTCCCAACGGCCGATCATGATCATCAAACCTGTGTCACACACGCCCTGCAGGAGGCGGAAGATTTTTGTCTACAACAGGGTTTGAGGTTGACAGAATTGCGCCATCGGGTACTGGAACTGATCTGGGCCAATCATCAACCCGTCGGCGCCTATGATCTGCTCGAGCAGTTGACTCATGAAGGACGTAAGGCAGCACCTCCCACCATCTATCGTTCACTCGACTTTTTACTGGAAAACGGTTTGATTCACCGTATTACTTCACTCAACGCGTATGTTGGATGCAATCATCCTGGTCTTAATCATGCCGCTCAATTTTTTATCTGTGAAGCTTGCGGACAAGCGGCAGAACTGGACGATGCAAAAATAGAGTCTGTCATTGCCAGGGATGCCAAACGTCTCGGCTTCACGGTAGAAAAACGCACTGTCGAAGTCGCTGGTATCTGCGCCCATTGCAAGCTGAGACCGAATCCATGAATAGAACAGGCAAGGTACTCATCGAAGCCAGCAATATCAGTATTGCATTACAAGGACGGCAGGTGTTGGAGCAAGTCAACCTCTCCGTGCATCAAGGGGAAATTGTCACCCTGATCGGTCCCAACGGTTCAGGCAAAACCACGCTGGTGCGGATCATTCTAGGTCTGCTCAAAGCTGACGGGGGCCGTATAAAAATACAACCGGGCTTGCGTATCGGCTATATGCCACAGCGGCTTGTGTTGTCTGAAAATATGCCATTGACTGTGAAACGCTTCCTCTCGCTTGGCTACAAAGGTCAGGACAGCGAAATGCAGTTGATCCTCAATGAGCTGGCGATAGAGCAACTTCTCGACAGTCCAATGCAGCGACTCTCCGGCGGTGAACTCCAGCGTATACTGCTAGCTCGTGCACTGCTGCGAAAACCTGATCTAATGGTGCTCGATGAACCGGTACAGGGCGTTGATGTAACAGGACAGGCCGCCCTGTATGCCCTCATCACTCAAATACGTGATCAATTTGGCTGTGGTGTTTTAATGATCTCTCACGATCTTCACCTGGTGATGGCGACTACCGATCAGGTGCTCTGTCTTAACCACCACGTCTGCTGTTCCGGCCACCCGGAGAGTGTCAGCCAACATCCGGCCTACCTGGAACTTTTCGGCTCACCGGCAAATGCCAAACTGGCCATCTATACCCATCACCACGATCATACCCATGACATCCACGGTGATGTTAAATCACCTCAAAAGGAACATCATCATGGATGATTTTCTGCTGCGGGCTATGGCAGCCGGAATAGGTGTTGCCTTGGTAACAGGCCCCCTGGGCGTTTTTGTAGTCTGGCGCCGCATGGCCTATTTCGGTGACACCCTCGCCCACTCTGCCCTACTCGGTGTAGCCTTAGGTTTTCTACTTGGTATCAACCTTAACCTTGCAGTAATTCTACTCGGTATCCTGCTGGCATTGCTGTTAGTCGGCATGAATAGAAATCGTCAACTTTCGAGTGACACTCAACTCGGTATCCTTGCACATAGCGCACTTTCGTTAGGTCTTGTCGTCATGGCATTTCAAACCTCAGTAAGGGTCGACCTGATGGGCTATCTATTTGGCGACATCCTTGCTGTCACCGCCACTGACCTGCTCTGGGTCTGGGGTGGTGGATTACTGGTACTACTGGTGTTGATAATGATCTGGCGTCCCTTGCTATCATTGACAGTTCATGAAGAGTTGGCGCAGGTGGAAGGTGTACCGGTCGGTGGCATACGCCTCGCCTTCATGCTGCTCATCGCCTTGGTGATTGCTGTCTCGATGAAAATTGTCGGCGTTCTACTGATCACATCGATGATGATCATTCCAGCAGCGGCGGCAAGACGATTCAGCCATACACCGGAGCAGATGGCCGTGGTGGCTGCAGGCGTCGGCGCATTTGCGGTAGCATTCGGGTTGGCCGGTTCTTGGCATTGGGATACACCGGCAGGACCTTCCGTAGTGGTAGCGGCTGCTGTTTTGTTTGGATTAAGTCAATTGACAAGGCAACCAGTTTGATCGACTTGAGTCTTCGTATCTGATGGTATTTGATAATTTCTCAACCCTCTCCCCCCCCAACGGAGAGGGGATAAGAGCTGACTCCGCAATGGTGATTTCTATCACCCCTACCTTGCTATTGTCTTAACAGCATCATCAGTTGTGATCACGTCATTTGCAATTAGACCGTAATTGACCAGCGCCGCCTGATAAGCATCGGAACCGGGAGCAGCCACAGCATCTTTTACGACAATTACTTTGAAACCGTTTTCAACCAACTCGCGCAAGTGAGAGTCAGTACACAGATTAGCTGCCAATCCTGCCAGGATAACTGTGTCTATGCCCTTGCTTCGCAACTGTAAAACCAGATCATTACTATCCGGGCCATAGATCTTGTGCGGACTTGTGACCACTGTCTTACCGTCTAGTATGTAGGGCTTATATTGGGCAAGAAAGTCAGCTCCCGTACCTTTTAGTCCCGTTGCGTATACAGCATCTTTACGGTTGAAGACCTTTAACGCTAACAGCTTTTTTTGAAGTGCGCCGGGATTATCCCAAGAATGGTCATGTTCAAAATAAGCGTGTGGGCTGACGAATACTGGCATTGTGTGTTTTTTTGCTGTCGTTAATAGTTTTTCGATATTCGTGATCGTGTCCAGCTCTTTAATATTTTCAGCAAACAAACCATAGGCAACGCCTTTTTTGTCAAGAAAGTCATTTTGTGGATCAGTAACAACAAGTGCAGTACGCTGTTTGATCAAGTTAAGTGCTGTAGTTTCTGCATATGCTGATATTGATGTACTCAGAGGCAACAATAATAATAGTGAAACTATGCATTTTTTCATTTTCAATTTCCCAATTAAAAAAAATATGATGTCGTGCAGTCAATATCGATAGCAATACGATAGAGCGTCTCATATCAATCGCATGACCCGTCTGACTGTAAACAACATGCTATTTTTTTAAACAGGAATAGTATGTAACAGATGCTACACAGATAAGATGTCGGCAGGTGTGGATAGAGTCTTGGCCTGTCTAGCGGGTCCAGAAAATAGGCACCGAACTGCGTGTTTCACCCCGTGAAAGTGGATAGCGCTGTTTACCTTTCCAGCCAATCACATCCATAGGATTGACCGCCAGTGAAAGATCCTTATCTTTCAAATAGTCGATAATTGATTGCGCCAGTCTACGGGCTTGTTTACGTTTACTATCAGAAGGTGGCACGCCCATACTGGGGGCAATGAGGACATTATTGAATTTGAGAAATGGTTGCACCCAATCCGGAAGTTTCTTTTCCCGAAGCTGATCAGCTGGCAGCGTAAAGGAAACCCCTCTGATACGACTCTCCAATAGCGCCTGCAGCAAGGAAGACTCATCGATGGTTCCACTGCGCGAAGTATTGACTATAAATGGACGCTGTCCTGCAAAATAGAGCTCCTTACCCTTAAACACCTTTTCTTCACCAGCAGTATGTATACTGATCACATCGGAATGTTCAAGTACCTCGCTCAGCTGATTGTACTCAATCACCGGCTTTTCAAGTGGGGATCGCTGATGGAAGTTGTCGTATACGGCTCGGAACCGGGTATCGTAGCCAATCACTTTTTGACAATGGGGACGAATCTCAGTGGCCAAAACCTGGGCCACATTCCCACACCCGATCAGACCAACCACTAAATTTGCCAGCTCAAATCCGGTCAACTCCTCGGCACCTAACTCTTTGAAATCTCTTGCAATGAATGCCTTCTTGGATTCACGTGCACGGAAAGAGCGACTAATGAGTGTGACCATCAAGCGTACTGCCAAATTTGCAACCTCATAGGTATTACCAAACTCGGTAACCTTGACTAAGATGCCATTACGCGAAGCATCAGCGACATCAATCTTGGTGATATCATCGCCAAAAACACCGATTACTTTGAGGTGCTTTCCTGCTGACTCGAGCATTTCGAAGTTGATTGGGACCTTGTTGCGTACCAATATGGCCGAATAGTCCCCAAGTTCAAGTAGTGGTTTGAGAATACGCTTATTCGGGGAGACGATATCAGCCTTAATTTTGGCCTCTTCGAATAGATCCAATACCAGAGGAGAAAGTTCGCTGTCGAGCAGTACACGTCTGTTTTTCATCCATTCCTCTTTATTTTCATATAGTTATACTCATGAGGATAGCAAAAACACTACTATGCCAAATCTGGCACTGATCCGAGCATATCACCCACTCTAAGGATATTCATCAATGTGCCGATAGAAAGATAATCTCAAATCAAATACTAGCCGTTTCTTGCAGAATTTTATTACTAAATCTCAGAAAGCAGAATAAATAGTCACGTGAATTCAACTTGTAAGTGCAACTCTAGTTTGACGAATAGAGGGTAAGCTGCGGTAGCATCAAAGCTTTCTCTATCCGGCAAGAAA
>JAIVEQ010000100.1 GCA_023838465.1 Candidatus Thiodiazotropha sp.
GACCAAGAAAATGTCTTGGCATGAAAACACCTAATCAGGTATTTTTAGGAATCAACCCACCGGTTGCACTTGCGAGTTGAATCCGCGTAATTAATGTAGGTAATATTTCACTGAAATCCAGTTGCCATATTCTACCAGCTTGATTGATGGCGATTATAGGGTTCAATGGCATTTTTTTCGATGACCATTTCATCGACCAGCATGCTGGAGAGAATGCCGACAAAGGCCATATTATCAGCAAATCCCAGTGCTTTGCCTCGTGCACATTTTTTCATCAGCATGTTGACGGTTTTGGGATTGTAATATCCTGATTTACGAATGCGTTCTTCACTGAAGAGGTAGGCGACATACTCCAGGGGTTTTCCATCGACAAAGAAGGATTGACTGTCTGGGGCTCGATAGGGCTGTTTACTTCGGTTTCTGATGCTTTCCGGGATCAATCCCTGCATGGTGTGCTTGAGCATATATTTCTCATTTAACCCCATGATTTTGTAGCGGCTTGGCAGCGTTGCAGCAAATTCAATAACCCGGTGGTCGAGAAAAGGAAATCTTCCTTCTATTGAGTTTGCCATCGCAACGCGGTCACCCTGAGAACTCAACAGATATCCTGAAAGGAGCGTATTGGCCTCAATATATTGGTCCCTGTTGAGCGGCTTCCAGCTGTTGATCTCATCCGGGAGGAGGCGATTGATTGCAGCAAACTCGACCGTATGGGGCACTGCGGCGCGCGCTTCATCAGAAAAGAACTGCAAAATACGTTGAGTTGTAGTCCATCGGGGTATGTGTGAAAAATAGGGTTTATCGAGGTGTTCCATACCCTGCTGGAAGAAGCGCTTAGTGAATGCGCCACTCGCTGTAGGTGAGTGCTTCAGATAGGGATAGAGACGCTGCAGTATCAAAGGACGCCAGTGCGAATCTGGCGCATGGCTCCAAAATCGTCTTGCTTTAGCCTCCTTGAAGATATCATATCCACCAAATACTTCATCGGCACCTTCCCCGGTCAGTACCACCTTATAACCCGCTTCACGTACCGCACCGGAAAGCAGCATCAAGGGCGTCGGAGCAGTTCTCACAATGGCAGACTCAGTATGCGAGATCACTTTTGGGAATGCGGCGCCTATGTCAGAACGCTTGCAGAGAACATGGGTATGCTTGGTACCAAGATAATCAACCAAGTCTTTCTGAAAGCCACTTTCATCGAATTCCTCATCTTCGAATCCGATGGAGAAGGTTCTCAGTGGCGTATCAGTGAAGTTCTTGATCAAGGAAGTGAGAACCGAAGAGTCCAGGCCTCCACTGAGATAGGCACCGACCGGGACATCCGACCTCAACTGTAGACGAACTGAGTCGACCATCAGTGCTTTTAATTCCTCACTCCATTCGGTGACCGATTTATTATTGTCAATCTGTTCATTGGGAAATAACCAGTCCCAATACCTGGACACGCTCTTATTGCCTTTATCGATCACCATCAAATGACCGGGAGGCAGTATCTCTACAGATTCGAATAGTGAGTGAGGAGGCAGGGTTGTCCAGAATGTGAACACTTCCTGCAGGGCGGTCAGATTAATCTCTCGAGGGATTGCCGGATGAGAGAATAGGGATTTCACTTCAGAGGCGAAATAGAGTCTCCCTCCCGTTTCAATTGTGAACAGTGGACGTATGCCGGCTCTGTCTCTGGCAAGTAAGAGTTTCTGTTTTTTATTGTCCCATAGAGCAATCGCAAACTGTCCATTGAGATGGTTTACAAATTCCTCTTCATGTTCCTCATAGAGATGGACAATGACCTCAGTGTCGGAATGGGTATAGAATCGATGGCCTTTTTTCTGGAGTTGCGTTCTCAACTCGAGATAGTTGAAGATTTCACCATTGAAAACCACTTGAACAGATTGGTCTTCATTATGAATAGGTTGATCACCACCGATCAGGTCGATAATACTGAGCCTGGCATGGGCTAGGCCAAGTTTGTCATGATAAAAGAAGCCATAGCCGTCAGGACCACGGTGATGGACAGCATTTATCATTGCTTAGTATTCTTTTTTCTTATCGCTCATTTCCCACTGTTTGAAGAGAGCAAGACTCTCTTTCCGGTACAGCTGTTTAACAATAATGCTTCTCTCGCTCAGGGGTTTATCAAGTTCCAATTTGATCGTCCTGTCACTAAAACCGATGGCAGCGGCGTCTTTTGCCTCAGCTGCATAAACCAGGCGTTCAATATGCGCCCAGTAGGCGGCACTGAGACACATCGGACAGGGTTCACATGTAGCATAGAGTACACTGCCAGGGATATGGTAGTTGGCAACGCTTTGGCAAGCTTGACGAATTGCCTGCATTTCAGCATGTGCTGTTGGGTCGTTTAAGTTGACCACCTGATTCCAACCACGGCCGATGATACGACCCTCTGAGACAATCACTGCACCAAATGGGCCTCCTTCGCCCCGTTCGATCCCCCTGCGTGCAAGATCTAAGGCTTCAGCCATGAAATGCTCATCATTTTCCGCCATCCTGCTCACTCCCAGCGAAAGGTTTTTGAACCTATGCTGACAAAGCATAGGGTAAACAGGAACAATGTGAATAATTGGTCTGTGACATCCGCGAGTCCTGCGCCTTCAATCATCACTACCCGAGCGGCATCGACCATATGGGTCAGAGGAAGAGCGAGCGCCAGATTTTGAACCAAAGGGTGTGATCCCTCCAGGGAGAACCAGACCCCGGAAAGCAGCATCATCGGCCAGCTGATCAGGTTCAGCAGGCCATTTGCTGCCTCCTCACTGGTGATGCGTGCAGCAACCAGCAGACCGACACTGATCATACTCAATGCACCGAGGACCAGAATCAACAATAGCAGCCAATATGAGCCGACCATGCGGAAATCAACAACCAGGTTTGTGCCGGCATAGACCAGTACAGTTACTGCCACGATCATCAACAGGCGTGAGGTGATCTGTGCCGAGAGGAATTCAAAGGCACTGAGCGGTGTTGCACGCAAACGTTTTAATACCCCGTTCTTTCGGTACCTGACAATTACATAACCGACCCCGAAAAGGGCGCTGAACATGATGTTCATGCCTAATACACCGGGAATGACCCAGTCGACATAACGGATCTCTGAACCGCTGACTGCTTCGCGTTTGAGCTGATAGGGTGCAAGCAACTGTTCCAATAGGTAACCTTTGGGTGATGAACTATTGACCCAGTAGCGGTTATTTTTCAGATCAAGCAGCAGGTCAATTTGATGTCGGTCAACCTTGTCGATCATCCTCTCCAACTCATCCACAGCTATGAAATCCACATAGCGAGTCTGTAGGAAATCATGTATGGCCAGGTCTTGTTCAGATTGGCCATAGAGTCCGACCTTATAGAGCTCCTCCTGACCGGTGGAGAAGGCAAAGGCAAAACCCATCACAATCAATACCGGCATGATCAGGTTCCATCCCAGTGCAGTACGGTCACGCAAAAACTCTAGGTTGCGTGCTTGCAGAGCGGCGAGAAAACGGCGTATCGACATAATCAGGTACGCAGATGGTGTCCAGTCAATTCCAGGAACAGATCTTCCAGGGTAGGAGAGCGTACCTGTAACTGCTTCAAAGGAATATGCTGTGCTGCCAGGTAGTGGATGGTAGCGTCCACATCCCGCGATAGAATCTCCATCTGACCATCCTGAGGATGGAGTGTAGATGCCTCATCGGCACGAAAGTCTGCCGGTAGTGCGGAGAGGGGCAGTGTAATGACCGAGTTGTCAAAATGGTTGGCTAACAGCTCCTTTGGATTGCCTTGGGCAATGATAACGCCATGGTCCATGATGATGATCTCGTCACACAGCTCAAACGCCTCTTCCATATAGTGGGTAGTCAGCACCAGGGTCTTGTTTTCAGCCTTGATGCGGCGTACTTGATGCCAGAGATTGCGACGTGACTGGGGATCGAGGCCGGTAGTGGGTTCGTCGAGAAACACCACTTGCGGATCGTTGATCAGGGCAATCGCCAGCAACAGACGCTGTTTCTGTCCGCCGGACAGCTTGCGCGTATCTCGGGTAAGGAACTCTTCCAGGGCGCAGACCTCTACCAGTTCTTTTATCGGTCGGGTGTGACTGTAGAACTGTTGAAACATCTTCAGCACTTCGTCGACACGAATAAACTCCTGCAGGGCCGTGTGCTGAAACATGATTCCGGCTTCGTTACGGAAGCGCTGGCCAAGCGGCTCTCCTTTATATCGGATGTCACCGGAAGAGGGGGTCTTGATACCTTCCAGCATCTCCACAGTGGTGGTCTTACCGGCACCATTTGGTCCTAGCAGGCCAAAGCAGACGCCACGGGGTATAGCGAAACTGACCCCATCCACTGCTTTTACACCTGCGTAGTGTTTACAGAGGTTTTCTGCCTCAATCATAGTCTGCTTGGCGCTGAAAGCGGCATAACATCATGATAGAAACATGACCTCGATATCCTGGATATCGTCAGCAACCCCTTCGATCTCAATGATATTGATCTCCGGCTCAACGCCGAGTTTTGCAAACGAGGGTATTTGAGACCACGCTGTTGTATCGGTTGTGTGATCTGCATTCATCAGGGACTCGAGACGTGCCACCAGAACGATATCCACATAGTCGGCATCGCCTTCACTCACATACTCAAGATTGAGAAAATTTGCCGGTACTTTGATCAATGATGGTGGAAAATCCCACATCTCCAGAATCCGCTGGCCGACTTGAGGACTTATCACATCAATGATCCTGTCCAACTCCTGCGGGTCTTGTAACAGTTCCTCATGGCTCTCGGCCATGGCGAGGACTGGCAGTGCGCCTATATTATGGATCAGGCCTGCCAGCATGGCTTGTTCTTTGTCGAGGTGGTCCGCATTACTTGCCAGAACACGGGAGATTGCAGCAATCTGTACACTCTCTTCCCAAACCTGGCGAAATTTGGCATCCAGCAGATCATTGGTGGCTTGAAAGATCTGCTGCATGATCAGACTGACGACCAGACTGCGTACCAGACGCACCCCTAAGCGCGCCACAGCCATTTGCAGATTGTCAATCGCTACCCGGCCACGATAAAGGGGGCTGTTGGCTACCTGTAGAAGGCGTGCTGAGAGCGCAGCATCAGAGGCGATGATCTCGGCAATCTGGTTGGCGGAACTCTGCTCATTTTCCACCGCATCCCTGACTTTCAGTGCTACTTCCGGTAGCGTGGGAAGGGTGAGACGGTTTTTGTCGATGGCCTCATTGAGGGTTTCAAGAAACTGGTTTTCGTCGATCATGTTCCGTGTGCTTCCCTTGGCTGCAGCTGTAATGACAGCTTAGCGGTCACTTCAATCATTTCTTAATCGGTATCTTGTCTATTCTGAATAGCTGTAGGGCAGGTTAAGGATCTCCAGCTTAGGTCCATTTTCTCCCAGGCAGACCTGCTGCTCCTCGGCACTGGCAATTTCGATCACTGCCAGCAGGTCGTAACCATCACCGTTGGCCTGGGCATCCACCACCTTACCGGTACCCTGTCCCGAAGTGCTGTCCTTGGCAAATAGTTCATCTCCTGGATTCGGGGGTATTGTGGTACTGACATGGGCCAGATACATGCGTCGTTTCAGTTTGCCCAGGTACTGCATGCGGGCGACGACCTCCTGGCCTGTATAGCACCCCTTGGTGAAGCTGACACCATCTATCAACTGCATATTGGTCATCTGTGGGACGAACGACTCACTGGTATTTTGATAAAGTGTCGGGAGACCGGCACGAATCTCCTGTAGCGCCCAGAAATTTTCGCCTACCGGTTGTGCCTGACCTGCTGCCGTCTGCCATATCTCCTGTATCTGTCCGATCGGACCAATCACTTCAAAGCGTAGACTGACACCCGGCACGCGAATGAGTGTCATCAGATCCTGCTGCTGCACATCATTGACCCGCTCAGGCAGTTCTTCGAAAAAAGGCTGTAACAGGGCTTCAGCGCAGATTCCGGTGAAACCGATCCTTACCAGTTCATCACTGGCGTCACTGATGGTGACCTTGGATCTCAGCACATACATCGATAGCCGCTGTAACACCAGAGAGATGTTTTCCAACAGTGTCTGCAGGTAGAAGGCCTCACCTCGGCGAAAGCAGCGAAAGCTGGCCATCATGCGTCCCTTGGCATTGCACCAACCTGCCAGGTTGCTGTGGGTCTCTGTAACCTGCCTCATATCATTGGTCATCTGGCCCTGTAGAAACTGCATGGCATCCTCACCTTCGACACGGACCAGGCCGTAGTGGGAGAGATCATTCATGGCGCAGCCAATGTCCGCACTCTCCTGTACCGGAGCTGCATGTGAGGCGAGGAATTCAGACCATTCTTTGTTCATGTCAGGAACAGGCTCCTGGGTTTGAGATTAAACAGTGCGTATCATACCCGATCCCGCAGAGGACGAAACTCCCTGTGATACTCCGGATATAACTAGCTGCAGCCCTGTTTTTAGAACTGCTGAATGTTTTTTCCTTGAGATCATGGGGTTTCCAAAGGGGAGGGGTCTTACACCTCACTTTGATTTGTATCTCTGGTATGTATCTTTTTTCGGAAGGTTTGATGAGTAAATTGACTGCAGGTGCTCTGGTTCTCTATAAAATTCGACCGGCTCGTATCGTTGAGGTGTCGGACAAGATAACCATTGAATTGGAGGGGGTTAAAAATAAACGCGTCAGGGACAAGGATGTGATGTTGCTTCATCCAGGGCCACTGTCCAGTCTGAATCAGCTGACCCCACAAACCGGTGAGGTTGAGGAGAATTGGGAGCTGCTAGAGGGGGCTGAGACCGATATCAAGGAGCTGAGTGAACTGGTATTTGGGGACTACACACCAGCGATGGCCTGGGCAACTTGGCAGTTAGTTGCAGAAGAGGTCTATTTTGAGGGTACTCCTCAGTCGATCCACCCACGAGCCGCTGCGCAGGTGGAGTCGGAGATCGCCGTTCGGGAGCAGAAAGCTGTCGAGGAAGAGGCCTGGAATAGTTTCATGCAGCGACTGCGAACAGAAGCCATCGTTGAAGAGGATCGTAAGGCCCTTGGAGAAGTAGAGGCAGTTGCCCTCGAGAAACGTGAGAAGAGCCGTATTCTGCAGGCAATGGAGATACAGGAGACGCCGGTTAATGCCCACCGTCTGCTGATTAAGACCGGGTACTGGCCGACCAATGAAAATCCCTATCCACGCCGGATGGGTATAGATGAGACCATTCCTGGACATGAAGTACCCGTTCTGCCGGATGAAGCTCGGCTCGACCTGACTCACTTGCCCGCCTACGCCATAGATGATGAGGACAATCAGGACCCGGATGATGCGATCAGTCTGGATGGAGAGCGAATCTGGGTTCATGTGGCCGATGTGGCAGCCCTGGTAGCACCGGACAGCGATATGGATCTGGATGCCCGCGCTCGGGGCGCCAACCTCTATCTGCCGGACCGAGTAGTACCCATGCTGCCACCAGCCGTAACCGACCAGCTGGGTCTCGGTCTGCAGGAGAGGTCGCCAGCGCTATCTATCGGCTTCAGGCTGTCAGAGATGGGAGAGATAAAGGATATTGAGGTTCGCCCGAGTTGGCTGAAGGTCGAGCGAATCAGTTATGCCGAGGCGGATCAGCGATTGCATGAAATGCCGTTTGCACCACTGCTGACTAAAAGCCAAATCTATCGTCAGCGTAGAAAGGCGGCGGGGGCGGCTTCAATCCAACTACCAGAAGTAAAGCTGAAAGTCCGTGACGGCAAGGTGGAAATCGAACCGCTTCCCAGGTTGGAAAGTCGGGAAATGGTTACCGATCTGATGCTGATGGCGGGGGAGGGGATAGCCGACTATTGCCAAATCAACGAAATCCCCATCCCGTTTGCCACCCAGGCGCCACCGGAGGAGCGGAATGAACCTGAAGATATGGCAGGTATGTATGCTTATCGACGCTTCTTCAAACCCACCAAGGTCAAGACCCAGCCGGAACCCCACTCTGGGTTGGGACTGGCAGCCTATACCCGTGCTACAAGCCCACTCAGGCGTTACTCCGATTTATTGACCCACCAACAACTGCGTGCCCATTTGAAGGGTGACCAGGTGCTGGATATCCATGCCATCTCTGAACGGATTGCCCAGTCGGAGATGGGTAGCATGGCGAACCGCAAGACCGAGCGAGTGTCGAACAATCATTGGCGTCTGATCTATCTGCTCAATAATCCCGAGTGGCAGGGGGAAGCGATCATAGTAGCCAAGGAGGGGGAGAGGACGACCGTGCTGCTGCCATCGATCGGTATGGAATCCAGGCTACGCATTAAAGGAGACGCCGGCTTGAATGATCGTGTCAGGTTGAAGCCCCGAGAGATCGACCTGCCGGATCTCAGTTGCTATTTCAGGGTGCTCGGATAGCAGCATCACAGCTACTGTCAGGCACGGCTATTTTTTATTTGGATGATAGGTAGGTGAACATGAGATGGGTACTACTTATGTTGCTGTTGACAGGGTGCAGTCAATCCTACCTGGTCAGTAGCGATCTGGATTATCCCTACAACCTGCCGCCTGTGGGCAGTCAGTTGATGTTGAAACGGTCTGTGACGATTCAACCTGGAACCACACGTACCTTTTTACAGCAGGGTACGTCAATGGCGCTCAGTGAATTTGACCGGTATGTACCGAATTGTAATTTCGAAATCAGCAACCTGGCAGATAGTCCGCAAAAGATTGAAACTGATACTTTTGTCATTAAAAAAGTACAGCGGGTGATGGAACAGGTTGTTTATCAACAGATACCCGGAGGGGGGAATATAACAGTAAGCTACGAAGATTACGGATCCTCCCTGATTACCCTCGGTTACCATCTCTGGCTTGACTCAGCACGACAACCCGATGTCATGCGGTTGACTTGCCGAGGCGCTTTTAACGATAGGTGGGGTGCAGATCCGCCCTCCGTTCGGGAGGTCAGAGAGGCACTGGGTGATTATGCTGAGCTTATTTTGGCGATTTAGAATGACGTTTTTCATTGGCTTCGCATCATTCATTCATTGGGTGTCCCCGATTATCATTTGTGGTAGCAGAAAGCAGATGTACACACTTTTATTCTTAATATTATATTCTGCCAGAATAATCCCTACATTAAAGCGTGAATTCAACTTGTAAGTGCAACTCTAGTTTGACGAATAGAGGGTAAGCTGCGGTAGCATCAAAGCTTTCTCTATCCGGCAAGAAAGA
>JAIVEQ010000101.1 GCA_023838465.1 Candidatus Thiodiazotropha sp.
TAAATTTCGTACACTGTAAATGCCTACAAGGCTATACTATGCTGCACATAATTGAATATTATGTCGTTGCGAAATCCGGATATAGCCATTTAACAAGCTGGGAATTAATGAACCGGTGCGTATGAGTATTGGTTTGGCTCATACCAAATCAGATGAAAATGAGAGTATCAACTCACTTCAGTGGCAAGCGGATATAGCCATACATTTTGCCAAACGCCCAGGCTATTCAAGCATTGTCCGGTTCACTTCGGAGTTGGCTGAGAATGCACAAGGACTCTTCTCCAACCGTACACATAGCGCTGTTTATGAGGCAATAACCCGTGGCACTGGTTTAGTCATGCACTACCAGCCGATTGTCAATCTCGAAGACGGTAAACCCCAGTACTACGAAGCACTGTTGCGCATTGTTCACGAGGGGCAGTTGATCATGCCGTCACACATTTTTCCCCTAGTGGAAGCACGGAGCCTGGAACTGGACCTAGACCGTCAAGTCATCGCGAAAATCATTGAGGACTTGCAGAACCAGGTTATTCCCATTGGTACAGGCGTTTCGATCAATATCTCCGCACCTGCCATTGTAGAAAGTGAACTGCTGAAATGGTTGGCTGCATTCAAGCCGCATATGAATGATTACAAGCTGTTGATCGAGGTAACAGAAACCGCCCTTATCACTCAACTTCAAACGGCCAGAAATAATCTTGAATCACTGAGATCAATGGGTTTCAGGGTTGCTTTAGACGATTTTGGAAGTGGCTACTCTTCTTTACGCTATCTTGGCGCCATGCCGGTGGATGTGGTCAAATTCGACATCACCCTTACCCGACTGCTAGATGATGAGGCAAATAGCCCTATCCTCAACTATTTGGCAAAGATGATCACAGAGTCAGGCCATCTATTGGTGGCGGAAGGCATCGAATCGGTAGAAAACGCAGAGCAACTTGCTATGCTGGGATTCCGTTATGGCCAAGGTTACTATTTTGGCAGGCCAACACTCACTATCCAGAGCCTGGAATCAACCGATGGCCCAGTCAATTATTCTGCATAATCAAAAAAAATTAGGTATACTCTGCGGCCTTCCTTAGCCGGGGTGGCGGAATTGGTAGACGCAGTGGATTCAAAATCCACCGGTAGCAATATCATGCGGGTTCAAGTCCCGCCCCCGGTACCACTTTCTGCGTTAGTATTCACTAACTTGATTGATCATCACCCAGCGAAAATGTGCCACAATTGAATCCCTAAGTTAAAAACTGTAAATTGGATTGCTTTAGGGAACATCCTTACTTACTCGCCTCACCGATTTGTTATAAAACACTGTATATAATCTAGAGAGATTCCTCCTAGGTGAATGGCTTAAATTGGAATTGCACCCAATGGAAAATAGAAGAATTGGGATGGGTCCCATTCCCCCCGTACCCAAAGATTATCTCACTGAACAACAAGTGACAAAACTAGCCATCCTTAAAAAAGTTTGGTTGGATACTCGTTTGCATTCGACGTCCTGCAAATGAAGAGTCAACTATCGTACTCAGACACAAGCAGGATCATTCGATTGGCATCATGAAAGAAGATGGGACTCTCACGATAAGCGAAGAGACAAAGATTAGAGGCGGTTAATTAGAAAACTAATCTCTTTAACAACTAGAAATATCCGATCTCAAGTTTATAATAATCCACATTCTTGTAGATTATTCCTATACATATAGATTGGGTTTGCTCCAAGATCCTCCAGAATAATCTCGGCCTTCAGACACTCTTCGGTATACATTTTTTAAATCACCTATTCTCATCTTCCAGCTCATCCATACCAACTATCTAAAACCTACACCTGTCGAAAGCAACATCAATCGTGTCGTGCTTTCAGCAGGTCTCAACAATGGATAACCCAATTTCACATCTTATTTAAGGTGGTGAAGGTCTGTGAATCACTGTAATAAATTTGTTTCATGTAGATTCTCCCTGGATCTTAATATTAGGAAATACTACTTTTGGGTCCACTCATTTCCTAAAAAGATTACCCTGCATTGTGAAAGTGTCGGTTTTTATTACACCGCTTTCCCTGAAATACACTATCCTATTGTAATTGTATGGTTTTTAATTTTGGCCCAATAATTGCTTTAATACACGGAATGTTTTAAAAAACGACCAGGGAGTAAAAAGCAAATGGCATTTCGCGCACATCTTTCCGCTCTTTTAGGAATAACAACTTTTCTTAGCGTAGGTTTCGCTGAAGCTGCAATTTCCTATTACACATTTGAAGGCACAGTTTCTAGTACAGCCAACGACAATGCTGGCGCCATTGCTCTGGCAGGGGTTCAAGATAATCAATCGCTCGCCTATATCTTTGCAGTTGATCCGTTGTTAGGTGGGTCATCCACCCAAAATGATGGGACACTGGTTCCTCGCACTGACAATGCCGTATTGGACTATTTCTTTGCTGATTTCCTGGCGGGCAGCATGATCAATGAGGTCAATGGGGGTTCTCATAACAATACTGTACATATTGCTGAGTATAACTATGGGTATAACAACAATTTGAATAGCAGTGGTGCGCTAAAAGGCGGTTCCGCTGATAATTCCGTTACTATCACTTCTAACGCTCTAGATTTTACCAACTGGGTGATTGGAACAACTGTATTTGGATTGGAACAGGCCTATAGCACGGGTAATGTCTCATCGTCACTCTCCTCCAGTTTAACCCTTATGGCTATCTCAAACGTCAATCCTGTACCCGTACCTCCAGCATTCCTCCTCATGGGTTCCGGCCTTATTGGCCTACTGGCTACACGTCTGATTAAGTCAAAAAAGGCATAGTCACGCCTCGACAACTCGATACCATCTGGGGGGGCATTATGCCCCCCTATTTATCTTACCCTGTCGTACAGCTATCACAGCTACGGGCCACTTCACTCTCTGAATTACCCTGAGTCTGCGGATTCACTGCAAATGCATTGTGTAAGATATCGGTTCACAGTGAAATCAAAAAAATCTTAGCTTTACCCATCCGTTTAGTCGGCATTTTATTGATCCACTGGGGAATCAAGAGCTTGCGCCATGTGCTGTCACGAACAAATGATTCAGGTTACGTCTTGAGTAGATTTTAGATGTCTGTTCTGTTGAAATGTGTTGTCCCGGTCGTCCGGGCCAAGGTGGTAAGGTCATATGGGGAAATCATAATCCATGGGCTACACCGATTGTTAACTGCTGCGAGGATCGTAAGGAAAAGCTATGCATCCTTTATTGCTACGCAGAAGTTTGACCAATAAACTAACAGGGCTTGGTATTTTGTACCGTCCCGAAATAGTGAAATCACAACAGCCTGTCTCTTGACATAAAATAAATCAGGCAGTATGACCAGTTCGGACCCCAAACCATCCGATGATTTCTCCAATGATGAGGAGATTTCCAACAGCTCTGGCCGTCTCAGGGTGGCTGCTGAAATAACCGTTGCCGCACTCATTCTTGTTGGCATCTACTTCCTGTTTGCGCCGGATGAACAGATCGATCTTGAACCACCCTTGAAAGAGAGCCAGATCGACCCTATCATCCGAGCCCAAATCGATTCTGCCAATCAGACAGAGAACCCTGTTAGCAACAGAGTTGTCAGCCCCGTCGAGTCTGAAATCGAAGATAGCCCCAATCCCACTATTCAGGACACCCCGACCGACCGGGTGCTCAAAAAAGGTGAAGCTGCACGTGCACTGATCTCTCGCCTACGTTCTAGAGAGTCAATATTTTCATCAGATCAAATAGTGGATCAGGTCATTGCGTTCCAACAACAAGGCAATTTAACAGATGCCTACTTATTGCTCTTCTATGCCGCAAGAGAGGGAGATGGGCCGGCAGCCTTTGCATTGGCAAGTATGCATGACCCAAATCACTTTGTAGAGGGCAACACACTTTTAGATAATCCTGATGCATATCAGGCACATAAATGGTACGTAGTGGCAGCGGAAAAGGATATTACAGCAGCGCAAAAACGGCTCCAGGTGCTACGCAGTACCACCGAAGAACAGGCAAAGACCGGAGATCTCGCAGCTCAGCGTCTGTTACTGAACTGGCAATAGACCCATTTAAAGGATATTTCGATGGCTACTCTAAAATCGGTCTTCATCTCACTGATCATTCTATTTTTTGTGCCAAGCGCCCTTGCATCACCACCACAACAGCCGTTGCTCATGAAAGGCAAACAGGCCCTTTACCAGCGGGTTCTCAGTAAACCGGGGGCACATTTTTTCCAGGAAATAGAGCAAGGCAAAGCTAAACCAGCCACACCCTTCAGTGTCTATTATGTGTATAGCCGTACAGTTAAAAATGGTTCCAGCTGGCTTCAACTCGGTCATAATCGTCATGGTGTCCTTGCGGGTTGGATGCCGGAAACAGATACCATTCCGTGGAATCAAGGTTTGACCGTCGCTTTTCGCGACCCATTAGGAAGTGACCGGGTACTTCTGTTCAATGAAAAGGCGAACCTGAAGAAGCTGATAACTGATAATGATAAAGCCCTTTATAAACAGCTCTATCTAGCTGCAGAGACTGGAAAGCTTGATGCTGATTCGCCAGTAATCGCCATCCAGCCCAGAACCCATATAGATATATTGAAGGATTTTTACCTGGTACCTATACGTGACCATGAGGATATCTATATCGGTAGTGAGCAGGCACGTATGCTGCAAGTGTCAAGCGTACCCCTACTTCCCTACCAGCCTCCAGCTGAGAAACTCAAAACTAAAGCAGCCGCAGAAAACGTCAGTATCAAACCATTCCGATCCGCAGTAGTCTTTGTGATCGATTCCACACTCTCCATGGACCCTTATATTGATCGTACCCGAGAGGCTGTCCGTAAGATTTATGACACCATCACCAAAGAGGATCTTACCGGTGACGTCAGCTTTGGCTTAATCGCTTTTCGTGACAATCCTCAGGCAGTACCCGATCTTGATTATCTAACCCATACCTATGTTGACCTTAATCAGGGACAGGATGCCGAAGGCTTTTTCAATCAAGTTACTTCTCTCAAGGCGGCCACTGTATCGAGTCGCGACTTCAGTGAAGACAGTTATGCCGGTGTCAATGAGGCTATCGCCGGTATTAACTGGGAGGGACAAGATGCCCGTTATGTCGTTTTAATCACAGATGCCGGCCCTCGCGAAGCTGGAGACCCGCTCTCGGGTACAGGTATGTCGAGTACCGCCCTGAGACGACTGGCTCAAAATAAAGGGATTGCCCTCTCTGTTCTGCATCTGTTAACACCCAGTATCATGGCCGATCACACAAAAGCAGAGGAGACCTATCGCGACCTCTCTTATTACCCAGGTATTGGTAGCTTCTATTTTGGTGTGGAAACTGGAAATGTCGAGCGTTTCGGTCGGGTCTTAGATGCCCTCGCCCAGCAGATCACAGAGCAGGTAAAACTGGCCGCAATGGCTACAGTTGGAAAGAGTATGGCCGAAGAACGCCAAGCCAGGGAGAAGCAGGTTGTCCAGCAGGAGGAACCTGATCAACTTGCCCAGTTCCAGGCAAAAGTTGCCAAGCTCGGATACGCCCTACGTATGCGTTATTTACAACAGAATGATAAAGAGCAGATACCCAATGTATTCAGTGCTTGGTTGGTTGACCGTGATATCAGTAATCCACAACGTCAAACGCTGGATGTGCGCGTGCTCTTGAGTCGCGATCAACTCAGTGATCTGCACAGCATTATGCGCCAGGTTCTGATAACCGCTGAAGAGGGCCTGCTCTCTCCACGCAATTTTCTAAATGATCTAAAAAGTCTTGCGGCCACCATAGCTCGTGATCCGGAACAGCTTGGAACGACAACTCGAGTGACCGGTGCGCGCGAAGGCAACCTTGCCGATATGGGCTTTATGCGTGAGTACATTGAGGATCTCCCCTACACCGGCGAGGTCATGAGCCTCTCATTAGATAGCTGGCAAGACTGGCCTGCACGAGATCAAATCAGCTTTATCAATCGTTTGGAAGAGAAAATCAACTATTATCAAGTATTGCACGACCATACTGATCTTTGGGTTTCATTGGATGGCGGTCCTGTCTCAGGTGACTCGGTTTTCCCCATTGCCTTGGAAATGTTGCCCTGACCTTGACTTCTACTGCAATCCCAATCGATCCTCAAACAGGTGTCAATCTTCCCGGTGAACGAGTACTGATCTATCACCTGCGTGATGTGGAGAAGACTCGCGAAGCTGAAGGTACCGCCTTCCGTTTACGTGTACCTAGTCTGCAGATCGCACTGGGTGAAAAAATCGCTCTCATCGGTGAGAGTGGCTGCGGTAAGAGTACCTTACTGGATATGCTCTCCATGACTTTAAGACCGAGCGGGATTGGCTCCTTTCGCTTTCGACCGGCTCGTGGTGCGGAACCTGTCGACATATCTGATTTGTGGCGTAAGAAACAGCTCAATCAGCTCGGCGATTTACGTCGCTTACGTATCGGCTATGTCATGCAGACTGGCGGTCTACTCCCCTATCTAACCGTACGGGAGAATATCAACCTTTCCCGACGCCTACTCGACATGCAAGATGATAGTTTGGTCGATGAACTGGCTGGTGATCTTGGGATACGACGTCATCTCGATAAACTACCCTATATGCTTTCAGTGGGAGAACGTCAGCGGGTCGCCATTGGCCGCGCCCTGGCACACCGCCCATCTATAGTTATTGCCGACGAACCCACCGCTTCACTCGATCCTATTGCAGCAGAGCGTATCATGTCATTATTCATCGAGTTAGTGGATGAGCTGCATATTACCGTTATTCTCGCCAGTCACGCCTGGCGACATATTAATCGGCTTGGACTGCGTCATCTGGAACACCATACCCATAGGGAATCAGACGGTTCAATGACAGAGACCGTCGTGAGTGGTTGATGCCTCATCGAGTTAAAGACATTCTCTGGTTAGCCGGACGCGACTACCGAAATGAGTGGCAGATGTCAGCCTTCTTTATTGTTTCACTAGCTGCCGTTCTCGGGCCAATGATGATTCTGTATGGCCTTAAGTTTGGTATTGTCGGCAGCATGCTTACCAACCTCATTGAGGATCCCCGCAATCGGGAGGTTCGCCCTATCGGCAGTGGCCGATACGACAGCGCATGGGTAGAACAGCTACGAAATCGGGAGGAGATCGATTTCATCGTACCACGCACTCGTGCTATTGCTGCCACTATCGACCTTAAGAGTGAGACCGCAAGTCGGATCATCTCCGTGGAGATGATTCCTACAGGCCAAGCAGATCCATTACTGAAGACTCAGACAATTCCTCAAAGTCTGCAACAGATTGTACTGTCCAACAAAGCGGCGCAAAAACTGAACGTCAAACCTGGAGATGAGATAAGTGGAAGTCTTTCACGTCGATTCAAGGGTCGCAGTGAAAGGGTTCATATCTCACTCCAGGTTATCGATATAGCGAAACCTGCGAGCTTTACTCGAGATGGGGCCTTCACAGACCTCCTCCTGGTAGAAGCAGCAGAGGATTTTCGTGATGGTCGCGCAGTCTCTGCTCTCGGGTGGAGTGGAACAGCTGAGGGTAATGACAAACGTACTTATCCGAGTTTCCGTCTATACACCAGCTCTATCTACGATGTAGCACCTATCAGTGAGGCATTGGGCAAACTGGGTATCGAGGTCAGCACAAGAGTAGCCGATATCGACATAGTGCGTACTATGGATCGCAATCTGAGCGTAGTATTCTGGTTAATTGCCATTATTGGCCTTTTCGGTTTTACACTCTCTCTAGGTGCCAGTCTCTGGGCTAATGTAGACCGTAAGAGAAAAGAGTTAAGTGTACTTCGCCTGGTTGGTTTCCGTACGGGTGAAATAGTCTGGTTCCCAGTCTTACAATCTGTCTTTACGGCCATCTTCGGCTGGCTTACGGCGTCGATGATCTACTTAGGCGTAAGTTTTACCATCAACAGGCTTTTTGCATCACAGATGGATAGCAGCGACAGTATTTGTCACCTGTTGCCAAATCACTTTCTCATTGCCCTGATACTGACACTCGGAGCAGCCACTATCGCTGCGATATTGGCAGGTTACCGTGCAGCACGCATTGAACCCTCCGAGGGGCTCAGAGATATTTAACTTTTTGTGAGACATTGACTCAGGCACAGGCAAAAAAAAGGCCATGAGGGAGCCCCCATGGCCTTGACTACTCTGTACAAAACAGTTGACTTGAATTCAGACCTTGCGTCTTCTGCTGAAAGATACGAATCCAATTAATGCCGAACCAAACAACCAAGCAGCAGCCGGTAGAGGAACAGCCTGTATCTTAAGGCTATAGTCAGAATATACTTTTGGATCCAAAGCATTCAGTGCAAAGCCGGAAACGGTAAATACATAACTACCAAGTCCTAAGCTTAACGTTTCTGAGAAGGTATTTCCGAGGTGATACGACTGACCACTTGCGGTATCTGTTAGTAACAGATCATCTGCGGCCATACCTTCATGAGAACCTGAAAAGTTGATATCCAGTGGATTTTTTGAGCCAACATCGAAACTCCATACATCTGTAAAAATCGGGTCTATCCGGGTTTCGCAAAGAAATTAAGGTATTGATCGGCCACAGATTCTTCTCTATTTTTGATGTTGAAAAGGCATCAAAAAA
>JAIVEQ010000102.1 GCA_023838465.1 Candidatus Thiodiazotropha sp.
TCTTGCCGGATAGAGAAAGCTTTGATGCTACCGCAGCTTACCCTCTATTCGTCAAACTAGAGTTGCACTTACAAGTTGAATTCACGATATAACTTAATTTATTTATGGTTAATTAGTTAAATGCATCACACTTGGGAGTTGATTGGCCATAATTGAAAATGTTCCTGTCGATTTTTCAGACAATGTCTGCTCTCTCGAATATCCCAACGTGAGCAGTTTTGAACAGAGGTGTCTGCCATGACTATTAACCCGGTAACCTATTAGGTTACCGGGTTAATATCTTTGGTAGAGATTGTATGACCTGATAGAGTAGTAGTGAATTTGAGAGGTTAAACGCTTACCTGATTACCCACCACACCAATCATGGCTGAATAAGGCCGCGCATTTTGGATCTTTAGCAGTTAAGTAAGTGCCACCAGCATCTGCAACCTACAGACAGTGAGACTGATTGGTGTGATCCCCTATTCTCAGCTCAGAGATTCAGTGGTTGAGTAGGGAGGGTGATCAGAAACGCTTATGAGCTGTGACGATTCATAGGGGTGGCTAATCCGGCGTTTCCTGACCCAGTGCCACTTGGATGCACCTCAGTATCCCGTAGTCATATTCGCCATCCAACGCGTCGTATACTGGTTTGAGTTTACCGTCCGTCCCATACTGTTCAAAGGCAAAATGGATGATCCTGAGTTGATCCTGCTGGATAGGGATTGCTTTTTTCAAGGATAGTCGCTGTTCTTCGATTGCTATCGCCAGATGGTTGTAGATTGTGGCCAGTGAAAGATTCCGCTCCTTCGCAATACTCTCCAGGTCGAGACCGCGTTCAAGGTGTTGCGCAGTCTCCTCCACTGTATCACTCGAGCGGATAGCCGGTGCTTGCAAGCATCTCAAAAATGCTTCGCCATAGGCTTCCAGTTTTCGTTCACCAACACCGGATATCATCGCCAGTTGTTGGTTGTTTTGAGGATGTTTTTCAACCATCTCCATCAGAGTGGCGTCATGGAAGATGACATAGGCTGGAACGCCTTGTGCTTCGGCAAGTTCGAGGCGCAGTTTTCTGAGTGCATCCCATAGATTGCGGTCGGTATCGCTGATATGCGCGTCATGACGGCTTTTGCGGCGACTCTTGGCTTTCATTTTACGTGCCTTGCGCAGCATCAGCTGTGTCTCACCGCGTAATACTGATCGGCTTGCCTGAGTCAGGCGAAGGCCACCAAAACCTTCCAGGTCTACAGCGAGCAGTCCGTGAGCAATCAGTTGACGATAGATAGTACGCCACTCACTTGCGTTGAGATCGCTGCCTATACCATGAGTGCTGACCCGATGGTGACCGAATTGAGTGATGCGTTCGTTCTCCTTGCCGAGGAGGACATCGATCAGGTAGTTGACGCCGAATCGTTGACCGGTTCTGTGTACGCAGGAGAGCGCCTTCTGCGCAGCAACAGTGGCATCCCAGGTCTCTGGAGTCTGCAGGCAAGTGTCGCAGTTACCGCAGGGTTGCTCAAGGGGGTCATCGAAATATCCAAGCAGGGCTTGACGACGGCAGCTGGTAATTTCACACAACGCCAGCATGGCATCAAGCTTATGTCGTTCGACTCGCTTGTGGTTCTCATCGGCCTCAGAAGAGGCCTGCATCTGACGTAGGGTGATGACGTCCTGCAATCCATAGATCATCCAGGCATTGGCCGGTTGACCATCCCTGCCGGCACGCCCTGTCTCCTGGTAATAGGCTTCGACACTCTTTGGCAAATTAAGATGGGCAACAAAGCGTACATCGGGTTTGTCTATGCCCATGCCGAAGGCGATGGTAGCGACGATCACCACACTGTCCTCGCGCAGGAATCGCTCCTGGTGCTGTTGGCGTGTCTGATTGTTCATGCCGGCGTGGTAGGGCAGTGCCTTAATGTTCCTGGATTGAAGCCAACCGGCCACTTCATCGACCCGTTTACGGGACAGGCAGTAGACTATGCCCGCATCAGTCGGGTGCTCATCCTGGATAAAGCGTAATAAACGCTCCTTTGCGTTACCGTCATTTTCTGTAATCTGGTAGCGGATGTTGGGGCGATCGAAGCCGGCGATAAATTCACCTGCTTCCTGCAGGGCAAGGCGTTCTACGATCTCCCTGCGTGTTGGTGTGTCCGCTGTGGCGGTCAGTGCCACCCTGGGTATGGTTGGGAACTGTTCATGTAGCTGAGAGAGTTGAATGTATTCAGGACGAAAATCGTGTCCCCACTGGGAGACGCAGTGGGCCTCGTCGATGGCAAACAGAGCGATGCGTGACTGCTGTAATAAATTGAGCATTCGAGGCATCAGGAGACGTTCCGGCGCCACATAGAGTAGATCGAGTTCACCCTGCAGGAGCTGCTGCTCGACGCCGTTCGCCTCGACAGGGTCCAGGGCAGAGTTGAGGAAAGCCGCACGTACCCCAAACTGGCGTAAGCCGTCTACCTGGTCCTGCATCAGGGCTATCAGCGGTGATATTACGATCCCGGTGCCCTGTCTGACCATCGCCGGTATCTGGTAACAGAGGGATTTGCCGCCACCGGTTGGCATTAAAACCAGTGCATCGCCACCATTGATAAGGTGACCGATAATCTGATCCTGAGGTGGCCGGAAATCTGCATAGCCGAAGATATGCTGCAGCAGCTCGCGGGCCTGCTCCAATTGTGGTGCTTGTGATGTGGTTTCAGTCATCCGTGACATTATCCTGTCCTTTTGGTTGTGTGTCAGGGTTTGATTCAATTATTCAGTCGATACTTCCCTACGTCGCGTGGCTGGAAAAACTAAACAGCCAATATTATTTACATGACATTCTTGGTTTCCGGGATAATTTTCCCTATTGCAACCTGTCAATTGGCCGCAAATGGACGCCAATCACCGCAAATTCAATGCGAATGGTTTCACAATGTGTACTGTACACGATCATCTTGTTTCCAGATGGAATGTGCGGCCCATTCATAACCAAATTCTATTATCCTTACGAATCACCATTGCGACACCGGGTTTGAGCTAATACCATGTAGCATGGCTTGATCGACAATACCCAATACTGTTCTAAATTAGCTTATTTTCTCAGCCCAACCTACACAATAACGATCGTTGCAGCGCCCTCTAATATTGGTTGGGGCATGGCTCAGCAATGATCAGGACTATCTGGATTCAGAGTAATGTGCGGACTATGCGGTGAATTACGTTTCGATGGCGGGCCTGCAGACCTGACGGCAATTGAGCGGATGAGCGATCACATCCGCCGACGCGGTCCGGATCACGGCGGGAGCTACAGTGATGGGGCGCTTGGCTTTGGGCATCGGCGTCTGGCCATCATCGATCTATCGGAACATGCTCACCAACCGATGTTGGACCAGAAGCTGAATCTGGCACTGGTATTCAACGGTACTATCTACAACTACAAGGAGCTCAGAAAGACCCTCAAGGGGATGGGCTATCAATTTTTCTCCAATGGCGACACCGAGGTTATCCTAAAGGCCTACCATGCCTGGGGAGAGGATTGTGTCGATCATCTTCATGGCATGTTTGCCTTTGCGGTTTGGGACTGTCATCGCCAAAGCCTGTTTCTGGCCAGAGACCGTTTTGGCATCAAACCGCTCTATTACACTCAGGACCACAAGCGTCTCCGTTTCGCCTCCAATACCCAGGCTCTACTCGCTGCCGGAGGCGTTAATACCACCATCGACCCTGTTGCTTTGCACCACCAGTTTACCTTGCATGGTGTTGTGCCGGCGCCGCATACCGTTTTTCAAGGAATCCGCAAGCTGGCACCGAGCCACTGCATGTTGATTGAATCCAATGGTACAGAGCGTATCCGTCGTTACTGGAGCTACCCAGCTACTCGTCCTGAAATGCCGATGTCCGATACTGAATGGCTCGATGCCATTCACGATGCACTGCGCGAATCGGTACGCAAGCGTAATGAGATTGCTGATGTTCCGGTCGGTGTGCTGCTCTCTGGTGGCCTCGATTCCAGCTTGCTGGTTGCTCTGCTGGCGGAGGCAGGTATTGGTGATCTGCGCACCTTTTCGGTCGGTTTTGAGGATCAGCCGGAGGAGAAGGGCAATGAATTCGAATACTCCGACCCAGTCGCCGAGATGTACAACACCCAGCACCACAAGTTTCTGGTACCCAATGGTGAGGTGCTGAAGCGGTTGCCAGAAGCGGTGGACAATATGGCTGAACCGATGTTCGGGCAGGATGCGGTGGCCTTTTATCTGTTGGGAGAACAGGTATCAAAGCAGATCAAAGTGGTGCAGTCCGGGCAGGGAGCTGATGAAGTATTCGGAGGTTATTTCTGGTATCCGCGCATCATGGAAGAGCGGGAGGGTGAGCCGGTGGAACGATTCGCCAAACACTACTTTGATCGCGATCACGATGAGTATCTGCACATGGTCATGGACGAGTACGGTGCCGGTGACTACACAAGGGAGCTGATTGCTGAGCGACTCAGGGAGTCGGATACGGATAGCTTGATCGACGCCGTGCTGCATATGGATCAGACCATGCTGATTGTCGACGATCCCGTAAAGCGGGTAGACAATATGACCATGGCCTGGGGGTTGGAGGCCAGGGTGCCTTTTCTCGACCATCATCTGGTTGAACTGGCAGCTCGCTGTCCACCTGAATTGAAACTGCGTGAAGGGGGCAAATATCCCTTGAAAGCGATGGCCAGAGGCATTCTGCCCAACTTGGTGATCGATCGTCCAAAAGGTTATTTTCCAATGCCTGCCCTGAAGTATGTGCGGGGGGAATTCTTTGAGTTCATGCGCGATATTCTCAATTCCCAGGCAGCGCGTACACGGGGTATCTTTCAACAGGCCTATATCGATAGGTTGATGGCGGCACCTGAGATGCACCATACCCGTATTAGAGGCAACAAGCTCTGGCATATCGCATTATTCGAGTTTTGGTTGCAACGCCATGGGTGAGGATAGGGAGATGAAACGCGTATTACTGGCCGGTATCCTATTTGTGACAGGTTGCTCTGAACCTGTCGATGTTGCACTGTTCAATTATCAGGCATGTCGCAAGCAGATGACTGAAGCGTTCGCTCAGCAAGGAGTCGATCCAGTGGCTGCCAATATGAAGGCAAAGGTTCATTGTGAACAGCAGCAGTAGCTGTTATTTCGGTAAGGGCCTTTTCCCATCCTGACAGATCTCCAGCAAAACCTGGACTGCATCCGGACAGAACTGTTTCCCGCTCTCTGACTTGATCATCTTCAGCGCATCCTCTTTGTTTATCTGCTGCCGGTAACTGCGGGTGGTGGTCATGGCGTCGTAGGCATCGACTACCGAGATAATGCGTGAAATGATTGGGATCTGTTCCCCTTTCAGCCCATCAGGATAGCCTTTGCCATCCCATTGCTCATGATGGTGCAGGACACAGTCGGCGACTTCATCGAGAAGCTGGTTTCCCAGACTGCGTAACATGTTGGCTCCAATGCTGGGGTGTGCTTTGATACCCTCATACTCATCACCTGAAAGATGACCTGGCTTCAAGAGGATATTGTCGGGTATACCGATCTTGCCGATATCATGGAAACCGGCAGCCAGTGAAAGTACATCCATATCATGGTCACCCAGTTTGAGATGATTACCAATCACCTCTGCTAGAGAGACCACCCGACTCGAGTGCTCCAGGGTGTAGCTATCCCTTGCTCTGAGGGCGTGGTGGAGAATGGTCTCCAGCTTGAATCCAATATGACTTTCAAGCAATGAAACCCTGTGTTGAAAGCGATTGTTGTCTTTTTGCTCTGTCACAAATTACAGTCTTGTATTGCGTGGCGATGGCTTGAATAACAATGATTTAGAGTGGGTTTTTACCAATATAGGACATATCGAGTCAAATAAATCTACCATAGGCTGTAATAGTTTCCAGTGGGACCACCTACCCCAAAGTTGACACATGCTGGTTTCAACCACCTTATGATGAGGGTCTGTGACAACTTCTGTATTGCTTCCTTGTCAAAAATAGGTAAGCCTGGATTATCACGGGTTTTTTCTCACATGACAAAGGGTTAGAATTACCCTATCGAAGCGTGCTTGTATTTTTCCGGGGTACTCCCCATATACACACGATAACTGATTATGAGGTATTTACGATGGATGTATTGGATCGAATAAAAGAGCAGGTTGAGAGTAACTCGATTGTCATCTACATGAAGGGGACTCCACAATTCCCCATGTGCGGATTCTCATCCCGCGCAGCAGCGGCACTGCAGGATTGCGGTGTTCCATTCGCCTATGTCAATGTGCTTGCCGATCCGGAGATCTTTGAGAACCTGCCACGCTATGCGGACTGGCCGACTTTTCCACAAGTCTATATCGATGGCGAACTGGTTGGTGGCTGCGATATTACCCTCGAGATGCATCAAAATGGCGAACTGAAGAGCATGATGGAGGATGCAGCCGCCAAGGTTGCACCCACAGGAGACGACCAAGCCTGATGACAAAATGGGATACCCGCTTTCTCGGGCTGGCGGCTTACATCTCATCCTGGAGCAAAGATCCCTCGTCACAGGTTGGTGCCGTCATCACCGATGGCAACCGCATCATCTCTCTGGGCTACAATGGATTTGCAGCCGGTGTGGAGGATAAGCAGGAGCGGTTGGGTGATCGTGACTGCAAGCTCAATCTGACTATCCATGCCGAAGAGAATGCGATGATCTTCGCCAAGCGAGATCTGAGCGACTGTACCGTCTATGTCACCCATCCCCCTTGTCCCCGTTGCGCTTCCAAACTGATCCAGGAAGAGGTGGGACGTATTGTCTATATTGCACCCAGCGAGGATTTTCTCTCTCGTTGGTCTGACGATCTCAAACTCTCCAGCGAGATGTACCGTGAAGCCGGTGTTGAGATCACCAGTTATGCCATGGAAGAGATCAACCACGACAACGCCCAGATCACCATCGCACCGGGTGGTTTTTTCAAGAAGGTGATGAATCTTTTTTTGGGTTGAGGTGATGGAAGCAGATGATGACCGGAAAGGAGCGATCTTCTCTTATCTTTTTTTCTAATATGATTAACCCGTGAATAAACGCTAATCAATTCATTTAGACATACCTAATAATTTCCTGATCGCCATCTCTCCAGTCGTTTTTTAAGTTACAAATTTCTGTCGCTGCATTGCATCCTGGTTATTTGTTACCGGTTTGTTTTTATCTGAACTAAATTCATTAATTATCCTGACTCAATTTCTTATCTGTCTTACCCCTGTAATACTGCGATGTTGGGGTTATTTACCAAGTTGTATGGTTGGTTATTTGCTCTGTGAATTGTCATTGATTAGCGCATTCTGCGTGTTTAAAATTCCAACAATATCCCATACCGGAATACTCAATCAATGCCTGTTACTTGATATATACTGAGATTCTCTTCCAACCTGTACTATCCAGCAGTTTTCTGTGGCAAAACATGAATCCGAAACTTCGTCTTGTAAAACAACGACACCGCTGTGAACACTGCTTGTTCCGGCGCTTTTTTCTCAGTGCTGGGCTTAATTGCGATGAAATAGACCAGGCGGGACAGACCACGACCACCAATATCGGACCCTATCGTCCTGGCGAGTATCTCTACCATGCGGGGGAACAGTGTAATGCGCTCTACGTGGTACATGCTGGTACTGTTAAGACGGAGATGGTCACGTTCGATGGTGATCTGCATGTCAGTGGCTTCTATCTGACCGGTGAACTGTTCGGTGCGGATGGTATCAACAAACGTAATTTCGTTGCCGATGCCGTAGCCGTCGAAAATACCTGGGTTTGTGAGCTTACGTTCGACAATTGGGAAAAACTGGCCATGGACTACCCGGGCCTTCAGGGTCAGTTGATATCCGAGTTGGGCCGGGTGATCGCTCATAAAGAGTTAGAAGCGCTATCCAACCACTATCACCTGCTGGAACACAGACTGATGAGCTTTTTGTCTGATCTCCTGAATCGTATCAAAGAGAGGCAGGGACAGCAGTCGAATGAAATCGAATTGGCCATGACAAAAACGGATATTGCACGCTATCTGGGCGCTACTCCTGAATCCATCAGCCGGGCTCTATCCAAGCTGGAAAAATCGGGTTACATCAAAAACACTAAACGTAAGATTTACATACTCAAAGATCAGTCCTGTCTAGATGCCGTTATCTGAATCCCTCGTGTATTAAAGAGAGGAAATGGATTTCTCTCTGATATTTAAATTGAGTCCACCTAAAGCGATGTTCGAATTAGTTGCACGTGGGTGTCTTATCTATCAGTTTGAGTGTTTGTCTAGCTCATGTTCACGTTGGGATAATAGGTGCGGTGAGTAACACAAAAAGCGTGCATTTGCGCTCTCTATATTTTCGTGTTAGGTCTTTGCTTCGCCCGGAATGATGTAAAAATCAGAAGTTAACTACCTAAAAAAGCCACGATCTTCTTCTGTCCTAATAAAGCTGACTATCGCATTGTTTGTCTGAGAGTAATCAATACTCGGTTGTGATTGTACAACCATGGCAGATGATAATTGCAGGAAAATCTTTTTATTAAACGCGCGGATTCAACTCGCAAGTGCAACCGGTGGGTTGATTCCTAAAAATACCTGATTAGGTGTTTTCATGCCAAGACATTTTCTTGGTCTGT
>JAIVEQ010000103.1 GCA_023838465.1 Candidatus Thiodiazotropha sp.
CCAAAATTATCGATAACGATTTGAATGCCAAGTCGCTTAATCTTTACTAACGTCTCAATAGTTTCTCTTCGTTGATCCATGAGTGCGCTTTCAGTTATCTCAATTTCCAGTGCAGCGGGAGGTAGCCTGGTGTTGTAAAGTAGATCCTGAACATACTCGGCAAGTCTTCCTGTGCTGAGATGAAGATTTGAGATGTTAATGCTTATACCTATATCCAGGCCAAATTTTTCTCTCCATGAAACAATTTGGGTGCATGCGGTGTTGAGAATCCATCTCTCTAACTCAATAATCAGACCACTCTCTTCCGCGATGGATAAAAAGTCATCTGGCTTTATATTACCGATATCAGGTTGTGCCCAGCGCACTAGAGCCTCTAGGGATGAGATTTTCCCTGATTTTATTCCCACCTGGGGTTGATAGACTAAACTAAATCTATTTTCAGCAATTGCAACACGAAGGTCGTTCTCTATGGTCATTCGACGTTTATACTGGACACCCATATCAGGGGTATAGATGACATAGCAGTTTTTTCCACGCTGCTTGGCTTGATACATCGCTGTGTCAGCATGACTGATCAGCGTTTCATTATCGTTGCCATGGTCAGGGTAGAAGCTAATCCCAATGCTTGTATTTATATACAGCTCTCGTTTTCCAATCACGTAAGTTGACTTAAAGCAATTCAGGATCTTTTCAGCTACCTCTTTTGCTTGGGATTGATTGTGGATATCAGATAGTATGACAGTGAACTCATCTCCACCGAGTCTTGCTACAGTGTCCGATTCTCGTAAACGATTACTCAGCCTATAGGCGACCGCGCTTAACAGAAGATCGCCGGTAGCATGTCCTAGGGTATCGTTGATTACCTTAAATCCATCTAGATCAAGAAAAAAAAGTGCTACCTTACTTTTATCTCGACAGGATTGTGATAGGGAAAGCTTCAGCCTGTCATTAAAAAGTTCCCGATTTGGTAATCCTGTTAGTGTGTCGTAATAAGCAAGTAGGTGAATTTGATTTTGGACCGAGTTCCTTTGGCTAAGGTCTGAGAAAACAGCTAAATAGTGAGTGATTGTTCCACTCTTATCCTTCAAATTGCTGATACTTAACCATTGTGGATACACCTCTCCGTTTTTTCGCCGGTTCCAGATAGTACCCTGCCATTGGCCACTCTGGTGTAATACATCCCACATTCTTTGATAGAATTCTTTGCCATGTCTTCCCGATGAGAGTAAACCAGGCGTTTTGTTGATTGCCTCATCATATGTGTAACCGGTTACACGTGTAAAAGCATGATTAACCTCAACGATGCGCAGATTGATATCCGTTACAAGAATTCCGTCAGAAATAGCAGATAAAATCTGACTTGCCAGAGGTGATTCTGAATGATTCTTGTTTCGCCAAAAATTACGCAAGCCAGAAAAATAGGAAATTAAGGCAGAAAACAGCTGAGTCAAGCGCGACATTGAATCTCTCGAAACGGGCAGCAATCCTTTTTCATTCTCTAAATAGCGCTCCGGCCTAAGTATTTGGAAACAACCACTCTCTGAATTCAAGGGACCAAGTTGGATGAAATGTTGTACAGATCGCGTGGAATCTGAAATAACATACACCAAAATCACGGCAGGGAGAGGGCCAGAGGAATCAATGCTGTTGTGAATGGCTGGGGGAAGGCCGTATTGATGCGATAGTGCGGGGGAAAGGCACTGCTAACTAATTATCCTGAAAATACCTTGTATTAATCAAGTGTTTTTTTGTTAAAAGTATACAAATCCAATATATCTTCAATACGGGTAGGCTAAGAAACTAATATTAACTACTGTTGTAGACACGATGCTCAACGTTACCCAACAAACAGGTAATCTCTTTTGACAGGGGATCAACCTGGTTAAACGACGACAAAATCCCTTTTATTCCCTATTCGAGGAAGTTATTGTCCTTAAGGCATATTGCTTTAGTAGGATTTATTGTGGAGTCTCTGAAAATGAGATGAATTGTGATAAAAGACAACTTTCTGAAATCTAAAACACTAAGTGTAAAGCACCATGAAAATCAGCCTATTGCTAACTATTAAGACAACGGGTTACTCACTGTATAACGTATATTTACAATGCACTTAAAAATAAAAGCCCAAAGAGTGATCAGCTATATGAAAATGCAGAAAAAAAGTGACCATCCAGTAAATTTCTATCTGATGCTGGTATTGCTAACTGCAATAGTCTGTAAACCTGTGAGTGGGGGGTGGCTTGAGGCCGTGGAACCCGTTGGTGCGGCACCTTCACTTGAGCTTGTAGATACTGAAGGAGCCACTCACTCATTGAGTGCACTCACAGGTCGCGTCGTATTAGTCAGCTTTTGGACCACCTGGTGTCCACCCTGTATAGAAGAGATGCCATCATTGGTGAGATTACATAATGATCTCAGCCAATCCGGATTGACCATTCTTGCTGTGAATGTACAGGAGAGCAAGCGTAAAGTAGTGCAGATTGCTTCTCGTTTAAATCTTAATTTTCCTGTACTGCTCGATCCGAAAAGAGTAGCAGGTAATGCATGGGGCGTAAGCGTTTTTCCCAGTAGTTTTCTAGTAGATACCCATGGCTTGATAAGGTACAAGGCGATTGGACCTGTCCAGTGGGATAGTGAAGAAGCAAAATCAGTTATAAGGGAGATGTTGAATCAATAAAAAGTCTGAATTGATATGAGGTTCACCCTCGCTGCCACTTGGTAGTAATTGAACTGAATTAAGTATGCATATTATTAATAATAAAATAATAAAGACGTGTGAATGAGGATAAATATCCACAGATAAAAATATTGAACCTGTTCACATTATTTTATCGTACATGCCATTTACTTCCCATAACAACCTTAATTTAAGTAAAGCTTAATCTTGTCCTGCTAAATTTTGGGATAATCCGCCCAAATAGTAGTGCAGGGATGATCTTCTCCCTATCGATAAGGGTGGAAATTGTGCTTGTTTATCAATCAAATAGCTTGGGGTAAGCAAGTCTGTAATGAGTCTTTAAGGTTACGTGTTTAACAAGATTATTTGGACTCATGGGGAGTGGGGCATAGCTGCCTCAGCGCGAGAACAGGGAAGATATTTGGACTCGAGGGTTATCACACCAAAAATTTGCTGGTACAGGATGCTTGGACTGAGCATTCAAGAATTAAGGTGGATTAAGCCTTTCGATAATATCAATACTACGCGGAGGAGACGGGGAATGAAGCTATATCACCCACCACTAATAAAATTAAAACGATTAGCAACACTCACTACTATTTTCATTCTTGCAATGTTCATGACAGTGGGAGGTGCTTGGGCAGACAGTGATGAAGACAGGCATGATGATCACAGTGATGGTCATGGTGATGGTCATGGTGATGGTGATGGCTCATCAAACAACGATTATAACCTGCCCAAGAATAGCTTCAATATTATGATGAATTACGAACTCGGTATGCATTGTACCGGTTTTGAGTTCGCCTATTGCTGTGTGCTTCCCCCCTATAACTCCATTCTTGCCCAAGTGGTTAAGACACAGCAGAGTGACGAGGGTCAGACTGCCTTTGCGCGCCTTCTGGAGGGCGATCCCATTGAGGGATTAGATGCACTGGGACGTCAGACTGTGCTCAGAGATCCCGACCTTGATGAGAATGGGAACTTTCAAAAATACGTGCTTGAGTATTGGCATGATGCACAACCCCGAGAAACGCGTCCTAATGTTGTACCGCAGACCTCGACGCTGATCAGTGCGACTGAAGGCAACTCTCTGCTGATGTGGAACACCATTGCCGATTCGGCAGTAGTCAACCCAGACGGTTCGCTGAAGTTCTCCGGTATGAATGGCAATTCGACCTGGAACGGGGTCACGGGTGCGATGCTGGGTGATGGGGATTTCAATGATCCGACTGACAATTACTGGAACGCGGTATGGAATCATCTCTACATCTTTGCAGACCTGGAGGGTTCCAATCCGACTAATTCATCGGCTGAGGCTGATAAGATCCGACTCGGTGTAACGGGTCAAATAGAATACCCAGTCGATTGTGGTGCGGGCCTGCATCCGATGGGACCGGTCAGCCATCCCGAAGGTGTACCGACCAATCCTGTTGAACTCAATGACTGTGGTGGTGCCTCCAACGGTAACGTACTGACCTTCTCTGGTGAACATGGCACAGTTGTTTACACGCGTATGAAGGTATTGGAAAACCTGCCAATCACCCTGACCTCGCCACGGATCTGGGAGGCCTTGGGACTTCCATTGACCCCATTTGAGGACTCTATCAACTTCTTTGCCGATCCGGGCGCCATGTTTGAGGATTCGGTACGCCCGTTCGTGGCAATGAAGGCACGCTTGCGTCACTATGATGAAAACGCTTATGGCGGCATGGGTGATGTTGTATTGCAGAATGGTAATCCGGTGGAGGGTTTTGGTACTGCCCCGATCGATATTCCCAACTGTGAACGTTGTCACTCAGAAGTGGATACCACCAACTCACCCCATAAGACTGGTGACGAAGTCTGGTCGAAGGTTCAGCAGGAGTATAACTTCTGGATGAGTTATTACGGGATTGGCCCAGGGGATTCCGATTGGTATCCCCGTTTGAAGAGTGCTGCCATCAGTATCCTCGGTTTACATGATCGTGAGCATGGTACCGGTTTCCTCGACAACTATCCGGCCTGCGCAACGCCTGCAGAGTGTGATGCATTGGCGGCGGATCTGTCGGTGGAAAATGGTCAACCCATCTTCGCTCAGAGTACCCGCATTGGCGAAACAACTGTGCTTTGTCAACGTTGTCATGCGGATAATGTCATTGCCCAGGTCAAATCAGCATCATTTACAGACGATGATGGCAGTGACAAAGTCATCTTACCGATGTCCGAAGCGATCCATCAGACTCATCGTGGTGTGGGTGAGGGTGGTCCGATCGCCTTCAGTGACAGTCTTGGTCGCTTTGGTGGTTGTCAGGGTTGTCATCCAGCCCATCGCTCCAATGGTGACATGGCAGGCTATCCGATCACCGAGACAGGTGATAACTTTTACGCGAGTACCGATAACCGTCTGGGTGCAGGTGGTTGTTTCGTCGGCCGCGACGTGCATTCGAATCCGTTCAAGGATATTGATGGTGCAGGTACCCCTGAGCACTTGACCGCCATTGGCGAATGGCTGCGTGATAATGTTTCCCGCAATCAGGCAGGTCTGCCTGGGGGTGACAGAGACGACCGTGGTATCTGGTGTACCAACTGTCACAATCAGTTGAGCCAGGAGATCTGGAAGAATGAGAACATGGAAGATCTGGTTCATGATATCCCTGGTCCAGGCGCCACCAATATCCGTGCCTTGGCATCGTTGGATGATATCGCCAGTGCAGTGGGTGTCGACAGGCAGCAGGCACTCGATTGGCTCGATCCTCGGGATCCAAACGTTTTTCCTGCTGATGGTGCCATTCGTAACAATGAGCAAACCATGGCAATTTGGCGACGCGATCCGGGACTCTGCGACTTTTTAGGTGGCAGTGGCGACCCTGCTCACGATGCCAAGCTTGCCACTATTGAAGTGGCCGGCAGTGTCGATGCCTGTACCTCGGGTGCTGCGGCACCGGGTCCGGACTGTAATGGTGACGGTAATGCGGATTTTCAGATCTGCGGCAGCTTCGATGGTGATGGAGACTTCAGTGTCAGTATCCTGGATTTCTGTACCACCGATGACTGTGTAACAGCCGCCCAGGCGACACTCAATGGATCGATGGCGGCCGCAGTGCCTTTCTCAGCAGCAACCGATGGTCGTGACCATTGGCTGGCAGCTGGTGAACCCCATTGTGCAGACTGTCATACTGCGCCTTATGTGGAACAGAGCGGCCATATCAATAACTATCCACCGTTCAACTATCCGCGTAAAGCAAGCCTGATGCGCTATTCACGGGGTCACCGTGACATCACTTGCCAAGGTTGCCATGAATCGATACACGGTCTCTATCCGGTAGCGCCTCATCTCGAGCAGGGTCCCGGTGTTGATGGGGTGGATGCCACATCCTATGCCCAGGCAGCCTATCTCAACAGTGACGACAGTCATGGTCCGTTGAAGTGTGGTTCCTGTCATATGTACAAGACCCTGGCCAACAACTCGGATGCTCAGATTCCTGCACGAGTCTGCGAGCCGGGTGAAGATCGCGGTAACTGCGATAAAGGCGACGGTCTGCATTTCGACGGTACGCCAGTTGCGACTGATTTCGATGCGGCGGTCAGTTGGGCGCATACGTTTACGGATGAACACGATCCACGCCAGGACTTCTGTGTCAGTTGTCATGAGAATGAGAACAATGAGGTCAGTGCATCAGAAGATGAGTGGCTGGAGCATGCCATGAAGGGCCGGGTATCCCGCAAGACCATGGATCAGGTGGAAATACTGACCATGGGTGCTGTGTCCGGTACAGACGATCCGCGAAACTCTGTCTGCCAGGGTTGCCATGATGACGAGTGGCAAGAGGTGGCCTGTAGTGGTGGAGATAGTGAGGAGTGGAAACTCCATCTTGCAGAAGGTCGCGTAGCTGAGTCGGTATGGGAGGATGTCTCCAGAGAAGTGACTGGCACGACCTGTGGTTGGTAATTGACGGAACCATCCTTGTCTGCCGATCGGCCGGCAAGGATGACCATGTTTGGGAGGGGAGGCGTTCTGTTTCCCCTCCCTTTTAGTGAATCACTGAAAAGGGTTTATTAGGGCGAGTTGGAACTTACAACATGACTTTATTAATTATTAATAAAAATACCCTATGGCATCCTGTCCTCATCTCATACCGGACAGAGCTGAAATGAATCACAGGGTAGGTGGAGGCGAAATGAAAAGAACATTGACACTGGTGGCTGGGTGTTTTCTCGCTACTTCCGCGTGGAGTGAAGCACAACAACCAGTCAGTGAAACAACAAGTGATATTCTGGCAATGGTAGGGGATAGGGAAATCACATTCCCACAACTCAACACCCAACTGAACAGTACGGCCGTAGTGGGTCTCTCCACTCCCGCATTGGGGACGCCTGAACGTCGAACAGTCATGCTGACCCTTCTGGATAAGGCAATCAGTGTGAATCTGCTCTATCTGGATGCCATTAAGAAAGGGATGCAGACTGATCCTCAGTTCAAACAGGAGATGCAAGACTATGCAAACGGTACACTGGCCGGTCTTTATCGCAAGCACTATCTGAAAACAGCTAATAGTGTCAGTGAAAAGGAGATCGCAGACTACATCGACAAACACTTTGCCAAAGGCACAGAGCTGGATGAAAATATGCGTCCGGTTGTTGAAGCAAAGATAAGAAAAGCGAAATACATCAAACATAAAGCAGGGTTTCGCGAGCACATTCGTGCAGGTATGCATGTCAAAATCCATACCGAGCATCTTCAGATAGAAGATGACAATTTGCGTAGTGATGATCAAATGATTGCAGAATTTGATCACACAAGGATGACTTGGGGAGAGAGTAAAAAGTATCTCTCCACCCTCAACAATTCTATCAATATAGAGAGGCGCTTAGAAACGCTGAATCAGTTGATAGACAATAAGCTGCTGACTAAAAAGGGACATCAGATCGGTTTGGATCGGGAGCGGAGTTATCTATCTGCATTGGATGAGTTCAACCATACCCGCTTGGTTAATCTGCATCGCAGCGAACTGGTGCGTGGGATGGAGCCTACAGAGCAAGCGTTACGGGACTACTATGAAAAACATCGCAAGCAGATTGCTTTCAATGAACACCGTAAGTTACAGATGGTGGTGCTAAAGGATGAGAAGACAGCTCAAGCGATATTGGAGAAAATGAAAAAGGGCGAGCTTACTATCTACCAGGCCGCTATCAACCACTCTATCGATCCACGGGCGAAGCAAACACTGGGTGATTTCGGTTGGGTCGAAGAGGGCACGGGATTTCCGGCACTGGATGAACTTGCCTTTGCCCTCGAAATGGGTGAACTGAGTGATCCTGTGGAAACACCTGCCGGTTGGCACATCGTTCTGGTGACGGATCAGAGAGCCTCCAGGTATACCGATATCAAAGATGATGAGACTCAGTTACAGACCCGTCGGCTGTTTCTCAAGGAGCGACTCAACGAGTATGTGGTGGGGCTTCGTAAAAAGGATTATCCGGTTGTTGTCTATCAAGACAACCTGAATCGAATAATGCAACAAGAGGCACAGTGGATTGCCGCAAAGAGCAAGGAGATGGAGGCTAATCCGGAACGTGCACGCATGATTCTTGATGAAATGCGTGCACTTGTGGAGTAGTTATACTGGCCTGTAATTTCAAAGCATAGATGGAGCTGGAGTCAACTAGAGCCTGTAAATAATTCTGTGTAACTGCCCTTGTTTAAACGAAGTCCTTTAATCGGTCTTCGAATTCGATCATAAAACGATTGAGTGCT
>JAIVEQ010000104.1 GCA_023838465.1 Candidatus Thiodiazotropha sp.
AGACCAAGAAAATGTCTTGGCATGAAAACACCTAATCAGGTATTTTTAGGAATCAACCCACCGGTTGCACTTGCGAGTTGAATCCGCGTTAATTGATTTCAGTTCACAAATACAGAATGCCAATACCACCAAGACCGCACTGAAAGTTGCTTTTGAAGCAATTCCTCAATTTACCCACCATCGCAACTATCTCTTAGTCCACATCGACGCTCACAGTAATTTTTACGAAATGGATTGTATCTATTCTGATGACAAGAAAATTTTCGAACGCAGTATGTTACACATGGCATCATTTGAATCACTCCCTTCGACACAATGGAAAGGTACTCTTAACAACGCCAGTAAATTTCTTCCAATATTGCCTGAAGCGGGGATACCATCTACCTGCGAAATAACTCTCATGCCCGCACTGCACAACGGGCAAGTAACAGCTTATTTGATTCTGTATAACTTGAATAGCATAGAGCCTGGTGAAAGTACACAATCTTTATTGATGCAGTTTCGTGACATACTTGCAAGTGCACTTTCCAATATCACCTTGAAAAAGCAGCTGCAATACCAGGCTGATCATGATTCATTGACAGGCCTTCCCAATCGTAAACTCATCAAAACCGAAACAGAAAAAGCCATTCAAGTAGCACATACCCAGCATCACGAAATTGCGATAATGATACTGGATATCGATCGCTTCAAAATGATCAATGATTCAATGGGTCATATCATAGGTGATGAACTACTTAGGCAACTTGCCAATCGCTTGAGCCAATTCACCAGCCGCCGCGATCTTCTCAGTCGGTTTGCTGGTGATGAGTTTGTCTTTCTATTCACATCAGAACGAGAGTCCATACGAAATACCATACCTGATATTATTGACCGACTGGATAGAGTATTTATTGATCCCTATAGCTTAGGTAGCAGGAATGTCCGCATTAGCGCCAGCAAGGGAATTGCCATCTATCCCGATGATGGTGATACATTTATTGATCTATTAAAAAATGCTGACGCGGCCATGTACAAAGCCAAGCGGGACAAACCCGGCAGCCATGCTTTCTTTTCAAAAAGTCTGCATGATTCTCTTTCTGATGAGATGGAAATTGAGCAGGATCTTATTGATGCCCTGACTGAGAATCAGTTTGAGCTTTATTATCAGCCCAGTATACATCTACCAAGCGGAAATATGATTGGCGCAGAAGCTCTACTACGCTGGCACCGGCCAGGTCATGCAATGGTATCACCGGATATTTTCATTGAACTGGCGGAAGATACCGGCCTCATTGAACCCATTGGTAATTGGGTCATAAAACAAGCATGTGAATCATTTCTCAGGTGGCAACAACAGGGTATCGTCCTGGAATATATCTCTATCAATGTCTCAAGTGTACAGCTCAAGAGTTCAAAGTTCGTCGACACAGTAAAACACATTTTACATGTCACTGGCATGAAGCCGACCCATCTTGAACTGGAAATAACAGAAACTGCGTATATCAAAGATTACCAAGCCAGTCTAGATAAACTGAAGGAACTTAGGACGTTTGGAGTAAAAATTGCGATTGATGATTTTGGCACAGGCTATGCGTCACTTAAATATCTCAAGCAGTTACCCGCAGATAGGTTAAAGATTGACCGGTTATTCATTAAAGATCTTCCTGAAAACCCAAATGACGCTGCCATCATCAGTTCGCTGGTCACTCTCACCAAGGAACTTAACCTCGAACTGATTGCTGAGGGTATTGAAAAGGACGCCCAAAGAGACCATCTCATTAAAGCCGGTGTGATGATGGCACAAGGCTACCTAATGAGCCCACCTCTCTCAAATGAAGATTTTAAAAACTATTACATCAGTAATCGGCAAGTGTTGTGTTTAGGTTCATTCTCGGAGTGCAGCGAGTAGATTAAACAGGGTCAATAACGCTTCATGCTTAGGCATTCAACTATTTTTTGCTATCTTCTTAGCCACATTGTTGCGAAGATACACAGGCAGTGCCTGCTCCGGCGCTACAGCTAACCCGGCGAGATAATCTTCAACAGCGAGTTGTGCAATTTCACGAGCACTGCAGTACATATCAGCTTTATAACCCAGCAATGAACCTTTCAGCCGCAGGCCCAGTTGCTCACCGTATCCCCCCCAACCGGAACCAACGCCATACCAGCCATGATCTGAGGGGATCTCAACCTGTTCGGCAGATGCCACCTGTTCGGCAATGACAGGCATTACCAACTCATTTTCATCAATCCTGTAGCCGGCCCAATACAGTTCCCCCATCCTGGCATCATAGGCTGGCAGCAAATTGCGCTCCCCCTTCTCCCGATAGGCTCGTTGAGCCAGCGCTGCAAGGGTAGAAACCCGCACCACGGGAAGGTCTGCTGCAAAAGCAACGCCTTGTATCACGCCAGTGGCAATGCGTACACCGGTAAACGAGCCAGGACCTCGTCCAAAAGCCAAGGCATCCAGGTCGGTGGGATTTAATCCTCCTTCCGCCAAGAGTTGGTCCATCATATCGAGTATCAACTCACTGTGACCACGTGGCTTGAGCGCATAACGAAGACAGATTTCACCATCCGAAAACAAGGCTGCAGAACAGCCTTCGGTTGCAGTTTCGATTGCAAGTATCTTCATAATTTCTGAAAAATCTTACACTATCCTGTTGATACTAAGCTTAAAATTAGAATTTAATTCCCAGCACATAAAAAGAAACAACATATCGTCTTGTTTTTATTAAAAAAACACCGCAACTTGTGGGTGTCGATATAGTTTACACAAGATTATATGCAAACACACTTTATGTCTTATCTATCTGTTATCTCTAGTAATTAATATGATTGGCACAGATTCTGCAAAGATAATGCTAACAGTAGGACTGAATAGAGAGTTTAAGAGGTACAGATAAGATGAAGATCAAGAACATCGTAATGAAGGCCGCGTTCCTGGCACTTTGCACCACCAGTGCGACAGTCAATGCTACTGTCATGAGTATTGGAGACATGGTCTCTTTCAATTTTGCAGAAAACAATTACATATATGACCGAAACGCGGGTACTGACAGTGCCGGAAACAACTATCAAGCTGTTGTGAGAGATGTGCAAACCGTATCTCTTGACCGCTTCGACGCCTCTCTGGGTAGTCTGATTGATGTTGATATTTGGTTTGAAACTGAATGGTCCCTCGGTTCAATAGTGCATTCACATGACTACAGATATCGGACAGCGACAGCTTCAGGTGCAGGTAGGTCCATCAGTAATCAGGCAATACGTCTGATAGATCCCAACAGAGAGGTTGAGAGAAACCACGAAGTAGTAAGATCGAACTGTAGAGATCTAGAAAGCTGCACAGACAGAAATACTGATGACGGTTCCTTCGATGGTATATTCGAGCTAGATGGATTTGCATTAAGTGATTTCATCGGTATTGATGATTTGGATTTCAGAGTTGTGCGCACCCTGATAGCTGACCTGACTCGATGTGGCACATTTGACAATTGCTACCAAAGAAATAAATACAATGCATGGGGTGGTGATCTCTATGTAAGCTATACATACGATGACACACCAGTAGAACACAGTGTACCAGAACCTTCGTCTCTTGCACTGCTTGGGCTTGGTCTACTGGGATTTGGAGCAAGTCGCTTACGTCAAAGAAAAAGCTGATTCCTTTACTCTTCTCTATTTAGTTACGCCCGCCTAGCGCGGGCGTTTTTTTTATTGTACCGGAGTATATTTCCGGCTCCTGCGCTTATCCAGTCGCTCCTGCATACCCTGCAATAGATCCCATAGGACAGGGATAATAAACAGGGTCAGTGTGGTGGCTGTTGCCAGGCCAGTCACGAATGTCGAGGCCATGGTTCCCCAGATCAGGGAGTAGCTTGGGAAACCTATCGCCATAGGCAACAACCCCAATGTGGTCGTCAGTGTAGTCAGCAGAATAGGACGCAGCCGGATATGCACACCTGCGATGATGGCTTCCCGTCGTGACATTCCCTTGCGATAACGCTTGTTGATGAAATCGATCAATACCAGGGCATCATTGACCACCACACCCGCTACACCAATCACTGCAATAAAGCTGTTAACCGTGAAGAGCGATTGTGTGACCAATTTGCCGAATACGACTCCGATCAGGGCGAATACGATGGCAGAGAGAATTATCAGTGGTTGCAAATATGACTGAAACTGAGTTGCCAGGATCACATACATCACCAACACAGCAATGATGAAGGCATATGCCAGCGACTCGAAGGAGCGTTGAGTATCCTCATGCTCTCCCCCAAAAGTAACCGTTGCCCCTGGATAACTGCCACGTATCGTCTCGTAGTAGTTCCCAACTGCATTGACGACTGCAGGGGTTGAAGTGGGAGCACCTTTTCGGATATCAGCCTTAAGACTAATTGCCCGCTGCCCCTGGTATCGTTTGATTTCACCTGCCTCATTATAGGCCCGCACACTCACCAGGTCTGCCAGGTAGACTGGGCGTCCCGCATCCTCAACCACAGGGATATAGAGTGCGTTTTCCGGATCCTTTAAAGAGTGTGGATCAATCCGGAGTTTCAGATCGACCTCTTCATCAATATGCCGATACTTACCGAGATAACGCCCATCCAGCACACTCGCTGCAAGATTGGCCACTTGACTGTTTTCCAACCCATATTCTGCGACTCGACTCTGCTCGACCTCCATTCGAAATACACGCTTGGGGAGTCCCCGATCGTCATTTAAGTCGATCAGATTAGGCCCGATATCCGGTGACTGACGCATAAAGGCCAATAGATCTCTAGCCAATCCGGAGACCGCATCCACATTGGCACCTACAACCCGCACATTGATATCTTTACCGCTGGGAGGTCCATCATTTTGCGGATGGATTTGCAGACTGTAGCCATCTGTTTCATAGAGTGGCTTCAGCTTCGCTCGCATACGATCCAGGTGTGCGAGGGGATCATCAAAGGTTTGATCAGCTGCCGCAGGCATGGTTACCATCACCGATCCATGGTTGTTACCATAGACAGGTTCGTAGTCCTCATTGAAGTACATACCCGATAAACCTGCAGCTGCACTGGCCATACCTTGGCCATCCTCCATAACCGTTTCTGCAATACGTTTAACCCGCTCATCCACCTCTTCAATTGCAATATTGCTTGGACCCACTACATCGACATAATAGAGTTTATAGTCATCGGGAAAAAACTGAATTCGGATCAGCGGAATCTTACCACTCGCAGAGAGTCCAAGGATCATTACCGAGATGACAAATAACAGGGTGACCGCCAACACTGACAAGAGACGAAATCGCAACGTCCAGGACAACAACCAGTCAGTAAACCGCCGTGTCACACGCATCATCGCATTATCCCGGTCCAAAAGATCAACAGCTGTCTGCTGGCGCGGACCGAAATCTAAATAGTGGATTGGCAGGATAAGCAGGCACTCCACCAGCGAGGCGACAATCGCAAAGGTCACTGCTTTCGGTACCAAAGCGAAAAACTGCCCGGTCGATCCGCTCATGATCAGCATCGGTAAAAATGCGGCTACGGTGGTCATTGTTGCAGAAATCACCGGCATCGCAACTTCAGCAGTACCATTGATGATCGCCTCACGCAGGGACTCTCCTTCCTGTACATGTCGGTAGATGTTTTCTGTCACCACAATGGCGTCATCCACCACGATACCGGTCACCAACACGAAGGAGAACAGGGTGATCTCATTCAAGCTGTTACCCGTCAGGTACATAATCAGCATGGTGATCATGAAGGAAAAAGGGATTCCAATCGTCACCAAACCCGCATTCCGTATGCCCATGAAATACCAGATGATCAGTGACACCAGGAAGATACCAACCAGCATATTCATACCCAGGGTCGTCAACCCATCCTTGATATAGACAGTGGAGTCCTGGGTCAAAACCACCTCTACGCCCTGTGCCTGCAGGGATGGACGAAATGCCTCAATCACCGCCACCACCTGGTCACGGATCCGCATGGCATTACCCTGATCGGACTTGATCACTTTCAGTCCCAATGAGGGCTTGCCGTTGACTGACGCGATCACAATGGGATCGCGGTAACCCATCCCCATGCGCGTGGTCAGATCATTAACGCGTACAAGACTGCCATCAGCATCCCTGCGCACTACACTTGACTGCACCTGCTCCAAAGAATGGAATCGCTCATCAAGCTTAATCAGGTACTCACCACTCTGGTTGGTGTATTTGCCGGCAGGTATGGAGAGATTGGCGCCAGTCAGCGCTTGCGACACTTGATCAAACCCAACCCCGAACTCCCGTAGTTTCTGTGGGTCGAGATAGATATGGAACTCCTGGGTCTGCCTACCCGAGAAATCGATCTGTTGGACTTCTGGGATTTTCAACAGACGAGTCTTGATCTCCTCCCCCATCAAAGCCAATGTTCGATTACCGTGGTCCCCCAATAAATTAATTGAAATGACCGGAAGCCAATCCTGTACCTTGGCATTCAATAACTGCGGTGGATCGACTCCCTGAGGCAGTTCACTGATAACATTCAGCACCTCGAACCTGACTTCGTTAAATAGGGCGTCATAGTCAGAATCGTCCACAAACTTGAGACGAACGTTCGATCGACCACTAAAGGATGTGGAGTTGATCCACTCCACATCATCTACCTTTTCCAGAGCCTCTTCGATTTTTCGTGTGACCAGACTCTCCACTTCCACCGGTGAGGCACCGGGATAGACGGTGGAGATAATCACTTCGCCAAAACCAAAGTTGGGATAACGTTCAGCCGGTAGCGCAAAGAGAGAGATGAATCCCACTACGATCAATACCACGAACATCAGGTTGTAGAAGACCCGCTGCTTGAGAGAAAAAGCGACGATCTCATGCATGTATTCTTACTCGTCGGTTATCAGGAACTGATCGCCCGGCTTCACATCCGGCGAGGTAACACGTACCCAATCCGCATCAACACCATTGGAATGACCGAGATAGACCACCCGGATCTCTTCGCCATCAGGACGTTTCAGCCAATATTGTTCATAACGTTGCTGCAGTGAGCGTTCCGGGATGAGAACGGCTCCAGTCCGTACCGGGATATCCAATCCCAATTCAACCCGCAAACCACCTCTTGGAGATAACACGCCTTCACTGATCTCCAGCTCCAGGTGGATCTTGCGGGAAATCTCATCGAATGCTGGAGAGATACGTAGAACTGAAGCAGTTACATCAACCTGCATCTCAGATAACCGAACTTTGAGCCCCTCTTGCTGTGTGATCAATGCCTGATATTCAGCGATAGTGAGTGCGAAGGGCACAACCAGGCGATTATAATCCCCTACCTCGACCGCCGGTTCGCCAACATTTACCCACTCACCCGGATCGATAAACCGCTTCACCACCCGCCAACCTTTAGGTGCAAAAATACAGAGCCGCTGTTTGTGTTCCATCAAGGTCTCTGCAGCGATCGACAAAGCATCGAGCTGCGTTCTGATTTTATCCAGATTCCGTTGCGCTGAGTCGAGTTGACTCTCAGATGAACTGTTCTGTTTCAGCAATTGGCGGTAACGAGCAACCTCCTTTCGATAATAAGCCTTATCCACTTCCAGTGCTTCACGCTCAGCACGGTTTGTACGTAGCTCCATATCAATGAATGTCGCATCCTGACAGGCAAATGGCACACCCTCTTCAATTTGATCGCCTACATCGCCATTGACTGATTGGATACGTCCTGCCGTCTCGGCTGAGAGCACAACACGCGTATAGGCACGGGTAAAGCCTGACAGGACTTCCCGCTGTAGTGCGGGTCTGGCAGTCACCAAGGAGTCCGCTGCATATGCAACAGGTAGCAAGAGTGAACTCATTAACCCAAGTGACAGAAAACAAAATCTCATTTTTTTTGGCTTCCCTAAATCTTAATCTGAAAAAAGCCTGTTGGCAGAGTAAAAAAATCCATATTGGCACTATTCAAAGCACTGTAGCGCTCTAACAATTGATGGAACAGTATCAGCAATCGACAAAGTAGCGTATGCAATGGATAGAATCTCCAAAACAATACCTTATTCCATAAATTACTGAAATCTGCTAACAACAACCCGATTGGAAGCTCCCCTAATTGCCAAAACTGAAGCAGATAAGCAGGCCGGTGGCCGGTAGGTTGCAGGATGCCTCCTGATAGACTCAAGTTTCATGATAAATCACAACCAGACACCCTCTGTGACTCATTAATTTCACCCAACTCATTCTACTCTTCCCTAGGATAATAGTTCCTCAATAGTCCCGAAAATCATAAAAGTTCGGGTGCTACGCCGAATCTGTCACAAACAAATACAACAACATTATTTATTTTAAATACAAATAGTTAAGAAATTATTTTGTATCACAAACTAAATTGTAACCTCGTCTATGATCATAAAATTCACACATCATTACCCGCATATG
>JAIVEQ010000105.1 GCA_023838465.1 Candidatus Thiodiazotropha sp.
TTGCCGGATAGAGAAAGCTTTGATGCTACCGCAGCTTACCCTCTATTCGTCAAACTAGAGTTGCACTTACAAGTTGAATTCACGTAATATAAATGAGAATATAACCCATATTATTAAGAAGTCATATTCTATTCATGCCCATATCCCTTACAAAAGAAACGACGCTACATGTTACTCGCCGCAGTTTGGTTCTTTATTTGCGCTGTTATCCGTCAATCATTGAAATATTAAATGAACACATAATCTTGATAACTTGTATTTATAAATATGATTCAGGAGTCAGCTTATGGTCGATTGCAGTCGCTGGGCTAGATGTGGATTTGTGGCGTCTCCCACAGAGATGATCTACAAAAAAACAACCAAGGTATTAGATAGGGTATCACATAATACTAAAGATCCCCTTGGCATCACTCTCACCGAGGGAGTCATAGCGCGGTATGACGGGTGAATAAGAATCCGTGTCTTTTTGCATCAATACATGCTCTGAAGCACGTCGAAAACCAATACCTTGGTTTAAGCGGAAAAATCCTATGTGGCCGCTCTGCCAACTGACTGTGACAACTTGGCTGATTTTGACATTGTTCTTGATAACGCCATGGGCCGAGTACCCGGGATGATCTAAAATTAAACTAGGGAGGCATGGTGAAAGTAGTACTGGCTATGCTGAAAAACCACTTGTCCCCTCACAGAGGAGGTTGAAATGAAAGTATTTATGCTGATGGCTGGAAGTGGTCCATTGATGATTCTGACATCCCACACATCCATTGAAGATCCCGTAATTCTGGAGAAGCTGGCTGCTAAAGGACTGGATAAGTTCCTGGCTTATGAAGTTCCCATTGGGTTGGCTAAGGAACGTTATGGAGGACATTTTGCCGTTGCCGCCAATGACCTCCACGAAACCGATGACCTGAGAGTACTGGATTACAATGGGGAACGTGCCTTCAGATTATTTTCCTTTGCAGAGCTGGGAACGGCAATGGTGCATGAACCAGCAGTTGTGTAGAAGCGATATCAGCTGACCCCACCTAGTAGAGGCTTTTAGTTTCTGTACGATTGAGTGGCAGTTTGAGTCATCACCGGCTGTTTATCTCTGACCGGTAACTCCGGGTCTACTCAAAATATACATTTCTGTTTAGCGAATGGGTGCATCCACTTTGTGTGGGTCAGAACCACCAGAACATCAAACGAGAACTACGCCTGATACGTTGAGATTGACTGTCTTCTACTTGCCTGACTATGCTTCAATCTTCTTTTCAAGCCCGGCAATCTTGCTTACTGCGGCTGCATGTCGCTCAGACAACTGCTCAAGCTGGTCTTCAATCTCAGCCGCCAGGCCATTGATCTTGTTGATACTTGTATCATGTTGTTGGGATAGTAGTTCCAACTGTTCGTCAAGATGTCTAGCCAGCTCATTTATCTTGTGGATGCTGGCATCGTGACGTTGTGACAATTTTTCAAGCTGCTCTTCCACTTGCTGACTCTGTTCCTGAGTTCTTCGCAAACCTGTAGCATGCCGCTCTACAAGCTGCTCAACCTGTTCATCCATCAGCTTCCTGAGTTCATTAAACTTGTTGATACTGGCATCATGGCGTTGCGACAACTGCTCAAGTTGCTCATCCACACGCTGGCTGTGCTCAGTCGCTTTTCTGAGTCCCGCTGCATGCCGTTCAGATAGTTGCTCCAGCTTCTCATCGACACGTCTGGTGCGATTGCCCATTTTGTAGATACTTATATTATGTCTCTGAGACAACTGTTCGAGCTGCTCTTTGACGTTCTTTTCAAAGCGTAAAAACTTGCTCAAAACTGCCGCATGTCTATCTGCGAGCTGTTCAAATTTCTCAAGATCGTTGTTATCCGTTTTTTTTTCTTTCTTACCTTTTTCTTTTATCTTCGACATCTTACCCATGGTTTTCTCCAGTTTAATCAGGCTCACACTCAACAATGGTGCAACTCTTATCTACTTGCATACAGTCAGTATAAACCACCTTTTCGGCGGCCACCTCAGGGCTTGGGAATCAGCCGCATTCACATCCAAGTGCAGGATATCGGGTCAATCCGGGTTCTATTGGGGATGAAGAATGGGTATCGGGATCTGGCATTGTTCAACATCGCCATAGACAGTAAGCTCAGAGCCTGCGACATAGTAAAACTCCGAACGTGTGATATTGTCCGTGGCGGTACCGTCATGGCCAGAACGTCGATTGGACAGCAGAAAACAGGGCAGCCCGTTCGGTTCGAGACATTGATTTCATAGAAGATAAGACGATCACACCAGAAATAATGTAAAAGACATGCATTCATTTGGTACGTTGTACAGTTCCACTAGGAAACTGGCTCAATACAACGGGCGAGACGTAGCATGAGTTTTCGATTGGGTTCGCTTAGGTTGGAATAGAGTGTCATCAACTCCCGCATATCATCCGGAAAGGAGCTGCATAGTGGATCATTTTCAACATGCTGCTCATCCATCCAGCCGCTTTGTTTTTTTAAATAGGATTCACAATGACGCATCATGCGCTCCGGGAGATTGATAAAGGGATTTGTGAGGTGGGCGTCAAGTTTCTTACGTGAAACTCCTAATGCATTTAGGAGTGGGGTTAGTTTGCGGTTGGATTTTGCCTCTTCAGTGATAGCGATCAGGTTCTGATGGCGAATAGCCTGTAGATCACGCCCGGATGCCCGTATCGGTCCGGCACCAAATGCGATCCAGCAAGGGGAGGTGCCGGTTGCCGTTGCAATCAGCCGAACATCGTCGGGGGAGGGTGTGGAGATTCCGGCCTCATAATTACCCAGTCTTGATCGTTTCCATTCAGAAACTTTCTCCAGGAGTGCTTCAGCAGTATCCATGCCCGCCATTTTTCTTGCCTGTTTGATACGTTGGCCGATCTGGACGGCTGTGGGATTTTTTTGGTCACTCATGCCAGGAATCCTGTATAGGAATGTTATCTGTGAAGAATACAAGATACTTGTAAATAATACTTGTAATCTTGTATTCCATTCCTATACTACCGCACAACTAATCAAATATCTGGAGGCCTTAGTCTCAATGAACTCGAACAAACACATATCCATTCGATCCGTCTCGCTGGTGAAGGGGGTATTACACCTTATGACCAGTAATACGGCGATGGGTATAGTTGTGAGTGTGTTTAGTGGGAAAACGATAAATGCTCCAGAACAAGATTATTGGTGTGATATGACCTGATCTTCCGCATGATGTTTTCGTGGAAGGTCATATCAAGATGCTTTCCACGGAGTGACCAGACACTGGGAAACCCTGTTGGGCATCGCATGTTCAACGGGGTTTTTTATTGCCCTGAATTTGGCCTTCAGGCCGAAAAAGCACTTTAACAATTCGGGAAGTGTATTAGGTTATGCCTGTTTGGGGGTTCGCTGCGGGCTGTGGCAGCAGCTGGCTGTGTCCCGGGCCTGTTGTCGCGGTATTCATCTCTGTCTGCCGCTATAAAGGCAAGTGACGCGGGACTGTTGTTTAACTTGGGTGCCGGGTGGGGAATCCGGTCGCAGCGAACCCCCAAGCAGGTATTTTATATCTTTGGATGCGTTGGGCAGTGTAGTGAGCCCGGCAGGCTGTAACCCTGTAGCCTTATGGTTTGTAGGTGCAATTCCTACCACATCCACCAATGGGCAATGTAGGCCAAACTTACTGTACAAGCTAAGCACTTCCCGAATATGTGCATTGATTTAATTGAGAAGAAAAGGAGAGTTGAAATGCAGTCATTGATTCTGCGCGTCGATATAGGTGGACAACCTATGGGCTGGATGCCCTGGCAGGAGGCTGCTGTGCTGTATGTAAAGGAGCGGGTTGCCTGGACGGTAGGTGATATGCCATTGCGCTTCTATGGAGGTGTTAACCGGTTGAGTGGTCTGCGCTCCTATATTGATGTGCATCCGGTGGTTGCAGCTCGGGGCTCTGTATTTGCGAAGTCTTATACGGCAAAGCCACCACTGACTAATCGTGACCTGTTCCGACGAGACAGGCACAGCTGCATGTATTGTCTGGCTGAGCTGCCTGATCGTCAACTGACAAGAGATCACGTGTTGCCCATTTCCCGTGGTGGTGAGGATGCCGGGATAAATGTTGTGACTGCATGTGTGACTTGCAATCAACGAAAGGGGGCACGTACACCCGAGGAGGCCAATATGCGGCTGTATGCGGTGCCATATACACCCAGTTATGCCGAGTGGCTCATCCTGCGAAATCGAACCATTTTGGTAGACCAGATGGTCTTTTTACAGAAGAAATGAAGGAGAGAACAATGAGTGCAACGACACTTTGTATTCGAATAGAGATAAGCAAGAACAAACAGATAGAGCAAAGGAAATGGACAAGAAGCTACTTGATGAAATCATTGCCTGTCTTCCGAAGGAGAGGACGCTTTTTCGCTATGCGCGGAATGACTATGCATTGATGCTATTGTCCCGTTATGTGGGAAAAGGCATGAAAATTACCGATCTTCGACGGTCACCTTTTGGGAAGCTGCTGGAGAAGCCGGCTATAAGAAACCTGATGACAGATACCGGTAGTGGATGTGTCAGCGGCGATCTCTTTGACTATGTCTATGTGAAAGGCAGACAGGATTTCTTGTTGACGGTGGGACGTTGGAATGAGAGACAATCGAGGTATAACCAGACCACACGTAACAATGCGAACCTAGTATTGCAGTTAAATTTCAATAGTGGTCACGACCAGGCATTTGAGCGATTTGTAGATAAAGAGGATGACTGGTATTTCGGTAATTTTAGTCATCCTATTTTGAAAAAAGGTGAACGATCATATTACAGGAATACCATGGCCTGGATTCGTATGGATATTAAGTTTGATACTGATGAAGTATTAATCGAAGAGGTACAAAACGATTGGCTTCGGGATGCCCATGACTGGTTGAAAGACAAACAGTCAGACTTGAAAAATTCTAAAAGTGAGCAGGAGAAGAAGCGACTGTTACTGGCTATCAGTGAGTATATGGAGAAAACCCTGGCACACTACTATCTACTGTGGGACGAAGCTGCAATGAGTGCTGCTATCAATTTTGTTATCGATGAGCTGGGAATTGGAAATATCTACTACCATACTTTCGATACTGGCAATGTCCTCAAGGGAATGTGGGACAGCCACCCACCAAGATCGCTGTATACAGATCTGCCACGAAAGTTCTGCTTTGTATTGACAAATGAGGCACCAAGAATGTTTGGTAAGTCAACTGTGGCAAAGCGTAAGTTGCGGAAGGTAAGTAATCCTCATTGGTACCAATTGAAAATGGAGGTTCGGCAATGATCAGAATAACGGAAACCATTGAAATTGATGAGGAGAGCCTGGAGTTCACATCGATCTATGCCTCAGGGCCTGGTGGTCAGCATGTGAACAAGAACCGAACAGCCATGCAGTTACGGTTTGACATTGTTCAGGCGCATACCCTTAGTCATACGATCCAGCAAAAACTAATCAGGCTGGGAGGAAACAGGGTGAGTAATGACTATAAGCTGATCATCACTGCCCGGCGTTATCGCAGTCAGGCGCGGAATCGGCAGGATGCTATGGAACGTTTGTTCGAACTTATCCGACGTGCGGCTGAGCCGCCAAAACCAAGGATTAAGAGAGTGCGTTCCCGGGCAGCCCACCAGGAGCGTCTGGTTGAGAAACGCAAACGAAGTGAGATAAAGGCAGGGCGCCAAAGGGTGATGATCAATTATTGAAAGAGGCCAATAGGAATGAGGATGATCGTGATAATGAGCCGGGATGGAAGCGTATAGAAGCTTAACCATTTAATATTGGAGGTATATGCCGATGCTTGGATTAAAGGACATGGTGAAAGACAAATCAGTATGTTTTACTCATTAATATGAATGCTATGGGAGATGCCCGGCCAACAGTGGCTGGGCTTTGTGAAGATGCCAATTAAACGTGTTATTACAAAAGGACGGGTACCGGTAAAGATCTATACGGATGATGTGGAATATGCGGCAATGGATCAGCTGACCCATATTGCCCATCTACCATTCATCCATAGTCATGTGGCGGCTATGCCTGATGTACATTTGGGGATTGGTGCAACCGTTGGATCCGTGATTCCCACCAAAGGCGCCATTATCCCTGCAGCAGTGGGGGTGGATATCGGTTGTGGGATGAATGCTGTGCGCCTGTCGTTGAAGGCGGAGCAACTGCCGGACAGCCTGTACCGGATACGCTCTGCCATTGAGGCAGCTATCCCGGTGGGGTTTAATCAGCACAAAAAGGATCCGGTGAAACGATCCACTGTCAACGCCTTGAATGTGGAGCTGGAGCGTATCATGGATAAGCACCCTGCGATCACACGAATGCAGGGCAAGAAGCCCTATCTGACCTGGGTACGGCAACTGGGTACGCTGGGTGGTGGCAACCACTTCATCGAGATTTGCCTGGACGAAAACAAGGATGTCTGGATCATGCTGCACTCCGGCAGCCGGGGTATCGGCAATATCATTGGCCGATATTTCATCAACCTGGCCAAGAAGGACATGGGGGTTCAGCTCGGAAGACTCCCGGACAAGGATCTGGCCTATTTTACGGAAGGCGCTCAGTACTTCGATGACTATATTGCCGCCGTCCACTGGGCTCAGGACTATGCCATGATCAATCGTCGGGAAATGATGCGGCGTGTTGTGGAAGTGATGAAATCTGTGCTGCTACCTTTCGAAGCCACCAAGGAGGCGATTAACTGCCATCACAACTATGTGGCCAAAGAGCATCATTTTGATGCGGATGTTTATGTTACACGCAAGGGAGCAATTCGGGCAGGTGAGGGTGAGTTGGGGATCATCCCCGGTAGCATGGGGGCGAAATCCTATATCGTCAGAGGAAAGGGAAATCCCACCTCATTCTGTTCCTGTTCCCATGGTGCCGGCCGGCGAATGAGCCGCTCTCAAGCTAAGCGCCAATACAACAGCCGAGACATAGAAGTGCAGACTGAGGGCATTGAATGCCGCAAGGACAGAGGAGTAGTGGATGAGATACCGGCTGCGTATAAGGACATTGATGAAGTGATGGAGAATCAGAGCGATCTGGTGGAAGTGGTACATAGCCTTAAGCAAATTGTTTGTGTGAAAGGTTAGAGACTGCAGACCAGTTGCACAGGCTGCTCAAAATTGCAAATCTATCACCTCTCCAGTTGTTATCATATTTGTTTTTTTAACGCAATATATGTGTCATACAAGCACAGTGATATTCGTTAATTAGCAGCTATTTTCTCGAATACCCCGAACCGTCAGGTTATCTATCTGTACTTGTGGATGTGTGCCAAATCTTTATTTATCAATTCGAAAAACACGATTAATAATCAATTAATAAGCGAGAGGAATACCACCAAGGTATTTAAGTGATGGCAATAACAACACACCACCAATTCCTATACCTCCGATTAGTATTCCTACAAATATTACAATTGCTGCTAAAGTTGGAGTTAGAAACATGTTATATAAATCGCGTTAAGATATGATGATTTTGCTTATACATGTAGATAAAACACGAATCGAATCAAGTGTATCATAATGAGTGTGCATAGATTGGGTAGTATCAAGATAAACATCAATTTATTGGTACTACATTAGGGAAATGATTGTGCGTATTATTTATATAATATTATCTGACTCTGTTGTTGTTCGATTAAGTGAGATTTAATAGAGACTGTAAATTAGATTGTGTATCTGCTTATCATTAACCCCTAAAGGGAGATAAGCAAGATGAACAAGAAAGAGATAGAAGCATTAGC
>JAIVEQ010000106.1 GCA_023838465.1 Candidatus Thiodiazotropha sp.
TTTTTTGTGGATATACTCGCGCTGCTAATCGTAATTGTACTAATAATTACCTATCTATTTTTTACTCACCGCTTGGTTTTTGTTCCTAAAGGACAGAAAGCAGTTGTTTTGTCTTCCGAACAGATATTGCATCTGAACAAGTTAGTCATGCGCGACTTAAGAGACATTGGTATAAAGCGAGATAAGATAGTTGCAGAAGCGAACAATGAAGGTAATTTATTGCCTCTTGAACCTGTGCTGGATAGTCTTGATGAACTCATTGAAGAAAATCCAAACAATGAGGAACTTTCAAATAATATTGAGAGAACGAAGCAAAATTTCGTATCAAAATATAGCAATGGAATACCAGTCAGTGTTGCCTATCAATGGATTAAGCGGGGTGAATACGTTGATCACCCATGGTTAAAAGATGGTGAGAAAAAATAAAATAATACAGCGTCAGCTGAAATATGTAGATAAGATTTATGGCCCTACTCAACCCCTCCAATTAGCGATGTGTTTTTACTCTCATTACCCTGCAATGCAAGTATGGAATAATTGCAATGTAAATCCAGGGCCTGTTAACACTAAGCTGTACAACACAAAATAGAGAAGCATGGTGATACTGCCCAAATGTGGATCAATATCACCCCGCAGTTACAAGAGGTTCTTTAAGAATGCCACGACTGGGTGCTATTTTGCTACTTCATCCAGCAGCTGAAGAATAGTTGTATAACTAAAGTATGTGATGCCATATCACACGACTACCTGACGAAGGAATTGGCTAAAGCTAGAGACGTCTGTGAATTCTCGACCACCCCCCCTAAAAGACACTGCCTCTCTTTCCATGTAACACACACTTGGCACTCAAATTCGCTGAAAACATTGCATTGATCCTGCCCTTCTCTTGGGTCGTGCAAGCGCCCAAAACAACAACCATTTGCCTGGACCACCATGAAGCCGAACGGATTGAGGTTAGTGCCAAGCTGAAGCATTAGTTTTGAAAAAAACAGTGTGAAATCTTATTTCTTGTTCACTCAACGAGTTGCAAATCACTAGAGGTTACAACTTGTTACAACGGGTTACACCTCAGAGAGGATTTTATTAAAAACAATGGCCAAACTAGATGTAACAGTACCCAACAGATAGTTGCGCAGATGAGATTTGACAGCCTACAATTTGAGATACATACTGGTTGGTATGTTTGATGAATTTGTAAGAAATCATGAATGCTGATGCCGACAGCACCCGACAATCACTCCTGAAAGCCGCCTACGAGGAGATCCATCGTTATGGTTTTCAAGCTGCCAGCCTGAATGCCATTCTGGATCGGACCGGTGTGACGAAAGGCGCCCTCTACCATCACTTCAGCAGTAAGCTACAACTCGGCTATGCGGTGCTGGATGAACATATCGCCGTTGAATTGGAATCACTCTGGTTCGAACCCATGCAACAGCCCGGGCATCCGATCGAGGTCTTAATGGCAGCAATTAAACAGTTGGGGGATCACTATGAATGTGAAGAGATCACCCTTGGCTGCCCACTTAACAACCTGGCTCAGGAGATGTCAGCAATCGATGACGGCTTTCGTCAGCGAGTTGATACACTCTATCAGCGCTGGCAATCCAGTATTGAATCGCTCCTGACCAGAGGACAGCAGCAAGGTAGCGTGAACACTTCTATCGACGCTGCTGATACTGCATTTTTCATTTTGGCCTCCCTCGAAGGCTGTATGAGCATGGCAAAAAATGCACAGAGCCACGATGAACTGATGCGCTGCGGCAAAGGACTGATGAACTATCTGAATAGTCTCCGTGCCTAAGCCTGAATCAGAATAGGCAGAATCATTTCAAAGGATTGAAATATTGAACATCCAATTAACCAACAACAAAAAATCAGTGACAGGGACAGAACAATGAGTGAAGCATTTTTTCAGTTTGTGTTGAAGCATAGGTTACTGGTGATATTTCTCGCTGTGACACTATCCATATTGATGGGAAGCGGTGTAAAACAGCTACAGTTCAGCAATGACTACCGGATGTTCTTCAGTGAAGACAACCCTCAACTTAAGGCCTTCGAAAAACTGCAGAACACCTACACCAAAAACGATAATGTGCTGTTTGTCATCGAACCCCGGAATGGCAAAATCTTTACCAGAGAGACACTGACTGCTGTCGCTGCTCTGACAAAGGAAGCCTGGCAGATCCCCTACTCATTGCGGGTCGACTCTATCACCAATTTCCAGCATACCTATGCGGAAGGCGATGACTTGGTGGTTGAAGATCTGGTGCTGGACCCCCAGTTGCTGACAGAAGAACAACTAGCAGACAAACAGCAGATCGCTACCAGTGACCCTTTGCTGGTCAATCGGCTCATATCACCTAACGCCCACACCACCGGTGTCAATGTGACGGTTCAGCTGCCGGGCAAAAAATTGACTGAAGTGCCCGAGGTAGCCAGTATGGCCAGAGAGATGGTACGCAATCTGGAAGCGGACTATCCCCATATCAAAGTTCACCTTACCGGTATGGTAATGATGAACAACGCTTTTCCCTCCGCCTCCATGGATGACATGAAGAGCCTCTATCCCGTCATGTTCGGGGCGGTGATTCTGGTGCTGGTCGTGATGTTGCGCTCAATTCCCGGCACCCTCTCTACCCTGATCATAATTATCCTTATGATCATTGCCACCATGGGTTTGACAGGCTGGTTCGGCATCAAGATGTCACCACCCACCACAACCGTACCGATCGTCATCATGACACTGGCTATCGCAGACTGTGTACATATCCTGGTCAATTTCTTACATAATATGCGCGACGGTGAGAGCAAATATCAGGCGATGATGGAGAGTCTGAGAATCAACCTGCAACCTATTTTTCTCACAACATTGACTACCGCAATCGGTTTTCTCAGCCTCAATTTCAGCGAGGCGCCCCCTTTCCGTGATCTGGGTAACATGTCTGCGATGGGTGTGGTGCTGGCATTTCTTCTCTCTATTACCTTCCTCCCTGCAATGATGATGCTGCTACCGGTAAAGGCACTGAGTGGTGATACCTTGGGCAGTGTCGCAATGATTCGATTTTCTGAATTCGTAGTGCGCAATAAGAAAGGATTGCTGTGGGGAATGGGGATAGTCATTCTGCTTCTCGTTTCACAGATACCCAGCAACCGGCTTGACGATCAGTTTGTAAAATATTTCGATGAGACCATTACCTTCCGTCAGGCGACTGACTTCACCACTGAGAACCTGACTGGTATCTATCTGGTTGAATACTCATTGGAGAGCGGCGAGACAGGTGGCATCAGCGAGCCGAAGTTCCTACAGAAGGTGGAGGATTTTGCCCAATGGTACCGCCAGCAACCCTATGTGCTGCATGTCAACTCCATCACCGACATCATGAAGCGTCTCAATCGCAACATGCATGAGGATGACAACGATTGGTACCGACTGCCGGATCAACGCGACCTGTCGGCCCAATACCTGCTGCTGTATGAATTCTCCCTTCCCTTTGGACTTGATCTGAACAATCAGATCAATGTAAAGAAATCTGCTACACGTTTTACTGTGACAATGGAGAGTATATCCACACAACAGCTATTGAAGATCGAGGAGAGTGCCCAGGCATGGTTGACCGAGCATGCACCGGGTATGCGTATTGATGGGGCCAGTCCAACGATCATGTTCGCCCATATCGGCAGTCGTAATATTATTGCCATGCTCAAGGGCACCACATTGGCGCTGATAATGATCTCATTCATCTTGATATTCGCATTGAAATCAATACGCATCGGTGGACTCAGCCTGATTCCCAACTTGGTACCTATGGGTATGGCTTTTGGACTCTGGGGTATGTTTGTCGGCGAAGTAGGCCTTGCCCTTTCAGTAGTGACGGGTATGACACTCGGTGTTGTGGTTGACGATACGGTCCATTTTCTCAGTAAATATCTTCGCGCCCGACGGGAGAAAAATATGGACCGAGAAGATGCGGTTCGTTATGCATTCTCCACAGTCGGCACCGCGTTATGGGTTACCTCACTGGTATTGATGGTTGGTTTCGGTATCCTTGCCTTCTCCCATTTCCAACTCAATGCGGGTATGGGTTTACTAACCGCCATCACCCTCGGCTTTGCCCTTATTGCCGACTTTCTGTTTCTGCCCCCGCTGCTGATCTATTTCGGAGGAAAAAAATCATGAAGCCAATTCTTATTCCCGTTGTATTGTTCTTTGCACCCGCTATGGCACTGGCAGCTACTGCTGAAGAGCGCGGCTTGGAGATCGCCAAGGAGATCGAAGTACGGGATACCGGCTTTCATGATTTCAAAGCCACTATGAGCATGCTATTACGAAACAAGCATGGCGAAGAGAGTTTGCGTGACATGCGCAACCAAACCCTGGAAGTGGACAATGACGGTGACAAGACGCTGGTCGTGTTCGATGAACCACGGGATATCAAAGGCACCGCCCTGCTCAGCTTTTCTCATAAGGCGGGTGATGACGACCAATGGCTCTACCTGCCGGCCCTGAAACGGGTAAAACGTATCGCTTCACGCAACAAGTCAGGCCCCTTCATGGGCAGTGAATTTGCCTATGAAGACATCTCCTCCCAGGAGGTAGAAAAATACACCTATAAGTTCATTGACGAAGGTGGACACGAAGGCATACCCAGTTTTATTCTCGAACGCTACCCGGTTGATCCCAATTCAGGCTATACCCGCCAACAGGTATGGGTCGACAAGGAGCGATATATTGCCCTCAAGATCGACTATTACGATCGTAAAAACTCACCCTTGAAGACATTGGTTTTTCGTGGTTACCAGCAATATCTCGATCAATATTGGCGGGCCGACGAGATGTATATGGAAAATCACCAGACGGGTAAAAGTACGCTCCTGACCTGGAAGCAATATGACTTTCGCAGCGGCCTGACAGATGGGGATTTCAATAAGAACAGCCTGAAACGGGCAAGGTGACTTTGAGTTTTGAGTTTTGAGTCGTAGGGTGCGGCCCTGCCGCACCAAATCACACCTGATCAGCAGGAAAACAGACCGTATTTTATATTCTAAGGAGTGTGTAGTGTGAAGGCATGGCGATGGGTATTGCTGTTGATCCCCGGGCTATTATCTGCTGGCGAGTGGAGTGGTTTTATCGAACTGCAGGGGCGATATTTTCCTCAGCAGGCACTCGATAGCGATCAATCTGATCAACTCGTTTCAGTAGTGCTGCAGCCGGAATACTATCAACGCTGGGATAAGGATAAACAGAGTCTGCTGTTCATACCCTTTCTTCGTTGGGACAGTGAAGATGATGAACGAACCCATGGCGATATCCGTGAACTGATCTGGACCTATGCTGGAGACGGCTGGGAGACCCGGGCCGGCATCGGCAAGGTATTCTGGGGCGTCACAGAGGCACTGCATCTGGTGGATGTGATCAACCAGACCGATCTGGTCGAAAACCCGGACGGTGAACAGAAGCTGGGCCAACCGATGATCAAGCTCTCTCTTGAACAGACGTGGGGCATACTCGATTTATATGCCTTGCCAGGTTTTCGTGAGCGAACCTACCCGGGTGAAGCCGGGCGCCTGCGGACTCATCCACGTGTAGAGACAGATCAGGCAACCTACCAATCGGATCGGGAAGAGAGACATATCGATCTGGCGTTGCGCTGGTCCCATTATATCGGTAACTGGGATATTGGCCTGGCCTACTTCAACGGCACCAATCGCGATCCACTCCTGATGCCTGACCTTAATAACAGAGGTGAGGTGGTACTCATACCCTTCTACGAACAGATGCATCAAACCAGCCTCGACCTGCAAGCCACAAAAGGCGATTGGCTGTGGAAGATGGAACTCCTCCACCGCTCTCTCGATAGCGGCAGTTACAATGCTGCAACCGGCGGTTTTGAATATACCCTGGTTGGCATCGCTGATAGTGACATGGACCTGGGTCTATTGGGCGAATATCTCTATGACGACCGAGGCGACGATGCCTCAACACCCTTTGAAAACGATCTGTTTATCGGTTTGCGTCTGACTGCCAATGATGTGGAAGGCAGTGAACTCTTGGCAGGTGTCATTAAAGATCTGGATGATGACGGCTGGATGTTCAACCTTGAAGCGAGCCGGCGAATCGGTAACGACTGGAAGACAAGTGCACAAATCCGCTTATGGTCAGATATCCCAGTAGATGATCCGCTATATGTCTTCCATCGTGATGATTACCTGGAATTTACGCTGACAAGATTTTTCTAGGCTGGCCCTGGTTGTCAAGCGTGTTGTTCTTTGAATAGTGCTTGTGCAAGGCTAACCGATGAATGTCTAGTGCCCCTGACGACCCTGATGAAACAGACAGATCAGACCGCGCGTTTACGCAGTAAGAGAGCCTCTATATGTGTTTGCTGTAAGTGCCTTAACAACCCATAGAGACAAATAAAGTAAACGGCCTTGTTCATGGATTTAATAAGCCCGCTGCCGCGGCCCAAGAAGTACTATTGCCTATTGACGGGGAGATGGCTCATATGTGTTAAGTGTATTAAGTTAAAAATCATCAAATCACCCCTAACTTCACAAGGAGAATCATTAGTAGTAACACCAGAATAAGAATGATGATGCCGGTTATGGAATTATTAGTATGTTCTTTTTACACCTTTTCTAAGTTAAGCAGCGCCACGGTGCTTTCTGACGTCGGTTTTGACTTTTTGATAAGTGTTGGACGCTGTATTTCAATTCAGCTTAGTAACCCTAAATAAAGCAAAAATAGTTCCAACAGCGATAGAAATAATTGGGACGAAGGCAGAAGCAATAAACTTTGACTTTGAGTGATACCTAAGGGCCTTGAACCCTTCGATTATCGACCATAGTACAAGTAACAACAAACCAATGCCAAGCATAAGATGGGTCACTTTCTCTTCTACTACACCTATCACTACCAAAACTGGTCCAAATACAGCACCGATCCAAATGATGCCAATTCCTTTGGTGTGTAAGAATGATGCGAGATTATTCACCGTTATTTCCTTTGGTACACATAACGCCTTTGCCAATTGCGGTTTGGTTGTAGTGGAGTTTTGGGGTGAGGTGGCGAAGCCACCCCAAAATGGAGCGTAGACAAAAACGTCAACTTGACATAATTGTTAAGCATTTTTCCAAGGGTGTCTGTCGGCTTTACCAAACATATAAATACCATAGTAGGCTGGAATAGACATTAAATAGCCAATAGCGATGCTAATATAAAACTCACCATCAGACATACCTTGTCTCATATCCACACTAGACAATGATTCGTAAAACAACCCCGCCACAAAGTAAACAACTAGAAATGGAAGCCAAAATTTTGGAAACAGCACTTTTCTGGAGAAAACAAACCCAAAAAGACCAGCCGTCGCTACTATTAATAACATTAACTCAAGATAATCTATGAAACCAACATCATTTGACACTAGGAAAGTCGCCATTCCCAGAAAAGATAAAGTAGTTATCACAAAAAAATATATTTTCCACCAAATAGATCTCTTAGTGATATCAGACGCTTCTGCTCCAAGATCAGATTCTGGTGAACTATATGGATTTTCCATCGAAAAATACTCCTGATTTTGATTTTTTACTTAACGAGGCTGTAGAAAAAGTCGACAAGAAGATTCGATTTCATCAAACTGATATTTAGCCTTCATTTTCTCTACTGTGCCGTGATTTTATG
>JAIVEQ010000107.1 GCA_023838465.1 Candidatus Thiodiazotropha sp.
AAATTTCGTACACTGTAAATGCCTACAAGGCTATACTATGCTGCACATAATTGAATATTATGTCGTTGCGAAATCCGGATATAGCCATAAAAAATGGTATGTATATCTAACAATACTCTCTTTTGCGACCTGTTATGCAGAACAACATAATGCATAGATGCCATCAGGTATATTGCAATGTTCTGTGATTCAAGCCTCTAAATAGTCTTGCAACTTCACGTAGTTTTCAACACACCTGATAGGACAATTAGTTGCCATATGGATTGGCAAGTGACACAGGTCAAATAATAATTCTTTACTTTTTAATAGAGGTAACTCGAGATGATCAGTATTTATACCTGTTGTGGTAGTAGGAGCACTATATGTTAAAAACAAAGATTGCAATTGCATTAACACCCTTACTTTTACCGCTAAGCATTCAAAATGTATCCGCATTCGGTGGATACGGTTCTGATGTTGATAATTTCTGTACTACACACAATAGCACCACACCGTATGGCGATCAGGGTTGTGACCTTTGTCATCAAGGCTCAAAAGGAAACCGCATAACCCCCGAATGGGACTGGTGGTCATCCAATGAGTTAGTAAACTTCTGTGGTACGGTGGCTGTAAATGAACCACCAGTGTTAGATCCTATTGGTAACAAAGTAGTTGATGAAAGTGAAGTGTTGCAGTTTATGGTCGCTGCTAGTGATCCTAATGGAGATGATCTAACCATCAGCATGTCAAATATTCCTACAGGTGCCAGTTTCAATGACCATGGTAATGGCACAGCAGATTTCAGCTGGAACCCGGGATACAACCAGGCGGGTAACTACCCTGTAAACATTATCGTCAATGATAATGGTAATCCTGCAGAAAGTGATTCGGAAGAGATAATTATTACAGTAGGTAATAGAAACCGCCCGCCTGTACTGGATTCGGTTGGAAGCCGTTCTGTAAACTATGATGAGTCACTTTCTATCATGTTAACTGCAAGTGATCCGGATAGTGATGGTATGACAATCACCGCAGCTAACCTGCCAACAGGTACTAACTTTTTTGATAATGGCGACGGAACTGCAGAATTAGATTGGATCCCAACTATCGATCAGATTGGGAATTATCCTGTGTTGTTTGCTGTAAGTGATGACGGTGATCCGATAGCTGCTCATTCTGAAGAGATCACAATAACCGTGGGCGGTACATTGAATCGTCCACCAGTGCTGGATCCTGTCGGGAATCGATCAGCGAATGTTGATGAAACGCTTGAAATAACACTTACTTCCAGTGATCCGGACGGCGATAATGTGAGCTTCATTGCAGAGGTGATGCCAAGTGGTGCAAGTCTGGATGATAACGGAAATGGAATGGCGAGATTTCACTGGACACCAACACTGGACCAAGCAGGAAACCACACAGTTAGCTTAAAAGTAACTGATGATGGCGTTCCGTCAGAAAGTGATTCAGAAGATATCGTCATAACAGTTGGCGGTATTGAGAATCGTCCACCAACATTGGCTCCAATCGGCAATCGATCTCTCTTTGAGGGTGAATCACTAGAGATTATGCTTACTGCGAATGATCCTGATGGCATTGACAATCTAAGCTTCTCTATCGAAGGCTTACCAGGTGCTGCCAGGTTCATGGATAATGGCGATGGTACAGCTATGATTAGTTGGACTCCTGTTGAGGGAGACGCCGGTGAATATACTGTTGTCTGCACGGTAATGGACGAGGGCATGCCTGTTGAAGCTGACACTGAAACTTTCACCCTTAGTGTAAAGCCAAAAATTATCAGTGATCAGGAGATCTATGTCCACAAAGCAAAAGTGAGCTTGAAGAAGAAGTGGCTATCTGTAAAAGGTAAAGATGCACCAGCCAAAACAGAGGTCATAATCAGCGATGCTGAGAATGGCCATGTATATGGATCGGTCATGTCAAAGGCAAACGGTAAATGGCGTTATCGTGGACCCTATGGTGAAATGCCACCTTGTCGTATTCATGTCGAGGCTGCAGGGCTATATGCGGAAATGGCAGTATCATTCAAACCAAAACACAAGATGCCCGCTAGCTGTGGAAATGATCAGGACGAGGATGATAACGAAAGTCATGATAACGATCATGATATAGATCGTGATAATGACCATGATAAAGATCATGATGAAGGTCGTGATAATGACCACGATACGGATCATGACGAAGATCGTAATGATGATCATGAAGAAGAACATGATCAAGACCATCACAACAAGCGTGATTAATCGATGAAACCCCAGTGGATGGGTAAGCGTAAACTGCCTGCAATGCCTAGGTACTGGTAGTATTACGCGAATTTGTAGAGTGAGGGGGCTTAGGCCTCCTCACTCTCATTACATACATCAATGTAAGATAATGACGATTAATATCGCATAAATGATAGATCTCCCTGAGCTAGTTTGTTGGAGTATAGATCTTTCAGTTTTGCAATTTGTTTCTTTGGGTGGGTGATAGTGTGAGCGTCAGGTTGAGTTGATTGCTGTCTGTCAAAGGCCACAGCCATGGACTTCATGAAACTCTGAAGGATTGACAAGATATCCTTTTACTTCGTCAGCAAGCACTACAACATACCCGGGCCGCAAATCTACAGTTTGTCCGGATCCGGTACACTGTAGTGTTTGAAGTAGATATCGTCACCACTCGGAAAGTCATTATCGAGTAGTATGACATGCACTTCGGCAGGTGTGCCGTCAAAGGAAATGCCTTTCCAAATAGTTAATCCCTCCACCTCTTCGCCAGAACCCGGATCGACCTGGATGGCGGCTGAACCTCTAAATGCACCATTGAGAGCACTGTAGCACCGAATATCAAGCGTGTGATCAGAAGCCAGCAACAGATGGCCATTGTTTGAGAATACACCGCCTTGAATTCGCTTGAGGCCACTCTTTAGCTTGAGTGTCTTCTTGTGCTTGAATCCATCAGCGGGATCGTAAGCGAAGATCTCTTTGATGGGTGCCCCGTCGGCACTCCCGAATTTTGAACTGTAAAGGAGCCCATTCCATGGATTGACTGCACACCATGGAAACGAGCTCCCCTGCGGCGATGAACCGCCGGACGAACTCTTCAGCGTGTCTGTCCCAGAACTCTGGAAGTCGGTGGTGACCCACATGACCTTGGCTGGCTGTTCCAATGCTGCGTAGATGCGGCCCTTATAGTGATCGATGCCTCCAAGATGATCGCTGCCGATGAAATCGACCCCAAAATAGTCAACCTGTTGCATCCCTGGCGTGAACTTATAGATGCGCCGTTTTGCGCTGCTGATGATTGGGTCCTTGTTGCTCGATATGTACCAGTGTTGCCCATCGTGTGTGACACCCTGGCACTCCTCCGTCCAGTCATGGTTGGCGTGTTCACTCTCGCTTGTCTTCTGCCACTGGGCCAACTGAGGAGATTGCATTGCCTTCAGGATATCTTTCAGGCTCGACGGACTGCTGTGGAATCCTCGACGAATCCACGGATAGTTCGGACCGTTCTCTCCTATCTGAGCAAGAGCGGCTTTCAGGCTCAGAGAAGGCACTAACGTCTGTGTTCCGGGATCTGCTTGACCGAGACAAACGGTTCGCTGAGGGAGTCAATAAGTCGCAGTCGACCCTCCAGATACTCTCCCCCGACTACCGCAGGGGCGCTGCCGGGGGTTGCTATTGACTGCATTCTGAAAGTCGTTGTGCCGCGTTCGTGTCTCGCACTGCCGGTCATAATGGGACGTCCGCTACGGGTCACAAGTCTGAGAAGCGTTTCCCCACCTGCCAGTTGCGATCCAGCTACGAGATAGTAGCGGGTAGACCAGAATCCTGTCTCCTCAGTGTCGCGGGTTGCCACGATACCGACGATGCTACCAGTTTTCTCCTGACCACCTGATTCAATGAAAGACTCCGATAGCTGTGTCGGTAGAAACATGAGTGTTCTCTTCCCGCAGCGGATTGTGCGGGCGAGGGAGGATAGGGCGCCATACCTGCCAATATCACCGACGAGATCCCTATCAAGTTGGGCGACCTGAGTCGTTGAGGCCTTTCGCTGAGTCAGGGGTTGTGCACGGCCGCGATCCAGCAGCAAGAAGGGCTCAATCTCAAGCCGTAGCGACCGGTCAAGAAAGGCAGCTGGCGCTGGCTCTGATGTTGTGGCCCCAGTTGCTTTGGAGCGAGTCGATCCATGCAGCCGAACAAGTTCGCTAACACCGGAAACGGCAGCGTTGCGCACAATTGAACTTCGGCTCTTCTGGCGTTTGGATAGAGCGTCCCATGCCTCAGGCGAGCCGAGTCGGCCAAGTTCCAGGGCTGCAGCGGTCCTCGCACGCTTTGGTGCCGATCCGTTATCGAGAATGGCTGCTAGATCAGAGAGCTTGTCTGTCTGGGCGTATCGCTTACGTCGAAGCAGTGCGACTGCGATGACTGGATGCAGTTTCTCATATTCGCCCGCCGCGGCTGCGAGCAGTGTCTTTCGATCGAATGCTTTGGGGTCTAGGTCAATGAAGTCGCCGTTTTGTTTCATCCTACTCATGGCCATTCTCACTAACAATTGTCTCTGCTCATACAATGCCCCTTCACGTCGTTTCCCTGACCGTTCGTGAGCTGTATTGAGTTACGGGTGGAGTTTGCCTGTCCGCTCTGACACAACAGGTTGTTCTGCTGGTTGTTGCGGTGCTGCAGCGTGAGATAGTGTCCCAGCTCATGTGATGTCGTACGGGCGGTTTGTTCACTGCCCCAAAGACCGGTTGTTGATCCGCTCATTCCCTTGTCATCCTTGTCATCGGGGCAGGGGCCGTCAACGGCTGATCGGCCAAGCAGAATCCCAGTGCCGCTGGGGATATTCATGTCATGCACCACAAACAAGTCGATGCCGTTGTTGTTGACTGACCAATTCTCCGTCAGCTCCTCCAATTGATCACGGTTTGTGGGAGCGTCCAGGCCGTCTGCCTGCGCAACAGAAATCGCATGGTGTTGAATACGTCCTACACCGACGCCGACCTGATTGTAGATGTTGCGCATCTTGAAGATCGAATAGTCGACTTCAATATCATCGGCATCAACAAAGTTGTTGACCCCGACAGCGATGACGTTGACATGAAAGTGTTCACCCTGGAGAAGGCCCAGTTGGCGTCTGAGTGAGACCTTAACCTCCGCCCCTGTAGGATCAGGCGGTAGGACGCCCCGAAAGAAGCCGAACAGATCGCCGAGGACAGACAGGTTGCCGCCGATGCCAATACAGGTAGCAAGAGTGCGAACCGATGCCATGACAGGGCCTATTGCAAGGCGATGAGCATCGGAATCAATCCTTGGCCGTTATCGAGACGGCCCAGGGATTTACCGATAACTGCACCGAATGCACGTGAGGGGTTTGTTGCTTTCATGGCGTGTCCTTTCATAGAAGAGGTGGTCAATATGTCACCCAGGGTGATTGCCTCTCTCGATGCATCGGCGAATGCATAGACCTTGCCGACCAGGGCCACCGGCTTTCGACCCTCAGTGACCCGGCGTTTGTCTAGGGTCACACCTGGGAAATAGCCACCGGCACCGGAAATGACACCAGCGACACGGCGATCATAGGCCGATTCGCAGGGGCGCAGCTTACCGTCCTCTCCGATCACCATGATCATTCCCGGCTCAACATCATCCGGCGCTGAAATATCGAACTCCTCCGCGCAATCGGCACCAACCAGTTCAATATCACCGCTTTGGCCATCAAGTCGGATGGTGTCGACACCCGCATCGTTGCGGACCCTGATGTCACCTTCGTTACCATTTGCACCCAGGTACAGAGCCGCATATTGTGAAGAGAAATTCAACACACGCCGCCCGGCAGAGTCCATCACTTCAAGGTCGCCACCGTTCCCGTTTGCCCCAAGACGAAGTCTGCTAGATGCACCGTCGAAATTGAACACAACCCGATTTTCTGCATCTCGGACCTGGATATCCCCCTCGTTATCCGTAGTGCCGATATGGAGTGCAGCGTGCTTGGCATCGAAATTAAAGGCGAATCGGCCATTGTTGTCTGTCAGGCGCAACTGGGCCGGATTCCCGCCTGTTCCCATTGTGACCTGGGCAAGATGCCCGTTAACGTTGAGAATATTGCGACCTTCACTATCACGTATAAAGAGGTCTCCCTCGTTTCCCTCAGCACCCAGATAGCAGGTGGCATAGTGTCCACTGACGATGAACACATCACGTCCCTCGTTGTCCTGGACAGCGATATCGCCTTCATTTCCCACTGTACCAAGCCGGATCTTCGCTGCATTCCCGTTCAGGTGTATCGCTGGTCGATCTGCAGAGTCCCGAACATAGAGATCTCCATCTTTACCGCCTCCTCCAAACGTTGTATCTGCAGTTTGATTGTCCAGCTGAATTGTTACGTCGCTGTCACTGCTAAGAAGCTCGACGGGCTCCGAGAATTGCTGAGCCATGCTTAACCCCCATTAGTTAGAAATCCCAAAAAGATGACAACGTTTAAGGTTTAGTATAGGAATTAAAAGAAGTATAGACACTATTTTCTTCACTAGGTAATGGCTAGTCTGTGGGTACAGAGAGGCTGATTAGATTAGGTATCCTGATTATTTTGAATAAGAGATAGAATAAGTGCTTGTTTATCAATCCAGTGTCCAGCACGATGAATAACAGTATAGATGTATCCATTACTTTCAGTTTCAAGGGGGAAGTCCACACTCCTTTGGCAACCATTGACCTCGATGACTGTATGGCTACGAGCGGGGCACTTCCGCCGATTCATACCTTGCTAGCCAAGCTCAATAATATCGACACCTACTCTTACCAATTTGAAGTCATGGAGTTGGCGGAGATCCACTACAGCAATGCAAGGGGTCTGGCAACCCAGTATCTCAAGGATGGATTGTTCAATACTACCGGATTTGAAGTGGCATGGCAGGAGAATCAGATCACTCGATTACTTCAGCCCATCGCAAGCAATATCCTGGGAATCGAGGACCTCAATGATCACGCTGATCTCAAGGCAGCTTTAATGCAAGCCTATAAGCTGGGTAGTGATGCGCCATGATCCTAGAATCCTCAGTTGGATAGGGTAGAGTGTGCGTTTGTGGTGGTGCAGGTCAAGGCACAATGACGCGGAATAGTTATTCTATTCCAAGGAGTTGTAACGCAGACATGCGCCGCCACAAGTGTGCAATCTACCCCATAGCGTGATTCACTCAGTGGGTGAAGGTATCTATCGAACAAAACAAACATAACATCAACTCGTTAACAGTAGAATGGAACGGTCAACTGAGGATTCTAGGATGGTAGCTGAAAAGGTTAGGTTCGACCGCCTGATAAAAGACAATATGAATGGGTGTTCAGGTTATTTAATAATGGGTCTATCCGGGTTTCGCAAAGAAATTAAGGTATTGATCGGCCACAGATTCTTCTCTATTTTTGATGTTGAAAAGGCATCAAAAAAC
>JAIVEQ010000108.1 GCA_023838465.1 Candidatus Thiodiazotropha sp.
GAAGGAGTGAATGATGGGTAAGACCCTCAAAGTACTTGGCTGGTTGGTCGGGATGCTGTTGCTGCTGATCATTGCAGCAGTCATTCTGATCCCCATGTTTGTGGACCCGAATGACCATAAGGACAGAATCGTAGCTGAGGTAAAAAAGGCAACAGGGCGGGATCTGAGTATCGGTGGCGATATTGAGTTGTCTGTTTTCCCCCGGCTTGCTTTAGAACTCAATGGTCTGACACTCAGTAATGCCAAGGGTTTTGACGCCGCAAATTTTGCGGTAGTTAAACACGCCGAAGTGCGGGTAAACCTGGTGCCTTTGTTGTTCGAGCAGCTTCTGGAAGTCGATACGATTCAGATCGAAGGAGTTAACCTCAATCTGGCGAAGTCAAAGAGTGGTGCGACCAATTGGGATGACATGTTGGGGGAGACAAAAGCGGATCAAAAAACAGATATTCCGGATCATCCACAAGGTGATGGCATGGGCTTACTCGCTTTCACGGTAGGGGGATTGAGTATCAAAGAGGCAAACCTGGTATGGGATGATCAGGCAACAGGAGAGCGCTACGAAGTAGAGAATATCTATCTGGAAACGGGTGAATTGGCACCGGGTCAGACAGTGGAATTGACTTTTGGACTGGACCTGGTGAGCCAAAAGCCACTTCTGAAGGGGCAGTTAGGGCTTACATCGAAACTGTTGGTGGATCCAGACCGGCAGGTACTGAGCATGGAAGACCTGAAGTTGGAAGCCAATGTTACAGGTGAAGGTATACCGGAAAAAGGTATTAAGGGTAGCTTGCAAGGTGATCTATTGGTCAACTTGGAAATCAATACACTGGATATTCAAAACCTAACCCTGGAATCTGGGAAGCTCAATCTAACAGGCCGCGTACAAGGCGAAGATATTCAAACCAATCCGACATTTAAAGGTAACCTTAAACTAGCTGAATTCAGTCCCCGCGAGTGGATGACTCAGTTTGGCATACCCGTACCAGAGACGACCGATCCTGATGTTTTACAAGCCTTTCAACTATCGTCAACATTCACTGCCACTCAAGGACAAGCGGTACTGAAGGAGCTGCTTGTAGGGCTGGATCAGAGCACAATCAAAGGCAACTTGGAGATTGTTGATTTTGCCAGCCCTACCTACCTATTCAATCTCGATTTGGACAAGATCAATCTTGATCGTTACCTCCCACCTGCCGGTGAACAGGGTAAGAAACCTGCAGGCAGGAAAGGGAAATCGGCTGCCTCAGAAGATGAATCCCTGTTTCCTGCTGAGACACTACGTCAGTTAAGACTCGATGGAACCGTACGGATCGGTAACCTGACAGTCAATAACCTGCAGGCGGAGGCCATCCTGATCAAGGTCCGTGGTCGTGGTGGAAAGCTGAATCTCGATCATGAAATCGGTCGGTTCTATGATGGTCTGCTAAAAGGCGACATGCAGCTGGATGTGAGTGGGGATAAGCCACAAGTGAAATTGAGTCAGCAGGTATCACGGATTCTAGCGGGACCCATGCTGCTTGACCTGACCGGAGAGGATACCCTGTTAGGCAGTGGTGACCTTGATATGAAGCTGACCAGTCGGGGTGATACCGTCAAGCAGTTAAAGCGAGCCCTCAACGGCCAGCTCTCATTCGATTTTCGTGATGGTGCGGTTAAGGGCTTCAATCTGGCAAAGATGATTCGTGACACCAAAGCCAAACTAAAAGGTGAGAGTACCGTTTTGCTCAATGAGCCGGAGCAGACCGATTTTTCTGAACTGACCGGTCGTGCAACCATCGAGAATGGGGTGGTGAATAATCAAAGCCTGCTTGCGAAATCCCCCTACTTGCGTCTTGAGGGGAGCGGTAAGGCCTATCTGCTGGAGGAACGACTGAAGTACACAATACGTCCAGTCATTGTGAATACCCCATCGGGACAGGGCGGTGAGGCCCTTGAAGAGTTGGTGGGGATTCCCATACCAGTGAAGATCAAAGGAAACTGGAATGATCCTGATTTCTCTATTCAACTGTCAAAGATTCTGGAGCAACAGCAGAAAGCGAAACTCAAGAAGAAATTTGATCAAAAGGTGGACGAGAAGATCAGTGAGAAGCTGGAAGAGAAGGTTCCAACAGAGCTGAAGGACAAGCTAAAGGATAAGCTTAAGAAACTGTTTTAATGGTCCCGTATGACCAGACTGAGCGCCACACGGCGCTCAGTTCTCAAGATCCGTATGCTGCAGTGTTTTCCTGCCGGGTATTGAACTGGTTTGACCGGTATGGACGAAAGGATCTTCCCTGGCAGCACCCCCGGGATCCCTACCGCATATGGGTTTCTGAAATCATGTTGCAGCAGACCCAGGTGAATACGGTCATTGGTTATTTTGAGCGGTTCATGCAAGCTTTTCCCGATATAGCCTCTTTAGCAAAAGCGAGTTCGGACCGGGTCATGCATCACTGGTCCGGGCTGGGTTACTATGCCAGGGCAAGGAACCTCCACCAATCTGCCAGATTGATCATGCAACAGCATCAGGGGGTGTTACCGGAAGGTGTAGATTGTTTACAGACCCTACCCGGTATCGGACGTTCTACAGCAGGAGCCATACGCTCACTGGCATTTGAAAAGTATGCCCCTATTCTCGATGGGAATGTGAAACGGGTACTGGCACGGCACTTTGCCCTCTCAGGGTGGCCGGGGCGCAGCGCCGTACTGAAGCGGCTATGGCAGCTGAGCGAAGAACTGACACCCCAACAGCGCACTGCTGATTATAACCAGGCCATGATGGACCTGGGTGCAACCTGTTGTGTGCGCAGCAAGCCGACATGTGACAGCTGCCCGCTGGAAATGAGCTGCAAGGCTCGGGCAGAGGGTGATGTCTCACGCTACCCCACTTCGAAACCCAGAAAAAGCATACCGGTACGTGCGATTCAAATGCTGGTGCTCTCGGATTCTGGAGGGGATATCCTGCTTGAGCAGCGACCACCAAGTGGTATCTGGGGGGGGTTATGGAGCCTGCCGGAGTGTCCTGTAGAACAATCACTACAGGGGTGGTGTCTGGATGAGTTGGGTGTTGGGGTGGGGGAGGCAAGGTACCTGCCACCGAGGCGCCACAGCTTTTCCCATTTTCATCTCGATATCACACCGGTGCTGTTAGAGGTGAAAAACCCTGCAAATCGCCTCATGGATGCTGGAGCAAGGGTCTGGTATAACCTTTCACAACCTGATGATCGGGGGCTGGCAGCACCCGTTTCCCGCATCCTGCAAGAGATCAATGCTTGAAACCCTTGTTTGAGGATGTTGTATTGAATACGGCATCCCACTAAATCCAAGGTGCAGGCTGAAAACAAACCAAACGGAGAAGCTTGATGAGCCGTACTGTGCAATGTGTCAGACTGAAACGTGAAGCCGAAGGGCTGGGCCGTGCAACCTATCCGGGTGAGCTGGGGCAACGTATTTTTGATAATGTCTCCAAAGAGGCCTGGCAGGAGTGGCTCAGGCACCAGACGATGCTGATAAATGAAAACCGCCTCAGTCCGATAGACCCAAAAACCCGTAAGTTCCTGGAACAGCAGATGGAGCAGTTCTTCTTCGGTGAGGGCTCGGAGCTACCACCCGATTATAAGCCGCAGTTGTAGGTTGGGTGTTGCTGGACTTGACTCAATGCAATAACCCCGGTTTAATACGGCCTCTTCACTGAGGCCAGGTAGCTCAGTCGGTAGAGCAGGGGACTGAAAATCCCCGTGTCGGCAGTTCGATTCTGTCCCTGGCCACCATTCAAATCAATGGCTAGTCATTCCCGATCTCCGTATCAAAATACTCCTTGCGTGAATTTTTGCGTGAGGCTAAAAAACACTGAGCCTGCGCAAAACCACCGCTCGGGTTTTTGGCCGCTCTGTTCGTACACTGATCGGCCGCCTCGATCAACTGTGACAAACTCGGCTGCTGAGTAGTGTGTCGTGATCCGTCCCGATCGATGCCCCACAGATCCTGGCGAACCTCAAAGCTCACCCCGGCTGCGCGTAGGCGTCTGCCAAAGGTATGTTTGAGGTCGTGAACCCGAACCTGCTTCAGGTCAGCCTTCTCTCTCGCTCGCATCCATGCGTTGTTCAGCATCCGGGCCACAGGCTTTCCCCGATAGGAGAAGCCGTGCGTGGGATGCTTCCCTCGCAGAGCCTCCACCACCGAGGCGGCAACCCGGTTCAGCACCACAAATCAGTCATCGGCGTTATACACATACCCTCCCGATATGATGAACACCGAAGTACCGAGCGTCAGCACCTTGACCACCCATTCCCAGCGCAGACGGCAGATCTCACCATCCCGGCAGCCGGAGTTGACGGCAAACAGCGCCATCTCTTCGTCAAGGCAAGCCAGTCAGGTTGCTATGATACCGGGTGATACGGGGAACACTGGTATTCGTCCAGCTGAAGACCGTATTCAAGGTGTATTCGAAAGTATCCATAAGGTATCTCAAGCGGTATCAAGGTCATTCAAGGGGCTTACGCAGTACATTTACATGATAATCATGCGTGTAGTAGCCATCTGATTTGTGCACTGAATTCCTAAGACACAGGCTGATCCAAAGGACTGAGGACCCCGACACCGGGTTGGTTGAGCACATGCGTGTAGATCATGGTGGTCGAGACATTGGCATGCCCCAGTAGTGCCTGCACGGTCCGGATATCGTAATTGGCCTCCAGCAGATGGGTGGCGAAACTGTGTCGCAGGGTATGACACCCCACCCGCTTGTTGATCTGGGACGCTGCTGTTGCCCGTTTCACCGCCTTCTGAATTGCACTTTCATGCAGGTGATGACGGCGAATCGCTCCACCGTAAGGATCGACCGCAAGACGGCCCGAGGGAAAGAGAAACTGCCATTTAAGCTCCCGGCCTGCGTTAGGATACTTACGCGCCAGTGCTCCGGGCAGCACCACCTCACCATAGCCTACCGCCAAATCCTGGGTATGCAGTCGCGCAACCTCACGGATTTGTCCCTGAAGATCATCCACCAATGAGCGGGGTAGAGGGACATAGCGATCCTTCTTCCCCTTGGCCTGATGGATATGGATGCGTCCATACGCGAAATCTAGATCCTGCACCCGGAGTCGTAGCCCCTCAAGGAGACGCATACCTGTCCCATACAAGAGCGAAGTCACCAATTTATGGGTTCCCTCCAACTGAGCCAGAAGGGCAGTTGTTTCATTTCGACTGAGTACAACAGGCAGGTTTTGTGGACGTTTGGCGCGGACAAAGGCCTCCATCTCACCCAGATCCCGTTCAAGCACCTGTTTATAGAGAAAGACCAAGGCATTTAGCGCCTGGTTCTGTGTACTGGCACTGACCCGACGCTGGATGGCCAGATGTTCGAGAAACAATCTGACCTCATTAGCACCTGCCTCCAACGGAGACGTATTTTTACAAAATAAGATGAACCGGCAGATCCATTGTTCATAACTCTGCTCGGTACGATAAGCATAACCCCGACGTCGAATCTCACGAGTAAAACGGACCAGTAGATCATGATGTGTGATACGGACCTGATTGACGGGCCCTTCACCTGTGCGAGTTTTCCTATAACTCAGTTCATCAGGTGTCATCTCGCGTGCGGTGGTCGGATGATCCAGTTCGAGCTGCTTGGCGGAGTCAAACCAATGTTGCCAATCCACCGCCTGGCAGGTTGGAGTCTTCAAGAGATCACAATATAGTATCCGTATAGCATCGATACATTGATGAAATTGCCACCCAGATAGGCGATTTTGGCGGCCTATCATTTCGAAGTATTGAGTAATTTCAATCCCTGAAAGCCCCTTGATTTTGTTGCCATTTTGCGCCTTAATGAATGTCTCGAGGCGTTTGACATACCAACGCCTCTGCTTCTCAGGTATGGAAGCTTTAATCAGACATTTCAGATAGTTGTCAAAAAAACGCGCAGCGGGGTCAGGGACGATGGTAGAAGCATCATTCATATCAACTCTCCTTGTCACAAATACGGGCGTCCTGCCCGGAAGCAGCCAATTTCGTTATTTATGCTATGCGGAATCGGTCAATCGCACAATAGGCCACTTACGCACTATTACTGATAGTGCGTAAGCGGCCTAATATAATGTTAGGCATAAAAAATGGAAAGAATATTTCAACACTACGAAGGATCGATCGAGGCGCTTAAAGATGTAACTTTCTCTGAAGCTAAAGCCTTTATAAATAAAGCCGATAATGATGTTATTCTTATTTGGCTAAAAAATGATAAAGATAAGTCATGGTATAGAGTCTTTATTGATGGCGCATATTGTGGTGTAGATCTTTATCAAAAAGAAAGCTATGAAGAAGATCTAGATGATCATGTGAAAATCATTGATTATTCATCTTGGTTTAACAAGAAAAAAACCTTATCTGTATTTGTTACACTAGAAAGCAACAATGGCTCACATATTGTGCTTACATTTAAGTTTTCTAATTCTATTTGCCAATTAATATGTAAATCAACAGATGGTGACTGTATCTTAAATTATAAAGAACTCAACAATGCCTAACAAGAAGTTCAACTCGGACAGTTTTACAACGCGCCTTTTTGTGTTTCGCTGCGCTCAGTATCACACAAAAAACCCCGTTGCAAAACTGCCGGTTAACTAGGCGTTAGGCGTATAAAAATGTAGCTCTTGACTATCTCACGTTAACGTAAGATACTAAATCTCTAGTTAACGTGAGATAGGAGAGTTGCTATGCAATTAACAGATGTATTGATCCACTTAGATCAAAATATTAATGAAAGTGAAAAAGAAAATATAATTCAACAACTTCGGACTGTAGAAGGTGTTATAGCCCCAAGATTTAACAAAGAAAGAAAACACTTACTTCTAGTTTCCTATAATTCAGACACAACAAGCTCCTTAACCTTGCTAAATGAAGTCAAAGATAAAGGGTATAAAGCTCAACTTGTAGGCTTATAGGAGAAAAATAATGGAATATGATCACTTTGTTGATATAAAAGGCATGTGTTGTTCCGCCCCTGTTATACATTTAACAAAAGAGTTTAAATCTATGAAATCTGGTGAAATTGTACTTGCTGAATCAAATAAAGTCTCTATGCTAAACGATATGCCATCATACTGCTTAATGACTAAGAATGAGTTAATAAAACAAGAAGAAAAAGACGGACTTTTTTATTTCTGGATTAAAACGCGGATTCAACTCGCAAGTGCAACCGGTGGGTTGATTCCTAAAAATACCTGATTAGGTGTTTTCATGCCAAGACATTTTCTTGGTCTG
>JAIVEQ010000109.1 GCA_023838465.1 Candidatus Thiodiazotropha sp.
ATTTCGTACACTGTAAATGCCTACAAGGCTATACTATGCTGCACATAATTGAATATTATGTCGTTGCGAAATCCGGATATAGCCATATATTTCTGAACTATTAAGCGATGAGTAAAAATAGAATCAAGAGAGAACAACAGACCATTACGGCAATGATGGTTATTTTTTGCACAGATCATCACCATACAAATGGTGTTTTATGCAGTGAATGTTCTCAACTGTTGGATTATGCACGACGGCGTCTGGATACTTGCCCATTTCAGGAAGAGAAACCAGCATGTAATCATTGTACTGTACATTGCTATTCCAAGGATATGCGGGAACGAGTACAACAAGTGATGCGATATGCCGGTCCAAGGATGATGTTACGCCACCCAATATTGAGCTTCTACCATCTGTTGGATAAATTCCGTGAAGTACCAGAATTGAGTAAACCGAAGAAATAATAAGTGTTGATAGGCCTTGATCAGCTACCTACTTGCTGCTGAGGTGAGCCGGATAGGTAGGTTTCAAAATCTCTACGATGCATCGGTTTTGCATAGTAGTAGCCTTGAGCGAAATCCACATTGAGCCTTTTTAGAAAGCTTGCCTGTGCTTGTGTCTCAACCCCTTCTGCAATGATAGTCATCCCCAGTTTTTTTCCCATCAGTGCAATCGTCTCTGTCAGTACCCTATTATCTGTATCATCCGGTAGTCCATTGATGAAGGAGCGGTCAATCTTTAGATGATTCAGTGGGAAGCGTTTGACATAAGCTAATGATGAGTATCCAGTACCGAAGTCATCTATCGCTGAAGTTATTCCAAGCTTTTCCAAATGGTGGAAGTTGTGAAGTACCTCTTTATCATTATGTAACAGGAGGTTTTCAGTAATCTCTATACAAAGCCCAAGTTCTATCTTTGCCGCCTGTCGAGCAATATGTGAGATGGTCTTGTTGAATGTTGTATCACAGAAATAGATGGGTGGTACATTCACTGACAACCAAAATTGTTCAGGTCTTTGATACCAGGCATGAGCATGCTCAAGTATTTCACTGAACAACCAATCTGTAATAGGTCTGATCAGCCCCGATTGTTCTGCTATCGGTATAAATTCAGAAGGCGGCACTATCCCTAATTCCTTATTGTCCCAACGTAGTAAGACTTCAGCGCCAATAAGGCTGCCATCTTCAACACGTACAATAGGTTGATATACCGGGTAGAGTTCACCGGCTTCCAGTGCATGACTTAGCTGAGACTCGAGCGCCATTCGTTCGGAGACTTTCTTATTGATCTCTCGTGTAAAGAATTTGAAGGTGTTTCGGCCTGCATGCTTCGCCTCATACATGGCCATGTCCGCATTGCTCATTAAGGTACTGACATCTGTGCCATCATCAGGAAATACTGCGATTCCCAGGCTCGATGTGATATTGACTTCCCGGCTGTTGAGTAAGAAAGGAGTTTCCGTAGCTGCAAGAAGTCGGGTTACAACGCGCTCAAGATCGATTGATATGCTTTTTACATCAGGGATCAAGGCCAGAAACTCATCTCCACCTAAGCGAGCAAGTGTATCTTCGGAGCGCAGCTGATCCTTGATTCGTTTAGCAACCTGTATCAACAATTGATCGCCAACTGGGTGTCCCATAGAGTCATTTATATTCTTGAAGTTGTCGAGATCTATATAGATGACTGCAACATGTTGATGATGCCGTTTGGCATGCTGCAGTAGTTGTTTAAGACGATCAAAGGCAAGAAAGCGGTTGGGAAGTTCAGTGAGCTGATCGTGGGTTGCCTGCTCAAGAAGTCTCTCCTCAAAGGCCTTTCTATCTGAGATATCCTCTTTGACGGCAAGATAGTGAGTGGTTTCGCCATTCTCACTGCGAATCGGTGCAATGACTGCTGATTCCCAATATCTATCCCCATTCTTACGCTGATTACAGAATTCTCCTTTCCAGACTTCACCTGCAAGGATTTTATCCCACATGCCTTTAAATTGCGTACTATCTTTGTTTTCGGCACTTAGCATACGGGTATGCTTGCCGATTACCTCATGTGACGAGTAGCCACTCACCTCAGTAAACTTCGGATTGACATACTCGATATATCCCTTGAGATCTGTAATTACAACAGAAGCGGGACTTTGTTCAACAGCTAGTGAAAGTTTTTTTAGCTCATCCGTGGCTTCACGTCGATGTTCAATCTCTTCTGCCAGGCGTTTGTTAGTGCCTATGAGGGCTTCTCGATCGAGACTGATCTCTTCCATCATATCATTAAAACTGTTTGCAAGATGACCAATTTCGTCATTGGTATAGACAGGTACTTCCTGATCAAGAACGCCATCTGCGACACGTGAGGCTCCTCGTGTAAGAGCCCCGACGGGATGCAGCACCTGAAGCTTGAAGATAACGAATATAATACTTCCGAGAAAAAGTACGATAGCACCATAGATGCTAAATAGTTGTATCAGGACATCACGAGTAATTAATGTCATGCGTGATGTATCCAGGCCTACTAATACCCACCCCATGATCTCTTCATTATCTCTGATTGCAAATTCCAAGGTGATGAGTTTTGCAGTGATTCCGTCCGGCTGTTTAATGAGGGTATTCCGTTGCTTAACCCATAGATCAATCTGCTCAGTGTTAACGTTATCTGGCAAATAGGTTGTTATTGGTTGACCCTCAAATGAACGTATCTGAGCAAAGCGAACATCGACATCATTCGAGATCTGCTTGACAAATCGGTCCAGCATAGTGACATCATAAGCATAAATGGCGTCAGGACTGATCAGAGCGATGAAGCGGCCGATTGCATTTGCCTTACTGCGAAGGCTTCCTTCAAGGAGATCCTGCTGGGTGTTATAGATATAGAGGGCAGCTCCCCCCAGGGTGAAAAGCAGAACGATGCTGATCCAAAAGATAAATCTGAAACGAAGGCTCCTTCTATATATGAGAGGAATCTTATGCTGTTTAGGATTGTCCTCTTTAATGGGCATAAATCGTATTAATAATCTCTCGGTGGGCGTCGTAATCCCGGTCTGCTACGGGGTTAAAGGCACTGAGTCGAGCTTGTTGAAGAATGTCCTTACCCTCTTGTGAATCACTGAGGCCCAAAAGCAGGTCTCGAATGCGCTGCTTTAGCGCTACTGTCATCTCCTCTTTCACGGCCCAGGGTAAATGAGGTAAAGGTTGACTGATAGCAATTAATTCCAATTTATCAACATCGATTTTAGAAGTTACAATGGGCAATCTGCGTATTACTTCACCTGCTCCTCCAGCATCAGCCCGTTTGAGAAAGGTAGCCAATACGGCGTTGGGTGGGTTTACCGCATAGGATTCCTGATAATCACCCTTGTTGAGACCCGCCTCACGTAATAGATAGATGGGGACGATATAGCTCATCATTGCTCTGGGTCCGCCACCGAATAATATATTTTTACCACGCAGCTGTTCAATCCGTTTGATACCTGAATCTCGGTGAACGTAAATTGCCCCGCTAATAGTTTTTTCTCCAAACTCTTCATTTTGAACCAGCGCATCGTAACCGAGTTTATCATGAGCATTGATATACTCGAACTGATTGAAATGAACTAAATCATACCGTCGCTCTTCCAGGCGCTTTAGAAAGATGTCGTAATTTGGAGACATCTCGAGTTTTACAGGTCTTTGTAGTGTTTTTTCCAAGTGGCGCGACAGTGGACGGAATATCTTGGCAGTCACTGCAGCGTCTCGGCGAGGGAATACCCCAATCAAAAGTGGGTCGGCAAATGCACTGGTCAGGAAGCTCGTGGCAAGAATAAACAATAACAGCAGGTTTCTCATTGTTCCCAAGCCAGCCCTTTTTTCATGTTCTTGATTTTTCATAGCTATATATGTAACTAATAGATTTTATATATAAAAAGTAAAAAACCATGAAGCCTATGATGTTAACGGCAACTAGGTTGGTATCTTAAGTATTTAATTCTAGTCACTTTTACTAATAATGTGGGTACAAACTGGGAACCCTATCGCCTGCTATCTAGGGAAATTAACGCTCATAGCCATGAGTATGACTATCTGATCTGCCACAATCCGTTCATTTTTTACATCCTGAGTGGTAGTCGGGGTATGCCTTAAACCTCTAAGCTGACTAGGATAGGACTATCAGAAAAAAATTGTGAAGGAGCGGATATGAGTGAGGTGAACAAAGGGCCATTGGCAGGGCAACGGGCATTGGTTACTGGCGCAAATTCCGGGATAGGTGCTGCGGTGGCACGTGGTCTGGCAATGGCAGGGGCAAAGGTGGTTATTAACTATGTTGTTAATGAACCTGACGCGATAAAGCTGGTCAATGAAATCGAAAAGTCGGGTGGTCAGGCCATGGCGCTCTACGCTGACGTGAGTAATGAAAGTGATGTGCAATCGATGTTTAGCGGTATGATCGAGGCATGGGGGAGTATCGATATTCTTGTCAACAATGCAGGCATCCAACGTGATGCACCTTTTGTTGATATGACACTCTCTCAATGGAACAAGGTGATGGAGGTCAATCTGACCGGCCAATTTCTCTGTACCCGTGAAGCAGCCAGGGAGTTTGCCCGGCGTGGGGTGGTCCCGGAACTCTCTTGTGCGGCGGGTAAAGTAGTCTGCATGTCGTCTGTGCATGAGGTCATTCCATGGGCTGGGCATGTCAATTATGCCGCCTCTAAGGGAGGTGTGATGATGTTTATGCAGAGTGTTGCCCAGGAGTTGGCCCATCTGAAGATTCGGGTCAATGGTATTGCACCGGGTGCGATCCGTACACCGATTAACCGGAATGCCTGGGAAACGCCTGAAGCGGAAGCCTCTTTATTGAAACTGATCCCCTATGAACGTATCGGAGAGCCTGCTGACATTGCAAAGGCGACGGTTTGGCTCGCCTCAGACCAATCGGACTATGTGACGGGTGCAACCCTTTTTATAGACGGAGGCATGACCCTCTATCCAGGGTTCAGAGAAGGTGGCTAATAGGTTGAAACAGATCAGGTTTGGTCGTGATTGTTGCGGTGATTTAGAGCAAGCTGAACGTCGTGAGTGGCTATTGACCAATGGCAGGGGGAGCTATGCAGCCGGCAATATCGCAACCAGTCTGACACGCCGCTACCATGGCTTGCTGGTTGCCCCACTGTCTGGTGCGCTCGATCGTCATCTTATGATGGCTAAGGCTGATGCGACTATACGTGTGGATGGTCGAGAATGGCCACTGTTCACTAATCGCTGGTTTGGTGATGTGATCGATCCTCCCGGCTATCGTAATATAGAGAGCTTTCATTTAGAGGGCCGCATGCCGGTATGGCGTTTCGCCTTCGGTCATTTAATCCTTGAAATGCGAATTTGGATGGAGTGGGGGCAAATGACTACCTATGTAGCCTATCGTATGACAGGTGGTGATGACACAGCCAGTTTAAGTATCAATCTGTTGGCCAATCGGCGCGATCACCATGGCAATATGCACATCAGAGATACCACCGCCTCGGTGACCGAATCGGATAATGGCCTGACCATCGAATGGCCAGAAGGCGATAGCCTTTATCTACACACCACACCGGCCAGTATTGAGCTATGGCAACATTGGTACGAGGGTTTTCAACTGCAAGGTGAAGAGGCGCGTGGACTTGCATCTGTTGATAATAATCTTTCTGTCGGTCGTTTGATCTATCAACTTGAACCCGGGGAGTGGAGTGGCTTTGCCGTGACACTGGAGCCGACTACCAGCTTCAATCTGGCGGCTTCTATGCAGCGCTTTTTCGATCGGGATGCATTGCTTATTAATGGGGGTGATGGTGATCTTTTTACAGCTGCCCCTGACTGGATTCGTCAATTGTTGTTGGTAGCGGATGACTTTCTGATACAACGACCCTTACCGTCGGGAAAGACAGGGGACTCGGTCATTGCCGGTTATCCCTGGTTCGGTGATTGGGGCAGGGATACAATGATCTCCCTGCCTGGTTTGACGGTCACCTCCGGGCGTCGCGACATTGCCCGTTCAATCCTACTTAATTACGCAGATCTTGCCGATCATGGGCAACTGCCAAACCGCTTTACGGGGGCAGGGGAGAGGGCGGAATACAACACGGTCGATGCTGCCCTCTGGTACTTTGAGGCTTGGCGAGTCTACGTGGATGCCACACAGGATCAGCGAACCCTTGAAAAGGTCTTTCCGGTACTGCAGAAGATGATCGATTGGCACCTCAAGGGGACTCGTTATGGGATTGGCATGGATCCGACAGATCATCTGCTAAGTGCAGGTGAACCGGGTGTGCAGTTGACCTGGATGGATGCCAAGGTAGGTGAGTGGGTTGTTACGCCTCGGATTGGTAAACCCGTCGAGATCAATGCGCTCTGGTACAACGCGCTCTGTATCATGGCTGACTTTTCTAAGCGCCTGGCCAAACCTGAACAACCCTATCGTGGTACAGCAGAGGCCGTGTACAAGAGCTTCCAACGTTTCCAACGAGGTAATGGTGAGGGGCTCTATGATCTGATTGACGGGCCGATGGGGAATGATGCAACAGTGCGTCCTAACCAGATCCTGGCGGTCAGTTTGTCACATACGCCACTTGCACTATCAACCTGTCGGGATGTCGTAAACCTGTGTGGTCGTGAACTACTCACCTCCTATGGACTGCGTTCGGTGAGTCCCCGTGACAAGGCTTACTGTGGTCACTACAAAGGTGGGGTTGCCGATCGTGATGGTGCCTATCATCAGGGTACGGTCTGGGCCTGGCTGTTGGGACACTACGCACTGGCAGAATTTCGTGTGACCGGTGATGCAACTGCAGCCCAGCAGCGATTGACACCACTAGCCGATCATCTGTGTGATGCGGGTGTTGGTGCTATCAGTGAAATCTTCGATGGTGACCCGCCGCATGAGCCGAGAGGCGCGCCATCCCAGGCCTGGTCGGTGGCCTGCACACTGGAGGCCTGGTGGCGGCTTGAGCAGGCGAAGCGAAGCAAAGCAACTGACTGACTTTGATTGATAGTAACTGTCCGGAAACGCACTTATTACAAAG
>JAIVEQ010000110.1 GCA_023838465.1 Candidatus Thiodiazotropha sp.
AATAGGGTATCTCTGAATAAGCGAGCCATCTAATTAACCAGCATAACATGCTGGCACTCAATGCGAAGAGCCAAACGATAGACCTGCTTTAGCGAATACTTGCTAGACAAGTGTATTTCACATAATAAAGTACGCAGGGTACTTTACTACCGTACCCTGCTAAGACAGATAGTAGAATAATACGTCACATATCCATCTGGATACCATTGTAGTCATCCACAAGCTTTAAGGGCTTGCATAAACCTCAATCTCAGCCAATCCTATATTAATACTTGAGGGACTGACCTGGTCAACGGTCAACCGTACGCTTGATATTATTCGTGGAGTAAATACTATTTCAGTCGCACTCCCACCATTTTCAAGCGCCCCTACTGACAGCACTGACCCATCACCAAAGTTCAAAGTTGCTGCTGTTATGTGGTCATTTCCATTTGGCCGGTCATGAAGTACGATGCGATCAACCGTTCGTGAATTACTCCAAGTTAACTCTATCCATGAGCCGGCACCTTGCCCAACAGTGGACCATTCTCTTGAAAAATCTACGGGATACCCCGATGCGACACCATCAATTGCTTTTACTGCAGTCTGGCTCGTTGAGACGTTTTCTGAAGATGCAGTAATTGTTGCTGATGGCGCGATGTTAAAGTTTTGAAATGTATTTACCGTAATGGTAACTAAATCAGGTAGGCTGGTTTCCAACCCATCATCGACTACCAATTGAAAAACAAGATCTTCATTTTGGGTTAGCCCCATTGGCGCGATGAAGCTTGGGTTAACAGTCATGCTACCTGTTAATGCAATCGGCACTCCCGAAACCTGAGTCCATTGGTAGTTTATCGAGTCGCCGTTAGGATCACTGCTACCCGATCCATCCAAGACTATCAACTCACCCTCTGAAGTAGTTTGGTCTAAACCTGCAACAGCTATTGGAGCCAGGTTCACTCCAACACCGAGAGATCCAAATACCTCAATCTCTGCAAGACCAATATTTGCACTGGAAGGTCCAACCTGATCAATTGTTATTCGCATGTTAGACACAGTTCTGGCTGGAAACAGAATTTCGTTGACACCTCCGCCATTATCCAATACCCCAACTGGTACAGTTGACCCATCACTAAAACTCAGACTGGCAGACTCAATATGGTCCTGTCCATTCGGCCGATCATAGAGGAGGACTCGATCAACTATATATGCATTACCCCAATTCAGCTCTAACCATGCACCAGCACCCTCTCCCCGCGTTACCCATTCTCGTGCGAAATCTACTGGATAACCTGTTGCAACTCCATCTACTGCTTTTAGCGCAGTCTGAGTTGTTGACGTATTTTCAGAAGATGCTGTTACCACAGCAGAAGGAGCAATATTGCTATATTGGTTAGATGAAACCGTGATAGTTACTGAATCAGCTGAACTTGTCTCCAACCCATCATCAACAACGAGTTCAAAAACCAATAACTGATTTTGTGTAACCTCTGATGGTGCGGTAAAGGTAGGATTTGCAACTGTATTATCTGATAATGTAACAGTTATACCGGATATCTGTACCCACTGATAATTTAATGGATCATTATTAGGATCGCTGCTGCCTGAACCATTCAACTGTACAGAAACACCTTCCAGCACAATTTGATCATCACCTGCTACTGCAGTAGGTGCTAGATTAATACCAGCATCCATTTCACCATATACTTCTATCTCCGCTAAACCTGTATTAATGGTCGTAGCAGTGACTTGATCAACTGTAAATCTTACACTGTTAGTAAATCTAGACGGAAATGATATTACGGTCGGCAATCCTCCATTCTCCAGAGGGCCCACAGACAGTGTTGATTGATCACTGAAATGCAATGTTCCCGCAATGATTTGATCAGCTGTATTTGGCCGATCAAACAATACAATCCTGTTCACAGCATAGATTTCATTCCAGTTTAATTCTATCCATGCACCTGCCCTCTCACCCATGGTTGCCCATTCACGTCTGAAATCTACTGGCCATCCGGTAGCAACCCCATCAATTGCTTTCAGTACAGTTTGAGTTGAACCGATATTCTCTGAAGATGCAGAAACACTGCTTACCAATGGAGATATATTTTGACCAATTGCTGTAGTCATAACAGTCACTTCTACATGATCGGGAATACTGGAAAAATCATTGTTATTTACGATCAATTGAAAGCGCAAAACCGTGTCTTCGAGTAGCCCCGTTGGTGCTGCAAACTGAGGTGTTGCTGAAGTGACATCTGATAATATTACTGGAGGGCCAGATAGCTGGGTCCAAGTATAGGCTAGTTGTGCTGCATTGATATCGAAACTACCAGAACCATCAAGCTGAACCGTGTTTCCCATGATCACTGAAATACTTGGACCGGCATTAACCACAGGCGGCACACTGGAGGTTAATGGATTCTCAACCCAAAATATCTCATCCTTATGTATAAACTTACCTAGTACTCCTAAAATACCATCTTGTGTTTGATGTGCATTGACAGCATTTATTTTTGGATTTGCAATTATACTAATATCCTGCATTGACAGGGGTACATTGATACTCTCTCGATCTGCCCATAATAATGTTGTTTGATTTAAGTCAGGAATTTCTATGTGAAATGAAGTAGGGTCTAATGCTTCAGGCCATATTGACGGCTGAGTAGACCATACAACTGTTTTATGTACACTGGGTGTGTATGAGGAATCAGTACTAAATACACTCTGAAGCGCCAAAATGATGAAATCATATGTTTTGGAATGGTCAGTATGCTGATCAAACTCTGATGTTGTAAATATATGATCAGGTCTGTAAGTATTAATGATATCTGTTAAATCAGAAACAATATTGAATCCGTTGTAGTTAGCAGGACTACCAAAGCGAAACGAATGGTAATCACTCTGTCCAAGCCCTCTATTACCATAGGTAGTTGATTGACCAAAGGACGTTGTGAACACATCAGTTACATCAGGAAATAGTCGATAGATATCGCCAAGGCTACCATCTGGGTACCCAAGAAAGATAAGATCGTTTTCAGTCGTGCCAAGATAGCCTATTTGTGCATCAACCGCCTCTGATTGTCTAACTAGGCCTTCTGCTACTCCAAAAATATCTCCATTTGTCATAAAAACGACAGTTACTTGTTCACCACGACTTACAGCATCAGCTATTACACCTGAAGATATAATAATATCATCATCTGGATGAGGTGCTACGACTAGAATGGAGGCAATTGCCTGTAGTGATACGCACGGCAGAGCAAGCACAAAATAAATAATGCACATTTTTAAAATAGTAAATACTTTCATAAATAGTTCCTCCTAGATACTTTATGAGAAGACTTATTTACTCAACCATCAATGTGCATGCATATACGCTGATTAGTCACCAGCTTGTTGTTTGTATTTATTACAATACTTAACTTATCAAACCAGCAATAACTATACCAATGATAAGACTTTTCATAACTATCAAGTAGTTATAAAAACCATGGGATATTCCACAGGGGAATTGTTAACGAATTGTAAATTATTTCGACACGACACAATAAGAAAGCAGCCAGTGAGAGATCACGTATTTTTTATGGGTCCGCCAAGACGACTGAAACCTATACAAAGCTGTTGAGAATAATATTAATCATCATAATTACTCAAAATGCTTCACATGTAATGATTACAAACACGTTGTAGTGATCTGCCTCACTCAAAGCAATTGCTCAATACTGCATGATTTACAACAGTTGTTAGAGACATCACATTTATAATAAAGTCAATTCATCTCGCATGAACCACTATACCTAGCTACATCATGACTTATTCTCACCGAAAAGCTGAACAAACAGATGGGCAGGCCGTCTATAAATTATATTGCTTAGTCATGCGCGGTTACATTTCCAAAATATGGCGCTGGAACGAGCAGTGGCAAAAAGACGACTTCACTGCAAATTTCGATCATAATAATATTATGTTGGTGTACAATAATCATGAGTTGATCGGGTACTCCCATGTCGAAAACAGGAGCACGCAGCTTTATATCAGAATGATTGTTATCCATCCTAAACACCAACAGAAAGGCATCGGCAGTAAGCTGCTAAAATCAGTTATCATGTCTGGCAAGGAGCAGTCTAAAAGCATAGGACTGCAAGTATTCAAGATCAACGATAAAGCAAAGGAATTCTATGTAAGGCATGGTTTCACTGTAAGAGGTGAAACTACTACTAGTTACATATTAATTCACAGCTAAAACATAAGGTACAAACGTGATCCGGTACTGAATTCAAGTTCACAACAGCATGACCCTTGGTTGTATAACCTATAGGACACAAAATCCCATTCACACCCTATCATATTGAACCTGAGATTCTGATAAAGACATGGCCAAACTGCATTTATAGATTAATGGCCTTCGGATGGGCGAAAATAGTAATGGACATTCAGCCATCGGTAGCAATAAACCAGGTTTACTCCTAAATAGAGCCTGTATTTGTCTTCAGTTTTCGCAAGACATGCCGTAATGAATAGTGAATAGCTCTCAAGACAATCCTGTTTTCAAAATAGTGAATCATCAAACACAGATATACAACGCTCAATTGTTATCGATTTGATGATCTCAATATGGAGTATTTTGTGTTTTTTAAACCGGGTCCTCTCGAAAATAAGACATATCTGGTCGTCGATGATTACGGCGACATGCGTAGTATGATCAAGAATATGCTGATCGCTTGTGGTGCAAATGATATTACCCTTGCGGTCAATGGAGCAGAAGCCCTAGCCTGTATGGCATCACAACGTTTCGATGTTGTGCTTTGCGATTACAATTTGGGTTCAGACAAGGATGGCCAACAAGTCCTGGAAGAGGCAAAACACCGACATCTGATAGGCTTGGGAACAGTATTCTTGATGGTCACAGCAGAGAATGCCCGTGAAATGGTCATGGGTGCAGTCGAGTATCAACCTGACTCTTATCTGACTAAGCCGTTCAACAAAGACCTTCTCAATGCACGTCTCGAGAAACTGATTGTAAAAAAACAGGATCTGCTGGAGATCGAACAGGCGATTGAGAAACATGAATATACGCGCGCCATAAATATTCTCGATCTAAAAATTGCTCAATCCCCTCCCAATAGCAATGAACTCAGAAAAATCAAAGGCGAGATCTGCCTATCTTCCGGAAATACGAAACAGGCCCGTGAAGTCTATGAGACCGTATTGTCAATCCGGGACATACCATGGGCATGCCTGGGCTTAAGTAAGACGCTGTTTTTAGAGAAAAGTTATACAGAGGCCCAATCACACCTTCAAACCCTGATAGAACATCATCCTAACTATACTGCAAGCTACGACTGGCTGGCCAAGACCTACAAAGCCCTGAATCAATTAAATGAAGCTCAAGCAACTCTACAAACAGCGACTGAAATCTCACCCAAGGTTGTGCTGAGACAAAAAATGTTAGGTGAAATTGCACTGTTAAATGACGACATGAAAGTTGCCGAAGCGGCGTTTACCAAAGCTGTTCAGTATGGCCGTCATTCCGTCTACAAGCATCCTTCCAATCACAGCAATTTGGCAAAGGTGACAGCGATCACCCAACAAGGAGAAGCTGGTCTGAAAGTCTTGAAAAACATGAAACGGGAATTCAGCAAAGACACACAGGCCCCTCTCTATATAGCCACAGCAGAAAGTATGATCCATGAGACGATGGGGGATCATGAGGCTGCCAATGCGTCACTGCAGCAGGCAGCAGATATTTTCGAAACCCTCGACCACAGGTTATCTTCTGACTGTGCCATAGAAATGGCAAAAACCTTCAATAAGTTCAATATGACTGACAAGGCTACCGAATTGTTGCAGAACACAGTACTCAACAACCATACTGATGAAAGTCTGTTAGATGAAATCAAGTTGACTATGGTATCTATGGACATGAAAGAAGATGTCTTGGGATCCATTGATGCGATTCGCCAAGAAGTCGCATCATTGAATAAAACTGGCATTGAACTGGCCAGGAACGGAAAACTTGAAGAAGCAGTCACACTTCTCAAGCAGACTGCAGAGCGGATGCCGGCCAACAAGGTAGTCAATTTGAATACTGCACTGGTACTGCTCATGGATATGGAAAGAAATAACCTGTCTACTGAAGGCATTGATGAAATACAAATCTACCTCAAACGCGTTAGTAGAGCCGATCCGAATAATAAAACACTGCAAAAACTAAAAGATAGACTCGAAACAGCGATCAAAACCCCGAAGCAAAAGGCATAACATGGACTTTTCAGATATTTTGGCCTCAATTATTCATGACATGAAAAACTCACTTGGCATGGTAATCAACACACTTGATGAGCTTGCCATAGAAAGTGGACATCAGGAGAACAGCAAACTTGCCTCACTTCAACATGAATCCAAACGACTTAATAATAACCTGATTGCCTTACTCTCACTTTATAAAATTGATAATGGACAACTTGACCCACATATCGAAGAGGTCAGTGTGGAAGAATTTTTAGAAGAGATTGTGATAGATAATCAAATATTAGCCAACATAAAAGGGGTCAGTCTCAAGTGTGAATGTGAGAGTGACCTAGCTGGATATTTTGATGAATGGTTAATCAGAGGTGTCATTAACAACCTGATCGGAAATGGATTACGTTATACCTCAGATAGGATAATTATTTATTGTGAGATGATTGATAACTATCTTGTGCTGAGTATAGAAGATGACGGAGCAGGTTTCCCACAAAGCATGATTGAGGCACAATCTGCATTTAACAATAACAACAGCTTGAATGAAGGCCATACACAATTAGGGATCTATTTTGCTTCCATGGCTGCTCATGCCCATAAGAATGGAGGTAAACATGGGCTCGTCAAATTATGAGACTGTAAATTAGATTGTGTATCTGCTTATCATTAACCCCTAAAGGGAGATAAGCAAGATGAACAAGAAAGAGATAGAAGCATTAGC
>JAIVEQ010000111.1 GCA_023838465.1 Candidatus Thiodiazotropha sp.
ATTGAATATTATGTCGTTGCGAAATCCGGATATAGCCGTTTTTTTTAATGCGTCTGGATAAGTAACGCATCTCGATGAATCCCTCTGCACTATGTAACGCATTGCGTCGAAGCATGCGCCTGAAATCCGGTGTCATACCTCTTTTATCGGGTGCCTTGCGCCGACTCCATTGTGTCGCGATCGCTGCCACCAGTTCCTTTATCAGATGAGAGGCTTGCTCGACTTCCTCGTCCGATAAAGTACCTAAGTCTCTTTTCATCAGTATCTCATCAGCACTATAGGAATGGGCATCGGCTTCATCTTCACCATTTTCAGCCGGATCATCACCATCACTATTTATATTCTCGGTATATGTTTCTTTTTTACCCTCTCCATTGTCGGCCTCACCTGGGCGATCGTCCGCAACGCTGATACTCAATTGAAGTGAGCCATCCCAAAACTGGCTAAATACACGATCAAAGAGATCCCTGTCTTCCCGACTGGACAATAGCGTTGCGTAGGCAGCCGTGTAAAAATCGTCCCGGCATTGGATATCCACATAGTCGAAACATTGGCAAAGATCGATCAGGTTGGCTGGGTTTACCGGCAGTCCTTCTTCATGTAATGCCCGAGAGAAATGCACAACCTGTTTGAACATACTGGTTTCATGCTGTTGTACTTGACCAATCATTGGCAACACCTGTTAGGTGCCTGACGAAGCAACTTCATAGTTACTGACAACCCGAGCTTGTTGTACCAGCTCCTCAATACCCAACTCCCTGAGTTTTTCGATATCCCCCTTATATTTGAGTATGCAACCCAATGTCGCCTCAGCTGACTTATGGTCCAGATCGGTCACTTTCAGTGACAATAAGGCGCTTGCCCAATCAATAGTTTCTGCGATACCGGGGCGTTTGTAAAAATCCTGGTCACGCAACAGTTCCATGAAGCGGCAGATCTGTGCAGATAACCGGGGTTCAATGCCTGGCACTCTCGTTGTAATGATCTGCACTTCTTTACTAAAACTTGGGTAATCGATCCAATGATAAAGACAACGTCGTTTCAGGGCGTCGTGAAGTTCGCGGGTACGATTCGAGGTAAGCACCACAACCGGACGGCAACGGGCTTCGAGGGTTCCAATCTCAGGAATCGTGATCTGAAAATCGGATAGCACTTCCAAAAGAAAGGCTTCGAACTCTTCATCGGAACGGTCAATCTCATCGATCAGCAACACGGGTGGCTGCTGCCCATCATTTTGGATAGCCTGCAACAGGGGTCTCTTCAATAAAAAAGCTTCACTAAATAGATTGCGTCCGATCTCTTCTTGGTTCAGACCTCTGGCTTCCTGTAGACGAAGCTCAAGGAGCTGACGTGGATAGTTCCATTCATACAATGCATGGGCGGTATCCAGCCCTTCATAACACTGTACAAGTGAGTCTTCGATCTCGTGATGTCTTTTAGGCGTCCCAGGCCTAAAAGACACTCGATCTTTGACAACCTATTAGTGCCCCGGACGGTCCTGGTCACTGACACTACGTGATCACATCGCAAGCTCGTGACCACTCCGCCGTCAGTTCCCAAATGACTGGACGCCGTGTTCGGATGCTCGCTTTGCATCCCCTCTGGCGCAAGGCACGACGGGTCTACAGTCTCGCCTCACGCCTACCGGGGACTAACCGCCTCGGCTTTCAGCCTTCCTTGGCGCTCAGCGAGCGAATCAACTCTGTATTCAGCGTACCGGCAATGACTTTGGCCACTTCCGTTTTACCTACCCCAGGCTCGCCTTCGAGAAACACGGGTTTACCCAAAGATACGGCCAGATAGACCGTTGTGGCCAACATACGATCAGTCACGTAACCCTGCTCTGCAAAACGGGCTTCCACCGCTTCTATGGATTCGAACTGATGCGCCGCAGGCTGTCGGTCACTCATATCAGTGACCCGGCAGCGCTACGGCTACCCATGGGAATCATGCCCTACGCTCCACTGTCACAACCTGATCACCATCGGGCTGTTGCAACATCTCGAAGATCCTATTGGGAGAGCAGTGAGATCCACGTACGATGATACCTTTGTCGATCAATGCATCCTGAACCGCAGACGAGATCGCATGTAGAGGCGCTCCACCACCTTCACCCATGCCTTTTGCACCGTTGTAACTGAATGGCGAGGGCGATTCCATATGATCAAGTTTAAGCTTGGGGACATTGTTAATGGTAATCGGCGCATAGTCAGTAAAGGAGCCGGCCAGTACATTACCGCTCTCATCATAGGGCAGGTTCTCGAGCAATGCCGCACCTAACCCATGGGCAGCACCCCCATGCAACTGACCCTCCACAATCATTGGATTGATCATCTTGCCGCAATCATCGACGATGCCGTAATCCAGTATCTTTACCTGTCCGGTATGAGGATCGATCTCCACCACTGCCAAATGGGTCTGCATGGCATAGGTCAGAGTCAGATTTCCAAACTTGGATTCCGGATCAGGCACCTCGAAAGGTGGTCGATAGGTATAACGACAGTTGAGGTTGAGACTGCGTAAAGCTTGTGGAAGGCGGGCACTGTTGGCATTGACCAGATTTGATAACGCCCAGAAGTTAATACCCCGGTCGGTACCCTTGACCCTTACCTCCGGTCCCATATCACCAAGGCCAAACTCCAAATCATCCTCGGCTGCTTCCAATGAAAATGCAGCCAGTTCCTTCAGTTCCTTCTTGAGCATCTCCGTGGCGCCATGCACAGCAGACAATCCAGTGACTGCGAACTGGCTGGCATAGGTGCCGCATTGGCCGGAATGGACGTTACGCGCGGTATCGAAACCAACCGCCACGTTGACCATTTCCGGGGTAATGCCAAGTTCTTCCGCCACCACCTGGGAAACCACGGTTTCATGTCCCTGACCGTGAGGAAAGCTGCCGACCGCTACACTGACCGAACCGTCGATATCGAGCTTGATCATGGCCGGAACTGCATTGCCTGAAAACGGTGAGTCGGGATTGACAATAACCGATTGCCCAAAATTGTTGGTACCCGAATCCAAGGTGGTTCCGATGCCAATACCCATCAGGCGGCCTTCCTTCTTTGCCTTTTCTCTCTTTTGCTGCCACTCATCCCAGCCAATTAAATCTTTGGCTTTGTTGAGTAAGGCTACAAAATCCCCTGAATCGTAGACGCAGCCATTTGGCGTCTCGTAGGGAAAATCCCTGATGTAGTTACGCAACCGCATTTCATCAGCAGGAATATCCAACTTATGTGCACATATATCGACTACCCGTTCCATAAACCACATATGGGGTAATCGGGAATAACCCCGGTTAGGTGCAGCGGGGCCCTTGTTGGTTACTACCTGGGAAAAGTCGATACGCATATTGCGCAGCTTATAGGCAGCCGGCAATACCTGAGACCAGATCACACAGCCTAGGGGCTCGTAGCGGGGATAGGCGCCGCAATCATCCACATGGCGGGACTTGAGCGCAGTTATCACGCCATTCTCGTCGAGCGCGACTTCGGTATCAAAATAGCTCCGTTCGCTGCCTTGACTCCCGGCCTGCATATGCTCACTACGGGTCTCAACCCACTTTACCGGTCGTCCACCGGTCTTGCGGGATGCCAGCGCAGCCAACGCCATGTAGGGATAGTTACCGATCTTGTTGCCAAATGATCCGCCGATATCGTGGGTACGAAGACGAATGCGGTCGGCACTGACGCCCAACGCCATGCTGATCATGGTAATCGGTATGGTCATGATGGTATTGGCCAGGTAGTCAATGCCACCCAGACTGTCATCCCAGGTTGCAACGACCGCATTGGGTTCCACCGCCGTACTACCGAAACGATGAAAGTGCAGTTTGTCAATCTTGACGATGTGGGCGGCTTCGGAAAATGCCTTGTCCAGATCACCGTACTCGTAGACACCCTGCCAATCTGTGTTGGTACCCATTTCCTCATGTATCAGCACATCGTTTTGCAACGCTTGCTCGCAGGTGATGATGACATCAAGGGTCTCATATTCCACTTCAACCAACTGAACCGCATCCTGGGCCAGACGCAGTGACTCCGCGACTACGGCGACTACCGGGTCTCCTTGATAGCGCACCTTTCCCACTGCCAACGGATAGTCCTTGATCGCGTCACAAGGCTCTGGGCCGATTTGCAGAAAAGGCTGACACTGCTTGCTTATCTCATCCCCGCTCAGAGTGCAGAACACCCCGGGCAAGGCGTCAGCGGCCGATGTATCGATATTCAGAATCTTTGCATGGGCATAGGGTGAACGAACCAATGCCATGTGCAGCGTACCGCCAGGCTTATAGTCATCGACAAACAGTCCACGCCCACGAATCAGACGATTGTCCTCCTTTCGACTGAGTGGCTTTTGTTGGCGATTTACCCCAAGTGCCTGCGCTATCCGTTGTCTGGCCTCCTTCTGTATGACCTGTACCTCCTGGGGCTGTTGTGCCAGCGTCTCCGCACCTTGCTGGGCAGCCCCTTCCGGCGCCTCCTCAGCTGCTTGAGGCTGATCATCCTGGTGGCGCAGTCTGCGTATGGAACGGGCCAGCCAGCCTTCATGTTTAGGCTTTGCTTTGGGTAGTTCGGCACCGGGTGTCAGACCTTCCTGGAGACTGCCGATCAATCGATTGATCTCTTTCTCCGCATAGCCCCTCAGGCCACCGCCAGCCAGAGAGAGAATCTTACCGACCAGTTGGGTCTCACCCATCCAATTGATGCGGGTGCCACCATTCGGCATCGCCTCTAAGTCAAAGGCGGAAATCATCTGATATGCGCCTTGCATGACCTTGCCCCGTCCAACATATCGGGCTCGCACAGGTGCATCGGCCTCCTCCAGCGTCAATTCCGTGGATGCAGTACCGCTGATCCTGCCGATACCCACCTTGATGCGCACTAGGGCGGTTCGATCATCCTTCATCTCCATGCTATGAAAAGTGGGCAGCATAGGGGCGAATTTTCTTGGATCAGAGAGAATCTCAAAAACCTCGTTTCTGGGCAGGTCGACATCGAAGCTACCATCGAATTTCATTTCCATGGACCTAGCCCTCCTGCATCGTTTTAGCAGCGGCCTGCACCGCCTTTATGATATTTTGGTAACCCGTGCAACGACACAGATTTCCACCTAATTGTTTGCGGATCTCCTTCTCAGATGGGGTTGGATTTTCTGCCAATAACGCCAGTGATGACATCAACATACCGGGGGTGCAAAATCCGCATTGCAGACCATGATGCTGCGAGAATGCCTGTTGTATTGGGTGCAGTTCATCGTTCTGCTCCAAACCTTCAACAGTTATCACCTCTCCACCATCTGCCTGTACCGCAAACAGTGTGCAGGATTTTATCGGTTCACCATCCAGGATCACTGTACAGGCACCACAATAACTGGTGTCACAACCGATATGGGTGCCGGTAAGCCCCACCTCTTCTCGTATAAACTCCACCAGCAGCAGACGTGGCTCAACTTCACGTTGATAGCGACTCCCATTGATACTGATCTCTACCGATACGGTTTGCGCCTCATCAGACATACTCAGGTCCCCCTTCGATTAGTTCCCCGCCAGCACGTTCAATGGCACGAAATGCGACTTTTAAAAAAATCGACTTCAGCATGGCTCGTTTAAAATCGGATGAGCCCCGGGAATCAGCCGGTGGATCGGAGGCCTCCAATAGTATTTCGGCAGCCTGATTAAGCAGATCAGCCGTGAGTGTCTTGCCGCGTAAAAAATTTTCAGCTTCGGCCGATGTCACTGGTCGAGGTCCCGCTGCACCTAAAACCAGACTGACCTCCTGACAAACATTGTCCCCGGCAAGCGATAGCTGAACGCCTGCAGAGGCCGCCGGATAGGCGGGTGCGGCTTTCTTGAAACCGATGTATGCACCACCACTGTTGGCTGGTGGTGTTTTAAAGCGTATTTCAGTTACCAGTTCACCACCGATCAATGCGGTGGTATAGGAGTCCTGGATAAACTCCCGAATGGATACGGCACGACTCCCTTTTTCACCTTGACAGATGATCTCTGCATTGAGGACATGAAGCAGTGCAGGCCAATCACAACTCGGGTCTGCGGCACTGACCGATCCACCAATGGTCCCCATTGAGCGAACTTGCGCATCGGCAATACCATTTGCACAATCACCCAGTATAGGTACCGCCTTAGAGAGATCTGACTTGCCGATTCGTCCATGTGTCGCCAGCGCACCAATGCGTATGACTCCATCGTTATTGTTCATATAGTGGAGCGCCGGTAAGCGTGCGATATCCACCAGGTCTGATGGCTCATCCATACGAAGTTTGAGAATGGGAATAAGAGTCTGCCCACCGGCAAGCGGCTTGGCGGTGTCCCCTAATCCGTTTAGCATTTCCACAGCCTCGCTAAGAGAAGCGGGACGATGGTAGCGAAAAGGCGCTGGATACATGATCTTCCCCGTGTTCGGGTGCTGAATATCAGTCAGAGCCAAATTGCCGGTTATCCCGACGACTCGACTGAAGCATCAGCAAATTTATACAAGCGGAGGCGTGTTAAACCGATTTCCAATCTTCACGACTCCTATCGTCAACCACCCCTATCTAGCATTGCGAAGATCGCTACTCCGACTTTAGTAAGACTCAAATTCAATTCAAAATAACTGCACAGATCTGAGCTAAAGCTTGGTGATTGTTTTAAGGGCATCCTTGCCCTTTTTTGGCTATATCCGGATTTCGCAACGACATAATATTCAATTATGTGCAGCATAGTATAGCCTTGTAGGCATTTACAGTGTACGAAAT
>JAIVEQ010000112.1 GCA_023838465.1 Candidatus Thiodiazotropha sp.
TTTTCAATATCAGATACATGCTTAATCGTATCTCCTGGGCTGCCACAGTTGAGTATCATCGTCATCTTTTTAAAACGTAAAGAAAACAGGAGATTTGAAGTTGGAATGCCTCCCAGGGTGAACCAGGAATCTCCTTCAGCAAGCACCAAGTAATCATTCAGACTGGGATCTGTATTTGGTAGACTACTCTGATCGTCAATCTCATTCCAAGTGACAACATTGGGTTTGAATTTTCCTCTTGCCATAATGAATTTCCCTCTTTCATTAGATTCTGTAATTTTCGAACTATTTATTAATCCTTTAATTTATAGACAAGAAATGGTGTGGTGAAGAAATTAATGGGTTCATTAAACTCTATCTTTTTAGGATTATTTAAAAAAATACTATTTCATTTTGCCTGATAGCTATATTTCCAAGTTTAAGTGCTGCGCATCAACATAAAGTGAATGCCCTAGGATAATTCGATACTGATCCCTTTTGCTTCTTGTGGTGGAAATAGTGCTCGATATCCATGATTCTGTTGCAATGAGGTATCAGCCCAGATCTTGTTGTATTTTGTCACATAGTTGAATAAGAGTGAGGGCATATCGCCACCATACTTGATCACACGTGCGATGGCTGCTTGATCAGGGTGTTTGAAATATGCGCCGCTGGTCGATATCAGATAGCGATCACAGGCCAACTTCTCAAGAAGTTCTCGGCTAATATTCGCTTTGCTGCCATGGTGGGGTAACTTGAACAGATCGATTGATAGAACATCTTCTTGTTTTTGTGTTAGCAGGCAATCGATGGCATGTTCAAGTAAACCGGGGTGAGCATCACCACTTAGCAGTGCACTGTGACCTTGGTATTGTGCCAGCAAGGCGATGCTGCTGCCGTTGGCTTCTGAAGAGTCTTCCTCGAAGACTGAGTCGGCCAAAGCATCAATATCGGGCAAGTTATCGCTACCAAGGCGCTCCAATGGAGAAGGGCGGGTATCTTCTTCTTCCAATTCCGGCTGCATTCGATTGGGATCAAGTCCGGCAGCCTTTACCTCCCTTTCCCACACGGGCTTGAGTTTCGCAAGCTTTGCCTGGTTGGGAGAGAGCAGGGTCAGGCGCATGCCATCTTCTAGATCACGGTATTCCATACTACCATTTTCTTCAGTTTTCGCCGCTTGTCCTTTGAATGCCAGATTCCAGGGGTAATCAGGTTTAACCAGCAAATCCGTTAAGCGCTCTCCTTGTACCGGTCCCAAAGACTCCAAAGGAGATTCCGGTAAATGACGCCAGCCATTGAACCAGATATCCTTGAATCTGACCCCCGGCAAGTCACTTTCCAGCAATTTGAGTACGCCTGAGATATGATCTGCGTCGATATGAGTAACGACCAGCAGCTCAAATTCCCGCTGTGTCTCTGGAATAGCTTCGAAACTTTTTTTTAAATCATGGAAAGTGCCGGATGTTCCACCGTCGATCAATATCCTGTGAGGTGCTGTCAGCTCGCCGTATTCTATCCATAGGCAATCGCCGTGACGGGCTGGGAGCATTTCTATCCTGAACATTTTCCTCTTCCTTTTGTAAATACTTTCATGGTGTGAATAGGGATAATGGATCTCCTGATCTGGATCGCGCTATGTCAGGACTACCTGATTAGTGCCATGGTTGTCATCGTTGATGTCTGATGGATGTCCGTTCTATCGGATCGCCAGACATTGCCCTCCTGCACTTACAACGGTAGTAGCAAATCTGAATGATCGGAAGCAAAACGCATCCAGCCCTCACTACTTGGAGGACCTTGTACCGGAATGTCCTGACCACTGAGTGACAGCTGTTCCAGTGTTAGGCTCAGATAGGACAGATCCACCCCGGGTGACCACTGTTGGACGGTATCCAGGGCTTCTTCAACGTGATCTGCTGAAAAACCCTGACCCAATAGCTTGCGGCCATAGAGGGTGTAGTAACGTAGTCGCGACAGCAGGTGAGAGTATCCCTCGCTGAACAGGGGCAACCCCCGTTTTACCGCCAATAACATAAAATTCGCTGCCGAAGGATGATCCTTCCTGCGTGCAGCCAGCTCTCCGGCAATGACGGCTCCATCGGGCAGCCATTCAAACCAGGAGGCCAGGTTCATAGGCCAGTTGTGCAGACGCTCCAGATCTCCGAGGCGCAACAATGCATAACCGCCAAGGGCGGCCGCAATTGGATTACTCATTTTCCCCCAAAGCAGTTCTTCAGCATCCTCCATCAACGCGGCGGCCTCCTGCAGCGCACCGGTCTGCATATAGTCACTGACCAATTCGATACTGCCATAGCCTAGCAGGGAAGCTTCAGCACGAATGGCCTCACCGTCATCTACAATTGTCAGACGACAGCTCATGGCATCGGATTGCGCAGCCATCGGCAGGGCAACACTGATATGGTCACCAGCACGTCCTCGTAACTCGATAGCAAACAAACCTGGATCTTGGGCGTGAACAAGGAGTTCCGATGCTACTATCCCACCCACGACACCATGCTCCTGCAATTCCAGACGTGGCGGGTATTCAGCCGGAAGCCAATACTTTTGATCAATGTCGTAGGCTAGAAAACGTGCACACCAATTTTCCGGAAGGGCAGTGGTTGCCTGTTCAGGAATCGCTTTGTCAGCGTGTTCTGTCTCGTTTTCCTCTGACAACTCCAGGGTTGGAAAAGCTGGCGCTGACGGTAGGGGTATGATCGGTTTTCGCTCTGTGTATTTGCTTTTGAGTTTGCGTGCCAACAGTGTCGTTGGCCGCCAGCCCATCTTGTGCCGTGCCAAACCGTCGGCTTGTACAGCAACCATGGCAGTCTCGGTCTCCCCATTGGGTAGAAGCATGCGCACTGCATAGTGTCCCGGATTGAGCCTTAGTTGTTCTCCTGTCCTGGCCATTCCCAATAGACGCAGATTCTCGCCACGGATTTCAAGTGGCAGCGGCTGGTAGTTATAACCTTCGACCTCTACTATCAATTTCCCGCTGTCGTTATGGCCAGGGGTTTTGACAAAATCTTGCGTGAATTCCCATCTCATACCGGAATCTCCATTTCGCAGCCAGGTGGAAAGGCTATAACTGAGGCCGCTTCCAGATTACGATAGTCTTGCTGATTCTGGGGAAAGGTGACTGCCAGCAGATAGTTTCCCCCTGGTACTTCACGTATTAAATCTGGCTCAAAGCGGACATTCTCGAATAGTGTTCTGCGGCTCAGTCCGTCCCAAAGCCTGGCAGAGGCCTGGGCCGAGGCGATAGCCGGGTTGAGGGTAATGCGAAGAGGGACATCCGGCGGATTTTTCAGAACATGAAAGGCAACATCGACAGGCAAGCCACCTGGTACAGCATCCTGCTGTTCCCCCCATTTCCTGGCCAGTTCCGACACTCTGACTGGTAGGCGCTTAAGTAGCGAGCTGGTAGTGACCAACCAGCGATTATTGGTATCAGGCGGATCGACACCATATGACTTGAGGCAATCCTGTAACGCTTGGCAAAACAGCGTTCCCTTGCCTGGTTCTCCAAGGGCATAACTGCGAGGTGCGGCACTGAAGAAAATTGGCGCGGCAGTAATAGTGCCGGAATCCTCCTCATCCAGCATTACCCCCACCGGGTTATTGGCGTAGTCTTTAAATAGATCTGGTTTGATGCGGCATGCATCAACAAAATAAAATTGAGTTTTGGCCGCCTTGGCGTTATTCATGCCACGCCAGATCGAGCCGATATCCATGGCACACTGAAGAATGTTTTCGTTGGGATCGGCGAAGTCCTCTAACAAGACGATACTGTCATCTTTGGTCAACTGAATGCCATGACCCGCCACATAGAGTATTGCCACATTATCGCGATTATTCTCGCAATCACGTTTCCAGGCCCGCAGTGCTGCCTTGACGTTGGCGGTGGATGAGCGGGAAATATCAGGACCGGCCAGGCTGTCGACCTGCCCCCATTCATCCACCGAGGGAGATAAAAGCAAGCGGATCGTTCCGATAGGCGCATCGGGATTGTGATATTTCTCATCCAACCAAGTCGCAAATATCAATGCCGATGTGGCCGGTGTAGTAGCTTGGCCAAGACCAAGCGTTACCCGTCCGTCATCGGGAACAGGTTGATCAGGAGTGTCCGGTAAATGAACGTAATGGCTTGTTCCAATAACTAAGGCATGAGTACGGGGTGTATTGGCATCCTCTCCCCCGACTGTCCTCCATACCTCACTCATGACAAGCTCCCGAATTCCTTATTATTGACAACACTATTGGAACTTTAGGCGACAAGCTGTCAAACATCTAGCATTGCATGGCTAGTTTGGCTATCTGCAGTAAGTAATAACAAGTTGTTTTATTGGTTTTGGTGGAATTCGATAACATTCATATCTTGGTCTCGAATAAAGAGCATTACCCCACCACCGGGCAAAGTTATTGGTCCTTCTGTTATCTTGATATTCAGCTGATTCAGCCTTTCTTCAATGGCTTTAATATTTGTGACATCCAATGCAATATGTGTATACCCGGGATGTCTTTCCGGTCTATCCATAAGAATATTGTCTGAGATCCCATTGTCTGCATTGAGAATAAAATTGATATTGATGCCTGATGGATGCTCCATTATTGCAACGGGTTCAGGACCCATTGGACCTGCAATGAATATAAATCCGAGCTGCTCATAAAACTTCCTTGCTTGTTCAAGGTTAGTTACTCTTATTCCTACATGATTGATGCCTATGACTTCTTTCATTTAGCTATTCTCAGTAATAAAAGATATTGACAGTAGAATGCCATTGCTAATGGTCAGCTTCTTTTTAGCCTCTTTGTAATTGAATAACTTGCGATGTACATTCTAACCCGGCATCTGCATCAGTTCTGATACCTCAAGTGAACCGCCAATATCAAGAAAAGGGCAGTCTTTTGCGATCAACAGTGCCACCTCCATAGAATCAGCTTCAATTATGGTAAAACCAGACATTGAGGTTTTACCACCAGAGGTAACAGTACCATCAGCACTTACCGTGTTCGTATTCTTAAGCGGATTAGCTGGACTAACTGCAGCGTCGCCCAATGAAGATAACCATTCCTGATACTTCGCGAAATGCTGTTTACCTTCCTCTGGACTAGATGGCTGATTTCCGCCTAGATAAGTAATAAAGTATTGAGGCATTATTTTCACCATATAAAAGTAAAGGAAATAGGGGCACACATTATTCGATATTGTTAATACATGGTATTCCCATTTTCAGTTTTTTCAGGTATTTCCTGCATTGAATCCCAGTGCTCTACTATTTTGCCGTTTTCATCAAATCTAAAAAAATCCATGGTTACATACTCAACACCGCCGGGCCAAATTTGGTGTGTATGAAGAGCCACCAAGCTGTCTTCTGCGACTGACCGAATAAATGTAATACTTTTTTCAGGGTACTCTTTTGCCATTCTTTCAAAGTAGGTTATGAATGGCTCCTTACCATCTCCAACTAAAGGATTGTGTTGAATATAATCATTTCCGACATACTGTTCGACAGCTCTGCGAGGTTCACCTTCATATGCTGTTTTGTAAAAGGCAATCGCATTCTGCTTATTTCGTTCCAGACTATACATCATGTTATTACCTCCAATTGTCGGTGAGATTATTAGCTTTGAGAGTATCGAATCTTATATATGGACGTTTGCACACCTGACGTTTAGGCAAACGGGCCCGCATTGTATAGCGTGTCATGTTTGAGCACCTTGTAAAGTCTCGTGTTCAATAGCCGCAGCCTGCTCAATTTTATCCATGATCCGTTTGGCGTCTGGCACGGATAGAAAACCGACCACGTTGATTTTGAACCAAGGCAACTGATTGAAATCAATATCGTATTCCCAATGGCCATCCTGGCTGAGGATGACATTTCCGATCCCGTCCTTACAAAGCCTAGACAAAACTGGGAAATCGTTACGCTTGATTTCGTTAAAGTTGAAGCAGCATACGAAAATGCCATGACGGTCTTTGATGGCATCAAAGATGATTACACACTGGTAGCGTAGGCCAATATAGCCAAATGTGGTAAAGGCAAAGCCAACAGGTGTCAATAAAATAAGCAGGAAGATCCGTGCCAGCCAAGTGCTTAAACCGGCACCGTCAACAGCATCCTGGTATGAGCCCTCGAAAAAAGCCCACTAAACATGATGACACTGTAGAGAAAGAGCAATGACACAGAAAGGATCTCCGGTGAACGCACCCAGATCTCAGCCCAGGCGTGGCTGCGAAGAATGATCATTGCCCTCGAGGTAGTGAGGAAGTATGTAAGTTGTCGGGCTCGCAGGCAATTAGCGACCGGGCGCAACAGGAAAGGCAACCCGAACATAAACGTGACGCCCATCAAGATCAAGATGTCGCCAATGTGATTAATTTCCTGCTTGGCGACGAATCAAGTTGGGTGACAGGTGCCATTTGGGATGTTGATGGTGGGGTAATAGCCGGCAGAAATTAAAGGCTATATCCGGATTTCGCAACGACATAATATTCAATTATGTGCAGCATAGTATAGCCTTGTAGGCATTTACAGTGTACGAAATTTAG
>JAIVEQ010000113.1 GCA_023838465.1 Candidatus Thiodiazotropha sp.
AAGGTACTGTCACTGCCGGTAATGCTTCAGGTATCAATGATGGTGCTGCTGCGGTAATGGTGATGACTGAAAGCAAGGCAAAAGAGCTGGGGCTCGCCCCAATGGCACGCATTGTCGCTTTCTCCTCTGCAGGTGTTGACCCTGCAATCATGGGTACCGGACCTATCCCCGCCTCTACCAAGTGTCTGGAAAAGGCCGGATGGTCTGTTAATGACCTCGATCGTATCGAAGCCAATGAGGCCTTTGCTGCCCAGGCGATGTGCGTCAATCAGGAGATGGGATGGGATACCTCCAAGGTCAACGTACATGGCGGCGCAATTGCACTGGGACACCCCATTGGGGCATCCGGTTGTCGTGTATTAGTCACCTTGTTGCATGAGATGCAGCGTAGTGGATCCCAAAAAGGTCTGGCTACCCTCTGCATCGGTGGAGGCCAAGGCGTCGCCATGGCAGTAGAGAAGGTCTGATACAGCGTCAGAGGTGCGGTTAAGCCGCATCTCTATTTATATTAACCCGGCAACCTATTATTATGTCGCCGGGTTAATATAGGCACCTCGATTGAGGTACACTGGTGTCAATTGATTATCAGGAATAGTGCCAGAACCATGTCTGATCGCATCATCAAGAAGTATCCCAACCGTCGGTTATACGATACTGAACAAAGTAAATACATAACCCTCACCCAGCTACGCCAGCTGATTATCAGTGGTGTATTGATCAAAGTAGTGGATTCCACCTCTGAAGAGGACATTACCCGTAACATCCTGTTACAGATCATTCTGGAGACCGAATCCGGCGGCGAGCCCTTGTTTACCGCTAACATGCTATCTCAGATTATCCGCTTTTACGGAGGCGCTCTGCAGGGCATTTTCGGCAACTACCTGGAACAGAGTATGGGCCTGTTCACAGCGCAACAGGAGCAGATTAAGAAAAACATGGGAGAAGACCCCCTCACAACCATGTCAAATCTTGCTCAAAACAATATGAAAATGTGGACTGAAATGCAGAAAGATTTCTTCAATGTAGCAGGTTTTAGTAGCGCAAAAAAGGATGATGAATAGAACCTCTTGTATTGAAACCAACAGCCCATAAACATATAACTCTTTGTTATATTTATAATTTCTAGTTATACCATTAACATTCCCTCCCTTTTGTTCACGATTGACTGAGAATATTGTGCAGTGCACAAATTTTTCTTGACAGAGGCTGTTATCTGGATTATGCTGCACCGCAACAATGCTGCAATGCACAACCAACAGGAGCAAACGACATGGCTAAAGCAAAAGAGAGCATCGAGATGATTAAGCAGTTCAACACAACCGGTTACGACAGTTTCCGTCAGCTGAGCGATATCAGTCTTAAGACCTGGAACCAAATCATGGATGCCCAGATGAACACCCTCAGCACCGTAATAGACTCAAGCATGGATCAGTTAAAGCTGGTTTCAGAAGCCAAAGATTACCAGGAAGTAGTGCGCGGCCAGGTGGACCTTACCCGTAAACTGGGCGAGGAATTGATGACCAAGACCCGCGAAGCTGTTGAGCTGAGCCAGAAGACTGGTGAAGAAGTACGTAGCTGGTATGAGAGCAACATGGCTGCTGCTAACGAGCAGATCAGCAAAGCTGCAGAAAAGGCTGCTTAATTTGATCTTTTCGATTTGTAGCTAACAAACCGGCGGCATCACCGCCGGTTTTTGTTAAATCTGTATGCTTAGGTTTGTCATCGATGAAATGTGTTAGTAATTGATTACTAATTGCATAGCAAACGACTAAAGGAATAGCTGTTAATTATTGGCGAATATGTCTGCATAGCTTGAAGGATCAATGACTCATTCAATTCGTCGTGATCAACCTACGGGGATTCAGGTTAAAACTTGAGGAAGTATAAGAAATGAGCTGTAAAGACAAACTCGCTGTTGTCACCGGTGGCATGGGCGGAATTGGCACCGCAATCTGCCATCGCCTGGCCCAAGAGGGGGCTAAGGTTATCGCCACCTGTCACCCATCTGAAACTGATCAGGTCGATGCCTGGGTTAAGTCTCAGATTGATAATAATGCACAGGTCAGTGTCGTAGCCGGTGATGTCTCCACCCCAGAAGGTGGCGCAACACTGATGAGAGAGATTGTCGAAAAATATGGTCCAGTGGATATTCTGGTCAATTGTGCCGGCATCACCCGGGACACCACCATGAAAAAGATGACGGCCGAACAGTGGGACGCAGTCATCGATACCAATCTGAGTAGCGCATTCTATGTCACCCAGCCCATCTGGAACGGAATGATCGAGCGTGGATTCGGTCGTGTTATCAATATCTCCTCAGTAAACGGTCAGCGAGGCCAGTTTGGTCAAGTTAACTACTCCGCTGCTAAGGCCGGCATGCACGGTTTCACCATGGCCCTGGCTTATGAAGGTGCAGCTAAAGGAGTGACCATTAACACAGTCTCACCTGGCTATATCGAGACGGCCATGACCGCAGCAATGCGTGATGATGTTCGCGATGCCATTATTGGCGGTATCCCTATGCGTCGCATGGGGCAGCCTGAAGAGATTGCCCATGCAGTGGCGTTCCTGGCCGACGATGCCAGCACCTATGTGACTGGCGCCAATCTGCCTGTCAATGGCGGACTGTTTATTCATTAATCGAATCACTTCTCCTCCTAAGTGATACTTTATGCCCGGCATCCTCTGCCGGGCTTTTTTTTGCATCGATCATTCATTCCATTTACTCATCGGCCGTATACCAGAGTACAACAACTACAAGTAGGGTGCTTTATGTTGAACCTAGAATCCTACGTAGAACGGTATGGATTCAGTCTAATGGAAGAGTTATAGCGACGACGGGTGGGTAGAAAAGAAGAGAAGAAGAACCTGGAAAAATGGCATACTCTGCATTGTTGATGCTTCATCTCACCAACATCTATTGCGCTCTTCTCTCGCAATTCCGATTTTAAGAAGGATTAAATAGTGTTGAAGATGCATCTCAATCTATCAAAAAGCGATGTCATAGGGATCATCACCAAAAGGATCCGGCCATGCTGGGTCCTCTGGCCATGTGCTGAGTAGACTGTCTTCTTTTCTCATCTTAACTCTCCGGTTTCATCACTTACTTCTATCCCTGCAATAACGTTGCCAATAAAATATTTATTATATTTTACAAGCTATTAGGGTAATCATATGATGACACTTACAGCATATTGTAAAGATATTCGACGGCCTTCCAGTTAAATTTCTGTCGATTTTCGGTAATATTCAACAAAAGCCATTTATCTGTTTGATTCTCTGAACCCCTGTTGTTTATCTCAGTTGTAAAAAAGATCGACATAATGGACTGTACGACAGTACCGGAATAGATATCCCCGTTAACCCAATAACCTACTGTATTTTATATATTATTTTGACTATCCATGTTATCTCTAAGTCAACCTATTCACAGGCTTGGAAATAATCAGATTCACTCACCAGGGCATCACGACATTGGGCACTCGCATAGGTGAACCCTCCCGGTACACGATGCTGATCTTGCTGTTCCATTGAAGTTAATTGCATAGCGGCATCGCAAGCCTCTCTGTTGTCACACTGATTCTCGATGCCACAGACTTTCACCTGCAACTTTTCACAGGGTGTTTCTCGTCCAGGCAGATGTTTATCGCAAACCTGGAAGTAAGCCTCGTTCCCCAACGCTTCAAGACAGTGAGTCGAGCTCTCGAGTAATGCACCGGACCAGCTACTGTTGAGTTCATTGTGCTCCATTGCCAGTAATTGGCGTGACGGGTTGCATTCAGGATGGGCGTCACACTCATTATGAGTACCGCATACTTTCTTCACCAATTGCATGCAGGCCGCATTAAGACGATCCTGCTCTTGTGCTCGTTGAGCCTCGAGAATCACCCTATCCTTCACCACTACTCCATCCCGAACTATGATCACTGCGCCATTGTTGAGGTTGTGCACCCCATCCCAAAGTGGCGTAGTCTCGCCCTCTGCTGTACGGGTTACTTTGTTGGTGTTGGGATCTACGGATATCTGGCTGCCATCCTGCAGTTGACCCTGCCAGGAGAAGGGTTCCGCAAGCGTTGTGAAGGGCGACAGCAGAAGAAGAATTGTGATCATGCGACGAAACAGCATGCTACTCACCTTAAGTAATGCGTTTATTTCAGCATGAGAATATCACAAATATTCCTCAAATTGAGCGTCACTTGAGGGACAGCTAATCTGGACTTAGATTAGCTGGCTCCTAATTGCTATTCTCCCTCACCCCCGTCGCCATTGATGAAAACGCTCAACCCATGAGAGCAACTTTTCAGGTGCATGAGCTCGTTTCCAGACACCGGCCGCATACTTGTTGGCTTCGAACAAGGTTGGATAAATATGGATGGTGCCAAGAATCTTATTCAAACCAAAACCATGTTTCATGGCGGCAGTATATTCACCAATCAGTTCACCGGCGTTCTCGCCAACGATGGTTGCGCCTAGCACGCGATCTTTCCCCGGTGGAGTCAGTATTTTAACCATACCATGGGCCTCACCCTCGGCAATGGCCCGGTCCAATTCGGACAGATCAAATTTAGTCACCTCATATTCGATGCCCTGCTGTGTGGCTTCTTGTTCATTGAGGCCGACCCGTGCTACTTCCGGATCGGTAAAGGTGGCAAAGGGGATCACTGTGTAGTCTACTTTGAATCGCCGGAATGCACCGAACAGGCTGTTTACGGCGGCATACCAGGCCTGATGCCCGGCTGTATGGGTAAACTGATAAGGACCGGCCACGTCACCACAGGCATAGATGGTTGGTATGGATGACTGCAGATACTCATCTGTCTCGATGGTGCCATTGGGGTTGAGTGAAACATTCAACTCCTCAAGACCAAAACCGCTGCTATTGGGCTTACGTCCCACCGCAACCAATACTTGATCGAAAGGTACCTTTACCTGCTCATCATCATGTTCACAGATCAGACTATTCTCGCCATCCTGTTGAGTGAATTCTACCGCTTTATGTCCGACTAACAGGGTGATGCCCTCCTCCCGAAAACGTTCTGTGACCATTTCAGCGACATCCTCATCCTCGCGAATCATCAGACGCGGCATCATCTCCACAATGGTAACCTGACTGCCAAAGCGGGCAAATGCTTGAGAAAGCTCACAACCAATCGGTCCTCCACCCAGCACCAACAGACGTTTCGGCAGTTCACGCAACTGCCAAAGATTATCAGAAGTCAGGTAGTCAACATATTCTACGCCGGTTATTGGTGGAACAAAGGGTCTGGCACCGGTAGCAACAATAATATTAGGGGTTCGTAGCTCAATCCCGTTGACCTCCACACTATAGGGTGATGTGATGCGTGCTTCCCCTTCAATGACATCCACCCCGAGTCCGGTGTAGCGTTCCACAGAATCATGGGGCTCCACTTCCCTAACTACTTTCTGCACTCTTTCCATGATGTTATGAAAATCATACTTGACATCAATAGCATCAAATCCCCACTCCTTCGCACGACGACTTTGATTCAATATACGTGAGCAACGTATCAAGGCCTTGGAGGGCACACAGCCTGTATTCAGACAGTCACCCCCCATTTTGTGTTTCTCGATTAAGCTAACCTGGGACTTTACCGCAGCAGCTATATAGGAGGAGACGAGTCCGGCAGAACCACCCCCAATCACCACCAGATTACGGTCGAACACGGTAGGACGTTCCCAACCCTTCAAGGCCTGACGCTGCTTCAATAGGGAAACCAGTTTTTTTGCCAACAGCGGGAAGATCCCCAACAACACAAATGAGCCAATCAGCCCGGGTGAGAGAATCCCTGAAGCAGATTCCAGTGTGGCAAGTTGTGTACCTGCGTTAACATAGACCACTGTCCCAGCCAGCATACCGAGCTGACTGACCCAGTAGTAGGTCCAGGTACGAATGGGAGTGAGTCCCATCAACAGATTAATCACAAAGAAAGGAAACAGGGGCACAAGACGCAGGGTAAAGAGATAGAAGGCGCCATCCTTCCGCATACCGTCGTTGATCGCTTTCAAACGGTCGCCATAACGATTCTGTACAGGATCGCGAAGTAAGAAGCGTGCTATCAAAAAAGCCAGTGTTGCACCAATGGTCGAGGCAAATGAGACCAACAAAAAGCCCCACAGCAGCCCAAAAACAGCACCTACCGCAAGCGTCATGATTGCCGCACCAGGCAGAGAAAGTGCGGTCACTGCAATATAGACAAGAAAGAAAACCAGTGATGCCAACACAGGTTGTGATGCTTTCCATGAGATTATGGCATCCCGCTGAGACTTAAGATAGTCAAGCGTCAAATAGCTATCCAGGTCAAATAAAAAGAAGGCAGCCACCAATAGTGCGACCACAAGGAGAACGATCAGTTTGCGGGAAGTCATTCAGGTTGTTCCTTATTAAATACGATACATTTTTGTTATAGAACTACGCTTTAGACTAGCAGATGGATTCAAATTATGAGTTGATTAAGCAT
>JAIVEQ010000114.1 GCA_023838465.1 Candidatus Thiodiazotropha sp.
TCCCAGGAGTTGATGCCCCTCTGAAAGCCACGGCTGGCACGGGCTACAGCGGATTATGTCTTTTTAAGACGGAAAATCCCCAGGACCCCAATTTGCTGCGCAGCGCCGAGGACGAAGAGCGCGGCCTGACTGGCTGGCTCAACCATCATTTTGACCGGCTCCAGGCAGCTTACGGTCGTGCCCTGAGCGGCACGCTCAATGCACGCCCCGCCGTTTACTTGGTATGGTTCGTAGTGAGCCTGTGCACCGTGCCGATGTACACCTTCTCGCCCAACGAGCTGGCACCGGTCGAAGACCAGAGTGTGCTGTTCGGCATCATTAACGTGGCCTCGAACGCCACCGCCGACCAGAACACGGTGTATGGTGCGGCCTCCGAGCAGGTCATGCTCGACGTGCCGGAAGCAGCGCTGACCTTCCAGTTGCTGTTCCCACCATCGATAGGCGCAACCATCGGGGCCGACGGCTTCAGCGGCGTGGTGGTCAAACCCTGGGCGGAACGTGACCGCACTGTCGCCGCGATGGTGCCAGAAGTGCAGGCTGAGGTCTCGCAGATCCCTGGCATCCAGGTGTTCATCACCATGCCGCCCGCCCTGCCCGGCGGCAGCAACTTCCCTGTCGAACTGGTGATCACCTCCACCGCCGATGCCGACCGCCTGCTGGAATTCGCAAAGATCCTGCAGCAGAAAGCCATCGCGAGCGGCCTGTTCGCCTTCCCGCCGGATATCGACCTGAAGATCGACCAACCGCAGGCCACCGTTGTGTTCGACCGCGACAAGCTCGCCGACCTTGGGCTGAACCTGTCACAGGTCGGCGCAGACCTGGCGGTCGCCACCGGTGGCAACTTCGTCAACCGCTTCAACATGGACGGACGCAGTTACAAGGTGATTCCCCTGGTGTCGCGCATCGACCGGCTCAACAGTGAACAATTACGCAATATCTACGTGGCCAACCCGTCCGGCACGATGGTGCCGCTATCATCAGTCGCACATATCGAGCACTCGGTGGTGCCGCGTTCGCTCAACCGCTTCCAGCAGCTCAACGCGGTGAAACTCTCTGGTGTGAGTACTCGTACCCTCGACGAGGCACTCACTTTCCTGGAAGACGCCGCCGCGGAAATCCTGCCATCGGGCTACAGCATCGATTACACTGGCGAGTCACGCCAGCTGCGCACTGAGGGCAACAAGTTTCTGCCCGCCTTCTCCCTGGCGATTCTAATGATCTTTCTGGTTCTTGCGGTGCAGTTCAACTCATTCCGCGACCCACTGGTCATCCTTGCAGGTTCCGTACCGCTGGCGATGTTCGGCGCGCTAATTTTCACCGTGCTAAAGATACCCGACCCCAACATGCCGCACTGGACCAGCGGTTGGACCACTACCATGAACATATACGCCCAGGTCGGACTGGTCACTCTGGTAGGTCTGATCGCCAAGAACGGCATCCTCATCGTCGAATTTGCCAACAAGCTACAGGAAGACGGTGTTGCCAAACTGGAGGCGATTCGTGATGCCGCGATGATCCGCCTGCGCCCGGTGTTGATGACCAGCGTGGCGACCATTGCCGGTCACTTTCCGCTGGTGCTGGTGACTGGTGCGGGTGCAGAGGCGAGGAACTCGATCGGCTTGGTACTGGTCGGCGGGATGGCAATTGGAACAGTGTTTACGCTGTTTGTAGTGCCATCGATCTACATCCTGATGGCAAAAGATAGATCAAAGTTCGTCGAAACTTAGGTGTCAAACGTTGCGTGTTCACAGCCCTCATCAGTTAAGGGTAAATGTCTGCTTCAGCTCGGAAGCAGAAGTCCCCAGTCAAGGCTCGAAACTATACGTAGGAATTCGGGGCGAAATCGCCTCGTAGGGGAGAATACGTACAGTCGGACGACATTTGGATACGTGAGAGTAGAGGATAACTGGGAAACAGTGCGTTTGTTCTCTTAACGAATAATGTAGAGTGAAACGACCGCTTCCGTTCATCCGGGTTGGGCACGTTCCAATTTACCAGCTGATGGTGCAATTTCGACAACAATACGAATACTTGACGAACACAAACGGAGTGGAGGCAAAAAGCCCTTCTTCGGTACAGTTTGGGGGGTTGGAAGACGGCTTGGATACAGGTTGATGGAGATCCAATGATGGGAATGCGTGTTTGGCTTTTTGGATGGGTAGTATTAGTGAGCTGTCCCGGAAGTCGAGCCTGCCGTGTCCAGTTCGCAACCATCGACATGTAATATGCCACTGCCGCCATGTTTCATTTTACTGCGGTACATCGCCTTGTCGACGCACTTGATTACGCTCTCCAGATCGTGGCCATGATCAGGATATTTTCCCATACCGATGGAGACGCTGAAGTCGATGCCGTTTTCCTTGGCATAGTCATCGATCGCCTGCCTGATACGCTGAGCCACCAGTTCACCACCCTCCTTGGAGGTATAGGGCAACAGAAGCAGGAACTCGTCGCCGCCATAGCGGGCCACCAGGTCTTCGCTGCGTACTGTCTTGGTGATGCTGTTGGCAACCGCCGCCAGCACGCGATCGCCTACATGGTGGCCATGAGTGTCGTTGACGGTCTTGAAGCCATCCAGATCCGCGAATAAGACAACCACGCCATTATCGTTCTCCTGGGTCTGGAACAGGGGTGAGGAACGCTCGATCAGGGCACGCCGGTTGAGCAGCCCGGTGAGTGCGTCGATATTGCGCTCATGGGCGAGTTTGGCGCGGCCAAGTTCGATCTTGGCCGTCAGGGTGTAGGAGTAGATAACGATGATCGCGAAGAAGACGAGAAAGAAGATTGCGCTGACCGAAAACAGGTCCACATAGTCGAACAGCCGTAGACTGACGATCAGCACAGCTGCGCCAAGGCTGCCTACTACGGCTTCACCGAACAGACGCAGTCCGTAGCGCATGCCGTTGCCGAGGATGACCATCAGGAAGACCAGAAATCCGGGGGAACTGACGGTGGTATCCGCCAGCACCGCGAAGGATGCGATGGCAATATCCACCCACATGGTCAGACGTTGGCGCCAGGGAGCGTGCGGTACCCGTGAAGCATGCTGCATGAAGAACAGAATCTCGATACCAAAGGCCACGAAGATCAGGTTCACCACCTGAAGATTGGTCCAGTCGCGTACCTGTTCCTCGCCGCCGAAATTGAAATAGAGGAGTGCCAGGCCGCAAAAAAGCAGGCGTGTCCAATATTGGGTGCGCTGATCTTCCCAGGACATCCTGTGCTCGAGTCCCTGTCCACTAATCTGGCTTTCGCGGCGTTCTATACCGGAACGCCTATCCGCTGTACGTTGGCCGGAATTGATCTGATTCACGCCGTTACCTTCTCTGGTTATTCAGGGTTGGGGTGGGTGTCTTAGTTACATTTCCCCAGTATGCACTGTTTGCCCAACTGCCACCACTTACCGAGGAGATATAGTCGATGTCGGTCAATTAGATATTCACACTAAGTATGGTCACAATCAAACCAGCGTCAGTATAGCTGATCAAAACCTGGAGCATCACCCAAGATATCCTTATTCATAGGAATATAGCTTTGGTCACCTTTACGCACAGCCCTTAATGCAGCTGCCAAAGATTCATCCAGATAATAGCTGTACATCTCAATGGTGTTCACGCCAAGCATGCGTTTGTGAATCTCTCTACCCGTATGATCTAGAAACAGTAGTGTTGGCGTCACCCATACCATATAAGAGTCTCCAATTACACCGGGCTTCACCAAGTTGCCTTTTAAGTCAAGAATATTATTGGACGAGTCAAGGAGGATCTCAGCAATGATCACTTTGTTTTCATAATCACCACTTATCTGCATGGGGTAGATAATTTCTTCCTTTAGCCGTACACAGAAAGGACAATGGTGTTGAGACACAATAAGTAGAATCGGCAGCTTTTCCTGGTTTGCTGAAGCGGCTAGTTGAGACAAATCACTTCGCTGCAGTTTGTCAGACGCATACGTATGAGAGAAAAAGGGAACGACTAGAAATAGAAAAAGCAAATATCGCATATTCGTTTAGGTTAAGTAATTAGTTCAGAGAGCGGTTGTTTTTGAAAAATGGAGATGTAACTATGTTACAAACGAACCTGACGTTGATTGAGCAAAGGCATCATTTCACTTTGCTTTATTTAGAGGAAATTCTTTTTCCTGACCATTTAACCTTGGAAGTTCCTGTAAATGTCGAAGTTCCATACATCGAATCTCCATCCACTTTGCCCGTAAACGTTATCTTTCTATTACCCCCAGGCATTTTTACTTTCACGAACCAAGTAATATTATTTCCTTCAATGTACCCTGCTCCATCACGAGAACCCATGGCATCGACAGCTTGAACTGTGATCTTATTATTATTTTGCTGAAATGTTGCCTCCATTGTTCTTCCGTGTGGGCCATCTGTTTTCACTAACCACTTACCAGCTACTTCATCATCCGAAGCCATTGCTACCGTTGCAAAAATCCATAGTGCAATCAATGACATTATTTTCATAAATTCATCTCCTTTATATTTTTACTTTGGAAATTGTTAACGGAATTATCATTGAGTTGAGGGGTGAAGTGCTTTTCCCTCTTTCATAATCTAATGATTCGTTTTGTCACAAGTAAAGGTAAAGTATAGAAGATATAGCTATTCGGAAGAATATGTAGGTAAAAATATAATTAATCCAATGTGATAGAGAACATTATTATGGCATTTTATAAGTAGCGCATCCTGCACGGATCCAGAAATTCTAATCATTTGTCTACGGAGCTGTTTGCTGGGTTGATGGTGTATTAGTGCCGACACTCGAGGTTGAGATACAGTATCTATTGTTTTAACCCATTGATATAAACTTGGTTAACTAGAGCCCTAACCTGAATTACGCATCAGTTATTCAACTTGGAATAATATTCTGCAACAAATGCAATCTCTTCATCAGTCAGCGTCCTAGCCATACGAGCCATATCAGGTGCTTTGCGCTCACCGAACCGAAATGCTTTTAATTGCTTTATTAGATAAGGCAGTTTCTGACCGTTAAGATTAGGGTATTGAAACGACTTCCCTACACCATCTGTGCCATGACAGGCTACACAGGTTATCAATTTTGATTGTCCAGTATTTTTGTTTTGCTAGAATAAATAGTTACGGAGGTCACACTCAGGATAAAACAGCAGATTGATAGCAGTTTAGTATTCATTGCTTTCCCCCCTTATTTCGCAACAAAACCGCCATCAACAACCATTTCTGCACCAGTCATATAACTCGAATCATCCGATGCGAGGAAGACTACCGCTTTAGCGATATCTTCAGGCATTCCATGTCGTCCCAAAGGATGGGCTTCGGTCATGATTTTTTCTATTTGATCAATATCGTCCGTACCGAAAGCTCGACTCTGTGCCCACACCTCATAGATGCTATCGGCCATTGGTGTTTTTATTAAACCGGGATGAACGGAGTTAACCCTTATGTTGTACCCCATCTCTGCAAACTCTATCGCGGCTGACTTTGACATATGCCTTACAGCGGCCTTTGTCATTGTGTAACCTAACGCCCCAGGAATCCCTACAAGGCCTACAGCAGAAGACATATTGACAATTGATCCACCGGCAACGTGGGCCAGAGAACGCTTTTTAAGTGCTGGTAGAGCGTGCTTCATACCGAGAAATACGCTGTCTATGTTAACCCGGGATAACTTATGCCATTCTTCTAGAGTGGTCGCCTCGATGGGTTTAATTAAGGTGATACCCGCATTATTAACTAAGACATCGAGCCCTTCATATTGATCGATAATATTTCCAATCACCGCCTTCCATTCATCTTCGGAACCAACATCAAGATGCTGAAACTCAGCACTACATCCATTAGCATTAATCTCTTCCGATAAAGCCATACCGCCCTTATCATCAATATCAGCCAGAATGACAGTTGCCCCTGACTCAGCAGCTATTTTTGCACAACTCGCTCCGATACCACTGGCTGCACCTGTGATTAAAACAGTTTTACCGTTAAGAAGACTCATGGACTATTCTCCTCCCATCGGAATTGAAAGATGCTCATGAGCAACTAACCATTTATCATTTTTCTTAATCCAGATAAGTGTTTGTCTGCCACTACCCGATACATGCGTATTGTCGAGCTGTTGGAAATCAATATTTAGGGTTCCAGTTGTCCAGGCAATATCTCCCTGTTTGGTTACTTCTAAATCGCCTCTTGGTGTTATCTCTATTTTGTTACTGGTCAAACTGACATATTCACTCAAGCCCTGTTCAAACTGCGACCATGTCTGAAAACCATCATGCGGTGCCCAAGGCATGTAAACTCGAATCGGTAATTCATTGGAATAGTGTTTACTTAGTATTTCCCCAACTGTTGAAGGGATAACTTTGGGTCTATCCGGGTTTCGCAAAGAAATTAAGGTATTGATCGGCCACAGATTCTTCTCTATTTTTGATGTTGAAAAGGCATCAAAAAAC
>JAIVEQ010000115.1 GCA_023838465.1 Candidatus Thiodiazotropha sp.
CAACCAATTGTCAACAAAGCGACTTGCTGATACTGTACTACGACAAAGTCGCTTGGTAATTAGTCCGCCAGTTTCCCTTGGTAATGACACTAGTTAGCTACCAGTCCCTTCGCCTGTTCCACCCATTTCTCACGCTCGATCCTGCCTTTGAAGTTAAGCCTTTGCGAGAAATTCTCTACTTCCTTATCGCTCCAGGCAGCGATCTGTTCATAGCTATTCACACCATATTCATGTAATTTTTTCTCTATGACTACGCCAATACCTTTAATGTTCTGAAGGTTGTTATTCGCTTTCGGTGCTGTAGCTTTCCTCGCCACAGGTTTTTTCACGGCCGGTTTTTTAGGGACCGGAACAGCCTTCTTAGCCCCCCCCTCAAGCATCTGACGAAGCTCACCGAACTCCTTCTCCAGTGCATCAACCCGTGTCATCAGTGCATCATGGTTGTCAGATTTAACGAACAGCTTCTTCAGCTTCTTTTGAATCTTGTGTTGCAGTTTCTTGCTAGACTTACTAATCTTCGGCATCAATTTTCCCCTTATTCTAATCTCTTACTTTCCAGTCCTAAGTACCTAGTATGGAACATATTTACTGTTTTTTCAGGCCGAATGTGTCTGTTTTGTCTCTCGTATGATATAAATCAGTTGTGGCAATCCTAATTTGAGGCCCGTTGATGGTTCCCATTCCCTGGATTATCACAGCCAACAACATCCGTTGAAAATTGAGTAAATCACTCAATTTATATGTACAGACAGGGTGACTTTCTTATTCAGGGAAGGGTTTTCTCGTCTACAGTTTGTATATACATTCAGCAGAATCCTATCTGAATAGATAGGCAAAACAATTATCCCCCAAAGGAGAAACCGATGCTGGTAAGTGACTATATGAGTTCAGTACCCGTTACCGTTCAGCAAGAAGACAACTACGACCTGGCATTTGAGATCATGGAAAAAAAGAACATGCATCATCTGCCGGTCGTCGATAAAGAAAACCAGGTCGTTGGTATCGTTACCCGGCGCGACTTACAGTTGGCGGCACGCTACTTCAAAGAGGCCCCCGTAGAAATTGCAGAAGTTATGCATACACCTGTATTCACGACCTCAGCAACCGCACCTCTCGCATCTGCGGCCAAGCAGATGAATGACAATCGAATTGGTTGCCTGCCGGTCATTGGTGATGATCAACATGTAGCAGGCATGCTGACTGAAACTGATCTGTTTCGTGCGTTGACTGATCTATTGGATGCTTAGCTCGCTCATCCATGCATGTAATCTGTACTGCTGAGTTAATGGAGCGATGAAGTAGGATCGCTGAATCGCTCCATTCACATAAATCATCTAAGTACTTGTTCACTATCCTACCGCTTATATCAAAAGGCCCCTCGCATTGATGCACTTTTCTTGTTAATTCACAATTCTACCTCAGCGAAAAAACAGTACACTTTAACGATGGTCTGCGACCAATAACATGGAGGTGAAAATTACCTGGATACTATCCAATTTTTTGGCCTTTAAACATTTCAAATACCTGACAATGGCGATCCCACCAATCAATAGCCCCCAATAAAATCCAGCATGTATTCTGTCTGATTGTAGAGCTGTCACAAATGATGGACCTGCAGAGCTAAACAAAGCTCCATACACACTGATTCCAAAAAATACAAATCCCCTATTGACAATCATTATTGAGAATGATTATCATTCGTTACTATGATATTCACATCCATTACATCATTGCTTGTTGTTTATGCCTGTATCCGTTCAAGTCTCGAGGAGCTTCCGCAAGACGCTATCGAACAGAGACTGGCTTGTCTCTGTCGCAATGCCGCTAAGTCGAATAATGCTGGCTGTACAACCATGCAAGACCCACCCAATATCTATCCCGATCCAAACTGCTCACATTCCCCCCGGCACAATAAAAATTGACTACTTTGCGATGGATACAAAAAACCACATACAGATAGAAATAGAGTCGGAAACCCTGTTCCGTTTACTGGTGAGCAGCACACTTTGCGTCAATGATTTCCGTTGTCTGGATTGTGAATCGAAACAATGCGTTTGGAAACTATGCCTTATGAGTTGTGAAAAACAGATGAGATCAAACAACCTTTCCTGCAGGAACTGTAAACGTATAGATAAGTCTCCTAACTGAAAAAACACAACGCTTAGCACTAAAACCCGCTTCACCAGCCAGCCTTATGGAACCTCTCAATTCCAGCAGCCAGCCAGTATCACGTTGCATCAAGAATATGAGAAGTGACAATGAACATACACAAGAAGGCAGTGATCATGGCTGTCATCGCTGGTAACAGCATACCTTTTTCCACATCATCGGCGAACGAGGTCGAACTGCGACGTGAGTTGCTGAACCTCAAACACAAGGTTGAACGCCTGGAAATGAGCCGCAAGCCACTTGTGAGTTCTGAGAAACCGCCCCATGGTTGGTTCAATTATCTCAACCTAAGCGGGCTGGTCGAGGTCGAAGCTGCCTATACCGACACCCCCGACACCCATGAAAGCGATATCACCCTGTCAAAAATGGAACTGGGTATCAACGCTCAAGTCACTCCCTGGGTGAATGCACATGGACTCATTCTGTTCGAGGAGGGCGTAACCGACTCACCGGAAATCGATGAGGGGATCATTACTCTGGGAAATCGCGACCTTTCACCCTTTTCCATGGCTGTAGGCCGTATGTATATCCCTTTCGGCAACTTCGAGAGTTACATGGTCACCGACCCCCTTACGCAGGAGATTGGAGAGACCCGTGAGACTGCCCTGCAGGCCGGATATATCTCTGATAGATTCTATAGTTCACTGTTCCTCTTTAACGGTGACACAAAAGATGGTGACAGTGAAACCATCGAGCTGTTCGGCCTCAACCTGGGGTTTGTTAGTGATAATGAAACAAGTGGTTTCAGCTATGATATCGGCTTCTCCTGGATCAATAGTCTAGCCGATTCGGACAACCTACAGGAAAGTGTGACCGATCCCAACAATCTGGCAGGGAAAGTGCCTGGTTTCAGCATCCACGCCATCACCCGCAACGGTCCATTTAGTCTCATCGGAGAGTACCTCACTGCATTGAAATCCTTCGATGTCACTGATCTCGCCTTCAACGACACTGGTGCCAAATCTGCTGCGTTCAACCTGAAGCGCGTGGCGGACTTTTTCTGCGTCTGCGGCATCCTGGTGAGGAGATCGAACAAATTAGAAAACACCATCCCAATATATTTGAAGTCTGGTTCCTGTTCATGGGAACAGGCATTGTGCTGGGCGGATTCCTATGGCTGGTGTTGCCCCAGTATCAAATGCTGAGGCGGAAAATGGGTGAGTGGATGATTGAGAATGGATGGTTCTGGATCGGGGAGTCCGGTCCCTGGTGGTTGATGAGTGTCCATCCGGAACGTCGCGAGATTTTCAACTGGCTGGACTTTTTCAGCATCGTTGGCTTCATGTTGGGTTGTATGGTGATCATCACCCTAATACTTGCTGCAACCACGGCATCCGCTGCCTGGTTATCAGGCAGACTGGGTGGCGATACAACCTTCAACAAGCGTTTTGTCGAATTGGGTTATCAGCACTCACCGGTTGCCATGGTCTCTTTGGTAATCGGCTTGGGTGCAACCTTGATCGAACCCCTTTCCGCTATCCATGTGGACATGCCGCACACCACAAAGTTGATACTGTTTATTGCCAGTATTCTTTGGAGCTTAAGACTCTCCGGGCACATTCTGAGCCATCAAGATATCACTCCGTCAAAACGCTGGATAGCGCATATCCCTGGTCTCACCGGCAGCCTTGTAGTGGGCACAGCCTGGTGGCCTGGCATATTTGGTCTGTAACTCGATCACAAGATTCTTTATATATTTTTAACCAATGGCGTTGTTGCGTCGCATTAATCAAGAGGAAAACATCGTGACTATAAGAGCTCCGAATCCACTGCTTCCAGTCGTCGCCGCAAGTATGCTATTGATCGGTGTCGGGAGTGCCGTCGCCGGTGAGCATCCTATTGGCGACCCAGTTGAGATAAATGGTATGGAGATTGCCGCTGTCTATCTGCAACCGGTCATAATGGAGCCGATGCTGCCTGGCATGATGAAGCCTGCAGACATCCACCTGGAGGCGGACATCCATGCCGTCAAAGATAATAAAAACGGCTTTGCTGAGAGTGATTGGATACCCTACCTGCAAATCACATATCAGATCAAAAAAGAAAATTCAAAATGGAGTACTGTAGGAACCTTCATGCCCATGGTAGCCTCTGACGGCCCACACTACGGTGAGAATATCATGCTGAATGGTACTGGAAAATATCGCGTCAGCTATCATATTTCACCTCCACCTATAAATGGCTTCTACCGCCATACAGACAAGGAAACCGGTACTGACAAATGGTGGCAACCGTTTAAACTGAAATGGGAGTTTACCTACCTAGGCAAGGGGAAGAAGGGTGGCTATTAAGTACGAAAGAAACCGAACACCCAATTTATTTCAATGACACACCACAGCTAGCCAATAGTTTTGTATAGCTACTAGCCAGCCAGTGATGGTTTTTTAATAACGCTCTCAAATGTGCAATCAAGCACTCATTGGCGGTTCTAACAACTCTGACTTTAAAAAGCGTTGTACTGTGGCAAAGCGTTATCATGACGTCGTACTAAATTATAATATCGCTGTCGTATTACATGCGTCATGCTCATGATCAAAGCAGTTGTGACTACCTTGACCAGGTACATTTTTTTGGTATTTCTGAATAACGAACACCTATCTATCCGTTGATGCCCCTAGGTATCCACACTGGAGCACAACTAGCCAGAGTCTTTAACGTACAAACCAGTAACAGTGTTCATAGAATCCATGATGCTATCTGTAGTCGCGAATACAGTAACAGGCAGGCCCCCTTTCTCAATATCAAGAAAGAACGAGCGGATAATCCGCCAGAGCCTGGTAACGGTGGCGAGCTTAGCATTAATCTGTGGAGAATTGACCTTTTCTGCCTTCAGAATAGCCAGTGCCGACTCAAACTCTTTCACTGCAGTTTCAAGTTGGTTGATGTGGTCTTGATCATGAAAACCTGCCTGATAGGCGATGTAGTATTTAGCAATACGTTGAGAGAGCATGCGTTGCCTACCAGAGATATTTACGATCTTCGGTTTATCAACATTGGAAAGTGCTTCGATCTTTACCACGATATCCTGGCTGGCTTCTAAAATAGTCTCACTCAGGTCGAGTATAATGGCGGCATTTTCTTGGTTGTAGGGACGACCAACCAAATCGACGTAGTCTTCAATTGCAATATCTACAAAAGCCAGCATCTTCTGCACGCCTTGATTGCTAATTTCGGCTTTTAATTCTGTATGATTCTTTTTGAATTCAACAATACTTTTCTTTAGCTGTTTCTTTGCCTTGTCACGTCTCACATTGTTACCGAGAAAAAAGTAAGCCTTGGCTATTCTCTGAGAGAGCATGCGTTGTTTACCCGCCTTATTAACTGCTTCAGCCAGATCTACTTTAGCCGCATGTGTAGAAAATGAAATGCCCAGCAATATAGCTAAGCAGAATACGAGTAGGTATCTTGAAATATTCATAGCAACTCACCTGATACATCTTGGTAGAATGGTCTTGTCTCTTGTTTACATAGAAAAATAATCAAGACTTCCATATCGGGCAGCATGCAGCATAAAATAAATAGTGTGGGGACATCATTATCTTGGGGTCTATCCGGGTTTCGCAAAGAAATTAAGGTATTGATCGGCCACAGATTCTTCTCTATTTTTGATGTTGAAAAGGCATCAAAAAAC
>JAIVEQ010000116.1 GCA_023838465.1 Candidatus Thiodiazotropha sp.
TTATACCATACCAGGGATTTGAAATGACACTTGGATTACATGGAGCCGATGGGCGGAATCGAACCGCCGACCTACTGATTACGAACTATTATGGTCAGGCTTTTTAGAGAATTGGACGTTCTTTGAAATGCTTTGAAACCTGTTGTTTTCTCTTGCATTTCTCTTTTAATTGCATTTAGACTCTCCCCAGTGACTTGAAGCGGAGTGTCTACATAGTGTCTACATCTACACCTAATCAGCCGGTCAAACTGACCAAGCGTGTGGTCGACCAGGCTCAAGTGCCGGCCGATAAAAAGCAGTTTTTCCTGCGTGACAGCGTACTCCCCGGATTCGGTTTGCGGATAACCGACAAAGGCACTAAATCCTTTATCGTGGAGAAACGGATCGGGGGCCGAGTGCGCCGCCAGACCCTGGGGCGTTTCGGGCCGCTGACGGTGGAGCAGGCGCGAAAAGAGGCACAAAAGACCCTGGGCAAGATCGCCATGGGTATCGATCCCATTGCCGAACGGAAAACCGAGCAAGCCCATTCTGTGACACTGGCCCAGGTCTTCACCGATTTTAAACTGGCCCGCAAGCAATTGAGTCCCACCACATTGCGAGACTATACATACCACTTGGAGAACCATCTGAGAGATTGGCTCAACAAGCCCATCACGGCCATCACCAAACAGATGGTGAGTCGTCGGCATCGGAAAATCGGTGAGGGGGGCGCCAAGGCCCAGGCGAATGCGGTATTTCGTACCCTGAAATCGGTTCTGAATTTTGCTAGGCACCATTACGAGGATGGGGCAGGGCACTCAATTCTCCCCTATAACCCGGTGGAAGTGTTGGGCCATACCCGCGCCTGGTACCGGGTGGAGGGGCGAAAGAGTGTCATCAAAAGCCACCAGCTGGCGGCCTGGTATCAGGCTGTCGAGGCCCTCAAAGGGCCAGAGAGCCTGATCTCATACTATGTCATTGCCGATTTGTTGCGGCTGATGCTGTTTACCGGCCTGCGTTCCAGCGAGTCCAGAAAGCTCCGCTGGGTCGATGTGGACCTAAAGGACCGGACTCTGACTATCCCCGATCCCAAGAACCGGCATACCTTTGTATTGCCGCTATCAGACATGGTGTATGAGATTCTGCAGGAGCGCCAGGCGATGGCACTGAATGAGTATGTCTTTCCCGGTAAGGATGGCAAGGGGCATCTGGTAGAGCCTAAACGGCAGATGGCGCGAATCACCGAGCAGTCAGGTATCCCTTTTAAGTTGCATGACATACGCCGGACCTACGCCACTGTGCTGGACATGATGGATCTTTCGCGAACCACCATCAAGCGGCTTCTTAACCATCGCTCGGGCTATGATGTCACCGACGGGTATATCGTGACGGATGTCGAGCGTTTTCGTGGGCCAGTGCAGCAAGTGGCGGATTTTCTAAAAGTGCAGATCGGGCTAAAAGAAAGTCCATCTAATGTGATTCCTTTTAAGGGGCCTTAGATAAGTAACCTCCTGGTGATTTTCCTTATATATAAGGGAACGTAACTATAAGAAAAATGTGGAAGTAGAAGGGTATATCAAGATGGGAAAAGATTTTGTATCACGACTAAAAGTAACAGAGCAGGTTATCGATAACGCTGAAACATGGCCCTCAATAGCCTTTAGTAACATAGTTCATCGAGCACGCATTTTGCTAATGTCGCGCGGTGACGCTGAATTGAATGCCATTGCCATGGATATTCGGGAAATCATTGAAGAATATGATCCGTTGATCGATGAGGCCTCATGCGAGATATGGGAGAAATACGAGGACAGTGCACCGACTCGCCACTCAATCCCACAATCACTCCGCTTTTGTGTGGGGAATGTTTCTTTAGAAGAACGGCGTGTGGTAGCCAATCCGAAATGGTCAGAGTACTTTGCTGTACTCGCATTGGATGGATTCAGTGCATTTATTGAATCCGTGATAGGGCAGGCTGATATTTTTGATGAATTATTAGATGACGACATTTCTTGTCATCTTGCATGCCTGTTAAGCTACGGTGATGCACATGAAGCCATAACCATGGCTGAATCACTCGATGAAGATGCAAGGCTCAGTTCTGAAATTGGCCAACTGCTCAAAGCGAAAATGGTAAAAAAGACCAGTGACCAGAATAAGAAAAATGCAGAAAGTAAACACAAAAAGACAAAAGCCCTTTTAAGAAAACTGGTGATTTTTTATCGGAATGGTGAATTTAAGAGTATGAAAGCTGCTGTACTGGTGTTTATAGCGGCCACCCCAGAAGATGAATACAACCATCTGGCCCCCACTAATCTTGAACGAACACTCTATAACGGTCTTTCCGATGTTCTCAATGGAAAGCGTCAGCTAGAGTAGGTTTTCCTATTCCCTAAATAATCGCTTACTTCCTCATTTGTATACGTCTGCGCCGTAAACGTATACGTATGCGGTGCAGACGTCGTAGTCATACCCCTGTTCATTACACACACTGTCTTCGAGTTTGAAATAACACGAAGGAGACAGTTGTGGACAAACAGTTACTCAATACAGCCGAAGCAGCCCATCTATTAGGCGTCAGCAAAGCCTTTTTAGAACGTGATCGCTGGGCGGGTGCCAGGATTCCTTTTATCAAGGTTGGTGCACGCGCTGTGCGATATCGTTCAGCAGACCTTGAGTCCTATATCGAAAAGCAGGCTCGCCGTTCCACCTCAGATCGGGGTGAAGCATGATGAATCTATCAGCAGGCACCCCTAGTCTTGTCAGTCAGAGGATCCAAAAGTTCAACAGGTCAATTTGAAAGCTGGGAAATCGATGTCATCAATGATTTGGCCAGGGAGGTTACACTGGATGAAAAAAACAAAGATGAGTATTTTCTAGAAGATCGACCAATACCAGAGTTTAAAGTTGCTTATTCGGAGATGGAATTGGATTTGACGGAGCAGGGCCACTATATGGTGGTTACCTGTGAAGCATGGAAAGGCATTGAGCAGACGGAAGAGGGTGCACTCTATACTCCCCTGCAACCTGAAAATGCGACCTGGAAGGCGGTTGTGCACACAGATACGCTCAGTAAAAGCAAACCGCCGGAGCAATGGGGGGATCGTTGGACTGATAAACTATCAATCAGGGGTAAAAAAGCGATTGAGGGCAGCGCGAAGTATCAGCATAAAATTGGTCAAGGGTATCGGACCTTTCTGACACTCACATTTACTCCAGAGTGGCGTGGACAGATTGAAAAATGGGACCAGATGAAGCGCGGAAAAGATGATGAGAATCGTAAGACGATAGGGAACCTTTCAACAGACTTCATCAATACGTTGCAGCAGCGACACAGGAACGGGATTACCTTCCCAGGCCACTACCGACGGGCAGGTAAGCAGCAAAGGGGGGGTGGCTATCAAGCAAACGGTTCGGCATTTAAGGGGCGTATTGATGCTGCGAGTAAATCAGCACGTTGGACTCCTGTTAAATGGCGTGAAGGATTCAAGCTAAAAGGATCAGGAAAACCCTTTCAATTTGTTTGGGTGATTGAGAATCCAGAAAATGAACAGGGGGAGAAGAATCCCCATATCCACGTACTTATGAATTGGGGTGTAAAGCTGGACCAGTTTCATGCCTGGGCAATGTGGATTGAAAAAGCATGGGGTAAAGGGTTTGCCAAGCTGGAGCGTATCAAAAAGCCAGCAGCGGCAGCCCACTACATGGCGAAGGCGGCCAACTACCTATCCAAAGGTACAGAAGGAACTCAAGGGCAGGTAAGGGGCAACAGGTATAGTGTAGGGAGAGATGCCCGCGCACCCAAGGCTAGGATGGTCGGTATGTACTGGTCAGACATGATCAGAGACGCCATAGGGGTAGGGGTTCAGGCAGGCCGGGAAAAGTGGCCTAAAGGGCTGTGGTTCCATCGGCATGGATTCGGCGCGTCAAATCGGGCTGCATGGGGGCATTTGTGGTCGGTGTTAAAAGCTGATGGGCTTAGGCTGAGGGATGCACCAAAAAATCTATTTGCGGCGAGGCTGAATAATGCAGCGGTCAAGCTGATGCGACAATTGAATGATTATCATTCACAAGTAATTGAGTCATTTTTTAAAGAAGCCGTTGATTGGGATGGATGGGAGAGGGTAACCATTGACTAACTCGGGTTTAAGTTAAAAAAAGGTACGATTTAAATGTATTATGATTAAACTGAACTTGTAGAATGACGTTTTGCATTCGCCATTCGAAAAGTAATATCAATATTTTCATTGGCTTATGGCCGATTACTGTAATTAAATGGTGTGATGATGCTTCTTTCTTTAACTGAAGTTAGCAAATCTAATCTTCAAAACAATGAAATGGATATTTCTTACACCTCATCGCCAAGCCCATTCCTATCAGAAAAGGCACTAGTTCGAGAGTTTTCTAATTTAGCTAAATTTAGAGTCGATAGCTCTATCGGTCATACAATGGAATTAAATGCTGGAAATGGAATTGCAGATATTGGTATATATAAGCTTAGAGCTGATTGGAAGAATTATGCAAATATTGCATTGCTGAGACCACAATGGGCATATCCATTAGTAAGCCTTCCATACAGAAAGACTTTTAATGAAAATATTTTAAAAACGCTAGCTTGTGTATCAAATAAGAGCGCAAAAATTATTCTTAAACAATACTGTGCTGCAGGATTTTGTCATAAAAATTCAAGTGGCTGGATTAAAGTACATCAACCCAGAAATCCCATTAATCAAATCTATGCTATAGAAGCAAAACTTAGAGATTGGAAAAAAGCACTTTACCAAGCTACTCGATATCATGAGTTTGCACATCAGTCTTGGGTATTGCTAGATCACTACTACAGTGGTATTGCCCTGAAAAACAAAAATGAATTTATTAAACGAAATGTTGGCCTTGCATCAATTGAGAGAGACGGAAAGTTGTCAATTCATATTAATTCAGTAACAAGTGCACCAAGATCACCATACCGATACTGGTTCGCAACCAGTTTGATATTAAGAGAAATATTATCTCAGAAAAGTACGGTAGAACCAGTTTAGAGAGTCCAGCCAAGGATCGATATGGTCACCTCTTCCATGTCTATCCAAATCAAGTGGCCAGTTTTCAATCTCCTCATAATTTTGCTGAGCATTTCTTAGCATATCTCTGAGAAATGCATATCTATCAGCGATAGAATATTTTGACAAAGTAGTTATTTGGTCCTGAAAATTCAGAAAATAGTGCTTATATAACCCAGGGTAATTGAAGTGAGGTTCTGTAGCCGAGCTAAATGCCTCCTCTGCATATGTGGTTTCAACATATATCCTGTCCCAGACGCTTACTAATCCATCTCTTAACTGTAGTGCTTGTGAATATTGAATCCAGTTGAACAACCCAGGCATGTATAGTCGGTAAGCGATCAATAAACAGCATCTACTCTGCACAGTACCCCCAGTCTATTCTGTTCCCATCGAATTCAACAGGAG
>JAIVEQ010000117.1 GCA_023838465.1 Candidatus Thiodiazotropha sp.
ATAACTCATAACTCATAACTCATAACTCAAAATTATTAATCACCCTTGTGTTAAATGGTCACACTTTCAGGCTGACGATAAAAAAAGGGGAAAGCCCCAAGGCCTTTCCCCTTTTGCGGTCACTGTGCGGCCGGTAATCAACCGGCCGTCACAACATGCACTTAGCTGGAAAGAGCGGCCTTGGCCTGTTCCGCCAACACAGTAAATGCCGCTTTATCATGAATCGCCAGATCAGCCAGCATCTTTCGATCGACCTCAATGTTGGCAAGGTTTAAACCATTGATCATACGGCTGTATGAGAGACCGTTTTCCCGCGCACCTGCGTTGATTCGGGCAATCCACAGTGCACGAAACATGCGCTTTTTCTGGCGGCGGTCGCGATAGGCATATTGCCCGGCCTTGATGACGGCCTGCTTGGCAACACGATAGACCTTGCTACGGGCACCGTAATAACCCTTAGCTTCATCAAGCACCTTTTTATGGCGGGCGCGTGCTTGTACACCACGTTTTACTCTAGACATTGTTCAAATCCGATTTTGTTGGGTTAAGCGTAAGGCATCATACGACGGGCGATAGCCACATCGGACTTAGCAATAGTATTGGGGCTACGCAACTGGCGTTTCCGCTTAGTGCTCTTTTTCGTCAGTATATGGCGACGATGAGAGCAATTACGCTTGAACGAACCGGATGAGGTGCGCTTAAACCGTTTGGCCGCACCCCGATTAGTTTTAATCTTAGGCATAGTATCTAAACTCCGCTATTTGTGACGCCTTCGGGCGTTTTAAATAATTACTTTTTCTTAGGACCCAGCACCATCACCATCTGGCGGCCTTCCATCATGGGTTTCTGTTCCATCTGACCATAATCAGCCAGATCTTTTTCCACCCGTTCCAGAAGCTCCAAACCCAATTCACGGTGAGCATGCTCTCGACCACGGAACCGCATGGTTACCTTGGTCTTGTCCCCGTCTTCCAGGAAACGTATCAGGTTGCGCAGTTTTACCTGATAATCCCCTTCGCCTGTCCCTGGCCTGAATTTGATCTCTTTAATATGAACCTGCTTCTGCTTCTTTTTGGCGGCCTGCTTCTGTTTCTTTAATTCGAAAAGAAACTTGCCGTAATCCATGACGCGACAAACAGGAGGTTCCCCGTTTGGCACAATCTCTACCAAATCCAATGTTGCTTCTCGAGCGGCCTGTCGGGCCTCATCAATCGAAACAACACCTACTTGTTCACCATCAGCTCCAATGAGTCTTACCTCAATGGCTGTAATGTCATCATTCAGACGGTGCTTTTTAACAGCAGCGATAGTCGGTTCCTCCAAAAAGTCCAAACCCGAAAAGTAGAAAAGCACCGGAACGACCGGTGCTTTACACTCAGTTCACACGTAGTGTAACTTCAGATTGCATACGCTCGATGAAGGCACTGACCGGCATAGCGCCGAGATCCTCACCCGTTCGAGTACGCACAGCTACCGTACCCTCTTCCATCTCCCGGTCACCAATGACCAGTAGATAAGGCACGCGCATTAACGTGTGCTCGCGGATTTTAAAGCCAATCTTCTCATTTCTCAAGTCCGATTCGACTCGAAAACCGTTATTCTGCAAGGATTTGAGACAATTCTGCAGATATTCGGCCTGACGATCGGTAATATTTAGCAAAACAGCCTGAACTGGCGCGAGCCAAAGTGGCAAGGCACCGGCATAGTGCTCAATCAAAATACCGATGAATCGTTCCAACGATCCGAGGATCGCCCGATGCAGCATGACAGGCACTTGTCTACTGTTGTCCTCAGCAATATAACTGGCACCCAGTCGTTCGGGCATGGAGAAATCGAGCTGAATGGTACCCAGCTGCCAGACCCTGCTGAGGCAGTCGCGTAAGGAGAACTCTATTTTCGGTCCATAGAAGGCACCCTCTCCCGGTTGCAGATCCCAATCCAGTCCCTGCTGGTTCAGTGCATCTTCAAGTGCTTTCTCAGATTTGTCCCATACATCATCTGATCCCACTCGCTTTTCTGGTCGAGTTGATAGCTTAACTATAACGTCATCAAAGCCAAAATCCTTATACACTTCCAACAACAGTGTATTAAAGGCCTGCACCTCAGAGAGGATCTGATCTTCACTGCAGAAGATATGGGCGTCGTCCTGTACGAAACTACGAACACGCATCAAACCATGCAAGGTACCGGATGGTTCATTACGATGACAGGAGCCAAACTCCGCCAAACGCAATGGGAGGTCACGGTAGCTCTTCAGGCCGTGGTTGTAGATCTGAACATGAGCCGGGCAGTTCATCGGTTTGATCGCGTAGACCCGGTCATCCGTCTCAGTGGTGAAGATATCGTCTCGGAATTTGTCCCAGTGGCCCGACTTTTCCCACAGGCTGCGGTCAATCACCTGGGGGGTATGAACCTCCTGATAGCCATGATTGTTCAGTTTGTCGCGTATATATTGCTGGATGGTCAGATAGATCTGCCAACCCTTGTCGTGCCAGAAGGGCATCCCGGGGGCCTCTTCCTGGGTGTGGAACAGATCCTGAGCCTTGCCGATTTTGCGATGATCGCGTTTCTCCGCCTCTTCCAGACGGTGCAGGTACTCCTTCAACTCTTTTTTGTCACGCCAGGCCGTACCGTAAATACGCTGTAGCATCTCGTTATTGGAGTCGCCCCGCCAATAAGCCCCCGCCACCTTCATCAGCTTAAAGCCCTTGCCCAGCTTACCTGTATTCGGCAGATGAGGACCTCGGCAAACATCAAACCAGTCACCTTGACGATAGACAGAGACCTCCTCCCCTTCAGGGATGAACTCGCGGATGATCTCAACCTTGTAGTTCTCGCCGATCGACTCGAAGGTCTTCATCGCCTCATCTCTGTCCCAGACCTCCCGTTGCAGTGGCAGATTACGCTTGACGATCTCATGCATACGCTGCTCGATCTTTTTCAGATCATCCGGGGTAAACGCTTCATCTCGGGCAAAGTCATAATAGAAACCATCCGCGATGGCAGGCCCAATGGTCACCTGGGTGCCTGGATAGAGCTCCTGCACCGCTTGCGCCATCACATGGGCGGCATCGTGGCGCAACAGTTCCAAGGCCTCTTCATCACGACTGGTGACAATGGCGACTTCACAATCTTCCTGAATGAGATGGGAGCTATCAACCAAACGTCCATTGACTCGACCAGCCAGTGCGGCCTTGGCAAGTCCGGGGCCGATATCAGCGGCGATATCATAGACAGATACCGGCTTATCGAATTCACGTTGAGAACCATCGGGGAGAGAAATGACGGGCATATTATACTTCCTCATCAGTGGTGGCCCATACGAGAGGCCACTTGAAAATTAAAAAAGCCGGCGCCTTGGGGCCGGCCCTATGATGTCTGACGTTCCATACGAACAGACTGTTTAATTCGGCACTGCCCTACTCTAAGCCATTCGATTTCATGTCTAGGTTAGTTATCATGAAATCAACGGGTTATCGAGCAATGTAAATTGTAGGCGAAGTCTAATACAGTCCCGCTCGACAAGTCAAAGCCATCATGCCGATAGATATGGACTTTGTCATACAGTGTCTATTCTCGATTATCCATTGCCCAGTCGCCCTGCACATGCACCATTCTTCATCTATGCAATCCTTCTCTATTTAATTGTCTCGACCGATGGCATTAATAGACTAATTGGCAACCAATATGCAACGAATCTGGAGATAACAGGCAAGTTGCCTGATTCTTACACACAAGCTGTATCGGTCATACACTATAGTCCAGCAATATGACTGGTAAGTACATGAGAAATAGAGTAAAAATAAGAACGAACAGGGAGGTGGTGTCTTCATTGTAAGCAAACTCCAAATAGAAACTCACAGGCAAACTGCATGATTATTTTCGTGCAAGCTGCCTTTGATCCAACCTAAATGGGCTGGTTATAAGGCAGATTGCCTTTGAATCCGGAAATAGGTGGGATAGAAGGCAAGTTGCCTTCTAATTAACTGTTAGGCGAAATAAATCAGAGCATTGCGAATCAACCCATGACTCTTGATCGAAAAGACATTATTACGAAATTTGGAGATGCGTACGTAGCAAATGAGCAAACGTACATGATGGGTATTGACCTGCGATTTACCAGCCATATTGCTGAGAGGTTTAAAGGGCAGAGAGTATTAGAAACATGTACAGGTGCAGGTTTTACTACAATTGCGCTAGCTAAGGAAGCGGCTCATGTAGTGACAATTGAGCTTAATTCACTACATCAAGAACAAGCTCATAAAAACATCAAAAAGGCTGGTTTACTGGGCCGGGTTACTTTCGTCGCGGGGGACGCCCTCGATCATAAAATATTAAAAAATGCCTATCCTTTTGATTCCGCGTTTCTTGATCCAGACTGGGCTGTTACTGGCCCGCAACATGTCTATATGTTTAGGGAGTCAAATACATATCCCCCTGCCGATAAATTGCTTGAAGAAGTTTTGGAATTTACACCGAATACAGCACTTGTATTACCTCCATTCATTGACATCTGTGAGCTTGCGGGAATTCCTGCACACGAAAGGCAGGCCTTATACTTTGGAAAAAACCAAGAATTGTATTGCTTGTACTTCGGTAATCTAGCCTGCACTAATGGACCAACAGAGCTACGTCTATGACAAACAATCGCCTAACAAAGGGCTCCAAGGGACGCCAAAAAACAGGTTATTTGTTTGATGATTATTTCATGGTCTATTACTGCCGCAGCACTGGTGCTAATAAATTTGGTAACTGCATGGCAGCTTCCTTGGATTACTCAACTAATATTGATTTCACCTTTTTTCATATTTAGTGTTTTTCTTACATGGAAGAGACAAAGGAATATACTTACAAAGCAGCGGCTAATCATTCTTTCCACTATAATAGTTGTATTTATCGCTATTAGTTTCGGTTTGTTCTCGGAAGATCATTTCATGATTACTGGTTTCCTAGCAATACTATTTCCGATAGTGTTGATAGCATATCTTTTATTTTTGTCTATGAAGAATAAAAGCCCTAACAATGGCAATTGAGAGGGAATACATTTACAACATGGAGTGATGTATTCCGGTATCTAGCTTTTGAAATAGGCTTTTTTATAGGTATTTTATGTCTTTTTTTTATTCCCACTTATGGACTAGCAATTGGTGGTATTATTTTGCTACTCGCACTGTTTCTAGGAACTAAAATTAAAGGTGAATATTTATGCAAGAAGTGCGGCTTAAAATCACGTATTGATTACTTTGGTAAACAATAATTACAATCTAGTAAAACATAACAAGACGCTTGTGTGGGACGCTGTGCGCTACTGATATTAGGCTATATCCGGATTTCGCAACGACATAATATTCAATCGAGTGCAGCATAGTATAGCCTTGTAGGCATTTACAGTGTACGAAATTT
>JAIVEQ010000118.1 GCA_023838465.1 Candidatus Thiodiazotropha sp.
TTTCTTGCCGGATAGAGAAAGCTTTGATGCTACCGCAGCTTACCCTCTATTCGTCAAACTAGAGTTGCACTTACAAGTTGAATTCACGCAACATGAATACGTTTGTAGACAACTTTAGAGATGCCTGGAAAAACCGGCATACACTAGGCGACAGTCAGAAGAGTCGAGAGCTTAGCGCATTTCTACCTGCAGCGTTGGAGATCCAAGAGACACCGCCTAACCCTATCGCCCAATGGGTAACGAGAAGCATCATAGCGCTGCTGGTGTCGTTCATGGTCTGGGCATTGTTTGGTGAAGTCAATATCGTCGCCAGTGCGCAAGGTAAGATTCTGCCAGGTTCACGCGTGAAGACCATTCAGCCACTACAAAAAGGGATCGTTAAAAATATTCTGGTTTCAGAGGGGGAGTACGTCACACAAGGCCAGCCATTGATCGAGCTTGATGGAACAAGGACAGGCGCGGATGAGAGTCGCTTAGAAAATGAGTTGAATAGTGCAAAGATGAAGTTAGCGATCAATGATGCCCTGTTATTAAGACTGGGTGGTGACGATGATCATCAGTATAAGCAGGAAGAGAGCGGCATTGATTTTGAGAATGGATCGGAAGGGTTTGCTCTGGAACAACAGCATTTTGAAAGATTGCTGCAAGAGAAGTGGCAGCAATACCAGGCAAGTGTATCGACACTGATCAGTGCACGGGAGGCAGCGGAGGCGGACCATGAAGCGACAAAAATCGAAGTGCATAAATTAACAAAGACTCTGCCAATTATTACCAAACGAGCAGAAATCATAAAAGGGCTTTACAGCAAAAAATTCGCCACAGAAACGGAATACTTGCAGCTCGAACAGGAGCGAATCCAACAATCCCACCAACTACAAGAAGAGAAGCAACGGCTAACCCAGTTGAAGGCCACACGCAAACAGGCGCAGCAACAGATTTCAGCCCTACGTGCGGAGACGAGAGCCGGAGTTTTAACAGAGATCACGGAAAACCGGCGTGAAATCGTCGCCCTACAGGAAGAGTTGATCAAAGCGAGTGATGTGAATCAGTGGCAGATCCTCTATGCCCCGGTTTCGGGGCAAATCCAGGAGATGGCTGTCACAACTCAAGGTGGTGTAGTGACAGAGGCGCAGCCTTTGATGAAAATCGTACCGGACGAAGAGTCGCTGGTCGTCGAGGTTTATCTTGAAAACAAGGATATCGGATTCGTTGAAAAAGCGATGTCGGCTGAAGTGAAGATTCATACTTTCCCGTTTACCAAATATGGCATTGTGGATGCCGTGATTCAGACTATTTCCGACGATGCCATTTTTGATGAAAAGCGGGGCTTTACCTACAGTATGCTGCTGGCGATGAAAAAGAAAACCATTGATGTCGATGGCAGGGAAGTTAGGTTGATGCCGGGGATGGAAGTTACCGCAGAGATCAAGACTGGAGAGCGGCGGTTGATCGAGTACTTTTTAGCGCCGTTGTTGCGGCATGGTCAGGAGAGTTTGAGAGAGCGATAGGTATACTCAAGGATAAACTATATGTGACTATTTTGTTAGAAATCCATTAAAAGTAATTTCTTCAGTAATCTTATCAATAGGATTCATATTTTTATTTTCTTACTACTGGATTATACAATATGTACAAGAAATAAATATTGAATCAATAACAGGTGTGCTTATTTCTACAGCCGTTTCGGGAGTACTGTTTGTACTCCTTTTATCATCAATATTTTTTTATTCAGCGATTGTCCGGCCTGCAAGTAAGGATGTATTAACGGTAGCTCTCTACTTGGTCGATCAGAGAGAATGATAATAGAAAAGATATATTTTGTTGGTATACTTTTCCAGTCATATTAATACTCACGTATTTGATATTACTACTTTACTATCTGACTTGTTGATCAATCCCATCGATGTGTCGATTGACGAACGCGAGCCACTCTACCAAGCCATCCAAACCCTCGAAACCGAACTCTTTGTCGACCGCACTGCAGCCAATCCACAACTCAAACCGCAATACCAAGGTCTGCGTATCGTACCCTTGACCGAGCATACTCGTACGGGACTGGTCGATCTGGCAAATGACAACATCGCCTACCGCTATGCGCTCATGCATCTGAATCCCTTTGCCGTGACCGGCAGAGATGATCTTTATGATCGACACAACGATATGGATCAACTGGAACGCTATGAGGAGACAACCCAGGAAGGTGAACTGACCCAATCCAATCTTCAAGATCGAGCCGAGTTTCTGGTCCTGCTGAACCAGATGAACCTCAACGACGCTTCAGTCTCAGGCAGGCGGCGTGAGTTTAATGAACTCGAACAGGAGATCCTTGCTAGCGTACAAAGTACAGATGGGGGTGCAGAGGCCTATCAGCGTTGTCACGCTGGTAATGTAAACACTAAAGAACAACTATTTGTTGAATATAACCTATTGGCCGCATAATTTTCAGATTTATCTGACAATGATTACCTGGCAATAATCGCAATGATCTTGGTATACTTTAGTGCAAGACACACTCAAGGACAGAGGAATCGTGCTATCTCACTGCCTGTCGAAAGTCATTATTAATCCATTTCATAAATGCATTAAAACAAATAGTAATTTTCTGGATTATTTCCAGATAGTCTTGAGCGTTCAATACATTTGTGCCGTCCTGGCACAAACACTCACTTATTACAGTCAACAAAAATCCAATCAACAAAGGTGATTCTATGATAGGACTGGTCTATCTCCTCGTCATGGGTGGTCACCTACTGCTCTCCATCTGGGTGGTGAAAATCGCCATCAAGGAAGCCAGAAAATACGGTAAACCCAGCTGGCGATATGGTGTGCCGGTAGGGATTGTGATGTTTTCATTGCTCTATTGGGATCTGATACCGACCCATACGGTGCATCGTTACTACTGTTTGGTAGATGGTGGATTTACGGTCAACAAGACGTTGGAAGAATGGAAACGGGAGAATCCTGGGGTTGTAGAAATTTTGGTGCCAAGTGAGAGTCTTGAATCAATAGTTGATGGAAATAGGGAACGATATCAACTCAATCAGCGGTTTATTTGGGATATATATACATCGCATCATGCCTTTGGTGTCAGGGAGAGGGATGAGCGTATTGTAGATATAGAAAATAGCGAAATACTTGCAAGGTATGTTGATTTCGATACCGATATACGTCGGTTGAGTCTAGAGCCAAGAAGTTATAGGGATCTGCGGCTTTGGTTGGCAGTAACTTCATGTGAAATGGATGCAAAAAGCAGAATTGATTTTGCTAATTTTCAAAAAGAAATTGAGCAAGTAGGGAGATAATTAGTGAGTGTATTAACAATATATAATATGTCAATATTGTCTGATGCTGCATATGCGGATTTTCGTGGAGCATTGACAGAAACTCGTCTGAAATAATTACTTACTGATAGCGGCTTCACACCAACCCAGGCCACTGATTTCGTCCGCCACTGGCGAGTAGCCGACCATCAACCGGACACCGCCTCCGGCTTCTCCGCCACCGTCTTCGAGCGTCTTGACGATTCAAGAAATGGCACAGGTGAGTTTGCCATCGCCATGCGCGGCACTATGGGCCTGGTCGACATTGGTGAGGACATCTTCAGCCTTTCAGTCCAAGGTGTTGCCCGGGAACAGGCAGTCGATATGTATCGATACTATAGACGCCTTACGACCCAGGAAGGGGCGTCTGTTGAATACAGCACTTCCGAGATACTGATGTTGACCGCCCTTGAAAGTGGAACATTCAGCCCTTTAACCACTGCCGCTGCCTACCTCGAAGTGTTGGCGCGCACGAGTTTCGACACCGGTCTGGGAAAACTTGATTCAAACACGGCTGTCGATATCACTGGCCATAGTTTGGGTGGCCATCTGGCCATGCTATTCACAGTAATGTTTCCTGATGTGATTGACCACGTTTACACCTATAACGGCGCTGGCTTGGGTGGCATTGGTGCTGAGTTACTTGATCTCGCCGGCTTCAATGCAGTCATACCCAGTCATCAGGTGACTAATATTGTATCGGACCAGGGATTAGACATGACTGCAGGTGTGGGTTATGTGATAGGAGATACTGACCGCATATTCATTGAAGAGGGCGGTGGAATACACAACCACTCTGTAGCAACGGCAGTAGATAGCTTGGCGATCTATAATCTTCTTTCCGCTATTGATTCCAATGTTGATCTAACTTATCTAACTTATCTAACGCCCTTGTTGGAGGCTGCAGCGAATCAACCGGCCCCTAGCCTTGAAAGAATTGTCCGTTCACTCTCTGACTTGCTGATCAACCCCATCGATGTGCCGATTGACGAACGCGAGCCACTCTACCAAGCCATCCAAACCCTCGAAATCGAACTATTTGTCGACCGCACTATAGCCAACCCGCAACTCAAACCGGTCTATCAAAATCTTGAAGTAGAATCCTTAGCCAATCTCACCCAAAAACAAATTATTGCAAATGCAAACAGCGATATCACCTATCGCTATGTGCTCAATCATCGAAGCATCAAAGATTATTGGAGATATGCAGCATGAGTGGTATCTACTTGCTTGGTTTGATTGCCATCTGGTCGTTAATTGGCTGGTTGATCTATCGATTCTGGCATAACGCGACAGTAATTAGGGATTTGAACAAAATCGCATACTATGCGCTGGGTGGTGTGCTTTTCATTGTTTGGTTCACAAGTGGCTTCTGGCCGTTTGCTGGAAAGAAGATCTACTACGACACCCAGGTAATGGAAATGTGCGCAAAGGATGGAGGAGTGAAAGTGTATGAGACGGTGGAGCTGCCAGCAGAGAAATATGACAGCTATGCTAAGAAAAATTGGCATCTACAAGATGAGTTAAATCTGAAGCCTTCGGACGAGTATTATTACAGTAGAGAGAGGATTATATATCGCGAGAAGGATCCTCGAGTCTCTCGGCGTGAAACACAGCTCATCCGACGTAGTGATAAAAAAGTTCTAGGAACATATATAGATTATGGTCGGGGCGGAGGTGATCTACCTGGGTTCTGGCATGGTTCACACTTTACATGTCCTGACCCTAGGGAAGTGCAATTTGAAAATGCAGTATTTTTAAAAAAAGGGAGTAAATTATGACCGTGAATTCAACTTGTAAGTGCAACTCTAGTTTGACGAATAGAGGGTAAGCTGCGGTAGCATCAAAGCTTTCTCTATCCGGCAAGAAAGAG
>JAIVEQ010000119.1 GCA_023838465.1 Candidatus Thiodiazotropha sp.
CTAAATTTCGTACACTGTAAATGCCTACAAGGCTATACTATGCTGCACTCGATTGAATATTATGTCGTTGCGAAATCCGGATATAGCCAATTAGAATTGCTTGGACATATTCCTTTCCAGATCCTTCCCTTATCCTATCCCAAGGTGGATTTGGAATATCTGTTGGTGGGAATTTCAATGCTGCCCAATGCTTTAACCATTGCCCTGATTGGGTTGGCGCAATCGATGGTGATCGTAAAGAATCTACGAAGTGATACTGATCAACCTATCAATGCCGACAAGGAGGTATTTGCCCAGGGTATCGCAAATACACTTGGCGCTTTCTTCTCAAGTTTCGCTGGTTCTGGCAGTTTTAACCGTACTGCAGTCAATCAGTCATTGGGTTCTAAAACCCCATTGGCCGGTATTCTCTCTGCGGTGATGGTCTTCTTACTGATTCTGTTTTTTTCACCTCTACTCTCCTATGTACCGATGGCTGTTATTGCAGGCACACTGATGCTGGTTGGAATTGGCATGATCAAACCCCAGGAGATTGCCCGTCTTTTTTCCTGGACCGGGGAACTGTCAGTATTTTTCGTCACGCTGTTCAGTATTGTTTTCCTAGGGCTTCAATCTGGGCTGATCGTTGCATTCATCTTGTCAGTCATCATGTTTGTTCTCTCTGCATCAAAACTTGAAATCACTATTAAACAGGTGAAGGAATCAGTTCAAATCCGTGTCGAAGGCCATCTTTTTTATGCCTCGATTGATCAGTTAAGTGGCCTGCTTAAGCGCCATCGCCATGAAAATGTACTTCTTGACCTGAGTGTGGTCTCCTATATGGATATGTCAGCCACTGAGGCGATTGCAAAGGACTTACAAAAGCGAAAACCTAAGGAAACGACGTTTGTTATTGTTCTAACCTCCCAAAAATTACTCGAACATTTTGAGCAACGTTTAGAGGGTATGCCTGTGCAATTCATTCAGCATCTACGCACCCAGTGATTCTTTATAGGGTGGTACAGCAGAGAGACTATTCAATCGATAGGTATATCACTAGCACTCCTTAAAGATCATTTAAAAAGTACGAATCTGTAGTATTGTGACTTACCAGCCAGTAACAGATATCAACCAAACATATCCCAATTGTTCCATCTGTTGCTCGATCCATACAGCCCGCTCGACAACATAGGGGGTTGGGGGTTGTGCTTGATATCGCCATGGATTAGGGAGAATCGCAGCCAAACGCGCAGCTTGATTGACCGTCAACCTATCTGCCGAGACCTGGAACCAGTATTCGCTTGCAGCACCGACGCCATAGATACCCGGTCCGAACTCAACAATATTTAAATAGACCTCAAGAATTCTTCGCTTGTCCCATAACAACTCAAGCAAAAGTGCCAAACCCCCTTCCAATAGCTTTCGACTCCAGTCTCTGTTCTGCCATAGAAAAAGATTCTTTACTGTCTGCTGAGTTAATGTACTGGCACCACGTATCAATTTGCCATTTTCAGCATCTCTCAAGGCATCTTGAATTGCCTCGAAATCAATACCGTGATGATCTGGGAATTTTTGGTCTTCAGCAGCTACAACAGCAAGTTGCATAGCGGGCGCAATATGATCTATAGCTTGCCATTGATGTCGTGATTCTATCGGGTAGCTGGTTGGAGGAGATAATTCTCTTTGTATTTTCCAAGACCAGGTTGGCGGATCGATAAAACGTAAAACCAGAATCAAGCTAACCAGCAGAAGTACGCTGGTTGTGAGCAGTAATATTAGCCATTTTAAGAAGGCCCTGTATATTCGACTATACCAATGTCTATGAGATGCTTTGCGAGGCATGCTAGTGTAGTGTCCTATTACAGCAAGTGTCTCCCATCAAACAGATCAAACTCCATTGAGAATGGGTCAACCCCTTCTATACAACCCAAATTAGCCCTAAAATGCCCGGGCATTCTGGCTGTCTCATGAAAAACATAGATACCGCAGAGTTTGCAAAAATAGTGTTTAGCTGTTTTGTCACCAAACTGGTAGAGTCCCACTGATCCCTTTTGCGCCTCAATCTCAAACTGCTGAGGTGGTATGGCCTGGGGCGTCATCATTGCCCCCTTGCGCGAGCAGATTGAACAGTTACAACGTACGCCCCTCTCTATCTTGTCGCATTCGAAAGAGAAATGAACGGCACCACAATGGCAGCTACCCTGGTAGTGTTCTGTCATGATCAGCTCCAATTGATTGTTTATATCCAGCAACCGAATATATTGCGTTCAGCCGATGTGTACCCGCCTATAGCAAGGCATCAAAATGCTACTGTAGCACTCCTACAGTCAGTTTTAATAATACAGTCTGTAGGCAGGTACACATTGGACTTTCTTGTTTAAATCAATCTGTTAGGGACTTCAAGTATACCCTTGCTCTGTGTTGTGACCATTTCACACACAATAATTAGATAAATATCACTTTTTTATCACAGTGGGAACTGCCAGCATGTTGTTAGGCTCTATTGAACAAACAAATTGATCAAGGATGCCACCTGTGAGAAAGATCACCATTCTACTACTTGTACTTTTAACATCCATTGGCACTGTTGCCCTATTTGCCCAAGCAGAGATAAAAACTAACAATAAGCCCCCCATGATAACTGACAACCTAGCAGTCGCCACTTTTGCAGGTGGGTGCTTCTGGTGTACTGAATCCGGTTTTGAAAAACTAAGGGGTGTCACTATAGCGATCTCAGGCTATACAGGTGGCCAGGAGAAGGAGCCTGATTATAGACAGGTGGCAAGCGGCGTGACCGGTCACCTTGAGAGTGTAAGAGTCTATTATGATCCCATGTCAATTACTTACCAGGATCTGCTCCAGGCATTTTGGCGTATGATCAACCCTACCGACTCCGGAGGTCAGTTCCATGACCGCGGACATCAGTATTCATCCGCTATCTTCTACCACACCGAAGAGCAGCGAAAGTTAGCCGAGTCATCGATTGCAGAGTTAGACAGTAGTCATCGTTATGATAAAGCTATCGTCACACCTATTCTTATGGCAGGTCCCTTTTACCCAGCGGAGGATTACCATCAAGACTACTACAAGCACAATCCTTTGAGATACAACCTCTATAGATGGAATTCAGGTCGTGATCGGTATCTGAAGAAGGTCTGGGGTGATGATCTGATCATAAGCCACAACATGAAATAGGGACATTACCACCAGCCATTTCCACACTTCCACCCAGTTAAAAATGGGGCATTGCCCTGCTATAAATCTAATGTAGTCTTTTGAAACATGGGGAGGAAAGATGGTCCCACTACCCAGTGGAAAATTGGCTGGTATAAGCAATGTTAGAGCGCGATATCACGCATTGCGCCTCAACCGCTTAGTAAAATCTGATACATCTCATCACGATTTGTATGGATTAGTGGATATTGTCGTTAGCCCTGATAGGCATAAGCGGCTGCCTTGTAAACCTCATTTTCTATTCACGGGACATACGCTCGCTGACTTGCACTCAATCAGGCACTGGTCACCAGATGACCGTAAGGTGTTCCACGATTGGATAAGAAAAGAGCCACAAATCAGGGAAATCGATCAAGCACGAAGACGCATTGTCAGCGATGAATTACCACTGATAGAACAGGAGTACTCCTACCCACAGAGACTCTATAGCACACTGCAAAAGCGGATTGCGTGTATACCCATGCAGCAAGCATCACCACAACAATGGATGAAGACGCTGCTGAATATGAGGCGTTTTGGCATCCGTGATGAAGAGATCACCTGGTCTGGTCTATTAGCTTTTCTAAACAGCAGAGAAGATGAGGATTCAACATCGATATCCCGAGATGAACTGCTCTCACATATTGACTTCTCAATTATTCGATTGAGCCTAACTAATGAACTTGCCTCAGGAAATACATGTAAGCTTGAGTTTGTTGAAATCCCTACAACCGAATCACTCCACCGTTTAGGCACGCTTCAGCAAATTACTAAACCAAGCAATTTTTGCGTACTGCGTTACGTTGACCCTATTCACTATTATAAAGTCGGTTATCTAAAGAATTCGAAAAGTAGAAATTGTCACTCATCAACCCAGCAGTGGTTTGTACTTGATACAATCGGTAACCTGGTAGGTAACTCACACATTAGTCAGTGTCATTTTCCCACAAAAGAGCAGGCTTTCAGTGCAGCCAGCCAACACGCATTGCAGCACATCGGTTTACCCATCGATTACACACAATGCAGTCGCTATGAACACAAGACGCTATGCGGTGGGAGTGACTATCGAGAGTGGTTGCTGACCCTTCCAGACTATCCTCTCTCTCACTTTACAAGCCACTACTATGCACGCAATCTGCTACTCCATTTTCGGACCAAAAAACGTCTTGATAGTCAGGGAAGGCAATTGCTGTTTATCGAAGAGATACAAAGCGACTGGCATCAATCAGGGGCCATGCATGGCTATCAAAACCGTTGGCCAGGTCGGATACCACCTGCCCCCTTTCGCAAGGAGTGGGTTGGATTGGCGCTCAAACTCATACTCCTCCACACCGCTCATCAAGACTTTGATGGCATTGCGTGGACCCGAGGTGAAGTACAGGAATCTCACTATTTCAAACAACTGAATCCTGTTAAACGTCTGTATGACAAAGAGATACCTCGGGTTTTACAGCGACTCTGTCATCAGTGGAGTCTGAAGATCAGCAGCACCAAGATCTCTACAAAAGAACCACGTTTGCATATTCGTCGACAGATGGATAAATGGTTGATAACCGATGAAACAGGTGACTTTTTTACACGGCCACGTTACACACAGCAAGAGGCTATGAAGGTAATGGCTCGTCACTGTAAACAGATTGATTTAGAAGTACCTGCATTGTTCCTTACAAAAGATGTCAAAGAGCAGATACTGAGAGATGGGTTTCCACTATTTGGTGAGAAGACTATTGAGTAAAATAATTATAAATACTCTTACCCTGTTGAGTTGAGAGCCTGTAAATAATTCTGTGTAACTGCCCTTGTTTAAACGAAGTCCTTTAATCGGTCTTCGAATTCGATCATAAAACGATTGAGTGCTATTTTCCAATTTCGAATCGGCATAGTCCATTTTTTTGGGCTATATCCGGATTTCGCAACGACATAATATTCAATTATGTGCAGCATAGTATAGCCTTGTAGGCATTTACAGTGTACGAAATTTA
>JAIVEQ010000120.1 GCA_023838465.1 Candidatus Thiodiazotropha sp.
CGTCCTCCAGACCGGATGCCTTGCGGTACCAGTTGAGTGCCTGAGCCAGATCCTTTTCGACACCCAATCCCTTTTCGTGGAGAAAACCCAGGTTGATTCGTGCTCTTGAGTTACCCTGGTCGGCAGCCTTACCGTACCAGGCTGCAGCTGTAGCATAATCGGGTTGGATACCCAGACCCTTTTCATAAATCTCACCCACATAGTTCTGGGCGATAGGATCGCCTTCCTGCGCCTGAGGTAGCCAGACATGCAGGGAGGTCCTGTAGTCTGCCCGATCAAAGGCTACGTATTCACCACCACGGATCTCGCACGCTGAGGCGGTCGTTTTAACCGGCCTTCTTGGTGAGATGTAGGTCATATTAGACCCCAACTTACGTACCTGGCCCGGAAGGAGGCAATCGATAATCAAAAATTTGTCTGAATTGCCCGTAACGGGAGCCGAAACATTGCCTGTCATCTGTCGGGTAGTCTGCGACTGACAACCGGTAAGAGATATAAAGGCAGCCAGGATTGTGCTAGCAATCAAAGGCAAGGGTTTGATATGAAGCGTTTGCTTCCTTGAATGAATATGTAACATGGTATATCCCAATACAGTGAGTTCAGCCTCTCGAATAAGGATAGACAATTCACATCCCCGTGGAAACGCCTAACAACACTATCTATGACATATTCACTACTTTTTTGCATTGCAACATCGATTTTACTGACTGCCTGTACAAGTCCAAGTCTTCGATTCGACCAAGTAGCAGAGGCGTATGGCTTCCACAGAGCTGAGATACCAGGTAAGGGATTTACCCATGTCATCTTCAACAATGATGGGCAGCAAGCTTCATCCACGCTACACGTCTACCTGGGCGGGGACGGCACTCCGTGGGTGGGTGGATTTTTGGTCGCTCAGGATCCCACGCCGCGAAATCCAGTGGGATTAGCGTTGATGGCATTGGACAAAGCACCCAGTATCTATCTGGGACGCCCCTGTTATCACGGCCAGTCAAGACAGTCTCCCTGCATACCCGCTCTCTGGACCTCAGCTCGTTACTCGTCTCAGGTGGTCGACAGTATGGCGTTGGCACTGCGTGGAGTGATGGATGATTTTGACTACTCGACATTGAAAATATTTGGCTTCAGTGGGGGGGGTGGACTAGCCATGTTGTTGGCTCAAAGATTCCCAGAGACCAGTACTGTCGTCTCCTTGGCTGGAAATCTGGATATTAAAGCCTGGGCCAGTTATCACAATTATGACCCCCTACACGGCTCGTTAAACCCCGAATCGATGCAGGCCCTGCCAATCGGGATCAGGCAGTACCACTTGGCAGGAGGAAAGGATAAGAATATACCTCCACAGATTATTCGGGAGGCACTGAAAAACCAGTCAAACAGCCAGTTCATTCTGTTAGAGGATTTTACCCATGCCTGTTGTTGGGAGGAGGTGTGGAAAGAGGTATTGGCCTGTGTCAATGCTGACTGCAAATGGCTGGATGCTTCTCAGCAATAATGTTGAATAACTACACACCTGCAGCTATGTACGATGCGTCAGGTCCGCACCCTACATTTCCCGAAGGATCCTCTCTAAATAGCAGTTTATTTTTGTGACCTGTCTTACAATTCTTTCTGCAGTTCAATCAATCCCTGATGCCGGGGGAGGGCATCAAGAGCCTTATCCAACAGCTTTTGTCCTGCTTCTGGCTTACCCACCTGTATCGCCTCTCTGACACTCTCTTCAATTTGATTGCCTAGCTGTTGCAGACCCTGATTGGCCTGTTTGTTGTGCTGGTGCATGGCCAACACTTGTTGATAGGCATCGTAGGCGCTGCTGCCGGGTGGTTCGAGCATACGGCCAACCATCATATGTACCTCCGCCACCTCAAGTAGATTTTCCACTCTTTCTCGTAGATCGGGGTCGAGGGTAGAGGTCTCTTCAAGAACCCCCTCCGGTTGAACACCGTTGTTCTGACCAGAAATCAGCAGTGATCCAACAATAACGATCAGGGCGAGAGCCGCAGACGCAACGAGCGGAATCAGCCATTTGGGTCGTACCTTGTCCCGTCCGGTACGGGGCCCGGCCATCTCCTTGAGAAACTGGGTAGCATCGGCTGTACGTTTTTCACGCTCAAACTCCAAGGCATGGGAGATAGCATTCCAGATCTCTTTGGACAACTCCTTGGGGCGTTTCGGTTCAAGCTCCAGATCCCGTGCATAAGTGGCTGGTTTACGATCGAATGGATGATTCCCGACAAGCAGCTCATAGGCCACCACGGCCAGACCGTAGACATCATCTCGAGGGTCCGGCTCCCCGGATTCAAGCATTTCGCAACTCGCATAGGTCGGTGTCAGAGCGCCGAGGGAACCCGGATCAAATATCGTTGCATCCTCAACAACCCGGTCAGAGCCCTTTGCCGCGCGGGCGATGCCGAAATCGACTACTTTTACGACATCTTTTGAGGTCAGAAAGATATTTCCCGGTTTAAAGTCGGAGTGAACGATCTTTTCCGAGTGGGCATAGGCCAGTGCACGACTCATCTGCTGAATGATCGAAAGGGCTTGTTCGGTGGGCAGTGTCCCTGGGCGCAGACGCCGGATCAGCTGATCAAGAGGCTCACCCTCCAACAATTCCATGGTCATGAAGACATTTGGACCGTCGCGGTCAAAATCATAGACGGTGACGATATTGGGATGGGCCAGCTGTTGGGCCTTTTTACTCTCTCGCTGCAGTGCAATGAAGGAGTCTGGATTGGCTTGGAAATCCTTCGATAGCACTTTGACTGCGATATAGGGCTCCCTATCCATTGCCTCGACCTTTCGCAGATCCCTTGCCTTATAGACAACACCCATACCACCGCGTCCCAACATCTCCTCGAGCACAAAGCGGTTTTTCAGTACCGAGCCGATCGTGACTGCCGCTGAGGTTGAGTTAGCTATCTCCTCGGAAATTGCGGTCAATGCCTCGGTAGCGGAACGCACCGAATCCGTGATCGGATCGGTCGAATCGGAATCAGCAGGATTATCCAAGCCCTTGGTGGTGGCCAGTCTTGTCGCTTCATCTATGGATGCAGGACGATCATCATCTTTTGTAGCCACAAGCCTGGAACCCTCAGTAGACAACCCACAAACGTATACTTTTAGAGAATACCGAAAAATGTACAATGAATCACGATGTATCACCTTTATGGGTAACAATGACTCATGCGTCTTCCTGACTACAATGGCGGCAGTATTGTCAATTTGATGGCCTCATTGCAAGAAGCCATGGGCGGTTCGAAGCATGCTTATCGACAGCTCGACTTACTCACTTCGGAGCAGATCGGTGAGTACCGTCAGGTTGTGCTCTGGGTAGTGGATGGGTTAGGCATGAACTATCTTCAGGCGCACCCTGAAGCAAGCCATCTGAATGCCCATCTAAAAGGCAGTATGACCTCGGTGTTCCCGCCAACGACCGCAACCGCAGTCACCACCTTTCTCACGGGTGACGCGCCTCAGCAGCATGGCCTTACAGGTTGGCATATTTACTTCAGGGAACTGGGGGCACTGCTGGCCGTATTGCCGGGAAGGGCAAGATACGGCGGTGTCGGATTGAGGCAGGCCGGAATCGATACCTGGGCCTTGCTGGGACATCGCGCTTTTTCCGACTGGATTGATGTAGAGAGTGTCACCCTCTCACCCAAGCTTATTGCCCAATCGGATTTCAATCTCGCACATCTGGGAAAATCCCGTTTGCTGAGCCACAGCAATCTGACAGATCTGACCGATCAGATTGTTGATACCCTGCACAACAAGGGTAAGAGATACCTGTATGCCTACTGGCCGGATCTAGACAATATCGGACATCAGTATGGCATCTGGAGCGAAGCGGCACGGCAGCACCTGCTGGAGATAGACCAGGCCTTTAACGATCTGCTGCAACGTTGTCGTGGCACCGATAGCCTGCTTATCATCTGTGCCGATCATGGTCAGATCGATACCAAACCATCAGACAGACTCTGCCTCGATGATCATCCGGAACTACTCAGGCTGCTCAGTGTGCCACTCTGTGGAGAGCCACGTGCTGCCTACTGCTATTTACGACCCGGTTGTGAAAATGCCTTTGATGACTATGTGAAAAGCGAATTTGCTGGGCAGGCAGCAGTCTATACAGCCACCGAACTGATTGAGAACAGTTGGTTCGGTTTGGGCGAGCCTCATCCTCAATTGATTCAGCGTATAGGCGATCGTCTGCTATTGATGCAGGAGAATTACACAATCAAGGATTGGTTGGCACAGGAGAGGCGTTACGAACTGGTGGGGGTGCATGGGGGGTTGAGTGGTGATGAATTGCTTGTGCCATTGATATTTGCAGAAATGTGACTGACAAGGATTTTATAAAGTAGAAAAAATCAGATGCATGCTTGAATATTATTGGAAATAGCAAAGTGAATTGATAGATCTTTATATATCTGTAAGCCTTTATTCAGTGGAGTCAATCTTCACCACATATCCATATAGGTGAAGAGTCACTATGATTGATATTTAGTGGAAACAGAGGTTGTAAACCCTTCCATTGAATATAACCAGACAAGATCCCTTTGCCTCAATAATAGTGTGAACATTAATAATTGCATCAACTGGTAAGGGTTCTTGGGGGAAATTGACTGGTTTGCCCTCAATGACTTTACCATCTTCGTTTCGTATTACAAAGCCACCTGATTTACTATCAAAATTTATCGAATAAACGAAGTTATCACTATTTGCTGAATCAGGGTCTTTGCTCGGCTTTTTATAGGCTATATCCGGATTTCGCAACGACATAATATTCAATTATGTGCAGCATAGTATAGCCTTGTAGGCATTTACAGTGTACGAAATTTAG
>JAIVEQ010000121.1 GCA_023838465.1 Candidatus Thiodiazotropha sp.
TTTCGTACACTGTAAATGCCTACAAGGCTATACTATGCTGCACATAATTGAATATTATGTCGTTGCGAAATCCGGATATAGCCCTTTTTATCGATCGGGAGACGGCTGAGGGCTGGAGCGGATGGCAGGTCATTGAACGCTGGCACCGACTTTATCAAGGCTCCCTATTCTCTCAGCGTTACCTCAAGGGCGAATCGCTCTCATCGATCGAACAGCAGGTGTTGGACTAGCAAGTAATCAAATGGCGATCTCGCCTGATGGATATCAGTTGGTTCATGCGTTGTTTAATTGAATCCATTGCCAGGAATGCCAATCGAGAAGACGGCTGTAGCGGACGATTCTGGGAGAGGCGGTTCAAGTCCCAGGCCTTATTGGATGAGAAGGCATTGGTGGCTTGCATGGCCTATGTCGATCTCAATCCTATCAGGGTCGGGATGGCGCAAACCCCAGAGCAATCCGAGTACACCGCTATTGCAGAGCGGTCAGCACAATTACAACGTGCCACCCGTTCTAAAGGCCAACCCTCTCAGCCGACACAGCTTCTCCCATTCGTCGGCCATCCTCGTGCAGCGATGTCCAAGGGATTGCCTTTCCGACTTATCGATTATCTTGAACTGGTCGATTGGAGTGGGCGGGTGATACGGGAAAACAAACCAGGTTTTATTCCCAAGGACCAGCCCCCCGATCCTTGAACGGTTGCAAATTGATCCAAAACACTGGCTTTACATGGCACAGCATTTTGAGAGCCGATTCAAAGGCCTGGTGGGAACAGCCTATACCCTCAAAGTGACCTGTCAAAAGATAGGCTATCGTAGGACACCGAATCTTTCTGCTTGCCAACAGTTACTGATGTAGTGTTACACGAATAATCCTCTAATGAAGTAGATGATCAGTCCTGGCTGAGGGATGGTTATGTGCTTGGATCGGTGATTTCGACGTAAAGCGTTTCATTTCTGCAATTTGTTTCTAAAACTCTATGAATAACTACTCTGCTGAAGCTGGATGATAGTTTTATCCAGCCCTTTGGCTGTTATGCTTTTTTGAATGGCTGTCCGGATTATTTGATTATCTGCTCTGATGGTATACCGTACAGCGCTATTAAGATCTGGATAGATAAATAATGATGGAAATCCTATTAAACAGACGTGCCTTCACTCTGCTTCTGCGCTTGGGAGGCTTTCTTTTATTGTTGACCTTGTTGGCGAACTGTGGGGGCGGCGGTGACAACGGTAGCAGTAGCACTGATCCTGGGCCATTGACGCCAGCGCCTTTCCCAGTCACTTTGCAGGTGCTTAGCGAGGAAGGGCAGCCGATTACCGGTGCGTCCGCGGTGCTTGGCGCGGATAACAAACTCAGCGACAGCGATGGCCAGGTAAGCTTTGAGGCATTGACCGGCCCTAGTCTGGTAGTGGTGTCTGCTTCGGATTATCTGTCCGAGCCGATAGTTCTTGGGCCGGATGACGCCAACAGCTTGGTGGCTGTAACACTTCGCAGCAAACTGGGCGGACTGCGCTGGGTTTTACATGCGAGCGGCGATGTAATGTTCGGGCGGCGTTATGAAAACCCGACTTCGGGCGAGCCGCAGATCCCGACATCCGACACGGCAAGTGGGGCTTTGTCTGTCATCAAACATATCAAAGATGCTTTTCGCGCAGCGGATCTTAGAACTGTTAATCTGGAAACTACGGTCAGCAATCTGCCGGAATCGTTGGCCTATCCTGGCAAGCGCTTTATTCTCAATGCGCGCCCCGAAACAATGGCCGCCCTGCAAGCCTTGGCAGTAGACGCTGTCGTGCTGGCGAATAATCATACTCGCGACTATAAGGAACCCGGCCTCCAGCAAACCATTGATGCGATGAACGGCCATCAGCTAGCGTTTACCGGCGCATCGGTGAACGATATTGATGCTTACGCACCGCTCACGATGACAGTTGGGAGCACCCGTATCGGGATATTATCCTGGACCAGCGTGACTGGCTCTTTTGTGAACGATAATTATCCTACGGACGAAGACGCCATACCGGCTGATCTGTCACCCGCGGAGGCTTGGCAATATGAGCTGCGCATTTGGTCTTATTCAGGTGCTTCGTGGTCGGTTCCAGCGCAAGCGCGGCGCATTGGCACGGCCTGGAATTTATATAAAGAAGCTGAGTCTTCGCTTTCTGACCCAGAAAGGGCAGCGGCTTGGAGTTCGCTGACAACAGTCTATCCTGAAATGCAAGATTGGGTAGCGAGGCGAGGACACGGCGGAGCGGCTCTGTGGAGTTCGCGTGAATCGCCAGCCAGCATTGAGGCTTTAAAAGAATCCGTGGATGCTGTGATCGTACAATTGCATTCGGGTTTTCAATACCAGGAAGCGCCTTCGACCAGTGTGAAACGAAATGCCCGCTTAGCCATTGACGCGGGTGCTGATATTGTCATTTGTCACCATCCCCATGTGTTGCAGGGAGTGGAATGGTATAAAGACCGGCTGATTGTCTACAGCCTCGGCAATTTTATTTTTGATCAGGACTTCTTGGTCACCTTTCCGAGTGCTTTTGTGCGGGTTATCTGGCAAGGCAACGTACCTATCGAAGCACAGCTGGTGCCATTCGAAATTGTCGATTACCGTCCCGCCCTGGTCTATGGATCAGCCGCCGAAAGAACTTTATTGCATATCTGGGAGTCCAGCCTGATGCAGGCAGAAAGCGCGCGCGATCCGGCAGACAACGCTGTCAAAGCGTTTGTAGCCAAACCCGATGCCGATACCACCCTTCCCAATTTTACGCTGCAAAGAAATACCGCCGTGTTGACCGCTGTAGAACCCATGCAAGAAGCGCGTAGCGTGACATTGGCAGCGGGTGAAACCTATGCGCTTAACGATGCAGTCTTGCTGGATGCACGTTTGGGCCTCGATGAAAATGTGGCGTCCCCGGTTCTGATTGGCCGAGATCTGTTCGGCCGGGGCAGTTTTGAGGATTGGCTCGCCAACGAAGACAGCAGAGGCGGTATTCACTGGGGCACCGCGGGTACCCGTAAGCAGGTCATCGTCGGAGACGCCGCATCCGGTGAATGGTTTCTGCAATTGACACGATTTGATTCCAATCAGAGCGCGGTATTGATTCGACCGGTCGCACGGGTGCCACTGAAAACCCACCGCATCTATGAATTGCAGGACAACAGTGGCCTACCGCTCGATCCGGCTCCTAGCTATTCATTGCGTTTTATGGCCAGAATGGAGGGCACCTCTGCGGCGGCGATCCGCTTAGATGTTTATGATTTTGATGATACCGATCCCACCGCCGACCCTGAGTCAGAGCTGATAGCGAGTATTACCGAACCTTTCGCACTGCCAGCTGACGGTGCTTGGCATCAGATTGATTGGCCTATCCCGGAATCTGCTTTGCAAGCGGGTCCATTAATCGGGGATATGGTCAATTTCTATTTTGTGCTGGAGCCGCCCAGCACTGGCCGCAAAGTCACTTTGGATATCGACGACGTGGCTTTTGTCGAGTGGCGGCAGGCATCGGCCATGCCGCAACGATTTGGGCAGTATGAGTTCATTCATAACCCTGGCGAGCAAGCCGTCGATCTGAGTTTTCAAGCGCTTCGATCAGACCGTCGCTGAGCGCCAAGGAAGGCTGAAAGCCGAGGCGGTTAGTCCCCGGTAGGCGTGAGGCGAGACTGTAGACCCGTCGTGCCTTGCGCCAGAGGGGATGCAAAGCGAGCATCCGAACACGGCGTCCAGTCATTTGGGAACTGACGGCGGAGTGGTCACGAGCTTGCGATGTGATCACGTAGTGTCAGTGACCAGGACCGTCCGGGGCACTAATAGGTTGTCAAAGATCGAGTGTCTTTTAGGCCTGGGACGCCTAAAAGACATCACGAGATCGAAGACTCACTTGTTTTAGTTTTCAGTCCAACATCCGCGACTGCGGTTTCGCTGGCCCAAGGGACGTATTCTCCAGAGCCTGTGCGCAGACGCAGAACATGACGTAGCATTTTGAGAGCCGGTTCAAAGGTCTGGTGGGAACAGCCTATACTCTCAAAGTAGCCTGTAAGAAGATGGGCTTATGTACTTGGATCGCTGATTTCGACGTAAAGCGTTTCATTTCTGCCATTTGTTTCTAAGACCCTATGAATATCTACTCTGCTGAAGCTGGATGATGGCCTTTATCCAGCCCTTTGGCTGTTATGCTTTTTTGAATGGCTGTCCGGATTATTGGCACTTTCGTCATCATCATGAAGTGAAGAGTGAATTTCATCCAACACCGGATTCCATTCTGATTTCAGTACTTCGTCAGGATAGAGCTGCGGCGCTTGTTTGGTTTCTCCAGCGAATTGGTACTCTGTAAAAAGGTTGAACATCAGCATGATTGTTTACCCCTCGTTGTTTCTGACAACGGGTTGAATCAAGTCCGAATTCTTCCTTTTCAATGAAGCTTTAGTCATTTAATGACTATCTCTGACGCCTTGATTACCCTCAGAGACAGTCGTGCAAGATTGGCGCCATTCATGATTGAATTACAAGTAATCAATGGGTTGCAACCATGCTGCAAGATACATTCTTTTCATAGTGTAAAACATTTCGACGGATACAGGCATTGAAAACCATTTCGCAATAAAGTCTACATGATGACCTGTTTAGATTGATACCTTAGGCCTGGAATTTAAGTCTGGTGGAATAAATGAGATCGATCGATTTATTTAATATGCTGAAATAGGGTTCTATTTATTACGCGGATTCAACTCGCAAGTGCAACCGGTGGGTTGATTCCTAAAAATACCTGATTAGGTGTTTTCATGCCAAGACATTTTCTTGGTC
>JAIVEQ010000122.1 GCA_023838465.1 Candidatus Thiodiazotropha sp.
AGGACTAAGTTAATACCCCTCTGAAAGCCCCGGCTGGCACGGGCTACAGCGGATTATGTCTTTTTAAGACGGAAAATCCCCAGGACCCCATTGTAGTAATCCATTTAAGTGATTTGTTTGAAAATCAATCCCAGGTGAGTTTCGTCTGTGGATCTTTGAGCGACACCTCGATGAAACAGTCGCGATCATTCGCCATGATGTGCATTTCATGCAACAGGTCATCCATGATCTCATTCAGATGATCGGCGTCTTTGTGCGCAACCCAAAGCTGGTATCGGTCAGAACGACCATCCATGGCTTGCGCACCAAAACGTTTTAAGCAGTGCTGCACTAAGTGTTCCCGGATTTTTTTTAGGCTGCGCACCCGCTTATGGAAGGGCTCCAGCCGAAAGTCGGCAATGATCTCAGTACTGGATATCTCCGAGTGTCCAGGCAAAGAGATGACAAGATCTTGTTCGATCCGAGTTTGTGTATCCTGAAATACAGAATCTAGATAACGTAGAGCTGATTTCGGATCCTGCCAGCCGACATAGTCCATCAGCGATTTCAAATCCCAATTGTGTGCGCTGGCCCAATTAGCAAAGCCCCGGCGTAGCGAATGGCTGGAATAGCGATCCGCATCGTTCAGGCCAGCGTCTTTCCAGAGGGATTTTAGGATAGCGTTCACACTGTCCGGATGGATCGGGGTATCGCTGACCTGGCCCCAGCGCGAAATGCTTCGAAACACTGGACCCTCGGACAACCCAGCGGCGTTGATCCAGTCCAGATAGGCCGTGACCGGACACAATTGACTCAGGGCGGGCACGGGGTAGGATCGCCCTCGGTTCTGACGATCCGATTTTGATCGGGGCAGAAACAGCGTCATGCCCTTACCCGGTACGGCTTCAATGTGTTCGATACGTAGGCGGCAGAGTTCATCGCTGCGAAACCCCCGCCAGAAACCCATCAACAGCATCGCTCGATTGCGCAGGCCCTGTAGTACCTGGTTGCACTGATTGTTCTGCTGCGCCTGGCTCAGTTGCTGCTCAAGCCAGGTGACCGTGGTTTGTAGTTGCTCCAAGTGCAAGGGTTTGGCCTGGCGTTCCTTATATGGGTGCTCCTCGGCGATACCCTTGATCACTTTTTTGACGAGTGGAGCTTTGGTCGGGTCGGGGAAACCTTGATCCTGATGCCAGCGGGCCAGGGCCGCGAGGCGTTGGCGTAGGGTGCTAACCGCATGGGTTTTGGCATGGTCGACCAGATAGTGGGCGATCTGGTCGGCGGTCGCTGGCAGGAACCCGCCCCAGGTCACCTCAAAATGCTCGATCGCAGCGCGGTAGCTTTGCCGGGTGTTCTCCCGGGTCGCCGCATACAGGTACCGCTGCAGTGATTCGGCTGTGCTGGCGTCAGTCATTGCCTTTCTTCTCCAGAGGGTTGATCGCCACAGTCGCGCTGTTCGGGGATTTCATACCTTTCAATGGGGATGTTGATCGCGAAAATCGGTTTAACATCGGATAAATCAATATTATCCTCTGTATATATAGCATAATATTATCTAACTTGACAGGTCTATGCTTACTGTATATACATATTACGTATTATGTTATGAAATTGGCGGAGTTACTATGGCACGCGGCGGGATAAGCAAAGTACTTGTTGAGCAGGCGCGAGATGCATTGATTGCAAAAGGCATACGTCCCACGATCGATGCAGTACGTATCGAACTGGGTAATACCGGTTCAAAAACCACCATTTCCCGCTACTTGAAGGAGTTGTCTGAAGCAGAAGGCAGTCGTCTTGATGACGAGGAACTCCTGAGTGAGAATCTGAAAGAAATCGTCGTGCGTCTAGCTCGTCATCTGCGTGAGGAAGCCGCTGAAATAATTGAGTCAGCGGAGTCACACCATAAAGAAGAAGTCAGTCGGTCCGAAGTGAAAATCGCTGAAATCCAACAAGCACTCGATGATTCCCTTTCAAAACTAGCCAATCGGGAAGACAAGCTTTCCGATGAGAAGAAGGCCCATATAGATATCCAGGAACAGCTAACCGAGTTGAAAGCACAAGTCAGGGAAAATGCCAAAGTCATTAGTGAGCTTGAGATAAGAATAAAGGACAAAGATCAATCAATTAATTCACTTGAAGATAAACACAAGCACGCCAGGGTGAGTCTTGAGCACTATCGACACTCGGTAAAAGAGCAACGCGATCAGGATATCCGTCAACACGAGCAACAAATTCAGCAACTGCAAGCCGATGCCCGACAACAAGCTCAGACATTGATTGTTAAGCAGAATGAGTTAACCCAACTCAACAAAGACAATGCTCGTTTATCAACGGAATTAAAAGAAAGTCAAAAGAGCACAAAGGTTCTAAAGCGTGAACTACAAACTTCCCACTCATCCATGGATAAATTGACATCAATGCAGGCAAAGCTTGAGTCTGACCTGGAAAAGATGCAAGAAAATTACACTACTCTACAGACTGAGCATGAGAATCTGCTCGAGCAGCATCATCTTACAGTGCAAGAATTAACAGACAGTGGAGCCACCATTGTTCAACTCGAAACACGCATCGAAACGCAGGATCGGCTGTACATGGATTTTAAAGAACATCTTACTCATGTGAAGAAGCCAACGTCATCAGATAAACTGTAGTAGTCATTTTTGATATTCTGAATAGTTATTAATAGGTTAGGCGTGGAATGGGGAATTTCACAGTTTTACCGGCCATACCTCTTTTTGGATGGGGTAGATTTTCATTAATAATAGCTTTTAATGCCGGAGCCACTTGGATCGGCGACTTGTCTATCTGTGAAATAGGTGCCAGCTAATTGACTCAGATCTGAGTACCACATAATAATCGAACATGGATTGAATGAATGAAAATTAAGTTTATCGAGATTCAGAATTTCCGCAGATTACGTTCAACTCATATTGACTTTGATGATGAGACAACCATTTTCGTAGGCGCGAATAATAGTGGAAAGACTTCTGCGATGGTGGCTTTGCGGTTCTTCTTACTGGACACAAAGAAACTCACGTTCAGGGACATCACCTTATCCAACTGGCCGAAGCTCGACCAGCTCGGAACTGTTTGGGAAAAAGCAAAAGAGGATTATGAGCCTGCCCTAGAAGAACTGGTGAGCCTTATGCCAATGATGGATTTATGGTTTGATGTGGCTGACGACGAATTGCATCATGTTGTTGACCTTATCCCCACCCTAGAATGGAAAGGTGGGGTTCTCGGATTACGGCTTCGCTATGAACCGAAAGAATTAGCCAGATTTTATCAGGAGTTTGTCAGTGCTAGAAAAGCAGCTAACGAAATGGCTATGGTTGCTTCAAAAGGATCGGACGAAGAGAAAGCACTGAAACTGTGGCCGAAAAGCATGCTCCATTTTATTGGACGACGATTCTCAGAACTATTCAAGGTGCGCGCTTACGTTCTAAATCCGGAGAAACTAGAACTCCCCAATGATGGAGAAGCAAAACCGCAGGTATTAACCGAACTTCAAGCTGCCCTAGACAGCGATCCGCTTGTTAATCTGATTCGTATCGATGAGATATCGGCGCAGCGTGAGCTTTCTGATGCAGGGGGAATCGACCCTCGGGGAAAAAGTGACTATCCTGAAAGCCCCGAACCGAGACGGATAAAAAGAAAACTCTCGGAACAATTGCGCAGCTATTACAATCGCCACCTTTCACCCGATAAAGCGCCGGATGCATCTGATCTCGGAGCACTTTCGGCGATCCAGAAAGCCGAAACAACTTTTGATGAGAAACTGGAGGCAGGATTCAAAGATGCTATCGACGAACTGCAAAGCCTTGGGTATCCTGGCCTAGCTGATCCTCGCTTAAAGATTAAGACGCAACTGCAAGCTACCGACGGATTGCGTCATCGTTCTGCCGTACAATATGAGTTGGCTGCATCGTCTGGTGCCGAACAAACCCCTTTGATGTTGCCAGAAGACTACTCCGGACTCGGATATCAGAATTTGATATCGATGGTGTTCATGCTCATGAGTTTCCGTGATGATTGGATGCGGGTGGGAAAAGCTGCTGTAAGTTTGGAACCCGAAGATATCCTAGAAAAGACTCCGCCCCTTCATCTTGTACTGGTTGAGGAGCCGGAAGCGCACCTACATGCGCAAGTGCAGCAGGTCTTTATAAAGAAAGCTTACGCGCTTTTGCGAAAGAACAAGCACTTGGGCGACAACAAGGCGCTTTCAACACAGCTTGTCGTTAGCACGCATTCCAGTCACTTGGCACACGAGGCGGATTTTAAGTGTCTACGATACTTTAGAAGGCGGCCAGCAAATGTGCCGGTTGAAACGCCTGTAACGACGGTGGCTAATCTTTCGGATGCATTTGGCGAGGATGATGGCACACAGCGCTTTGTTTCCCGATACTTGAAAGCTACACATTGCGATTTGTTTTTTGCAGATGCAGCAATTCTGGTAGAAGGACAGGCTGAGCGTATCCTGGTACCACATTTTATCCGTTACCTGTTGAATTGCACCCAAATATGACCCACCTAGCCCTATAATTTGCATCGAATTATGACCCACGTACAACACTACCTGCACCGAGGTTTTG
>JAIVEQ010000123.1 GCA_023838465.1 Candidatus Thiodiazotropha sp.
ATTTCGTACACTGTAAATGCCTACAAGGCTATACTATGCTGCACTCGATTGAATATTATGTCGTTGCGAAATCCGGATATAGCCGTAAAAACTAGGCAACTAACTGCGACATATTCAGTTGGCGGCTAAATAAAAATTGCTATCCAGGTTGCTGCACATTTCAAAAGAATAAGTGATTGTTAAATAGGCTTACCTTTTGAAGGGTGCGGTACTGCCTCGCCCTCTGCCTGCATCTTGGGTCGACTTTCTTTGATAGTGGGATTTAAATAATGACCAGATATTGCGGACTCAGTATGGAGAAGGCAATCATCACCATCACTGAATTAGCAGCGATATAGTATATAGTGACACAAGTGGGATTATCACAAGAGGTAAGATTGGCATCCATGCCATTATTTTCTGGCTAACCCCACCAACAAGACAATGTGGGGACGCCGGTAGCCTAATGGTTACATAAGAGCTAACCAGACCAGGACTGATGCAGTTACGACAGCAAGCGTCGCTAGTATCGTGCCTGTACAAAAAATGCAGATATTGCCAAGTCTATTATTGTATGTCGTCATTTATCTTCTCCTGCCACATTTACGATTTGGAATTATAATTAGTATTCAAAGTACTGATAATTTATATATGTGGGTTTTTGATTAAACTCCACAATCAGTAAGGTTAGTCACTGTATTAATAAAAAGCAAAACAAAATCCATGTATTTCAGAGGGTAAGCGTATTCTGAAATACTGAATACAGCGGCATGGCTACGCTTATATATTTAAGCATTAAAATTTTCTTATGTAATTAAATTATAAATCCATATGAAGAAACTGGCGGTAAATATCAGCGTATTCCTGAATTAATGGCAACGAGACACATGAGTATGTTCGAAACATATAGAGGGATCGTTTATCCAAATCAGCTAGATCATATGGGACACATGAATGTTCAGTGGTATGCAGCAAAATTTGATGAGGCAACATGGCAACTATTCACGATAGTCGGCTTAACATCCAATTATATGAGTATGAATAGTAAGGGTATGGCTGCGTTGAAGCAGATCACTAATTATAGATTAGAGGTGTTTGTCGGTGATCCATTGCTCATAAAATCACGGATAATTGAAGTAAAGAATAAAGCTATTCGCTTTCTTCATGTTATGTACAGGGTGGATTCAATGCAGGAAGTAGCAAATAGTGAACTGGTTGGTGTGCATCTTGACCTAAAGGTACATAAGTCATGTTCACTGCCCTCTGGAATTAGAAAGCAGTGTGAAAAGTTAATTCAAACGACAACAGAATAAGAAATACATTCCAAATAACTGATGTTCTGCTTCGTTCGACAGGCTTATGCTGCTGGGCTAAACCCTATATTAATTCTCTACAACCCTAGCTCAGGAATCGAATCGATCAAATAGGGCTTGGCGTGTAGATAATGGGTGGTCTTACGCTTATTATCAATATCCTGGAAAACAAACTTTGCCTGTTCTTCAGAGATTTTGAGCATGCTGGCCAAGTCGCTTGCGGAAGCACCAACATTATGCGCCCATAGCGCTTTATCCATCTCTTGATAGGGTAGTGCAAAGTAAAATTCGTCCTGTCCTTGCGGTAAGCTGTAAGTGTCAGTGGTTGGTATAGCATTACAGATCGATTCGGGCAGGCCCAAGTGTTTCGCCAGTGCGTAGACCTGGGTTTTATATAAATGGGCGATCGGTTTCAAGTCAGCTGAGCCATCACCATTTTTCACGAAAAACCCCTGGTCATATTCGAGTCTGTTGGGTGTGCCGATGACCGCATAGTTTAATCGGTCAGCATGATAATACTCGATACTTTTTCTGATACGCTGTTTGTAATTGGTGGCGGCGACAATCTGAAGGTACTCTCTGAGATCCAGACGCTTCTCATGCATCTGACCATGGGGGTCTTGGACCACCAGCATGAAGTGATTAACCTGGCCGTTGAGTCCACCTTTTATGACAATCTTGTTTTTCCAGCCATCAGTATATTCAGGAAAGGTCTTTATAATCGCCTCATCCCTGGCATCGTAGCAACCAATAGCATCCAGTGTTGCTGCAATGTTGTGGGTAGTATGTTCGACACCGAGGTGTTCAATCAGTTGGCTGCCCCGGGATTGTGTATCCTCTGCTGAATCCACTTCTGGGAGCTGAATGAAAAAGGCCTTTTTGGCACCGAATGCTGTGACTGCCAGGGCAGCCGATACAGAACTGTCAATGCCACCTGATACCGCTACAACGACACCGCGTCGCCTTAACTTAGAGCGCATGATGTTGCGCATTGTTTCACAGATTCTCTCAACCTCTTTGTCACGGTCGAAATTAATGATTTCATTTTCGTACCGTTCAGCTAAAGCATGCATTTGCTATTCTCCAGATATTATTCTGCTAGATTGTTCTATTAACCTAACCGCTTGGGCTCATGTGAGATTCAACTCATAACTCCATCGGCCTAAGTTATCGTGGTCCTGTGTTCAGTGTGTGTTTCTATTTTTGTAATAGAAACTTCTGTATCTTACCTGAGGCTGTTTTGGGCAGCTCTTCAATAAACTCTATTGTTTTGGGAATTTTGTAGAGTGCAAGATTACTCTTACAGTGACGTTGGATCACCCTTTTTTCGAGGCTGTTGTTTTTTTTCAGTACCACATAAGCTTTTATGACCTCTCCAAGCATTTCATCGGGGCAACCTATAACAGCGACCTCCAGGACTTGGTCTATCTCCTGGATAACCTCCTCAATCTCTTTTGGGCTGATCCGGTTAGCGCCACTTTTGATCATGTCTGATGACCGGCCATCGATATAAAGGTATCCATCAACATCGGTATGTGCCAAATCACCGGTATACAACCAGCCGTTCTTGATAATTTCGGCTGTTTTCTCACTGTCTTTCCAATAGCCCTGCATGATGTTCTTACCAAAAGCGCAGATCTCTCCAGTTTCTCCGGGTTGGGTAACTTTCCCCTCCTTACTGCGCACTTCAATTGTTGTATTGGGTATGGCTATACCGATAGAGCCTCGCTTTTCTTTAAGCATCGTAGGTGGCAGGTAGGTCAATCTTGCACCCGCTTCGGTTTGACCGTACATAATGAACAGCTCAGTATCGGGTAGTGCAGAGGATAACTTGTCAGCCAGTGCAGGCGCCATCGCACCACCAGCCTGCGTGATATAGCGCAAATTTGTGAGGCCGTAATCTCTGATATTCACCCGGCCAAGTAACAGGGCGAATGTTGAGGGTACACCTGAAAAACCAGTCACCGCTTCACTGGCCATCTTCTCCATGACGCGGTGCGGATAGGCAAGACTGTTTTCCAATATCAATGAACCACCCACCGCAAGATGGGTATGTAGTATGGAGTTGCCATAGGAGTAGTAGAAGGGCAACACATTGAGAATGCTATCCTGCTCGGTGAGTTCAAGGTAGCTCAGTATGGAATCGATGTTGGCGGAAAGATTACCGTGGCTGAGGGTGACACCCTTGGGATGTCCTGTTGTACCTGATGTGTAGATGATCGAAGCAAGATCCGATGGAGTGAGGCTGATGTTTGGTTCTGAGGCTGTTTGGTCAAGTATCTGTTGCCAAGAAACGGCAGCTTCTGTCTGGTAATCAGAAGTACCTCTGCCTACTGAGATCAACTCAATATCCGATTTAATCTCTGCAGCTATAGCTTTAAATTCCTGGTGCCGCTCATCAACAAACAGCCAATGGGCTTCTGAGTGGTTTACCCAGTTAATGATATCCTTCGCCTTTGCTTGTGTGTTGAGCGCAACAGTGACGCCGCCAACAGCCCATATCCCGTAAAAAACAGCGGCATATTCTACTGAATTGGTGATGACGAGCGATACTCGGTCACCCTTTTTAAGCCCTGATTCCAGTAGGTACCGACTGACTTTTCCGACTAGTTCAAAAAGATCCTGATAAGAGGCCCGTTGCTTAAAATCTGCAATGGCAAGTGAATCAGGATGTTTGTTTACAGTCGTTTCAAAATGATCAAAGAGAGTAGTGGGCAAGGGCGCCACATTACTGCCTTTTTCTTTCGATAAAAGAGACGATGTTGTTCACAGAGTCCAGGTTTTCAGGCACCATTTCTGTGTCTTCGACCTTGATTTCAAACTCATCTTCCAGAAAATAGATGACTTCCAGAATGCCGGTAGAGTCCAAGATTCCTTTGTCCAGGAAGGAGTCAGCACTGTCCAGGGCAGACTCGTCATCCGTGAAAAGGTAGTTTTCAAGGATATAGTTTCTAATTTTTGCTTCTGATGACATGGGTATTCCTAAAGGTTCACACAAGATGATAATCGTAAAAAATTGTTACTCAGGCGTATGCAGATTAATCAATATGCCCCATTCATAGTGCTGGTGGCAGGGATCTGTTTATAGTCTCCTTCAATGAATCATATCGACTAACCAGTAATCTTTTTAGCACGCTAATTAATATTTTAAAATTCTAATGTTAACGTGAATTCAACTTGTAAGTGCAACTCTAGTTTGACGAATAGAGGGTAAGCTGCGGTAGCATCAAAGCTTTCTCTATCCGGCAAGAAA
>JAIVEQ010000124.1 GCA_023838465.1 Candidatus Thiodiazotropha sp.
TCATTGCTGCTTTAACAAAGCGATATCACTGTATTTTCATAATGTCATGCCGGAGAAGTGGTGCAGGGATGCACCGTTTTCGAACCCAAAGATGGAATCCAGGGAAATTAGTATCGTATTACACAGTAAGGACTGAAATAGTGGTTACGCCTTCAGAAGGGCCTCAATCAAAATCACAATTCAATAATCAACACAGCCCACCCACACTTAAATCGGCTGATGGCTACTGGAAAGGTTATTTTCAGGCAATGGCCAGTCCCTGTGATATTTTCATGGAAGTCGATGATCGATCAGTTGCCAAAAAGCTACTTCAAGTAGCCGTTGATGAAGCCTGGCGAATCGAACAAAAATTCAGTCGATACAGGCAAGGTAATATTGTTCATCAACTCAATAACAACAACGGTCAGCCAGTTAAAGTGGACGATGAAGTCGCACACCTGCTCGATTTTGCTCAGCAGTGTTGGGAGCTCAGCGAAGGTATGTTCGATATAACATCCGGCGTGTTGCGGCGTGTCTGGAGATTTGATGGTGGCAGCGATATTCCTGAACAGGCGGCTGTTGAGGCAATCTTACCTCTCGTTGGATGGCAGCATGTCAACTGGTCACGCCCTTTTTTCACGCTACCAGAAGGTATGGAGATTGATTTCGGTGGCATAGGCAAGGAGTATGCAGTAGACAGAACACTACTGCTGTTACAGCAAATGACAAAAGAGGGTGTATTGGTCAATTTTGGTGGGGATATCCATGCCAATAGTCGAACAAAAGATACTAAACACTGGTCGGTAGGGATAGAAAACCCCAATCAGCTCGACGCTGCAGCCGGTGTTCTGACGATCCGCAAAGGTGCTCTCGCCACCAGCGGTGATGCACACCGTTTTTTACAGCGTGATGGTATACGTTACGGACATGTGCTCAATCCCAAAACAGGTTGGCCAATTGAGCATGCGCCTCGTTCTGTAACCGTTGCTGCAAACACCTGTACTGAGGCAGGAGTATTGGCAACCTTTGCCTTGTTGCATGGAGTGGATGCCGAGGCCTTCTTGAAAAGTCAGGGTGTCAGCTACTGGTTGAATCATTGAGTTCTATTAAAAAAAATAGTATCAAATCTCTTCTTCAGGCCCTTTGCTCAGATAATATTCAGCATTTTTATGTGGCTGACAAGTAGGGTGCGGCCCAGCCGCACCGAACAGAAGTAGAGATGGTGAGGTAGGGCCACACACAAGAATTGCTCATCCCGTTTGCTGCATACCACTGCCATACATTAGATGGCTCAGCAACTCTTTATTTCCAGTAGCAAGTTAAATCAATATGATCTCATTGGTGCTTAATACAGTAGGCAGGTTTTTTGTGGGGATATCTGAGGACAAAGTACATAATTATGCTATGTTTAGAGAGTGGTAAGAGTAGCGAAAATAATGAGCTCAAACTCGTATTAATCATAAGACGAAAAAGATAGCTAAGTATTGCGTCCCCAGATATTAAGGCGAATTATTAACCTCCAGTACGAAACTTCTTTATCACATTCGACTTGTTCAGTCCGTAGACTCAACCATTATGTGGCCTGCAATATCACGGCACAGGGATGTATCAGAATATTGTAAAAAGAAAATTGTTGTTTTGAAGTGCGCCTTCCTACATAGATGCAATAACCGAAGGGCTGATAGCCAGCGAATGGTTCCTGGTATGTCTGGATTTAGTAGATATGCCAACCTACCTGAGTGACCATAAACACGAATATAGATTTGGAGGTGATTGTATCCTATGTCGCAAGAACCGAATGACCCTGATTTAGTTAAACGCACCGATGAGTTGAGTGTGCTCACCCAAGAAGATTTTCGAGCATTAGCTCACACTGGGCGTGAACTCACAAAGGAGGTTGCGCTTGACCGATTGCTTCAAAATATTTTGCAAACGGCAAGTCAGTTGACCAATTCACCTGAGACGAGCGTGATACTTCGCAACGAACGTCAACCGACTCTCTACTTTGCCGCGGCGACTGGCGATGAAGCGGAGTGGGTTCTTAGCACTTTTGGCATCCATTCAGAAAAGCAAATACCCATCGATGGGAGCAAAGCAGGCTCGGTTTATAAATCTGGCACATCTTTAGTCGAAAATGTGGTTAAAGACTATTTCTCTGGCGTTGACGATGAAACAAAAAAAGCAACGAAAAGCATGGTCTGCGTACCACTAAGCGTCGGTGACCAACGCCTTGGTGTTATGCAAGTATTGAACAAGACCACGGGTGACTACACACAGCGTGATCGTGTCATCTTGGAGTATTTCGCAGATCAGGCAAGTGTCGCGATTCGTAACGCAAGACTCATGGAAAGTTTACTTGCACATAGCGGCCTTTACGGATCAACGCGAATAACTGATGAGCTATTTGCACGAATGGATGAGCTCAACCAAGACGCAGAAACAAAGACACTTTCTGTTCTTTTTGCCGACATGCGTGGGTTTACGCAGCTTTGTCAATCTTTTCTCAACCCGGTTATTGTGCAGGAACGATTGAGTGAGTTTGTATCGATGCTTAGCCGCGCGGTAATTGACAACGATGGGATTGTAAACAAATTCCTTGGTGATGGTGTGATGGCATTGTTTCAGGGTCCGGGATCGAGTATTCGAGCGGTTAAATGCGCGTTTTCGATGGTAGAAGACTTTTCCGAGATGAAAAAGCACTGGGATGAAGACAGTAATCAACAGCTTGATTTTTTAGATTTAGGAGTGGGAATCACAACCGATCAGGTAATCCTAGGCGGAATCGGAAACAGCGGTGTACGGGATTACACAGCTATTGGAACAGCTGTTAATCTAGCCGCTGCCTTTGAAAGTGCGGCTCGGAACGGTAAACGTATTCTCTGTGACCAACTCACATATCGAAATGTGACAGACATCGTATCAAAGGTAGAAGTTCCGCAAGACTTCTTACTACAGAAACCTGGGCAAGAAGTGGGTGTACGGTACAAGTGCTATCATCTACAAATGTTGGAAGATGATCACCATGTGAGCGTATTTATAAGCCACAGTCAGAAAGACAAGGATTATGTGGAAAAACTCATTAATCAATTAAAAGAGCACGGGGTGGAGACTTGGTACTCTGTCTCTGATATTCCAAAAGGAACGCTATGGACGGCCGAAATTCGGAAGGCGATTTCTAAATGCAATTGGATGGCTGTGATTGTTTCAAAGAACTCTGCTAATTCGAAATGGATTCGTCGAGAGGTCGATCTGGCATTGACTGCGGGGCATCTTGAGGACCGAATTATCCCAATAGCTATTGACGATACCGAGCTGCATGACGTCAACGAGTATCTGTCAACAATGCAGGCAATTGAACTTAACACATGTGACGATATTACTAATGCACTTTCCAAGCGTTTTGGTGAGCTTAGGGAAGAGTGAGAGTAATTTAATATCCAATTAGAGGCTGCGTCGATCTTGATGAACCAGTGTTCCAGACCCTCAGTGTGCTCCTGACGTCTCTGAATATCTCGCATCACACCGAATGCCTTTGTGCTAAGCGTTGATGACCTTACGCACACCCGGATTAAGATGCTGGTAAGTCATCATTCGTGCCAAATGGGTTTGTTACCTATTACTATCCGGCTCATTGTCTGCATTGATGGCAACTATTCTTAATTATTAAAACATTTTCTGCCAAAAAATGTTGTCTATCTAACCGAGTAGTATTTACATATTCACTATCAGGAGTAGACGCTGCCGAATAGCACTGCAATATTTAGGTTTTGTGAATGAATGGAAAACTTACACGCAAAATCGATCCTCAGCTTAGAAAGGTATAATACTGAAAAGGCAGAAGATTCTAGAAATGACATTCTAAGGATCAGTACAGATCCGGTAGATATCGCATTAACTCAATATATTGTTTGATTAATGATCTTTGTTAAGTTTACATACACTAACTTCGCAGCGTTGTTAACTAGCACTGTACAGAAACGCAACCATACCAGGGGTGATATATGAAGCAAAAATATTGGCTATATCCGGATTTCGCAACGACATAATATTCAATCGAGTGCAGCATAGTATAGCCTTGTAGGCATTTACAGTGTACGAAATTTAG
>JAIVEQ010000125.1 GCA_023838465.1 Candidatus Thiodiazotropha sp.
CTAAATTTCGTACACTGTAAATGCCTACAAGGCTATACTATGCTGCACATAATTGAATATTATGTCGTTGCGAAATCCGGATATAGCCTATCTTATCTGTACTGCTGGTATTATCCTCGGCATGGTATTATTCGGATCCAGAGTCCTCAGAACGGTAGGGACCCAAATTACCATGCTCTCTCCATGCAGGGCCTTTTGTGCTTCACTTGCGACAGCTGGCACTGTCGTTGCCGCATCAACCATAGGACTACCTGTTTCAACAACTCATATTCTAATAGGCGCAGTGCTTGGAGTGGGTCTTGCAGAGGCTAAGCATAGTATACATTGGGGTATTATCCGTACTATATTCTTAGCCTGGCTGGTCACCATTCCAGTAACGGGAATAATTGCAGCACTTCTTTTCTCGGTTATTACTGCAACCAGTTCAACTCTGTTATAAAAAATCGTATCGCAGTTCGATACCGGCATAGAGATTCCTATCAGGTGCGGGTTCATAGTAGCGACTGCCAAATGCATTGATACGGATGTTGCTGTTATATTCTTCATCGAAAATATTGTTTACGCCCAGAAAAGGTGCTAACTCCCAATTCCCTATGAAGTGGATAATTCCCAGCTTCAGATTCGCAACTGTATAGGCTTCACTTTCAACACTGTTGTCATTATTGGCAAATATCGTATCGGCATACAGTATGTCGAACTGTCCATATAGTCCTGATGTGTGCATATAGCTAATGTCTACATGAAGTAGATTTTCGGGTACTCCTGGTATTGTTTTACCACTAAAGTCATTGTCATCATCATCTATAAATTCTCTAAACTCAAAATTCGAATAAGTATAGGCCAATGAGGCATTCAACCCATCAAATGGTTGCATAGATAGAGATAATTCCAGGCCTTGGCGTCTTGATTCCCCTGCATTTTCGTAAAATGTCTCACCATCCACCTCAAATGGAACCAGCTCATCGTCTACATTAATATGGAACAGTGCCACCTCATATTGGCTTGTTTCGCTAAAATTGCCTTTCACCCCTATTTCATAATTAGTCGCCGTTTGCGGTTTCAACTCCTGGTTGAAACCACCACCATCTGGATTGCCTAATTCACGAGCAGTTGGCGTTTCGAATGAACGTGAGATATTTGCGTAATAATTTAATGACGCTATTGGGCTATAACGCAATGCAACACTGGGACTAAATTCATCAAAAGCACGATCTCCAGAGTCATCACCATCACTTAGAAAGTTATCTGTCACATCAAACTTCACCCTATCGTAACGACCACCAAAGGTCAGTTCAGCTTTATCTGACAGACGCAATTCATCTTGAATGTAGACACCCAGGCTGGAAACCTCTTCATCTTGATCCTGTGTTTGATCACCTACTCCAAGCCCATCCAGATTAAATCGCTGACGTTCGTCATCCTGATTGTCCAGATCGATTCCTGCTGTTATGCGATTGTCAAGATCAGCCAATATATGTTTGCGGGTATATTGCACCCCTCCACCAGCTGCGAAACGCTGTAAATTAATCCCCTCGCCAAACCGACCAGCCGGAATACGTATATCAAGATCACGCCAAATATAGTAATTACGTAGCGTGAGTTTATCTGAATTACTAAGGGTTTTTTCGTAGATCAATCCCAATCGCTCCTGTTCAAGCGCCTCCCCCGAATCCACAGTGACATTCTTATCCCTTGCCTGACTAGGATCTTCAGAGACCTCTTCCACTGTCAAGCCACCTGCATCATCCGCAATTGGGGAATCTGTAACATTCAAGATCGCTGTGAGTTTGGAGCTATCATCAATGGCAAAACCGAATTTACTGTTTAATAGGGTACTTTTTGTGTGACTATGATCGCGATAGCCATCGTAATCCAGGTCAGATATATTTACTAAATAATCCAGTTTTTCCTGCTTGCCACCAAACTTAACCTGGTGCTTTTGAAATCCGTTTCCACCATAGCTGGGACGGATAGAGATGAAAGGTGTCTCAGGCGGTGATTCTGACTCTATAATAATTGCACCGCCAGAGGCATTCCCATAAAGGGAGGAGACGGGACCTCGTATGACTTGCATCCGGCCACTAGAGCCGATATCAATACTGTCAACATTTGACTGTCCATCAGGCGTGCTTTCAGGGATACCGTCAACAAGTACTTTGATACCGCGAATACCAAAACTGGAGCGGGCACCGAATCCACGAATTGAAATACGTAAATCCTGTGCAAAATTGTACCGATTCTGCATGAATATGCCTGGCATTTTGACGAGTGATTCATCAAGTCCCGTCTGTTGTGCAGCAAACTGAATATCACGCTTTTCGATCACACCCACACTAGCCGGAATCTCGTCTGCTTTCTTCTCAATTCGCGTGGCGGTGACAGTGATATCATCCAGCGGTGTTATTTGTGGATTATCCTGAGCGGGTAGATCCTGTGTAATGAATATGAAAGTCACTGAAGTGATGAATGAAGTTAAATTAGTTTTTATTAACATTGTCATATCGGTTCATTCTCTGTTACTGGCTTTTTTACGCGTGTTCACCCCGTCAACAAGTCAGGGGGTACACTTAAGAGAACTACTACAAAATGCATGCCAAAAAGAGTTAGGGCCAATATTTCATAACTTATACCCTTCAGTTTCATGAAGCATCACTATGAATCTCACAAATTGGTTAATTTTATCCAACAATTATCCTGTTATCTCCAACTTGATGAGTCGTCTGTTCCTACTGTTGTGCAAATTATGAACACAAACCACATCATAATTTGACAGTTGTCTCAACTGGTCTGTCAGAACGCAGAGGATTTTCTTGTGTTTTATAATTCTAAATGCCCCACACTTGTAAATAAGATGCGTTCGTATTCATAGTGTATTTGGCATTCAGAATGAGTAGTGGGTTCCAATAATATCGAGAAGCATCATTGAGGTACCCAGTAAATCATGGCAACATTCACGCTTGTAGCCACTTAAATCCGAATAACAACAATATTAATTGTGCTTGAGTCTCTTTCCAGTCTAAACCTAATAATTATCACTATCGTTATCTGCTCCGCTTATCTGGTCCGAGGTATGGCTGGGTTTGGATCTGGTCTTATTGCGATTCCGATACTTGCCTTGATGATGCCATTGACAACAGTTGTCCCTCTGGTTGTATTTCTTGATTATATCGCTTCAGCCAGCCATGGCATTAAACACCGGGATGCCATCCAATGGAAAGAACTGCTGCCCTTGTTGCCATTTGCAGTTACCGGTGTATTAGCAGCTCTTTACTTATTCAACTCAATAGATAAAGAGATATTGCGTATAGGGCTCGGGGGGTTTGTTCTAACCTTTGCCATATACTCACTTTTTTCGTTTTCACCCAAAGTTAAGGCCTCTACAATATGGACTATTCCAGCGGGAGGAATGGGTGGTCTAATTGGTACACTGTTCGGTACTGGTGGACCCTTTTATGTCTTATATTTAAAATTTCGTGGCCTTGATAAAACCCAGTTTAGAGCAACCTTCGCCACTATCTTTCTACTCGACGGCGCAGGTCGTATCTCAGGTTATGCAATCTCTGGGTTATTTGATCTGGACCTTGTCAAGATGATTGCTGTTGTAATTCCACTAATGATGATAGGCATGTATATTGGTGGGCAGATACACACCACTATGTCACAACAGACGTTTCAACGTGCCATTAGTATATTACTGATATTCAGCGGCCTGGCTTTATTGTTTAAGTAATCTCATAGCTGCTTAAAATCATTGACCAGTGTACCGATCCCCCCTATCTTCACTTCAACAGTACAGCCAGGCGGCATAGGCCCAGTGCCAATCGATGTACCGCATGCGATAATATCACCGGGATATAGAGTCATGTCCCGGGATAGTCGACTGACGATTTGATGAGGCAGGAAAAACATATCGCTGACTGGATAGTTTTGTTGTTCAACCCCATTTACCAAGGTTTTAACCACTAAA
>JAIVEQ010000126.1 GCA_023838465.1 Candidatus Thiodiazotropha sp.
TAGCACTCAATCGTTTTATGATCGAATTCGAAGACCGATTAAAGGACTTCGTTTAAACAAGGGCAGTTACACAGAATTATTTACAGGCTCATTTAATATAACTCAGTTGTATTTAAGACTGAATGTCATTTATTAATAGTTGTAACAAAATACACAAACCACTCAAGTATGTGATTCACTACCCGCACAAACTACGTAATTATTTTGTATGCATACCTAATATTGAGATGCCATTATGCCAATATCTGAGATGAATGATTTCAAATCCATTAAACGTTTACCACCATATGCTTTAGTATTGCCAATGAGCTGAAGACAGCGGCGTACGCTAAGGGTGGATATAATAGATTTCGGTAACGAAAATCCCGACAGTCGACCCTGGTGATACTCATCGTTACTCCCTGTCTTCCGATATACCACTTTTTTACGTAAAGTTATTTGTAACTGGTACCAGCGCCGTTATGCTGTGAATCTTTACCATAGGCTCGAAGAGGGCATAGCTCATTTAGCATTGTCTTGCGTTGTACCAGGTGATTCCGCATTGGTACTGAACCTTTCGTAGTTATGGCAACCCTCAAGTAGCTGGATTCAGAGTTAATGAATATTTAATATTATCAATAATATACGAATTGTTCTTACACTAAATTATCACATAATATTGTTGTGTAAAGAAACCCTGTAACATTTTTCCAACAGCCACGAGCGGACTTCCAGCTAGATAGGCTACTGTAGTAGCTAGCACCTTAAGTAATATCTGATTACCTTATACATGCTAGCGCCTCTGCTTCTCAGAAATGGATGTATTAATTAGACATTTCAGGTAGTTATCAAAAAGCGAGAGACCGGCTCAGGGACGATAGATGAAGTATCAGACATATAAATCTTCCATGTTATCAATACGGGCGTCCTGCCCTAATGTTGACGTACCTGGAAGGGACGGACTCGGAAAGGGGGGGCTTTACAGGAGGCATTGGCAGATATTTATTAAATGCCAGGATAATGATAGAAATTGTTACATTTAGAGAATGTGCTATAAAGACAAGGGTTATCGATAAGATTTGAGGAGAGTCATTCTGACCTACTGCAAATGCTAAAATCAGAATCCATAAAAAATCAAGAATTACTTGCGTTGGCTGTTTCGCGAATTCATAGGAGCCGATCCCTCGAAGAACTGCAAAAAACCTTTTTTGCAACAACACCTCAGTTTGTGGATGCAGATGCCTTTGGTATGTATTTGCTGGATGAAAAGCATAAAACAAAAGCATTATTTTCCTATCAAGCAAACCAGAAATTTTTATCTGAATATGAAGATATACGTCGGCATGATCCTATCTTCATGCGCATGCTTCAAAAGAAATCTCTAACCCATTCATCGGAAGTATTTCGTGATCGAGTTTGGCGAAAACAACCTCTGTATAAATTTCTATCAAAGTGGGGTCTGGATCATACAATTGAAGCCCCTTTGATTGTTGGCGGCCAGGTTCAAGGAACACTGAACATAGCTAGAGGAGGTCTTCATTTTAAAAACGACAGCCTTTCCTATGCTCAGTTCATATGCGGCGAAATAAATACCGCTTACAAACGTATCTGTGAGATAGCTGAATTAAAGAGAGAAATAGCCTGCCTAAGGCTACCTTCAGATACCTTCGATAAATTATCTCCCCGTTTGCAGGAGGTTATTGAGTTGGCCATAACCGGGGCGAGTAACCGAGTGATTGCTGATCGAATGGGTATTACTGAAAATACCGTGCGTCACCACTTAAAGCTTATCTATCGGGAACTTGATGTTCATAATCGAGCCGAACTAGTCCAGCGGGTCCATTCAAATCGAACTATAGGAAAACCTAATTAGAATTATTTATCCCGCAAACTGTTGTGAATAGAAAACAGCTGCGGGACGATTATTACCATCAATTAGAGAAATTTAGTTCTCTTCATCTGATAAATAAGAAGGACGTTTCCAAATGTCCCGATCAAACATACGTTGGGTAGCCTGAGCAACAATTTTATCGTTTTCGCCATGTTTTAGTGGAGGCTCGGTCAGGCAACGATTTTGTTCGTACAGCGGTTCATCATAGATAAGACGAAATTGCTCTGTTCTGAGGTCTTTCAGCCAATTACCCCAACGAGATCGGGCACGATACTGGCGCAATGCATCAATATCTACAATCGCACCTGAATACGATGCGCTGCCTCCAGCCTTATGATTGGATATGACACGTCCTTGATAATCCACAATCATTGAGTTTCCACCAAAGGTATCAATGGGGAATTGAGATTCAGGCAGGGGTGCGTATGCGGCAGGGTTAGGTGCAATAACATACATGGTATTATCCAGCGCTCGTGCACGGTTTTGGATTTCCCAAAGCCCATTCGCGACATAAGGTTCTGGATAACTTGGACGGTATACCATCTCTGCACCATTCATGGCCAAGCCACGTGCTGTTTCTGGATAGCTGCCTTCCATACAGATGATACAACCTATACGTCCTATCTCAGTGTCTGTAACGGGAAAGAATGCATCCAAGCCACTACCATAGAGTTCTGTCCAACGCTCCCAAACATCATGGGGGACAGTGGAATGTTCTCTTGCAAATACCTGCATCTTATAGTGGACATGTATTACTTCACCCTTTGGATCGATGACAAATGCACAGTTGAAAAAACGCTCAGGAAACTCAGGGTGTTTTGCTTTTGCCTGGGCAATAATGAAGGTATCTAGATCTCTGGCAAGTTCACCAAGATATTCAGTTTCCTTTCCAGGAATATCTATGGCAGATCGTTCAACATAATCGACATGGTCCCAATCAAATATTTCATCGGTAAATCCTTGTAGCGCACCCTCTGGGATTGTAATCAGTTTTACCGGCAGATCGATTGCCGATAACCAGACCGCAGCCCTACTAAGTTCAGTGATATGATCTAGATTTCGAACTATGTCCTCGCGTTTATGAGCCCCTTGTATAACAGGCTGTAAAGCGAGTGCCATATATTGTATAATATGATCAATCTTATTTGGCATTTCTACTCCTCCAGTAACAGTTTTGTTAGTACCTGTATTTTTCTGTGCAACCCAAAGGCCCACAACTACCCGAACGGGTGGTTGTGTGAGTCATCGAGTCTTACAGATAATGGATTAGCCTATTTGGATTTCGGCCAGTTATAACCAGAAATACAAAGTAACAGTTGGAAGGTGTATAAATATGAAAGATTGTATAAAAGGCTTAATCGCCAGTGTCTTTTTACTATTGGCGATTATAAAACCAGTATTATCAGAAGAAGTACGCGTATTAAAAGAAGGTAGTGAAGATTATCAGACAATATTGAAAATGACAAAAGCCTATTATGCCGCATGGTCCTATTCACAAAAGGATACTGTTTATGATCAGGCAGGGGTCTATTACTCTAAGAGTCCTAATAATGTTTATTGGGATCCATTACCACCTCTGGGAGGTCATCGGGGGTGGGGAGAGTATAAGGATGTTATTGAAAATGTATGGCTGCCAGCGGGTATGGTTGCAGCGGGTATCTTATTTTCACATGATGGCTCATTTCAAGCTTGGCGTTATGCGGATGTTATTTGGACCACAGCCAACTGTATTGTTCATGGTCAATATAAGGGAGGTATAAGTAGAACCATGCCTTGTCGTGGTACACAAGTATGGACCATTGAGGGAGGAAAATGGGTCATCTCACACGAGCATTTTTCAGCAACAGTCAATCCAAGTGGCAAGCTGTTTAAGGTTGCAGAAGATAAAAAACAAAGATCGGATTCGAATGCAGAATTTAATAAACTAAGTGATGCGTTGGTTAGTGAATGGTCAAAAGTTATGGCTATATCCGGATTTCGCAACGACATAATATTCAATTATGTGCAGCATAGTATAGCCTTGTAGGCATTTACAGTGTACGAAATTTA
>JAIVEQ010000127.1 GCA_023838465.1 Candidatus Thiodiazotropha sp.
CAAATAGTCTATATGGCAAGCTTTGCCGCAACCCCTGGCATCGTCAGGGAAGTGGTCGAGAAAAACGATGAGCGCTACAGTGCGACTTCAGCCTATGCGGTACTCGGTCTAGGTGAAAACGCTGTGGGTTGGCACAATTTTGCAAAACAGTACGATGACCGGAACGGGATACTGCGTAAGGCGGATGTGGTCAATCGGTCTAAAGATGAATTCACCGCATCCAGAAATCTCAGTCCAGGGCAAGTCATACCTGGTGCACCGAGTAAGCTGTATGTTGGCCCCTCGCTACGCGTTTGGGTCAAGAAGGAAGGCAGGACAAATTTGATAACGGAAGATACTACCACATCATCAGATGATGGAAATGCCACATCCAGCAGTTCAGCCGATAACATGGAGTGGGAGTGGAAGGGTAAAGATACCTTATCCCTACATATGGAAGAAATACACTTTAGACGTGGAAGGCCCAGGTGGGTTCATAGTGAATTTCCACTCGGTTGGGGCTCCCGCTATGTCAATGGCGATTTCGAATGTGAAGAAAACGAGGATGGTTACGAGGTCTGTGCGCGCTACATGAGTGAAAATCGATGGGCAGAGCGGCTTGCTGACATGGAGAGCGAAGAGCTGGATGCGGAATACAACGGTATCAGGGCCTACTATGACATAAGTGATCTGAGCCGGCAGAACAAAGATCCACGTCTTGCGCTACGTATCGAGGTGGAACTGCCTGAGCAAGAGGTTAGAACTGCATCGAAGATCGATGGTCTCGGCTCTGATTCAGTGCCAGACAGTGATCTGAGAAGCGGCATCGGCGCCGGTATGTTTGGCACTGAAGATCAGATGGCGGGCGGGGGAATGACTGCTATCGCAAGCGGTGAGCTCTTTTTCCATCCACCGGACGACTACAATCCTGCGAGAAGGCGTGGTAGGTACGAAATTGCCAGTCTTTTCAGCCCCTATTGGGAGGTACGGTTGACTGAGACACCCATTGAACGACGTTTCATGGCCTGGGCCTTGAGAGACGAGACGCTGTTTACCGAGGGAGCTTCCGGTGTGGCTGAAGGTGTCGAACATTTTATCAACGAGAAGACGGAAGAACTGGAACGGTTGCGCCAATTGCAGGAGATGCTGCAGAGCCAGTTGAACAACGCATTGGATGAGACGATGCGTGCTCAGATAGATACGCAACTCAGTTCGGTGACGGCGCAAATTACACAGCTCGAATCTGCCGATTTCGCAACCGATGCCTTGGCCGAGGGTCTGCAGCAGGATATGACACAAGGCCTCAGCAGTGCGGCGAACGCCCAGGTGGTCGAGTATGAGCAGATGTTGCAGGAGTATGCGACACAGCAGGGCGAGGATCTGGTCAATGAGTTTGAAGAAGAGATTGTCAGCCAGGTTACAGACCAGTTGGAACAGGCCCTTGAACAGGCCGTTGAGAATGCGATGTCATCTCTCTTGTAATCGTCATGGCCCTACACTTGGCCGTACAGATCTTTATTAGCGGGTAACCTGAAACAAGGTGCAACATCAGGACAGACAGGTAAAGGAAACTAACCGTCATTGAGTGAAACACACGGAAGATAAAAAAATGGTATTTACACAGCAAAACCGCACAACAAAGCAGAAAGGCAACGCCACCGTTGAAACGATCCTAATTGCTACTGTCATGGTGCCATTGCTTACTGGCATCCCTCTGCTGGGTAAAATGGCGGATATTAATAACACCACTGCTCAGTCGAGCCGTTATCTGGCCTGGGAGCAGACCATCAGCGGTTCTTCACATAAATCAGCGGCGCTATTGGAGACCGAGGTCAATAATCGCTTTTTCGCAAGACCCGATCTGCATATCAGAACCGATCGTGGTGAGCTTACCGAGGAAGAGCAAACTAATCCGATGTGGACAGGGTATGGATATGACGAGGAGGAAGAAACCAATCGTTTAGTCGACTTCGGTCAGGGAATACAAACACAGGTGGTCAATGAATCGCCAGAAAGCTTAGCAGGAACATTATCATCAGGTATTGCGACGATCGGCAGGACCATGGCCCGCATCACCGGCGGTGAGTGGAACATTGAAGAGCATGGTCTCTATACGGGCACGGTCTCCACCGAGGTGGCCAGCAATGCCTCTCTCACAGCGGGAGTCGATTGCCAAGGCAGGGAGTCGGAAACCGTAACCGCGTGTGTTTCGCGATCCAACACTATATATGTAGATGCTTGGGATGCTAGTAACGCAGAGCATGCGGGGAGAAGAGCTAGAACCTTCGTACCCGCCGGTGCACTGGAGGGGGTGGGCAATGCAGTGGCCGGAGTTGTCGGGGCAATCCCTTTCTTTGCCGATATACACGGCTTGCGTGCTGATGGCAACGGAGGCTTTGGCTATGTGAATCCAAACGTGCTGCCCCTGGATCGATATGCAGATGACTGAACCTGAATTTTTTATTGACACTGTGTTCAAGCCGATAGTACTTCTTCTTAGCGTCTTCTGCACTGTTAGTGCCGCTCATGCTTATACCATTGCAGACGTCAAGGATCCGCCCGGCGCCAGTGTGACTTATGTCGGTGATGTCATTCAAAACGGTCTACCGATGCAAATGAAACAGTTCTCAGCAGACTATACGATGGCTGAATTACTGGGTTTCTATAAACAACGATGGTCGGATGCTGCACATTCCCAAGAGAATATACCTGCTTATATTGAGAAAAAGGTCGGCGAATGGCAGATTTTAAGTAAAGTGGATGAGAGCAGCAGTGTCGTGGTGCAGGTGAAAATAGCAAATGACGGGGTATCGTCTGTAGGTTATATCTCCGTTACCGATCTGTCCAAAAAGAAGGAAGCTAACCAATGGTTGAGCGATGTTCCTCGTCCCCGTGATAGCCAGGTGATATCGAGTACCGAATCTGTTGATAAGGGCCGTTCAGCTACAACGCTTATTATCGTCAATGACTATTCTGTGGATGAAAATAGCGAATACTATCGTTCAAACATGGATGCGCTTGGCTGGAACTATCAACGCGGTGGTGTAAAAAACAATATCTCGATGCTCCATTTCTTCAAGGATAGGCAGCAGTGTGAAATTATGGTAACTGAAGCGAATGACGGTAAAACAGTAATTTTTGCCAATTTAATTGAAACAAATGAAAACAGTTGAAATGAAAAATGCATTCAATAAGCAGATGGGGCATATTGCGTTGGAGTATGCACTGGTGACGTTTATCCTGATTATGTTTCTGTTCACGCCGGTGACGGATGAGAATCAGTCGGTGATGGGGCTATTCATGGATATGATTAGGGATTTTGACAATAACAGATCGTTGCTCTACTCCTTGCCATGACATACCGAACCAATTACTAATGGATATGAATAGCACGAATGACCTTACGAACAGACGCGTAAAGGAAAAAGTAGTCAATAGGAATGTGATCATGTTGATCCTTTCATTGGCAGTCGGTGCGGTCGGTGTTTATCTTGCCAAAGATTTTATTGAGAAAAAAGTTAACTACTACAAGAGCCAACTGGAAAAGACTGAAGAGATGATTGCCCTCGTAGTGCCGAATAGAAATATACCTCAAGGCACGATCATATCAATGCGAGATTTCTCGATACGCGAGATACCAAAAAAATAGGCTATATCCGGATTTCGCAACGACATAATATTCAATTATGTGCAGCATAGTATAGCCTTGTAGGCATTTACAGTGTACGAAATTTA
>JAIVEQ010000128.1 GCA_023838465.1 Candidatus Thiodiazotropha sp.
TGCTTAGAAAAGGAAGTAGCAAAGAGTGATAATAGAAACCAGCAATTCTTTTGAAGTTAACATAAAATCACGGCACAGTAGAGAAAATGAAAGCTAAATATCAGTTTGATGAAATCGAATCTTCTTGTCGACTTTTTCTACAGCCTCGTTAGGCACAGCAATATGAGCCTCATCGATCATTTCAATTCATTTGCAGTAGCTTTCGAAGCTTGTGTTATCGAAGATAGATGGGAGCGGCTTGGCGATTATTTCGCCGAGAATGCTACATATTGGAACGTTGGTGGTCCTGATCCGATGATCAAGGGCCGATTGGCAATCATCGATTATTTAAAGAACGATGTTTCAAACAATGATCGTCGATTTGATTCACGCAAATTGAAGGCAATTTCGGAACCAACGGTGGATGTGAACAAACTCTCTCGGCTCTGGCGTTGCACGTACACACTGGCAGGTGTTCCCAATCTAGTAGTGGAAGGTGAAGCAAGGTACGAATTTGTAGGTGAATTGATTTGTACCCTGGAGGAAGAGATTACGCCAGAGTCTATGGAAAGGTACGTAGAGTGGATGGAAAAATACGGTTCCAGGCTACGTGCCTAACAAGCAGCGAAACTCGGACTGAACCTACCCCAAAATAGTTGACACCTCAATTATGAAGACACCCAAGCTAATAATGTTGCTGATGGAACCAACTAAGTGATGGGTTATTATCTGAAAAAGTAACCAGTATCAGTGTTGAATACCCGGGTATTTGGTAAAAAATACGATGATGTTGCAGTTTCATAGCCGAACGGCAAAATTGTACACACAGCTAAACTTCAGCCTACGCTGATTAGCTGTATCAATTGTGCGAATTGAATTTTTGCTACATCAGTAACCGCAGACATACAGTAAAATTAGGTATTCTGCGATAGCCTAAGCGCTAACAGGCTACCTTGAGGCTATGTACGGTACCAAGCAAGCCCTTAAACTTACTTTCAAAATGCTGTGTCATATTGAGCCAGTGTTTGAGATCGATCTGCAAACGCTCCTGCATTGGTGGCGGGTTATCGGGTACTTTGGATGGGTGTCTTGAATATCTTTTTTACCGCGAACATATAAATGTGGGCCAGAGTCGGCCAGACTCTGGCCCAGCTAAATATCAATTCAATTTACAGCCTCGGCCTGAATAAGTGCCCGTGTTACCGTCCATGTCACTCCAACTGCCGCTGAGTGTACCGGTTGCTTTGTTCAGGGTCCCGGTAATGGTGGCGTCAACCACGTTGCCATCCATGATCTGCGCAACCAGAGAGGATCCGGTGAGCGAACCGGTGAAGGAAACGGTCTCATTCTCCGTGCCGTCCGAAGCATATACGGTGTGTGCCACACCGGTTACATTGTCAGAGCTGTCAACATCGAAGGTAAACAGACCGTTGGAAGTGACGGGGGAGCTTGCGTTGGATGTGAAGCTGCCCGTAAAGCGATAGGTAGCGTTTGTCGCACCTCCGATGCGGCTGCCAGAGAAGGAACCCGACTCCGCTGTAGAGGATAGATTCCAGTTCCCGGCAAGGGTGTTGGGGCTGGTGAATTGACCACTGAATGTGGCACCTGAGGAGACATCTCCGCTGATGAAGGTGGCGCTCTGGTCGAAGCTGACAGCTGTGCTGCCGCTCAGGCTAAGCAGGCCATCGAACGCGCTGTAGGCAAATCCGGACAAAAGGCCGGTGGAGGCATCGACCAAAACACCGAAAGGACCGCTGTCATCGCCACTGAATGTCCCGCTGTAGGCACCGGCCCTGACGCAGCGCAGGGTAGTTTCCAGGTGGCTCTGAGCTGTGATGGTGGTGGGCAATGTATGACTGGTACCGTCTGCGGATGACGCATCGGAGATAATGGTCACCAGTTCCGAAGACAAACTCCCAGTGGTGAAATCGACGGCTGACCAGTTTTCAGCAATCGCCTGTACCGCCGATGATATGGTGATACCGTTGCTGGGATCGCCATCTGTGTCGAGCATTAACAGGAAACGAACCAGGTTTAATACCTCAGTTGAACTGCTGTTGCCGCCTGCGACCAGATCGATCGGGGTGATGACTGACTTGCCGGTGGCGCTACCCAGGGTCACATTGCCCAGGTTGAAGCTAACCGGCTGTCCCGTTTCATAAGTGAAACTGCCGTCGCTGCCTGTGGTACCACTCTGTGCGCCTGAACTGTATGTGACCCCGGAAACGTTGTTATCCTTGAACACACCGGTTGCCGTCGTAGGTGTTGTACTGCCACCATTCCCGCCCCCTCCACCGCCACAGGAGATAAGCAGAAAGAGTGAAAAAAATGAGAACAGTCTTGCGAGATATGTGGTTAGCCTAAAAGTCATGCCCATCCTCCTCGTTTTTACTTTTACCCCATGGGTGAGGATCTCAATGTGTTATCGTCTTGATTGATTGTCAGAATTCCCAACCCCTGTAATCATTTTGAGTTTAGCAACTATTCAGACATTATTTCAGATACCGATCCTCAAACAATTTGTCTTAACATGAGTGGTACCCAGCTCCACATCGAATGTTTGCATTAAAATCGGATGTTCGTGCTAACGAATAGAATGGATCTCTTAGTCACTTTTGAGTACTTTTTACGGTGGAATTGCACCAAACATATGTTGACTCTGCGAGTCTGGGAAACACCGCGTATCAAATACTGTTTCGATTATTATCGATACTAGTTTTCAACATTGGCTCTGCTGACACTTAACTCAGTGAGCGTTCTGGATTTAAATTCACGTCGGTATAGCAACCAGACAATGAGTGAACTCACGCCGATGAAGATCCAGGTGTTTATAAACCAGCCCATTACGCTGAGACTGAAGTAATAGGTTCGCAACCCTGAATTAAAATTATTCGCTGCCAGCGATAACATGCGGGCATTACGTTTGGCGAATGCAATCCTGGCCTGGTCACTTATATTGTCGGTTGGCATGGGTGAACCTCCGATCATTATTGAGGCAAAGCCATATTGGCGCAGGCTCCAGGTGAACTTGAAAAAGGCATAACTGAAGATAACCACCAGTAGAAGTAATTTCATTTCCCACTCGACGGTTGTGGCGTAGCTGGCAAAGGGAATGTCGGATATCACATTAATCGCTTTTTCGGTTGAACCCAGTACCGTGACCAGTCCGGCAAGTATCAGGATGGTTGTCGATGCAAAAAAAGCGACAGTCCGTTCCAGATTGGCGATGGTACTGGTATCCGTCATACGTACCTCGCGCTCTAGCATGCGCTCCATCCATTCTATGCGGTAGAAGTGCATCGCGCTGGCGAGGCAATGGGTATTTTTGGCCGCATGCTTGGAGTACATAGCATAACCGCGAAAGCAGACCATAAACCAGAGTACAGCACTAAGATTGAGCCAGTTAATCTGGAAAAAGACCGATAATTCAGGCTATATCCGGATTTCGCAACGACATAATATTCAATTATGTGCAGCATAGTATAGCCTTGTAGGCATTTACAGTGTACGAAATTTAG
>JAIVEQ010000129.1 GCA_023838465.1 Candidatus Thiodiazotropha sp.
ACAGACCAAGAAAATGTCTTGGCATGAAAACACCTAATCAGGTATTTTTAGGAATCAACCCACCGGTTGCACTTGCGAGTTGAATCCGCGCAAGTATATGAAGATGAAAAAGTCATTAAAGTCATTCGCCTCTGGACATACTACAATAATATCTAACATAAACATCGGCTACAGGCGACATCAAATTCGCTGTGTGCTGTTGCTGCGTCTGAGCGATGCCGCTATGTTTTAAAGGAGTATTAAGTGCCATTTACACCATTACATATGGGGCCAGGAATATTAATTAAAGCATTACTGCAAGGTAGCTTTAGTTTAATGGTATTTGGTTGGGCTCAAATTGTAATGGATGTTCAGCCATTGTTTGTACTAATTACAGGCGATGGGCACATGCACGGGTTTTCTCATACCTATGTCGGTGCAACACTATTGGCTATATTTTCTGCCCTGTCAGGAAAGTACATGTCAGAACTTGGGTTGAAAATATTGAGGATTTAGGTGAAAGAAAATCCGCTAAAAATCGGGTGGTGGGTATCGTTTATAAGTGCATTTATTGGCACGTTTAGTCATGTGCTTCTTGATAGCATAATGCACAGTGATATAGAACCGTATTACCCATTATCACAAGAAAACGGACCACTTGGGCTAGTTACTGTACCTCAGTTACATCAGTTTTGCGTTTACAGTGCTGTGGTAGGTGTAATATTTTATTATTCAGTTCAGTATGTGCGAAATAAGAAATAATAAGGCAAATGCATCCGATGCATTTCAGCAACGTTGCGTTTGTGGTGAATGCCGTAAGCCTTGCGTTGCTCCAACGTGAGGCTGATTTGTGGCGTTATGCCCGATAACGACTGCTGGCACGCTTTATGGCCAGACAAAAAGTGGTTCTACGTACGGTTAGTATAGAAAAATATGGATAGTGATCTACTTGTCCAAACTGATCAGGCCCGTAGGGAGTAGCCTAATTTCCACTCTATCCAGAGCGATCCCGCAAGTTGACAGATAAAAACAATGAACCGGTTTACTTTGTTTTCACTGAAGACGGGGTAAAAAGTCACACATTCTTTAATCAACAGCTAAACTGGATTGACGACTGATAATAATATATCTTTTTATTTGCAGTTCCAGCGATCCAAAGTGGACCGGCAAAAACACTATAAATAATAAGACAATTTGGCGTTGGCGCATGCAGTAGACGTCTGATCTAATTTCGAGCGTTAGCCTGAGCACCTTTTATTAGGAGGATTGAAGATGGAGACCACAGCATATACGGGTAGCACCCGTTGGCCTGAACTCGTTGTTAATAAAATCGAGTTTAACGAACCTTTCGAATGGTTATCGAAAGGCTGGAAGGATATGCGGGATGCAGGATGGTATAGCCTCATGTATGGTGCCGGTATTGTACTGATCAGCGGCCTACTAACATTTGGTTTGTTTGCAACAGACAATCTGTTTCTCTTGCCTTTCCTCGTTGCCGGCTTTTTTCTCATTGCCCCATTCTTAGGAATCGGCCTTTATCAAATGAGCGCACATCTGGAAAGAGGAGAACCGCTCAAAGCCGGTAACGCACTGGAAGCTTGGAAGAGTAATCATACCCAGATCAGTATCATTACCGTAGCGTTTTTGATCATCACGCAGCTCTGGATAGCCTCAAATTTCATACTTTTTGCCCTGCTCTATGAAGGTATATCTCCGCCGATTAATAACTTCATCAGCAACGTATTTCTGTCAGAAAAAGGCATGGTGTTTTCTATAGCAAGCATTACAGTCGGTTTTTTATTCGCCTGGTGCGCCTTCGCAATCAGTGTCATTACCGTGCCCATGCTGATCGACCGCAAGGTCGATGGATTCACCGCGATACGCATCAGCATTAAGACCGTGTTGAAAAATATGCCCGCCATGATGCTGTGGGCGTTTATGATCGTTGTCATTGTGGGTCTTGGGCTGATGACCTATTACGTTGGATTAATTGTTGCCCTACCCCTAATCGGGCATGGAAGCTGGCATGCATATCGGTCTTTGGTACCATCAGCCTAGCGTGGACATTTTGGAGGCTGAATAGTCTGCCAGGAGAGCATACACGTCAGGTCGATGTTATGAGGGAGGAAGGCGGATTTTAGCCTGTTCGTATGCCAGAGGTTTAAATGATGGCTGTCTGGTTATGAGCCGATATGGGAGGTGAGTGCTCTATGATTCTAGAGTGGTAGTAGTCATCTCTCTCTTCTCGAGAGAGTACAAACAGTGCCAGATAGTCCATAGCGCACACCCAATAGCAAAGGATTATCTAAAAGATTAGTCAGGCATTTGTGTCAAGAGCAATAGTAATTCCCCTACCTGTGTATTGGCAATTACCTCTCTAACAGCCAGTGAAAGCCTTTATTAGGTAGAAATTCACTTTGACGGTCGAATGACTGTCAGTAACAGCATATTTATTTACACAGTATGTATGCTTATTCTATTCGGCGCTTATTTATGGATTACTTAGTTTAATCAATGCCTGATCAGAACATTCTCTAACTTATTCCTGTCGAGGAAACTCTGATACATCTGAATCATCTCTCTGTCATGGTCATTGGCTGGCGGTGTATGCTCGGAAATCCTTTTTTGATAGTACTCACACCGATCCTCAGTTGAAACAGCGAAGAATTTTACGAGATCCATATGCGCCTCTTGGTGATTATTGACGTCTGCGAAAAGCTACTAGAAAAATATTAAGGAATGCTGAAGGTTTACTGCTTTTAGCGCTGATGATAGAGGAATAGGCTTAAATTTGTGATGTACATCACAGAGACGATCCTCTTAAAAAAGCAGTGATGCATTGTTAAGCAAAATGATCTGAATGCAAGGTCTGTAATGGGATTGAGAAAATCGGTTTCACTACTGCCATGGGCTTGCGCAGCAAAACCTTTGCTAAACTAATAATTTTGCCAACATGTCCGGACATGACTGACGAAAATCACCATCGAATGAGGTGTTTTGGACATTTGACAGCAATAGTATGTCCGTTGTGCGTAAGCGATCAATAAACCCCACCTTGTAGCAGAATCACCCCACCTTTAAGCTTTCACCATCAAAGTTCCACGGTAACAGTGTTTCGATCT
>JAIVEQ010000130.1 GCA_023838465.1 Candidatus Thiodiazotropha sp.
ATTTCGTACACTGTAAATGCCTACAAGGCTATACTATGCTGCACTCGATTGAATATTATGTCGTTGCGAAATCCGGATATAGCCGTAAAAATTCAGGATAGATCTCGCCGTTTTTTCTGCGGTTCCAGATCTCCCCTTACCAGCCCCCGGTATGTATTACCTGATGCCAAAGCGCTTGATAAAAAACATCATCGTGTTGGCCTGACTTTAGTAACCGGGGATTTTTCCCGAGAACATCCTTTTCCGGATAGCCTGTGATCACACTGAATGCACGATTTACTGCCTGAATTCGCCCCTTGTCATCTGTCACCATCACCCCTTCTGCGAGGCTACTGAATGCCACATCACTACGCAGCAGGCGTTGCTTAACTTCATACTCTGCGTTGATATCACGAAAAAGAACCACTGATCCTGAGAGTCGACCATTTCTCCATAAAGGTGAACTAACCACGCTTGCACGTATTATTTTTCCATCACGGCAGCGGAAAAGCTCTTCGTCACTTTTGTAGTTGATGCCGTTAAGGGTGTGTCTTTGTATGGAACACGCTTCGTGAGGAAAGGCATGACCAGTAGAGTCACGGTGGAGTAACACATGGGCATCTTGTCCAAGTAGTTCTTGCTTGGAATATTTCAGCAACTGACAGGCAGTTGGATTAACATACAGAATCGATCCTGATGGGTCCATCACGTACATTCCCTCCGCCATATGATCGCTGATTGTGCGTAATCGCTGGTTGCTGAGTAACCAGCGATATAGCGCAAATCCAGCTATAAGAAGGAGTAATCCACCCAGCAGAAAAGCACTGAGATGTGATTGTCGTAAATAGTGAAGATCCTCCATTGGTGTGTAATTTACGATATAGCCTGCAGTGCGTTGTTTGCTGTCCATTACCGTCTGTAAGCTGATTGAGTAACACTTACTACCTTTAAGACAGATCTCGGTTGCGCTACTGTTGCCGCTATCTAAGGCTTGTTGGATTGATTGACTATTTTGTAATGCTGAATCGATCTCGTCGATCTCGCGTGATAAATGGCTGTATAGTTGATGCTCAATCAGATAGTTATTGCTGATGGTGCTATTTCGGTAGAGATTGCGTGAGCTCGGATGACTTATAGATTCCAATAAGTCCCGATTGATGATGAAGCTGTAGTTACTCCCCGTGACCTGATTGACACGGGAAAGGGAGTGGCGTATTGCATCGAAAGAGATGCCGAAATCGACAATGCCTACAACTTCTCCATCTGATATCAGTGGAAAGGCATATCGATAGCAGGGATAGATGCGACCGTTTTCCAGAATTCCACCCTGAGCTTCTCCTTTGAGTACCTTATTCAACAACGGCCGATCGTTGCTAATGGTATCGCCAAACAGGTCGGGTCGATTAAAGCGTAGGAATGATTTTCCATTGGCCAACACAAATTGTAGTGTTCGGATGTCTTTGTCATGCAGGTTTTCATAGGTTGAATAAAAACGGCGGTATAGCTTGCCGCGTATTTGGGCAAGTTGCGATTCATTAGCATGCTTGGTCTGTGCAATTAGTGAAATGATTTGTGGTGTATTGAATCGCTCCTCGAAGATGACTTCGATCATTTGCTGGTAACTGTCTAAGATACTGGCTACCGCCATCTGCTGAGTGGTTTTAAACAATTGCTGATGACTATCAACTTCATATCTATAGTTGATGAACAGGATCGTTCCCACCATGCACAGTAAAATCAACAGCAACAAGGGGAGTTGAAATCGTTTCAATTTTCAGTCCCTGGAATAGGTCTGGGCATACGTTCCAGTTCTTGATGGACATTATTAAAGCTGCACTGATCAGAAGGAACAACGCCATTTTTCAGGGAACCCCCCCAATTCTGCATCATCGCGCTATGCTGTGGAGTGTGTTGCGGATCCAGTTTCAACAGGGCATCCTGTAACCTGTCGATAGTTTCACTGGATAGGGTTTGGGAATTGGCTACAAGAACCATTCCGGGGAATGAACGACTGGTTGAGAGAACTTGTAGATTGAGGTGCTGATAGCGAAGGGCAATTGATGTTTTAACACCTGCCAGGTCATACTTCCCTCGAACAGCCCCAAGGGCTGCTTTGGTGTGGCTGCCAGCATAAATGAAGTTGATGTCAGGTTCATCTAGCTGTCTACCGACAGCCTCAAGCATTTGTGAAACAGCAAGATAACCACATGTGGAATAGGGCTGAGTAAGACCAACCTGCACTTTCCCCAATTGATTAAGGTCAATATTGTTTTCGCCATAAGTGACCAATGAACAGGAATAGTTGGTCTTGCCGTCAGGCTCACGAAAGCAGCCGATGGGTTCTGCGCTATCGAATGCTTCTGACAAGAGTGCAAATGGAAGTGGCCCGAGATAGGCGAGATCGATCTTGTTATGCTTAAAGCGTTGCAGGATCTCTCCGTAATCCGTATAAAAAACCATCTCAATCCGCTGCTGGCTCTCTCGGCTCAAGTAATGCACTAGGCCGTGAAATTGTTCATGCATGATGCGGCTGTCTTCCAGCGGCAACGGGGCAAAGCGGATCTCTTGCGAGAGTGCCTGGCTATATCCGATAATCAGTGTAACCAAACTGGCTATGACACCGACTTTTTTCAAAAGTAACCTGTGTGCGAACATCCTGTCCCTTATCCATTTGATGACTCGATCCGGTATGTCACTGTTCAAGACAGTAACCGAAAACCCTGTTTCCAGCTACTGACCAAAGGCGAAAGTAGGGTTTCACCCATCGAAAGTCTAAAAATTATCGGTAGTAACCAATCACTAGGCGGGACTACTGTGCGGTTACTCCAGAAACCAATAAATACGGTTCTTTAGAAAAATTAGTGGGCAGGCTACCCTGGTCCCATTATTCCAGCGGATGCCGTGATCCATAAAAGATGCAGCTTATTTAAGGCTATATCCGGATTTCGCAACGACATAATATTCAATCGAGTGCAGCATAGTATAGCCTTGTAGGCATTTACAGTGTACGAAATTTA
>JAIVEQ010000131.1 GCA_023838465.1 Candidatus Thiodiazotropha sp.
CAGTCGAGCTCACCGCTGCTTCTTTGTAGCCTTGCTGGGTTACTTCAAGTCCAGGCCTGTGGTTTTGAACCCAAGTTTTGGCGATGTCGAACAAGGTTCTCACAACATATAAGAAATAAAACGGGGGGCGGGAAAAAATTTATCCTTGTAGTAGATCAAAAACTCAGGACGCTTACTGAAGCTAAGCTTGTCGAGCAAAGGGATATTAATGTTCTTAGAGCGGTGTATAACCTGACACCCGACTATCTTAGGAATAAAGTAAATTCCATATGTCCAAACAATCCGCTGGCCCTCTGCGTCGAAGCGCCGTATCCTGATCTGCCTGGGCGTAAATGCGCCGGATAGGCCGTTTGAGTGAATTATTAGTGAAGCAGGGGCGTTACGAAGCGATGCGGACGCATGGTGCCGGGGTGCTTGCTAATAGGTTGCCAAAGATCGAGTGTCTTTTAGGCCTGGGACGCATAAAAGACATCACGAGATCGAAGACTCACTTGATAATATGCTGCGAGGTGCATAAGTGTTTCATACGCTGAAATATTCCGTTGTTCTTGTGATATCGCTAGCTGTTCCTCAGCAAGCTTTTTCTGTGTCTGGGTATGGACCTTTTGAAAATGATGCGGCGGCGGAATTAATGATCGACCTTATGGAACCAGCTAAATTGTTTGAGTATGGAGATCATACTGGGCCAGATGGGAAGCCCTTTGTAGCGAGCGAACATTCTTTCTATACTAAAAAGGACATGGTGTATAAAGACGATTTTTTAGGAATCTTGAGCATATTAGCTTTTGCTGATAAAAAGGTGCGTGTGCGGCACACTAAAGAAAAAAGGGATACGTTCTCCTATAGCAAGTCTAATTGCGAAATGGCACATGCGGTAAGTTATATGCTTCTTCAACTTGACCCTAAAAAGAGATGGGTCGACAATGAGCATGATGATATCAATAAATATGCTGTTGGTTTGTTTGCATATGCAGAGGAACTTTATGGTAGACAGTTTTACAGAGGAGGGGTGCTCGAAGGAATAAGGCTAGCAAAAAGGGGGCTCAAAAAATGCGTTACTAATATGCGTTCATCTGGGGCCTTTACCTATCTTGGCCCAGATCATTGGGAAAAGAATAAAGAGGTATATAATGACATGGTAAAGAATTTACGTCGCCTTGAGAGGGCGCTGGGTTGGGAGTGATGACGAAAGATGAATTTTGGGAACTAATAAAATCGCCTGTGGGCGAGAAAAATCCGAGTGGGCAATTGGAAGAAAAACTCAAAGACTATGGACAAGCGGAGATAAAGTATTTCTATCGACACTTTGATAAGGCCCGTGCTGATTTAGATATTACTCTCATGCGTGCTGCTTTTTATCATCTTTTTAGCGGATGCGGAGACGACTTGTTCAATAATGGTTGTCATTGGATTATCGCCTCAGGAAAAGGGCTATATGAACAAATAAAAGGAGACCCTGACAAGTTAGCGGATATCGATATTCCATCAGAAGATACTTTGTGGGATTATGAAGGATACGGATACGCAAGTCATCTTGAGTTGATTGATGAAGTAGGGGATCTGATACAGGTTGATTTCAATGGCACACAAGAAAACACCTCCGGTGAAAAATGGGATATCGAAGACGAAGCCGAGTGCAGAGTCCGTTTACCTGAAATCCATAAAAAAATCTATGGTAGGTGACGCTATTGGTAAATAGCCCAATGATGAATAGACGGTACCGAAATCATCGATGGCACAGGCCGCAGGACGTCCTTGGTAATAGTAGGTTGTCAAAGGCGGATACATCCCGGCCCCGCCGATAGGCCTCACCATGGCCCACCACACCATGAAAGACACTGGCAACAATGGGCCCATAACCGGGTATCGTTTGTAACCGCTGACATGCTTCATCCTGCTGATTCTGGCGCGACATCTCCCGCGTGTAGCCGTTGATATGTCTATCCAGCTCTTGTAACTGCTGATAGCTCTGAGCCAACAGCCGACGGAACAGATCACTTAAACCGTTCTCACCATCCTCCAGTAGCTCCGGCAGGCGACGACGCAGTACGTTGATCCCTGTGGGTAAAATCAGACCGTATTCCGCCAGTAGCCCCCGTAGCTGATTACACAGTGCGGTGCGGTCCTGAAGACGCCGTTCCCGCAGGGCGATGCAGTGCCTGAATATCTTGTTGCTCGGGTGTTTTTACCGATACAAAACGCATCTCCGAGCGGGTTACCGCTTCCGCAATTGATTTATGCTGATAAGGCCCATGGTGGTGATTTGTACACGCACCTGAGAATAGCTTCAAAGCCATATCGCAAGCGCTATGGCAGCTACGATCGGCGTGGAAAGATCAAGAATCGGGTGAGTATTGATGATCGCCCAGCAGTCGTCGATAGAGGCAACCGTATTGGTGATTGGGAGGGTGATACCGTTATTGGCAAAGGACGCAAAAGCGCTTTGTTGACCCTGGTTGAACGTAAAACGCTGTATACCGTGATTGTCCGACTAACGGGTAAGCGGGCAGACTTGCTGGCCGAAGCGGCAGTCCAGGGCATGCAGCATCTGAAGGACAGAGTGAAAACGATCACCTTGGATAATGGCCTTGAGTTTGCCGGGCATGAAACTATCGCTGAAGGATTGGAGACAGATATTTATTTTGCCCACCCTTATGCGTCGTGGGAGCGCGGTATCAATGAAAATACCAATGGACTGATCAGGCAGTATTTTCCAAAGGGAACTGACTTTAACGAGGTGAGTGACGCACAGATTGCGCATGTGATGAGCCGACTTAACAATAGGCCGAGAGTCACGAGAGGGCACCGGTCACCGAATGAGTTATTTATGGGGCAGCGAGTAGATTTACTTACTGCGTGATTAAATTGCAGTTATTACTTGGAAAAGTGTCATTACCAAGGGAAACTGGCGGACTAATTACCAAGCGACTTTGTCGTAGTACAGTATCAGCAAGTCGCTTTGTTGACAATTGGTTG
>JAIVEQ010000132.1 GCA_023838465.1 Candidatus Thiodiazotropha sp.
GCAGCCCAAAGATGGCCTGGAGTACCTCCTGCGCCATAACGGCCTTGTTCTCTTCGTAAGGTGTTGATCAAGCCATAGCAGTGTCTGTCATCCCAATTCAGTAATGCACTAAAATATTCGTTGTAACCCCATCCATCCCACAAGTTCTGGCCAATAAAGTAGGGCTGTCTGGATTGTGAGATGGTATTCATGACAAACATTACGGCACCAGATGGGGCGTTTTGCCATAAAAGATCAAATGCGGCTTGCTCACTGGCATGGCGTCGATGATCAAGATTATCTATGCGATTAAGATCCAGATACCGGTCTGATATGGTTCGGTCCCATGCTTTGAGCAGTGCCTTAATACGACGTTTATCGAGAAAGGTTGGTGTGTAGTTACATTGTATGCGACTGCCATCAATAACGCATCGCTGTACATCACCGGGAGGATTGCTTGCATGGCCGACAGTGACAACACGGGTCCAGTTTGTATCGACTTTAGAAAGTAGATTTTGGGTTAATGAGGCACTGTTGTGTCGATGAGGATAGATATCCTGAGCAAAAGACGACATAGAGGAGCCTCCTAAAATGTTATACTGGAACAGGCTGAAAAAAAGCCTGTGTAGTTAATATCTACAAAAAAGTGTATGTCATATCTTTGCTTATTGCTTGCAACACCAAGAATATTGATATTATATCGATCTTCAATACCTGTATTGTAGATCAAACTATTTACTCGGCAGGCATCGAGCTATTTCATACAGCAATTGCAACCGATATCTGATCAGCAAGGACAAGCTTTCCTTCTTCGAAGTAGATGGTGTCCGGATTGGGACATACTCATCGTAATCAACCTGTATGGTGAGAAAATTGAATTAGCGCGATGCATGGATCAATCCACGGTAGGGAGTGCCTTGGTGCATGTATTCACACCACATGAATAAATAACGTTACCACCCTGATGGGTGAAATTGAGTCAGAGGTCGTTGTTCAGCTCATGATGAGAGAGGTCAGGTTGACAGGTTACTGGGTTAGTTTCAGCTTGCCTTTCTCTTCTTAGGATCTCCCTGTGTGTGTTGAGCAATATCTGCTCCAGGTCACCATTATCAATTTTCAGTGCCTGTTTGATATGGGCGACAGCATCTGCATAACACCCTCTATCGGCCAGAACTTCAGCCAGGTTGTTGTGTGCTGCCGTATGGCCGGGGTATCTGCTGAGGAGCCGTCGGTATGAGGACTCCGCAGCTAACAGATCATTCCTGGCGTGCAGAGATGAGGCAATTCCAAACAGCGCCACTGGATTGTCCGGCCATAGGGCCAGGCCTGCCTGATAAGCGTTAAGCAGGGTATCAGGTGAGGCGACTCGCTCCATGGCGGCCACTGCTTTCAGGTATGTCATCTGTTCGGGCTTCTCAGGCAACTCTCCCGGTTTCAACAGCACCAGGGCCCAGCGGTCACCACGTTCCCAGGTGTTGAGAAACCGCTGAGCTGATAAGACCTTTCGACGAGTGATGCCAGAACGCAGCACCACCTCATCCTGAGACACCGAGTAACCGATTACTACGGCATAGTGCCAGAGTGGAAGATATTTTAATCCAAGATTCTGAAATACCAGTACCGGGCGCCCAGCCTGCAGCTCTGCTATCAGAGCCTCTAAATCAGGTTTGATGGCATAGGGAATACGGTTAAATCGGCGACTTGCAGTGATCATCTCAACCTGCAGGCTACCCTCTTTTCCCGGTAGATAGACCAGGGGGACTAGCTCGTCCTGGGTTATAGATATGCCTGTATAGTTAAGTACAGTTGCCAGCGCTGCAGGGCCGCACTGGTACTGTTTTTGGGGATAGAATGGCGTCTCATCCAGTTCAAGTTCAGCGTCGGGTGATAAATCTGAAAGCAGGGTAGGGAGGAGCGGTCCCTGGCTGGCGCAGCCATTCAACGCCAGAAGCAGTAAAATAGCGAGTCGTCTGTAGAAAATCACCATCACTTGGACAGCCTCATCGCAGGTCGATGGACAGTTGCCGCCAAGTATAGAATGCTACACTAGCATAGGACACCACATTTGTCGGACTAATCCAGCAGCGTCTATAGATGATTAAAGATGTTGGTGACACCCAGCACTTCCAGTACGATCAGTACTACCAGCACAACACCAAGTGCCGCCAGTACACCACCAGCTGGCAGGTTATCAATTTGCTGTTCCAACATGACCAGTTCGTCAAGTGTCAGGGCATCCACACGCAGTTCAGCCTCTCTTGGATCCACACCCAGGTCGATCATGGCAGTACGCACATCCTCCCGCGCCATACTGGAACGGATGCGGTCAATGTGCACGTGCCTTTGATCCATATCTATGACGGTCTGTGTACTGATAGGCGATGCCAGGACAAAGGAGGGAAAACCGATAATGGCGGTATTGAGTATAAGGAAGAGGATCAGGAAGCGTTTGAGTTTGTATTTAAGCATTTAAAGCCTCAGAAGCTGCGAAACAGGGTAGGTCGTGTAGGATTTATACCTTCTGACACACAACTGAGGCAAGCGCTACTTCTAAATATAATAGCTTTTTGTGGGCACAATCAAATAATCTAATACAGATGGGAATAAAAGTATTATTTCTGTGTGGTCAATGATTTACTGGAGTAGTAGTATTTTTTGGTGGACAGGCACACACTGGAAAAACAGATTGTCATGTGCTTTGTATTCAAGGCAGCCAGATTGAAAAGCATCCGCCTTTGAGTCGATTGTTATTCGATAATTTGGAGCCTGTAAATAATTCTGTGTAACTGCCCTTGTTTAAACGAAGTCCTTTAATCGGTCTTCGAATTCGAT
>JAIVEQ010000133.1 GCA_023838465.1 Candidatus Thiodiazotropha sp.
AATTTCGTACACTGTAAATGCCTACAAGGCTATACTATGCTGCACTCGATTGAATATTATGTCGTTGCGAAATCCGGATATAGCCCTTTTTTTGTAGCAGAGACGGTTGGTGCTATTCCTTGTACCAAACCCTCACCATACGGTTTGGATTTACTGGCAGGTTCTGCAGAATCCTGGACAACGCTCTTTCCTGAAAATGGTAATTAACTCAATCCACAGCCAAATGCTTTAGGATATAAGGCAATCCTATAGAACTATGAGAGCCTAAGGATGAATGATCACAGATAATGAAATACCGCCAAAGAGTGATTATCTTCACCATTGCATTCGGAGTTCAAGAATCTCCAAAAGGTATTTAATGACATGTACCCTTTTTTAAAACTCACTGCTACCCTGTTAAATGCGAAATATCGTTCGAAATTAAACCCAAGGGAGAAGAGCGTTTTGAATTTTAGAACTGGGATGTCTGACATAGATATGTTTATGGAATTGAACAATGCACGCTATTTCAATTACATGGAATTAGGAAGGTGGGATTACTCATTTAGGGTCGGCTTTGTAAGTTTAATGAAAACTAATAACTGGGGAGTGGCTGTTGGTGGTGCCAGTATTCGTTACCGCAGAAGAATTCCACTCTTCAGTAAGTTTTCTTTAACGACCCAGCTTATCTGTCATGATGGTAGATGGTTTTACTTTTTACAGGAAACACATTTAAAAAATAAAATATGTTCTTCCGCATTAATGAAAGTTTGCGTTACATCAAAACAAGGATTAGTCCCAGCTACCGAAGTAATCAATAATTTTAATAGCGATGATTTTACTGAGGATATGCCTGAATGGGTTAAGGCATGGATTGAAGCTGAGAGTCAGAGACCCTGGTTATCAGAGTGATTATGTGAATCTACCGTACACAAAGATTTGTCATAAGCACCAAGTACCTCATAAATAACTTCTTCTTTACAGTCACTTGTTTAACTAAATAACGATCTTAAGGCACGTATATCAATTCACATATCCGCATATTGGATAGTATGTGGATAATTCCCTGTGTCATTTCCGATAATAAAATGTCAAATGAGTGAAATTACTGTATTTACAATAGATTCTCATTTAGCAATATCGCGCGTTTAAAATATTGATTCATTAAATATGAAGGGAGGTTGATCATGACTCAAAAGACAGTACCGTCAGATACCCATGATGTATTTAATCAACCAACACCCCTGGACAACTATAACGCATACAGCTCGAATCTTATCTTACGACACTACCAGAAAATATTTGGACCTGAATGGGGTGAAGTAGCGTTACATGAATATGGCCATAGGGTAGGTCATGAACTTCTAACAGCCGGCTTTGATGCCAATCACTACAAACCGGAATTTCAGAGCCATGATCGCTTTGGCCATCGCATCGATCTTGTTAAATATCACCCGGCTTACCACCAGCTGATGAGTGCTGCGATCGAAGTCGGTCATCACAGTCTACCCTGGGTTGAGGATAGGGCTGGTGCCCATGCTGTCAGAGCGGGCATTGAATATTTACATACACAGGCCGATCCAGGCAGCGGATGTCCACTGACGATGACATTTGCTGCAGTCCCGGCGATTAGACATCAGGCTAATATCGCTGAAGAATGGTTGCCCAAGATTACAACCAATCAGTATGACCCGAGAAATATCCCTTTTTTTGAAAAACAGGGATTAACCATTGGAATGGCCATGACTGAGAAGCAAGGAGGCTCGGATGTTCGCTCTAACACCACCTACGCCTATCCGCTGGCGAGTACAGGCCCTGGAGAGCCTTATGAGCTCGTAGGGCACAAATGGTTTTGTTCTGCACCAATGTGCGATGCATTCCTGGTTCTGGCACACACTGACCTAGGCCTGTCTTGTTTTTTACTGCCTCGATGGCGACCAGACGGTAGTAAGAATGCCATGCTCATTCAACGTATTAAGGACAAAATGGGTAATGTCTCCAACGCCTCCTCCGAAGTTGAATACCGCGGCGCATTTGCCTGGATGATCGGAGAGGAGGGTCATGGTGTGAGTACAATATTGGAAATGGTCTCACTGACACGTTTTGATTGTATGGTTGGGTCAGCATCGATTATGGGGCTTGCTGTTTCACAAGCATTGCACCATACCGGTGGACGCAGTGTGTTTGGTCGTAACTTACACGAGCAGCCACTTATGCAGAATGTCTTGGCTGATCTTGCCATTGAAGCAGAGTCCGCCCTGGCGATCAGTATGCGACTTGCTCATGCACTAGATAAATACGATGAGGAGGATCAACTACTATTTCGAATCGGTACAGCCATCGGTAAATACTGGATCTGTAAGCGTGCTGCCCAGCACACCTCTGAAGCCATGGAGTGTATTGGAGGCGTTGCAGTTGTTGAGGACAATGTACTTGCACGTCTCTACAGGGAGTCACCTATCAATGCAATCTGGGAGGGCTCAGGAAACATTCAATGTCTGGACGTTAGACGTGCCATCGAAAAGAACCCAAATGTAATGGAGGTTTTTTGGGTCTATCCGGGTTTCGCAAAGAAATTAAGGTATTGATCGGCCACAGATTCTTCTCTATTTTTGATGTTGAAAAGGCATCAAAA
>JAIVEQ010000134.1 GCA_023838465.1 Candidatus Thiodiazotropha sp.
TTTTTGATGCCTTTTCAACATCAAAAATAGAGAAGAATCTGTGGCCGATCAATACCTTAATTTCTTTGCGAAACCCGGATAGACCCCAAAATATTAGCAATTAGATACTAGTGATCAGCAAAATAACTGAATGATGTGCATGTCTATAGTTATGGGTTTCTACATAGAAATTCAATATTTCACCTCTTGGCTTGATCATTGTGAGTCATAGTTATTCTACTCGTGTCAAGTATGATAGTTACAAGTGCATGCATGGATACATATTCTTTTATTTGGATATCCAATTTATAGTGGAACCACATCCAGTGGTTCAGATAAAACAAGTGTTCATAACGATTTCACATAGGTTGCATTAGACGTAGGCTTTCGTTGGAACTTGGTACAAGTACCCGGTCGGATCCATCCGGTTCACTTACAGGTGTTAGTGGGGAGTCCGGTCCTGGAGAGGCACCGATCGTACAATGACCAATACAGTGGCCATAGAGTTGCGCACTCGTTACTCCGGCACTGGTTTCCAGCCATAACTGCGCCCGATGCTCCCCTTGTTGTGATGGAGCGTATAGTACCTCTATGCATTCGAACTCTCCTGAGAGTATATCATTTGTCTCATTTGAACGATTTATCTGATCAGTATCGAGGCAACGACCAGATAAAATACGGAATGTGTTTGCATCTTGCCCAACAATATGAATCGCACCAAGCTCAATGGGTATGTGACCCACATTCCCCAGCTGAAAATACTTGCGATAACTCTCCTCTGCCCTGCCTGGGCGAGCGAAGTTAGCTTCCACTGGGGAAAGATCAAGAGCCAGATCCACACCATAGCCATAGAGTTGTGTTTGTATGTTCTTGGCACCCGCTACATCGGCGCCATGTACAACCAGCGAGCCTTCAAAACGACCTACCCGATGCGGCATGAAAGTAAGATCGAGCCCGACGTGCTCACCTGGTGCTAAGCTGTAGGGTAAGCTGAACGTACCCAATTGAAAGGCGTTGTGATCGCTCCCCTGTAACATGAGCCGTTCTATTGTTACAGCTGTATTCCCCTCGTTGATAATCTGGATTGTTCCAATCTCGCTGTCTACGCCTTCCTGCACATTACCTATATCCAAGACAGGTGGTGCAACACGTAATCCTCGTGCAGCAGTTGCCGGACGCTCCTTCACCATGAATTCTAGATATAAATCGGTGCTCGGGGCGTTGGCACGTAGCTCCAGACTCCAGCGCAAGGCGGTTGAAGGATTGGCATGCTGATAGGTGGGTGTGGTCAATAAAACCGCACGATTGTCGCTGATTTCACAATCACGCTGCATGTCAATCACGCCATGTCCCAGATTATTGTTGACAGCACTACATCCCCAACTTCCACGACCAAATCGCAGTTTTCGTATTTCACTCGCATTCAAATAACGCGGCTCATCCGTGGGCATCTCACCTTGACGATGAAAGATTTTAACTTGGCTGACAAAAAGATTTGGCGCAAAGTTTTCTTTCCAGCGCCGACCATTGTCTTGCACCTCAAAATACCAAAAATTGGCACCGTCATCGTCATCCATCATCTCAAACTGCAAGGGCCTCACCAGACGTCTACCTTCATCAACTGGGATAATCTTGATATGTGGCAGAACGGTATGTTGTCGATAGTTGAGGTTACTTGTGAGTGTGGCTTCAGCAAGCTCGGGACGCAGGCGAAAACTGACATCAGTATCAACATTCAACCGACAACGCACTACTGTAAAGGGTGGGTAATGATTGATCGCAATGCGTGTTGGCTGGCTACCACAGATCTCCGGTGTTAATTTAAACTCAGTACAACCCGCTGCTATACCATAGGGAGGTGAATCGGGATGATTAACCAACGAACTATCGCTGCAACGTTGTATCCAAAGACTGGTATTATTTAATATACCGGCAGGCTCAATATGTACGATTTTGCCATCGATCAACAATATCTGTCTGGTGACTGGATTAGACAGGCCGAGTCTTTTGTGGATGCTCAGAACTGTTGCAGGAAGCTTAGAGTCCTTCCACTCGCCGTCCTGGCTTCTATGGGATTTGCTATAGGTAAACTTTTCATCATTAATTGTTTTAATATCGAGTAACAAGGTTTCATATGATAGCGCCAGGGTGGGTGCAATCCGACCTCCAACACCAGTCATCCAATAGACTTCGCTGGCACGTAGCTTGGATAGTTCCGTTTCTAATAATACTGAAGGATAGAGCTCACTGACCAATGCGGTTAATTTATCATTTAGAATTCCACTCGTAAAAAAGCGTTGCGGATCATTTTTCTGTTCGGTTGAGAGGGGATCAAGATCTACCCGGATTCGGTCATTAAAATCCACACTTCCTGACCGGATCACGAGTTTCTTTGCATCGTCACAACCCAAGGTCGATAAAACTCCTGCAATCAAAGCTATCGTTAATAGGTATTTTGTGGGGTCTATCCGGGTTTCGCAAAGAAATTAAGGTATTGATCGGCCACAGATTCTTCTCTATTTTTGATGTTGAAAAGGCATCAAAAAACA
>JAIVEQ010000135.1 GCA_023838465.1 Candidatus Thiodiazotropha sp.
CAGTCGAGCTCACCGCTGCTTCTTTGTAGCCTTGCTGGGTTACTTCAAGTCCAGGCCTGTGGTTTTGAACCCAAGTTTTGGCGATGTCGAAGAGGATTTACGGTTTATCGCCAAAGAGCAACTACCTGGTCCTAGCATTCGGCGCTTCTCTCTGGATCAAAGGCAGAAAGATCGTCTCTATCGGAAGATATTTAGTCTCCTGAATTATCAGAAATGGCAGGGTAAGAAGGATCGTAGCCCTTTGATGACACACCTGCAGCAAATTGCCAAGTCATGGATTGACTCTCGATATTTGTTCGATGCCACTACCGAATATCTAGCATTGCGGCGTATCGCAATCCCCAAATACACGGTGATACAAACCCTGGTAAGTCAGGCGATGAAACTAGAGCGCGTGTGCATTACTGCCACGCTGAAAAACCATCTATCAGAGAGATTGTCGGCTGATCTGGCAAACTTGGTGGTCGGCAAGGGAGTATTGCCTCTATCCAAATTGAGGCTGTCTGCAAGGAGCTTTGCCCCTGCGGAGCTGGAAAAGGAACTCAAGGTGAATCGATTAATACAGCCGTGGATGAGTGAAGTAAGCACCGCAGTTAAAGCCTTGTCGTTATCGATCAAAAACCAGCAGCATTTTGCTTCGATGATTGACTATTATGGGAGTAAGATTATACGTTTCGACCAATCTACTCAGCAGCTTTTTTTGCTTTGCTATCTACAGGAGCGTGCTGAACAAAATATCGAGCGCCTGGCCGACGGCTTAAATCATCATGTACGGAAAGCGCGTGAACAGGCAAAGGTTTATGCGAAAGATATGGCATACCGGGATTGGGAGGGTGCAGCGGCCAACGTCGGCAAAGGCGCTGAGTTACTGCATTTTTTCATCGATGATTCTATCGATGAAAATCAACCTTTTGGTACCGTACGAAACCAGGCCAAACAGCTGCTCGGAAGCCGGGAAATAGAGTCGCTATGCTTGTATCTCAGCAAGCAAAAGCGAGCACTCGATGATTATCACTGGGAATACTATGATCAACAAAAGTTACTGATAGAACAGGTTTTGCGACCCATCTTCCTGTGCTTGGAATTCCAAGCGTCCCAGAAAACGCAGGCGCTCGCTACGCAACTGGCCATCACCAGAGATGAACTACTTGCCAGCGGCGTGCCACAGACCATGGATCGGCGACTCATTCAGGCCAAACAAAAGGATTATCTAATCGATAAGGAGGGTAACGTCTCGCCTGGTCGCTTTGAGTGGCTACTGTACTTACAGATCCCAAACAAACTGAAGGGGCAGCTGCATCTCCCGGCTGTCATCAAATTTCGTTCACTACAGGATGATCTGGTCAGCAATGAGCGCTGGAAAGCCAAAAAGAAGCTGATCAATCAATCTATGTTGCCCCGCCTGCTGGCGAAACCCAACCGATTAATCGAGACTTTATCTGCTGATCTCAAGGACAAGCTGCACCAGGTCAGCCAGCGTATCGAAAACGGCGACAACCAAAATGTCATCCTGCTTAATCGCACCGGAAAAACAAAGTGGCGGCTGCCATCTAACAGCGTAAAAAGCATGCTGAACAACCCGTTCTTTGACCAGATAAAACCAATCAATATTGCCGATGTACTACGTTATGTCGATCAGGAAACCGGCTTTCTCGATCACTTTGAACACGTACTACCCATTCAGTCGAAAGGCCGTGGTAATGTGAATGACTTACTGGCCGCCATTATTGGCAACGGTACCAACTACGGGCTGTACGGCATGGCCAATATCTCCGATCGTGTTTATGATCAGCTCAAAAGCACCCAGGCCAATTACCTGCGACCGGAAACGCTGAATAATGCCAATGACGCGATCAACAACGCAGTTGCCAAGCTGCCAATCTTCAAGCATTACAACATCCAGGAGGGTCTTATCCACGCCAGTGCCGATGGGCAGAAGTTCGAGAGCCGGCTTGAAACCTTTAAAACGCGGTACTCTTCAAAATACTTTGGCACCAACAAAGGTGTGTCAGCAATTACACTTATCGCTAATCACGCTGCGTTAAATGCCAAGGTCATTGGTTCGAATGAGCATGAATCCCATTACATTTTTGACCTGTTGCAGAGCAACACCTCGGAGATAAGGCCTGATGTTCTGTCGACGGATACCCATGGGGTTAATCATGTAAACTTTGCCTTACTCGATTTGTTTGGATACACCTTTGCGCCGAGATACGCCCGGTTCGGCAAGGTCGTTGAAGAGATGTTCAATGTGAGTGAAAGCAAAGACCAGGGTGTTAGGCTGAGCTTGAAAAGGCCGATTAAAACAGACTGTATCATCGAACACTGGGATACCATCCAGCGTATTGCTATCTCGCTCCAGGAGAAGAGCACCACTCAGGCGATTCTTGTTCACAAATTGTCTGGCTACGGCAAAAACCACCCATTACTCCAGGCACTTACTGAATATAACCGGATGATCAAAGCCATATACTTG
>JAIVEQ010000136.1 GCA_023838465.1 Candidatus Thiodiazotropha sp.
TGTTGATTTGCATTTAAAACTGACCCAGGATTTGCATTGAAAATTGACCCGCCTGGTTTGGTCTGATTATGGACTAAGTTGTCTTTCTTTTCCGCGTTTTTCGCTCCTTCTGTTGTGTTGTTGAATGTCTGAACCGGTAACTGTCATTGCCTGTTTCGATGATATGGCAGTGATGGGTTAGTCTGTCCAATAAGGCTGTAGTCATCTTGGGATCGACAAATACATGTGACCATTCCGAGAAGCTCAGATTGGTAGTAATGATGATGCTGGTCTTTTCGTAGAGCTTGCTAATCAGATGGAACAGTAAAGCGCCTCCGGTCTGACTAAATGGAAGATAGCCGAGCTCATCCAGGATAACCATATCAGTATGCGTCAGACGATTGGCCAGCCGTCCCTGTCTTCCTATCTGTTTCTCTTGTTCGAGCTGATTGACCAGCTCTATAGTGGATAAGAACCGTACTCTGAGTCGATGATGCTGTATCGCCTGCACCGCGATAGCTGTTGCCAGGTGTGTTTTGCCTGTACCCGGTCCACCAACCAAGACTACATTCTGTGCATCTTCGAGAAACTCACAGCGATGCAGTGAACGCACCAATGCCTCATCGACTTGGCTTTCGCTGAATTCAAAGCCAGCCAGATCCCGGTAAGCGGGGAACTTGGCGGCCCTCATCTGGTAGTTGATGGAGCGGATATCACGCTCAGCTACTTCTGATTTAAGCAGGGTCTCCAATATCGGTACGGCCTGTTGGTAGGCCGGTGAAGCCTGTGAGGCCATGTTGGCAATGGTGTCGGCCATGCCAAACAGCTTGAGTGATTTCAACGTGGTGATCATCGCCTCAGCACTCATGACTGCCTCCTGCGCAATCGATCATAGCGATCGGTATCCGCAACAGGTTCAATCACCAGCTTTAAGGTCGGTGGTGGCAATGAGGGTTTTGGCTTGGGGGCATCACAAAGCCGACTCAGACAGTTGAGTACATGTTGCTTGGAGGGTTGTTCCACACGCAATGCCTCGCTGACGGCCTGCTCAACCATATGTTCGTCGTGTAGCAGCACCAGGGCCAGCACTTCGACCATCTCACGATCGCCACCTGCTCGCCTGAGCAGTTTGGCTTGTAGCTGCCGGAAGCTCTCGGGTAGTTGATGAAAAGGAGCACCGTTGCGTAGCGCACCGGGTTTGCGTTGAACAACTGAGAGGTAATGTCTCCAGTCATAGACGGTCTTGCCACTGACATTGTGGTCACGGGTAAAGACCCGCTCATGAACAGCAATGACATTGGCCTCAGCCACAACAACCAACCGGTCGGCATAGACACGCAGACTCACCGGGTGGTTGGCAAAGCTCGCCGGTACACTGTAGCGGTTATTATCGAAGGTGATCAGACAGGTTGAACTGACACGCTTGTTGAACTCGACGAATCCATCAAAGGCTGCGGGCACGGCCATGAGGTGTTCCTGCTCAGCCTGCCAATACGCATGCAGGGTGCGGCGCTTATCCTCTGGATGAGGCAGTTCCTGCCATAGCTCACTACAGCGTTTATTGAGCCAATGATTAAGTGCTGACAACGACTTGAAGGCCGGTGCGCCATGCCAAAGTCGATGGCGGGCATCTCGAACGCCTTTCTCAACCTGACCCTTCTCCCAACCCGCAGCAGGATTGCAAAACTCAGCCTCGAACAGGTAGTGACTGGCCATGGCTAGAAAGCGCTTGTTGACGATACGCTGTTTACCGCGCCCCACCTTATCGACAGCGGTCTTCATGTTGTCATAGATACCCCGCTCAGGCACACCTCCAAAGGCCTGAAAGGCGTAGTAGTGAGCATCGAACAGCATCTCATGGGTTTGTAGTAGATAAGCCTGCAGGAAGAAAGCACGGCTGTGACTGAGCTTGAAATGAGCAACCTGCAGCTTGGTGTTTACACCATTAATCACCGCATAGTCCTCACTCCAGTCGAACTGGAAGGCCTCTCCCGGTGCAAAGGTCAACGGAATAAAAGTGTGCTTGCTGGCTGTGCGCTTCGCTTCCTGCTGCGCCTGACGCCAGTGGCGAGCAAAGGCGGCCACTCGGTCATAGGAGCCGGTATAGCCCAGTTGCACCAGATCGCTATGCAGTTGCTTGACGCTGCGTCGCTGTTTGCGATGCCTTCTGGACTCACGAAACAACCAACTGGTCAGGGTGTGTTCGTAATCGTCAAGCTTGGAAGGGGTTTTACGGTGGGGATAGCGGGGTTCGACCACACCACTGGCCAGATATTTACGCACCGTATTGCGTGAGAGTCCCGTTCTTCGGGTTATCTCCCGTATGGGTATTCCCTCACGGAAATGCCATCGTCTGATTACACTTAATAACGCCACGTCGATCACTCCTGTTTACTCCTGCAAAACCTCGGTGCAGGTAGTGTTGTACGTGGGTCATAATTCGATGCAAATTATAGGGCTAGGTGGGTCATATTTGGGTGCAATTCAACAG
>JAIVEQ010000137.1 GCA_023838465.1 Candidatus Thiodiazotropha sp.
CATCTGTTACTCCTGTTGAATTCGATGGGAACAGAATAGACTGGGGGTACTGTGCAGAGTAGATGCTGTTTATTGATCGCTTACGAATAATATGCTAATCGACTACGCAGATAATCAGGGCTTTCAATATTCAGCCCATCTTTGATTGTTAAATACTTAGAAATCATTAAGTTACGGTAATTATGATGCATTCCCTTTAGTTTAGTATCGGCAGCAGCAGAAAAATCTTTTGCTTTAGTAAAATCCTGGTGACGTAAACATGAAATTAATGCAAACAGCATATTCCTGGCAAGCAACTTACTGAGGTTATTGGTTATGAGGATAGAGTGACTAGGTACTGATAAGGATGTGTTCATGAGGAGGAGATGCCTTATTCATATACACGTTTAAGGTGTATTATGATGTGCTGAGGCTTAATCTAAATAAGCTAATTCCTGGAATGTTACAGGTTAATAAATTTGCTAAGTCAATAATCGGGTTGTAAATGTATTTTGATATGGAAATATATTGAAGTAATAAGTTTACATATATTTATTTGATTGACAGCCTGATTATGATCAAATCTCTCAGATGTTACTATTTTAAAGTATAACTGTACTTGAGATGTTAAGAAGCGAGAGTGCTTGCTCATGCCTGTTAAGTGTTCACTAGAGTTAACAATACGTTATGGCAGATACAAAAACAGAAACTACAAATACTGAACCCTCAGAACCTGTTGAATCAGTATTGAATACGGGGATGGAACGACTTGTTGAGAAGATCGAAGTTCCCGAGCAGCTGGAGCCTGTTGTCGCAATGTTAGGCGACCAACCATGGATAAAGGGGTTGGTTGTTTTGATTCTGTTCTTTGTCCTGGCAAAGATAGTCGAGTGGATCGTAATACCCTTGATCAGGCGTATCACAGCCCATACATCCACTCATGTGGATGACTTGATAGTTCATAATATTCGTAGTCCTCTGTTTTGGACATTGGCGTTTGTCGGTGTGCTTGTTGCTGCAGCAGTGATAGGGATAGAAGAGGGTTATCGCTCTACCCTTGTTTCATTTGTAACTTCATTGCTCATATTTCTATGGATGCTGTTTGCAGTCCGCGTTTCTAAATTATTACTTTCTGTAACTAGTCAGCGGGCAAAGCAAAATGCACTTGTAAGGCCTCAAACGCTTCCACTATTTACAAATCTCGTGGCGATAGCGATCATCGTCTTCGCTGTCTATTTTATTTTTCAATCATGGCATGTTGACATGACAGCCTGGTTAGCATCGGCAGGTATCGCTGGAATTGCTATCGGATTTGCGGCAAAGGATACCCTCGCCAATCTGTTTTCCGGTGTTTTCATTATGGCTGATTCCCCGTACAAGATTGGTGACTACGTGGTGCTTGACGATGGTGGAGGGTTGCGTGGAAAAGTTACCCATATAGGTATACGTAGTACCCGCTTGCTAACCCGTGATGATGTTGAAGTGACTATTCCAAATTCGATAATGGGTAATTCAAAAGTTGTCAACGAATCTGGTGGTCCGCATGTTAAATACCGTATCAGGGTCGCTGTAGGCGTTGCATACGGATCGAATATCGATCAAGTGCGTGAGCTGCTTATGTCCGTTGCACGGCAATCAGAAACCGTCTGTGATGACCCGGAACCGAGAGTGCGATTTCGCACATTCGGGGCGTCTTCACTGGATTTCGAATTGCTTTGTTGGGTAAACAATCCTGAACTTCGTGGTCGGGTACTTGATGCGTTAAATACTGCAGTCTACAAGAGCTTCCTGGCCGAAGGTATCGAGATCCCCTTTGCCAAGCAGGACTTGTACATAAAGGAGTTGCCAAGAGCTCTCGAATGATTTAGTTAGTGTCTGTCAAGAAGCGACTGTCAGACGCTGGAGGCCAGGTGTGTAATCAACGTTTCTGGACGGATACTAGCGAGTCATTGGGTCCTCTCCCTCTTGCCAACTTACCAGATATTTTTCAAACAAGTGAAAATCTTCACCTTTGTGTTCGGTTAGGGTGACGTAAATATGTTTCTTGGGTATATTCAACGATCTATTGAGTAGTTCAATAAAACTCAAGGTCAGCGTTCTGCGTTGTTCGATAGTTCGTCCTTTCCTGATATCCGCATTGACCAGGGCAATTCCATTTTCCGGTTTCTTGACACGACCGATAGATAGATTGTAGGCGCCAAATTCTTGGATGGAAATACTGATATGGTCAGTTCCTGTATCCATAATCGTAGAAAAGATCTTGCGTACCTGTTCTGATAAATAGATCTTTTGTGCATCTGTCATTTGCTGGCCAATATCAAATTGTATATGAGGCATAAATCCTCCATCGCCAAATAAGAAATCGCTGGATAAGAGACAGAAAACAAGGCTATATCCGGATTTCGCAACGACATAATATTCAATTATGTGCAGCATAGTATAGCCTTGTAGGCATTTACAGTGTACGAAATTTAGC
>JAIVEQ010000138.1 GCA_023838465.1 Candidatus Thiodiazotropha sp.
AGCTAATGCTTCTATCTCTTTCTTGTTCATCTTGCTTATCTCCCTTTAGGGGTTAATGATAAGCAGATACACAATCTAATTTACAGTCTCTTGATACACCAAATTCCAATAGAAAATCTCAACCGACTGATACAGATCCCAAACGTTCTTCATTGGGTCGACTGTTCCGTAGAAAATAAGTGATTAACCCGGCAACCTGATATGTCGCATCGAACCGATGTGTGCCTCCCTTTGAGGTGCGGCAAATAGTATCTTGTCGCGTTGATTCGTCAATCAGCATAGGACACTAAACAAGTAATGCGGGTGCTGGCGGTTGGTGTTGCAACCCTAGATGTAGTCAATAATATTGCAGCCTATCCCCAGGAGGATGATGAACTGCGCGCTTTGTCGCAACGTTGTTGTCGCGGTGGAAATGCTACCAATACCCTGGTGGTACTAAGCCAGTTAGGCCATCGTTGCAGTTGGGCCGGCATGCTAGGAGATGATCCAGCCAGTCAACAGATCTTGCTCGATTTAGATAACCATCAGGTGGAAACCCAGTGGGTATCTGTGCATCCTGGTGGAATTACACCAACCTCCTACATTCTCTCCAGTTTGGCGACAGGTTCGCGCACTATTGTCCACTATCGTGATCTGCCTGAGTATCAAACAGCTGCCTTCGAAAAAATAGACTTGACGTCCTTTGACTGGATTCACTTCGAAGGGCGAAATGTGGTGGCCTGTGAAGCCATGCTCAATCGTGTCCGGCAAGCTACTCAGTCCGTTACCATCTCTCTTGAAATTGAAAAGCCCAGGGAGGATATCGAGCGTCTTTTACCCTTTGCTGATGTGGTTTTGATTTCACGGGCCTATACCACTGGGCGGGGGTATGAAGATGCCGAACAATTATTCAAGGGAGTCAGGCCTTTGGCTGGATCGGCATTGTTATTCGCCGCTTGGGGTGAGGCTGGGGGGTGGTTGCAGACAGCGGACGGTATGAGCGTACATCAGCCTGCCTATCAACTCCCGGTTGTGGTCGACACACTCGGTGCTGGGGATGTTTTCAATGCCGGGGTTATAGATGGCCTAATGGCGGGCCTGGAACCCGCAGAAGTGTTAGCTGCTGCTGTTCGTTTGGCCGGTGAGAAGTGTGCCAGACAGGGGTTACAATTTGCCTGAGCGTCAAGTTGTATGTGAATTTACATCCCTGGCAAATCCAGGCAGTCAAGGATTTACCCTTGAACATAATGGGGGGACGATAGAGATTTTCGTCGTACGCCGTGGGGAAGCTGTATATGCCTATCAGAATCAGTGTCCGCATACAGGTGTGAACTTAGAGTGGCTGACAGATCAATTTCTTGATCTGAGCAACAGCTATATACAGTGTGCTACCCATGGTGCGCTGTTTCGGTTGGAGGATGGGTTTTGTCTGCGTGGACCCTGTGCGGGAGAGTATCTAGAATCTATCGAGGTCAAGCTGGAGGCGGGGCAGGTTGTGATTTTCCTGAATGAGTGACCTATGACAGATGCTCTGTACGGCCTAACGAAGCGTCAAGATGCAGTCAAGACTTACAGAACACGATAAAAAAACCGGGTCCTGAGACCCGGTTTTGACATGCACACGAGGGAGTGCCTTAGCCCATCAGCTCATTTTATCGAGGAAGGCGGTTAGGTCCGCCAGGACCAGCTCGGGCGGAATCTCTCTCTCTGTGCAAGATTCTGGGGTTACCAGCTGCAGTTGCAGCTCAGGCATGTATGCATCAGGCGCTACAGGCTGTGTGGCCTCTTTTGTCAGACCATATTCAAGGATCTGTCTGGAGCCCATATCATAGACTGTTTTCATCATGCACCTCCTGCATCCTAATTCTGTGTGGTGGTAGCTGTTACTCACTTTAGCGGCGTTTTTCCGGCTAACTTTAACCTGGCTCTAAGCTAGCCTTTAGACCTCAAGTATTCTGTTTCCTTACAATGATTTACGTGCTCAGGCCTGAATTGGTTTCATTATCCGGTTAAGGTTGGGATGAATCAACGTAGAAAAAATAGAGGATTAGATGTCGGTGCAGCTATCGACAGCCGGGTATAGGCGGGATGATTCAGACAAATGGATCGGTACTATTCAGCGCATACTTTGTAAGGCAGCAGGCTAGCGCTGTGCAATCATGGATAGTGATGATTTCAGCTCATAAGGCGTCTACTCGGTATCCTCTAAATGGTCCAATGGATTAGGGATTGTCTCACCCGCTGGGTGGTCCAGATCAACCCCATAGTCGTCCCGTGATAGGTCGTAGGAACCTGACCAATCTTCTGCAAGTGAGTCTTCGATCTCGTGATGTCTTTTAGGCGTCCCAGGCCTAAAAGACACTCGATCTTTGACAACCTATTAGTGCCCCGGACG
>JAIVEQ010000139.1 GCA_023838465.1 Candidatus Thiodiazotropha sp.
TCCCAGGAGTTGATGCCCCTCTGAAAGCCACGGCTGGCACGGGCTACAGCGGATTATGTCTTTTTAAGACGGAAAATCCCCAGGACCCCATCCAGTCTAATATCCAAGGCTGTTATTGAGGAGTTCGCACCGAGATTTCTTAAAAAACCTAAAGTGCTTTGGCTATCGGAATCGGGAAACAAGGTTGTAGCTCAGGACGAAGCACTCGCGAAAGCGTTAGGGCTTCAAATAGACCCATCACGGGCACTTCCTGACATTATCTTGGTTGACCTGGGTGAAGACAGTAGCGGCCTTGAAATGCTGGTTATCTTTACTGAGGTTGTCGCATCTGATGGCCCCATTAACCGCCAAAGAAAAGAGATTCTGACTACCCTTGCGACTGAAGCTGGCTTTGATTCAAAGCACCTGGCTTTTTTAACTGCATTCCTCGATCGAAGCTCGCAACCCTTCAAGAAGTCGATCTCTGAACTAGCGTGGGGTTCCTATGCCTGGTTCACTACTGAGCCGGATTACATTATTGACCTAAGAGAGTGTGACGAGACCGTCAAGCTGACGTCCCTGTATATCCGTGACCAGTAATTCATAATGAAAATTGGCTATGTCAGAGTTTCAAAAGCTGATGGCTCTCAAGTCCTAGACTTGCAAGAGGATGCCATGCGTGCTCTGGACATAGACCCGTCGAATATTTACTACGATCGGCTATCTGGTAAGAAAGATAACCGCCCAGGGCTAGACGCCTGTCTCAAAGCCTTACGATCAGGGGATACCCTGGTTGTATGGAAACTAGACCGGTTAGGCCGCAATCTCACTCATCTTGTAAACACAGTTCAAGGATTAAATGACAGAGGCATTGGCTTCAAGGTTATAAGTGGACAGGGTGCAGAAATTGACACAACTACCGCTGCAGGAAAACTGATTTTCGGGATTTTCGCTGCATTGGCTGAATTTGAACGTGAATTGATCAGAGAGCGAACATTGGCAGGACTCAATGCAGCTCGTGCACGAGGAAAAAAAGGTGGCCGAAAACATCAACTATCAAAGGGCCAGGTTCGTTTGGCCCAGGCTTCAATGAAAAACAAAGACACAAACGTTAGTGAATTATGTAGGGAACTGGGAGTATCTCGCCAGACACTCTATCGCTATGTTGGCCCGGACGGTAATCTAAGGGATTATGGCAAACAAGTGCTGGGAGTGTGAACAGGGTGATTTCGCACAGAATTTTACGGTTTGGGCTGGATCCACGAGGGCGAAACCGTAAGTTTCTGTTCAAATGCTCCCGCTAGTCCTACCTGATAAAACTCGTTTAATATCGTCTTGTGGAATCGCTCACAGATGCCATTTGTCTGAGGTGATTTGACTTTGGTTTTGGTGTGCTCAATATCGTTCAATGCCAGGTAAAGCTGGTAGTCATGCTGATCTGCCCGTCCACAATATTCAGTCCCCCGATCCGTGAGAATACGCAGCATGGGAAGCTCGTGCTCTTCATAAAACGGTAGTACACGATCATTGAGCATGTCCGCAGCCGTAATCGGTGTTTTGGTGGGATAAAGCTTGGCATGGGCAACTTTGCTATAGGTGTCGACAAAGGTCTGCTGGTAGACCCGGCCAATGCCTTTGAAGGTACCGACATAGTAGGTGTCCTGTGACCCCAGATAGCCTGGATGAGCTGTCTCTATCTCGCCACAAGCCTCATCATCGTACTTTTTACGCTCCATCGCAGTAACCTGGGATTCGGTCAGAATAAGACCTTCAGCCGCTACCTTGTCAGACAGCGCTTTTAACCGATCCTTGAAACAGGCAAGGCCATGCCTGAGCCAGACACCGCGAACGCCAGTCGGTGAAACAAAGGTGCCGCGTTTGCGAAGCTCATTACTGGCACGAACCTGGCCATGAGCAGGTTCTTCAATGGCATACTCCACTACAACTGTTTCAATGACAGGATCAATCCGGTTTTTAATATTGGGGCTGCGTCTATTACGGTCAAATAGTGCTTCAACTCCACCTTCATCGTTAGCTGCCTTGTAACGATAAAATGTATCTCTGGATAGCCCCATCATTTTGCAGGCTTTCGAGACGTTACCGAGTTCTTCGGCCAGATTGAGCAGGCCGACTTTGTGTTTAATGACTTTGTCGTTAGTATGAATCATGAGAGTTACCTCGTTGTGTTTTGATGTTGATGTGACAGTTACATCAAAACGGGTAACTCTCGCTAAATCAAGCTCCACTACGTTCCGCTTGATTTAGCAATGTGTCAGATTTAGTCTAAACTTTTCCAAGTAATAATGTTAACACCGAGCGACTTTGTCGTACTTTAACTACCAAGCGATTTTGTCGCAATTAATTACCGAGGGAAATTGACGGATCTATTTAATTA
>JAIVEQ010000140.1 GCA_023838465.1 Candidatus Thiodiazotropha sp.
CATCTGTTACTCCTGTTGAATTCGATGGGAACAGAATAGACTGGGGGTACTGTGCAGAGTAGATGCTGTTTATTGATCGCTTACGAATAATGGGGTAGATTGAGTTACTTCCTGCCATCGGGTGGCTCTGAACTACAACCAGAAACCATTGCCGCAAAAATAAACGACAAGCTGAAGATGAAATTTCACATTGTCATCTTCCTCCTTCCGCATTTAGGCTGATCCCACTTAAAATTCGAATGTTATAACCATAGTCATGATAATATGATGAGGGTTTTGATGGAGTTCTATACTGCGAGTTTTCGGGAGGTTTTTTCTATGCCAGTTCGTCAGTTTCCTGGTAGACGTTCGATTCCAAGTCACTTAAATTTCATGGCCTTTGGCCTTATTCTCACCTTGAGCGTATCCTTTCCGGCCATTGCAACCAATGGTTATTCACCAACTGGTTTTGGAACAACCAATAAGGGAATGGCAGGAGCCGGGGTGGCCTTTCCGCAAGACACATTGGCTGCTGCGACCAATCCTGCAGGCATGGGTATTGTAGGGCACCGGATAGATGCAGGTGGAGCACTGTTTTCACCTTCTGACCGCGGATTTACCGCTAATAATGACGCCATTTCCCCACTGCAGATACCGCCCGGGGAATACACCAGTGAAAATGACCTTTTTCTAGTGCCTCATTTCGGCTGGAATAAACCCTTGGATGATCATAGTGCTGTAAGTATCTCCGTCGGTGGCAATGGTGGTATGAATACAGAATACAATAGTGCGGTGTTTAGTAATTTTGGTGCAGCATTCGGCATACCGACTAGCTCGCCGACGGGCGTGAATTTCGAACAGCTTTTTCTTGGTGTCACCTACTCACGTAAAGTGAGTGAAGGGCAATGGCTTGGCATTATGCCCATAGCAGCTGTTCAACGATTTAAGGCAAAAGGTCTGGAACCTTTCGATAATCCCATGGCCACTACTAAAATGGGCAAGGTGACCAATAATGGCTACGACTTTTCATGGGGCTATGGTTTACGTATTGGCTGGTTAGGTAAAGTGAGCGACAGGCTGTCCCTTGGTGCGTCTTACCAAAGCCGTCTCCATATGACTGAGTTCGATGATTATCAAGGGCTGTTTGCGGAACAAGGTGATTTTGATACGCCTTCAACCTGGGTATTGGGATTGGCCTATTCGGCCAGTCCAACAGTTACCTTGGTTCTCGATTATCAAAACATTAATTATGGTGAAGTGAAGTCACTATCTAATGGTAATAACGTCAATTTCTTCGCAAATCCCAGTCAACGGCTTGGTGCAGATAACGGTTTAGGTTTTGGTTGGGAGGATATGGCGATCTGGAAACTTGGTGCACAGTGGGACTACAATCCACAATGGACATTTCGTGCCGGCTATAGCCATGCCGATCAGCTGTTTAAAGGTGGCCAAGCACTGTTTAACGTACTTGCCCCGGCAACAATTCGTGATCACATTAGTGTAGGTAGTACCTATACCTACAACAATAAGAATAAAGTAACCCTGGCAATAACCCGTGCACTGAATGAAGAAATAAAGGGAGATAATCCAATATTCACGCCAGGTCAGACAGGCTCTGTTGAAATGGAGCAGTGGGAAGTGGAGCTAAGTTGGGCCCATCGATTCTAATTAAGAACCTAAAATCGAAAGGTCCGGCTCAAGATAAGGGAGAAGGCATAGTATATACTCACACTGTGCCGTCTCCCCAATATCATAACTTTGCTTTAACAACTAATTCTCTAAATGATACTTACGCTTTTTATTGTCTGCCTTATGTATAACAGCTTGGGTTGCAACAAATCCATCATCTTTTTCTAAAACCAGAAAATCAATGTCGAGCATTTTGCCTTTTGAATTCCTGAAATCGGCACAGCTCACATAATAATTGCCTTTTTTTACAATTCCATCATGCAGCTCTACTAAATCTAAGTTGTGAAGCTCACCTTTTATAGGGTCAAAATGGCTGTAAACATTATTGACAGTATTCCTGTCAATCATCTCACTCATGGCAGATTGTATTTTACTGCGTGTCTCGCCATTGATTGAGGCATCATCAGCTGCAAAGGCTGAACCACAGGTGAATAGTGCAACAACCATTAAGTCTGAAACCAGATATTTTACTCGCTTAATCATTCTTCAATCCTCAGCATAATGTTAAATATTTCATCATTTACCGAACTTAATGATCCGACATTAAAATAGGGGTCTATCCGGGTTTCGCAAAGAAATTAAGGTATTGATCGGCCACAGATTCTTCTCTATTTTTGATGTTGAAAAGGCATCAAA
>JAIVEQ010000141.1 GCA_023838465.1 Candidatus Thiodiazotropha sp.
AGATGATATTCCAGAGCAGCTGCTTCAAGCTCATGGCCTTACTTGTAAAGATTGGAGAAAGGCTCAAACGGACGACCCAACCTTGAACCTTATCATAAGCCACCTTCAACAAGGATCTCGAGTACCAGCTAAGCGGACTCTTGATAAAGCTTTTGATACTAGGTACCTCAAGGAATGGGATAGGATGTATCTGTCCAATGCCATTCTTCATCGAAAGGTCATCCTTAATGGACAAGACTTTCAACAGCTTGTTCTCCCACCAGTTTTCCGAGAAGATGTATTCCAGGCCTTGCATAATGATCTTGGTCATCAAGGTAGAGATAGAACAACGTCTCTAGTTAAGCAAAGGTTCTTTTGGCCTGGAATGGACACATACATCAAAGAGAAGGTCAAGGCATGCGACCGATGTACTAGACGGAAAACTGGTAGTGGCAAGAGTGCGGAATTGGTGAATATATCATCAACTTCACCAATGGAACTTGTGTGCCTGGACTACCTTTCACTCGAACGGTCGAAAGGTGGTTTTGAAAACGTCCTTGTAATCACCGATCACTTTTCTCGGTATTCACAGGCCATTCCCACGCGGAATCAAACAGCCAAAACAACGGCTAGGGTGTTGTTTGATAACTATATCGTGCATTACGGTTTCCCGGCGCGAATACATAGTGATCAGGCACAAAACTTTGAGTCGAAGCTCATCAAGGAGCTCTGTCAGATCGCTAAGGTTGAAAAGTCCCGGACAACACCCTATCATCCCATGGGCAATGGCCAGGTTGAGCGGTTCAACCAAACCCTGCTACAAATGCTAGGGACGCTAGAAGAATACCAGAAAAGTGATTGGAAGGCACATATTCCAACTCTTGTCCACGCATACAATGCCACATTTCACGACAGCACAGGATACTCACCATATTTCCTCATGTTCGGGCGACATCCAAGATTAGCTATTGACGCTTTTCTTGGATTGACTCCGGATATGCTGTCTGCACCAGCTCATACAGAGTATGTAAAGAAACTGACCGATCGCCTCCATTTTGCTTATCAGAAGGCTCAAGAAGAATCCAAGAAAAGTGCGGCGCTTCACAAGAAACGGTATGACATGACTGCAAGGAGCTCCGTTCTTAAGCCTGGCGATCGGGTGCTGGTGAAAAATGTGAGCATAAGAGGCAAATGTAAGCTAGCAGATCGGTGGGAGCAGGATCCTTACATCATACAAGATCAACCCAATCCAGACATCCCAGTATATAAATGCCAGCGGGAAAACTCACGATCAAAGAAGACCAGGACGCTTCACCGGAATCTTCTTTTGCCAATTACTGGTCTTCCTTGTTTACAGGGAGAAGAAGATCCACCAGCAGCTGATATAGATTCAGCACTTCAACAAGGTGGGCAATCGATTTCGGAGTCAGAGAACGATGCCGATTCGGAGCGTTCTGAGCGAAGCCTAAGCTCAGAAAGCAAAACGCATACCACGCTTAACGGCAGTGTGTCCGACGGTAGTCGTTCGACTGACAAGTATGTTATTCCGAATCGCCGCAAGCCTGGTGAAGCAGGTCTTCTTCCTCGAACGACAGGCCTCTCTCTGGATGGTACTTTGCCTCTTACCCGAAAAATAAATTCTTCTTCGGATGAGGAAAGTATCAGATTGAGACCAAAACGTTCTCGGAGAAAACCCAGCTGGATGAACACAGACGACTGGATAGTAGGCCAAATGTACACCTTTGTCGTTGAGCCAGACCAGGTTGTTTACTTATAAATACTGCAGCTGCTGGGAATGTAAATAAATATCAGTGACTTTTATCTTGAATTTTTAGCTTATTGTACATACCATTTTTTTCATTTACTAACCATATTCTTATTTTTATCCTCATACATCGTTGTAAACAAATCGCAACGCTTGTTGTGCGATTTATATAATGTACTGGTGGTTTTCATGAACCAGCAACAAGATCAACGTTTGTTGCATATAGATTGGCAGTCATATAGCACGGATAGTATGTAAGATAATGATCTGCGTATGGTCAATCTCAATAAGTTCAGATCAATGTTGACCCTCGATACACTCCGGACATTGGATCTGACTACATCGTGCGTCAGGAACCGTCGGATTGACCTTTTCAACTATAAATATTCAGCGAATATTCGGCCGGTCGCGGCGTTTGTTGCATTCGGGCATTTGCATAAATCATATTGGATTTATAATACTGCCATATGAGTTTCGCGTCGTTATAGGGCGTTGGTCAGTACGGATAATGGGTTATTGGATCCTCATGTTATGGAGTTGTTAATGAGGAGCTGATATTA
>JAIVEQ010000142.1 GCA_023838465.1 Candidatus Thiodiazotropha sp.
TTCTTGCCGGATAGAGAAAGCTTTGATGCTACCGCAGCTTACCCTCTATTCGTCAAACTAGAGTTGCACTTACAAGTTGAATTCACGAAGTGAATGTAAGCGAATGTCTCTCGATAGATTATCATTTCAATCACAGCTAATTGGATGATCCTTGGTGAGAGGGTGAGAACATGATGGATAATATAGAGGACCCGCCAGTCACCGTGCTCGTCACCCGCCGTCCCAGGCCTGGCAAGGAGCAGCCATTTGAGGATTATCTTGTAGGCATTACCAATGCAGCCATGCTACACCCAGGACATATGGGGACGAATATATTCCGTCCTTCCAGGCCAGGCGGTGATTACCGCATTATTTTCAAATTCGATCACCGCAGTAATCTGGAACAGTGGGAGAGGTCACCGGAAAGGGCTGATTGGCGTGCCATTGCAGAACAGGTCAGTGAGCCGAGACAGGTTGAAACCATTACCGGTCTTGAGGCCTGGTTTACCCTGCCGACATGTGCGGTGAATGTACATCCTCCAAAATATAAAATGGCATTAGTGGTCTGGCTGGGTGTCTTCAGTCTGGTTACTGTGTTGAGTTCCTTGCTAGGTCCGTTGATGTCAGACTGGCCTAAGATCGGGCAGACTTTAACGTTGACCGTAATGGTGGTAATTCTATTAACCTATGCAGTCATGCCACTGTTGACTCGGCTCTTCTCACGCTGGCTCTATCCGAACTAGTAATGGGCTGATTATTTATGTCGGTTCGATGTGGAAATGACAAATATTAACATCGTTCGGTGACTTTGATATCAAGTTGCGTTTTGTAGGGTTTATTGGTTAGAAATTCACTGATCACCTGAGCTGGTTGTGGCTCGGAAATAAGATGTCCCTGCACTTGATCACAGCCCATCTCCTGAAGAAAGCATAGCTGCTGGTGATTTTCGACGCCTTCTGCTAATACCATTAAGCCAAGGCTCTTTCCCATAGCAATCACTGTATGGATTATCGCTCTGTCATCTGCATCACTTTCGATATCATGAATGAAGGATTTGTCGATCTTCAACATATTTACCGGCAGGTGTTTTAAACGAAACAGAGAGGACTCACCTGTACCGAAATCATCGATCGTCAAAATAAAACCAAGATCAACCATCTGACGCCAGAACACATCATCAAATGCCTTTTCCAATAAACCACTTTCGGGGATTTCAAGCTCAACCAGATGCGGGCTGATGCCTGTGATTTGGACAGTGCGGCCTATCTGGTCATAGGCGTCGCTGCTATTAAAGGTATGTGCATCGATATTGATGGCAATGCGACCAGGTTGCAGACCTGCATCAAGCCAGACCTGCAGTTGAGTACAGGACTCTGTAATAACCCAGTTGGTAATATCCCGCATAACACCGGCATCGTGGGCAACGCCGAGGAATTCACCGGCTTTTAGTAGTCCTCGTTGAGGGTGTTGCCAACGCAGTAGTGCTTCTATCCCGGTTATCTCACCGCTGTGAAGGTCGATTTTTGGCTGGTAGTAAAGCATAAATTCATCATTGAGCAGGGCAGTGTGTAGATCGATTTCAAGCTTAAATCGATCCTCCTCTTTTTCGGCCATTGCCGGGGTGAAGTAGTGAAAATTGTTACGTCCCTCATGTTTAGCCATGTACATAGCTGCATCGGCATTTTTTAACAAAGTAGTGGCATCTCTACCATCTTCGGGAAAGATGGCGATACCGATGCTGGCCGTTATATGTAGCATATGGGGTTCAGACATGATCGGCTGCATCAATAGACTGAGGATCTTGCGCGCTACCCTGGCAGGCGCATCATTGTCAGGAATATCCTCCAGCATTACGATAAATTCATCCCCACCAAGCCGGGCAACTTCATCTTCGCTGCGTACTGCTTGCTGTAATCTTGCAGCAGCCTCAACCAGGACTTCGTCGCCAACCACATGACCCAGTGTGTCATTGATTTTTTTAAACCGGTCAAGATCGAGGTAGAGTAGCGCGCAGCGGGTTTCACGTCTCTGTGAATGTGCCAAGGCACGCTCAAACATTTCTAGAAAAGCAGTGCGATTATGTAGGTTGGTTAAGGTGTCGTTGTAGGCCAGTTTTCGAAGCTGCTGTTCATGCTGACGCTTTTCCGTAATGTCACTGAAAGTGGCGACATATTCTGTAATTTCACCGCTTGAGTCCTTGACGCTGGTAATACGTAAAAATGGGTCTATCCGGGTTTCGCAAAGAAATTAAGGTATTGATCGGCCACAGATTCTTCTCTATTTTTGATGTTGAAAAGGCATCAAA
>JAIVEQ010000143.1 GCA_023838465.1 Candidatus Thiodiazotropha sp.
TTTCTTGCCGGATAGAGAAAGCTTTGATGCTACCGCAGCTTACCCTCTATTCGTCAAACTAGAGTTGCACTTACAAGTTGAATTCACGTGATTAATCTCAAACATACCTTCGTATTTTTCGGTCTTATCCTTAACGCTGCAACCCATGCAAATAGTGATCAAAAGCTGGACCAGTTTCTTTCAATGAGCTTGGAAGAATTGATGGCCTTAGAGGTTACTATCTCAACCGACACAAAACAGACAATTGCCAAGGCGCCAGCTGCCGTCACCGTATTAACATCAGAGGATATCAAAGCCACCGGATCAACCAATCTCGTAGAAATACTGGAGAGTGTCCCAGGCATCCATGTCCGGGCCAGTCAATTTGCATTCCGTCCTCTTGTACAGTTTCGTGGTGCCAGTGCCAGTCAAACTTTATTGATGGTAAACGGTACTCCGATGAGAGATTTAATGTGGGGGTTTGGTATTTTTTGGAAAGGAATACCTACCAGTATCATCGACAGAGTCGAAATTATTCGCGGTCCCGGCTCTGCACTATTTGGAGCTGATGCATCGGCTGGTGTCATCAATGTCATTACCAAGACTGCAGGAAAAATTGATCACTCAGAAGTGGGGGTACGAAACGGTAGCTTTGACAGCAAAACTGGCTGGATGCAATACGGTGACAACTGGAATGGCTTCGATGTCTCAGTGACACTGGAGTTATACAGCACCAACGGTCACCATCCCTATATTCAATCTGATGGCCAGACCCAGCAAGACAACGAACTTAATACTACTGCTTCATTTGCCCCCGGTACAGCTCAGTTCGGTTGGAATAATACCGACTTTCGTTCATCAATTGCAAAAGATAACTGGCGTGTTCACATAGACTATGCACGCCATCATGATCTAGCGACAGGGATTTCGGGAGCTGGCATATTAGATCCAGCTACCCAAGCAAATGATAACCGCTTCAATATCGACTTGTTTTATAGTAAAGAAGATCTTAGTGACAAATGGGGGATCGACGCAGAACTTCGTTATCAAGACCTTGAGTATTCTTCAGGTGATGGATTTCAGGAATACCCACCTGGTGCATTTAATGGTGATTTTCCAAATGGTGTCATCAATAAGATGCGATCAGCCGAACGTAGATTCGCTTTTGAAACTAGCGGTTTATATTCAGGGTTTGATGACCACTCTCTCAGGTTGGGACTAGGCTACACCTTACAAAACCCCTATTTTGTCAGACATATTATTAACAAGGGTATAGGTCCTGACGGAAATGAACTACCTCCCGGGAGTCAATTGGTGGATGTCTCTGATACACCCTATGCCTTCGCTCCGAAAAAAACCCGTATAATTCGTCACCTGTTCTTTCAGGATGTTTGGTCCATTGACGAAGCATGGGAACTAACCGCAGGCGTACGCTACGATAACTACTCAGATTTTGGCGATACATTCAATCCACGTCTGGCGTTATTTTGGCAGAGTACCGATAGACTCACAACCAAGTTGATGTTTGGCCGTGCATTTCGTCCCCCCTCCTATCTGGAACTCTTTACTGAAACATCATTTGCACTACCCAACCCTAATCTAAAACCAGAGCGATCTGAGACACTCGAATTAATATTTACATACCTATTGAACAAGGATTTAAATTTCGGGCTGAATCTCTACCATTTCAAACAATCTGATTTTATTCGCCAAATACCTGTCCTGGGACTCATTAAAAATCAACAACAGAATATTGGAGAACACACAATTCGCGGCATTGAAATTGAGGCCAGATGGCAAGCAACAGAAGATCTGAGGATTTCAGCTAACTATACTTTTCGAAATCCTGACAACAATAACTTTCGCACCGTCGTTGAACCGGATCAGGACGCCTATCTGCGTGCTGACTGGCACCTCCTACCTGACTGGAATTGGAATGTACAGAGCAACTGGATTGGCAAACGCACCCGAAGTAGTAATGATACCAGACCTTCAGTTGACGAGTACTTTATCACCGACACTACTGCTCGTTATACAGGCTTGAAAGACTGGGAGATTGCCATTTCCATTCGTAATCTGTTTGACAAGGATGCAAGAGAATACACAAGCTCCTCTACACCAGATGATCTACCACTTGCAGAGCGAAATTTATACGCAGAATTACGCTATAACTTCTCGGACAACATAAGAAAATAGGGGTCTATCCGGGTTTCGCAAAGAAATTAAGGTATTGATCGGCCACAGATTCTTCTCTATTTTTGATGTTGAAAAGGCATCAAA
>JAIVEQ010000144.1 GCA_023838465.1 Candidatus Thiodiazotropha sp.
GTGGGGATCGCCTCAACAGAGGGGTTTAAAAGACTGACCGGGTTTCAGGATGATGTTTGAATAGCGACTGTCAGTCGCTGATGGTCAGACCTACATTCAGCGTTTCCAGACGGATTCCAGATAGGCTACTGGATGAATACACAAATACACCTCCAACCAGATATTATTTTGAGTTAGGTTATGGCTTCAAGGAAACCGGCTGTTCGAGAACTGATCTCAATGGTGCCACTTCAGCCTCGACCGTACTCTTATCAGCAATATCGACGTAGGCCTGGTGAAGCTTATCACCGTCACGATCAGAACCAGAGAAATCTATACCAAGATGTGCTTTCAACATATTCATACCGACAAGAATACGATATTGGGAAAATTGGTGGTCATACCATGTTTTGGTTTTTTCTCTCTTAGCTTCATAGACTTCATTTTCTGAATCCAGCAGATCGAGTAAAGAACGCTTGCCGAGATTAAATTGCTTTGCATAGGCATCGCGGGTCTTTTCACTAGCCACTACGTGATCTTCCAGATAACTTAGTTGCTTGTTGGTTACCTGGTATGCAGTCCAGGAGAGTCTCATGCTTTCAACAACCTGTCGGTATGTACTATTGCGCACCTCTTTGGCCTCATTAACCAAGTGAGCAGTTTGTCTGTTTCTCGCACGATCCTTACCTCCCGCAAAGAGGTTGTAGCGCATTCGTAACATTGCGGTAACATCATCATCACGCCCCTCCACCCCGTCTAAATCATCACCATACCTTGCACCAAGTTCAAGGTCTAAGCGTGGGAGATGTGCACTTTTTGACGCCTTTTGTTGGGCCATGGCTGCTGCAATATCAGCGTCTGCAGACATCAGTGTAGGATGGTTCTCAAGGGCGATGCGGATGGCTTCATCCTGAGTTGATGGTATTTTATCAATTACACCACCTACTGCCTCAAGGGATTCGGGCAATAACCCGACGATGCGTAAAAAGTTTGTTTCAGCATCCTTGAGATTGACTTCGTCCGACAGCATGTTTGAGGAGGCAGATGATCGGCGCCCTCTGATCTGCGCTAGATCTGAGGAGCTTCCGACGCCAGAGTTGCTTCGTAGCTCTACCTGATCGTAAATCCGCGCGTGGGCTGTCAGGTTCTCTGACGATAGTGCCATCAGTTTTTTATGCAGTAAAACCTGTACATATGTCTCAACTGCTTTCAATCCAAGGTTTTCACTGGCTCCTTCTAGAATCTTCTTTTGTGCTTTTGTCCGGGCATTCTGACGTTCAACTTCACCCTGGGTTGCAAATCCATCAAACAACATTTGTCTGAGTGTCAGATTGGCCTCTTTGCGGGTCAATGACCGCCCATCATCGCCACTGGCTCGGGTTGAGCTATTATCAGTCCGCTCATAGCCAGCCGCCGCTGTCAGATCGATTGAGGGTAGATAACCGGATCTTGCTTGATCCAACTCTTCCAGCCGGGACAAATGTTGGCTGGACTGGACCAAGACTTCCGGGTTTGTGTTTATTGCATTTTCAACAACAGTCCGTAGATTCAAGGCATACGAAGAACCGGTTATGGCAAACCCTACTGCCACGACCGTTGCCTTAAATAAGAAATCGATAACCATTAAATTACCCTATTTGATAGCTGTTATTTTTGTATTTGCCAACTAGTTAACATTGAGAATGACTATATATCGGCATATTAGCATTTAACTTAAATACGCGGATTCAACTCGCAAGTGCAACCGGTGGGTTGATTCCTAAAAATACCTGATTAGGTGTTTTCATGCCAAGACATTTTCTTGGTCTGTTGTTGAGTTTATCCATTGCCTGGTTGATCTCCTTCTGGCTGATGGTTGTAAAGTCACTGCCCTTAGGGAAGTATTGGCGAATGAGTCCATTGGTGTTCTCATTCAAGCCACGTTCCCAGGAAGCATAAGGATGTGCAAAGTAAAATTTGGCTTTGAGCTTGGCCGCTATATTTTTGGCTATATCCGGATTTCGCAACGACATAATATTCAATCGAGTGCAGCATAGTATAGCCTTGTAGGCATTTACAGTGTACGAAATTT
>JAIVEQ010000145.1 GCA_023838465.1 Candidatus Thiodiazotropha sp.
TTTTTGATGCCTTTTCAACATCAAAAATAGAGAAGAATCTGTGGCCGATCAATACCTTAATTTCTTTGCGAAACCCGGATAGACCCAAAAACAAAACTTATCAAGATCTTTACAATCGATCATCTGCAGTGATGCTGAATTATTTTAATCGGTTACTCTACTTACAACTAAAATGTATCTTGATTGCCACTGATATTTATTTCTACTACTCAATCGGAAATCCTCTGCAGCTGTTGGACAGGCTGTGATGTGGAGACAGTTCAGCCTTTCTGTCGCCTCCTTGTATCAGTTGTATATGTACATGCGATTTACCATGGTGGAATACTCGTATGTCAATTACCGTTGGTGAGTGTTTAATCGCGAGTGTAAGCATCTTCAGGTCTGGTGCATAATAATTTAAAGCTGTGCCCTCGATTGGCTGAGGTAACAGTTCAACCGGAATACGATTACCCATAAAGGTCGAGAGAAACCGTATGCGGTAATTATCCTGACTGCGTATGAACTGCCAATAGTGCAGGGAGGCCCCAGTTTTTGCCACACCTGCGACTATTCTGTCACTGCAGTCATGAAAGACTATGTCATAGTTCATTCGGCCCACTGGCGTTTCTATGGCTTCACCCATCCAAAAGCCAGGCAGGCTTTGCAGAAGCTGCTCCGTGCGATCCCCTGGAAGATGAGATTCGTTTCCCGCGGAAATAGATGATAATCCAATCAGGATGGCAGTTAAATATGGCTTTATCGGCACGATCAACTGGGAGATGCCCCGATCTTCTGTTTATATTCTACAAGCTTAGATCATGGACAGCTCCGTTGTTGATTAAGGTCTATCTACACTCCCCAATAGAGCCTTCAGCGCAGATCCGCCCATCGGTCCAGATGGCATTGTCGAATTTAGCTTTGATCAGAATGGCCCCCATTAGATTGGCGCCACGCAGGTTGGCACCGCTGAGATCAGCATCAAACAGACTGGCACCGGTCAGATTGGCCAGCATCAGATTTGCATTCTGCAGATTAACGCCGTGTAGATGGGCGTACTCCAGATTGCTTAACATCAGATTGGTATCTTTGAGATTGGCCAATTGAAAGATCGACCGGGAGAAGTTTGCCCGTTTAAAATTCGATCGATCGAGTCGGGCGGAGGCCAGTGAGGATTCATGCATATCGACACCCGGTGCCTGCAAATCTATTAGGATAGCCCAGGAACACTGCGCTTCCGGCTCCAGTTTACAGATAGTGTTGACATAAGTGGTTTCGGTGATGTTATCAGTCCAGGCCATAGCCTGGGTAAACCACAGGATAAATACAGTGAAGATAAAACGCTGGATGATATTAGTGTATTTCAATCTACTCATATATTCGCTCCCTGTTGTGAAGTTAGATATCGCGTATCTACTGCAGGGCCGCGATAGTGATGACCTATTTCAGACATAGGTGGGTTAATACTAGGTCAGAGCTCCATTTTGTGAGCAAAATAATTTGCTTCGTTGATCTATAACAATTAGCGTTCACTTCTAGAGTTATTATTTATAATTGGTCTGGTATTGCTTTGAGCCCCAGATTGGATCAAAGGGTTTGATAGGAAGGATTGGAAAAACCGATATCTCTATGATTTCACCTTACATGAATAAAGGGTGTCTTATTCCACTATTCGCATCCTTCAGGATAACGGCATGGCCAGCCACTCTGTTAGCGTTCATCGCCATGCTTGCGGTTGGTTGTAATGATGGGAGCCGGTCAGATGTTGCTAATTCGATACCGAATGCATCTACTGACTGGACACGGGATATCTTATTGACCAGTTTAAGGCTATATCCGGATTTCGCAACGACATAATATTCAATTATGTGCAGCATAGTATAGCCTTGTAGGCATTTACAGTGTACGAAATTTAG
>JAIVEQ010000146.1 GCA_023838465.1 Candidatus Thiodiazotropha sp.
TACGCCAATAACGCAGATACAATATATGCAACTAAACGCAGAAATACGCCTATCACGCAGATACAACAAATGCAATTAAAGCCGAGGCTACACAGGAAATACCTATTGAAATATAGCGAATATAAGTACCACTATATAGAGCACAACCCAGCCTCAATACTGTAAGTCCCCGTGCAAAGGGGAGCCTTAATACTGTAAGTCCCCGTGCAAAGGGGAGCCTTAATACTGTAAATCCCCGTGCAAAGGGGAACAACTGGAAAAGACAATGCAAGGTCAACAATCCCATTTTAAATGTATGCCAAGACAAGTACGACACTCAATGGTTAACTAAAGTCCACTGTAGCGACGAGTTTGTATAGATGCGCACAAGATCGACCCTCGGCTGCTAGAATTTTCCGCCACAATAAATTTACTTAACAGTTTAAACAGAAAATTTATCCGCCAAAATTCTAGCTATTACATAATAGACAAAATCTTATCACGCACAGCATCCAAATACATATCAAGACCCACATCAGATAGGTGAATACCATCAGCGCGAAAAAATCCCGGGGTTTGATAATCAATATCGTGAATCAAAATTTCCCCTTTCACATGAAGGCGGACCTGCTGCCTACCAAAGCGATTAACCCGACGCCTCTTTGATTCCATAACTATGTTTTGTTCTGGAGTATCCCCCCAATGTAGCCGTTGCAAAATATCACACCATACCAGGTACGAATCGGGATAAGCAGCAGCCAGAGTATCAAGACCCTGATGAATCCAATTAAATATACGCAGCATGCTACACGCGGTCATATCGTTGCCCCCCAGATTAATAAAAATCATTTTAGGTGGAGGCTGGAATAGAATACGCAGTTGCAGGGAATGGTTAAAATCAGCCCATGACATTCCCCGTATGCCGTACCATCCGATTGTCCAGGGGTCTGGTAGGCGGAGATTAGCTTGTTGCCTTGCCACTGCTCTCACACCAGCCCAGTACACAATCGAATCGCCCAGTAACCATACATCTGCAGCAAAAAGTAAAAAGGCGAGGTAAACATATAGCCGCAAATTCGTACAAAGTACATTAGTTTACAAACTCGCAAACTATGGCCTAATATATGCTTGATAAGCAGAAGAACGCCAGCGACCCATTTTCATAATTGCATCATGGGCAACACCCTGAGACGCCAAATCGGTTGCTCGGCCAATACGAAAGCTATGCGTTAAAATCCGTTTACCAGATTGACCATGGGAACTAATACATTTAGTTAAGACTCCTGAAAATTGAGACCGGGTCAGGGGAGAACCATTTTGATGCTGAAAAAGACAGCCATGACCTTTTGGCCTTATAGCACAGAAAGCACTCAGTGAGCAAACAGGACACACTGCTGGGTCGCTCTCACAGGGGATGCGGAGAACTGTTGGAGGGCCAGCTTGATTAGTTTTTGACTGACGTATTGAAATGGTCACCGCCGTGTTATTATCATTGAAGGTTATATCACTAAATTGTAAGGCTCTACCAGAATGTTGATGTGTAGTAAATACCAATTCACTGACTCTAAGAAGCCCAAAATATGCCAACAGGTAAGCCGCATTGAAGAGTGCAGCCTCGTAATCATTATAGCACATAATAGGAACAGATAGACAGATAGCACGCAACATCTGAGGTGTAATTGGAGCACGGTTGTCCACCCTTTTCCTTAAACGATGGCAACCCTCAAGTAATTTTTTGATTACAAAAAGCTCAGAGGGATCATACCAATTATGCAATTTATGGAAGTAACTCAAACCAGA
>JAIVEQ010000147.1 GCA_023838465.1 Candidatus Thiodiazotropha sp.
ATGCCTACATTGGCGCCATCAAAACTCATTGCCCTAATGCCACTTTGGTTTTGGATCGATTTCATATTGTGAAGGCGCTAAATGCGGCTGCGGCAGGTGTCAAGGAAGTTGTCGCATCAAAGTGGTTCATGCTGCCTGCTTTACCCTCTCCCCGTTGGTTTGTGCTGACGATGGGTTGAGGGTGACAGTCGAGACTGGCTTCCAGTTCCTAATGTCACCTGACCACCTCTCTGGGTGTCGCTCCCTGGCTTTCAGGTAAAGCTGTGATCTTGCCTCAAGTAGTGCTGTATCCTGTCCCCTATGACGTTGCTCTGGCGTGACGTATTTCAACCCACTGTGGCGATGGGTACCGTTGTACCAGCGAACAAATGTATTGATCCATTCCCGCGCTACGGTAACGCTCTCGAAAGGCCGATCTGGATAAGCCGGGGTGTACTTCATCGTCTTGAACAGTGACTCAGAATAGGGATTGTCATTGCTGACAGCGGGTCTACTGAATGACGGGACGACACCCAGTTTCTGCATTATCGCCAGCATACTGGCACCCTTCATCGGTCCACCGTTATCCGAATGCACAGTCAGCTCTTGCCCAACCGGAATGTTCTCTGACAGTCTGGCTTTACGTAAGAGATCAGCGGCCAACTCAGCGGACTCATATTCATAGACCTCCCACCCGGTAATCTTTCGGCTATAAATGCCCATAAACAGATACAGGTAGAAAAAGGTTCCGCGGATGCCGGCTGCCAGATAGGTGATATCCCAAGACCACACCTGACCGGGCCCATCAGCAACGAGTTCCTTGGGCTTGTTATGCTGACTTGGCTTGGCCATCCGGCCTCGCGAATGCATCAGGTCCTTCTCGCGGAGAACACGGTAGAATGTTGATTCAGAGGCCAAATAGATGCCGTTATCGGCAAGGGCTGGCACAATCTGCTTGGGTGACAGACTCCGGTATGCCTCACGGTTACAGGTCTCAAGAACCTGTTCTCTTTCCTCTTCACTCAGCCTGTTTATTGGTGCTTTATTCACTGCTTTGCGTTTGTCTTCGAGATCTGAATTATTCCATCGCTGCAGAGTCCGGACTGAAATACCCAATATGCTGCACGCCGGGACCTGCCTTGCTCCTTGAGCCACGGCTGCATCGATCAATGATATCGCCATCTGACGGTCTTCCGAAGAAATTAATCTTCCTCGGGCTCCCCCCAGATGGCACGGGACTTTTTTGACAACACCAGCAGTGCGGCTGTTTCAGCGAGCGCCTTCTCCTTCGCTGAGCGCCAAGGAAGGCTGAAAGCCGAGGCGGTTAGTCCCCGGTAGGCGTGAGGCGAGACTGTAGACCCGTCGTGCCTTGCGCCAGAGGGGATGCAAAGCGAGCATCCGAACACGGCGTCCAGTCATTTGGGAACTGACGGCGGAGTGGTCACGAGCTTGCGATGTGATCACGTAGTGTCAGTGACCAGGACCGTCCGGGGCACTAATAGGTTGTCAAAGATCGAGTGTCTTTTAGGCCTGGGACGCCTAAAAGACATCACGAGATCGAAGACTCACTTGATTTGTACAGAGTAACATCTGACACACCGGTTTCCTGAACCAACTGTGAGATTGAAAC
>JAIVEQ010000148.1 GCA_023838465.1 Candidatus Thiodiazotropha sp.
GAGGACGTATCCAGATCAGTGGCGATAACCGGCCCAACCGCACCAAAGGTATCGAAGCTCTTCGCCCTTGTCCATTGTACAAATGAAGGGTCCTCCTTCATCAACCCACGAGCCGTCACATCATTGACACAGGTATACCCAAATATGTAGTGCTCCGCATTGATTTCACTGACATTCGCGCATAGCTTTCCAATGACAATACCTAGTTCACCTTCAAAGGCTACCGGCCCATCGTATGAAGGTGGCTGTAGTATGGTTTGTCCGGTTGCTAAGAAAGAACCATTTGCCTTCATAAAATAGAGCGGATGAAGTGGTTTCTCCCACCCCTCCTGTTTCGCTCTCGAGTGAAAATTATTCCATAGGCCAATCATTTTAGTTGGATAACTCGGTGTTAATAGGTCGATCTCATTCAATGGCAATGTCGTTCCAGTTGCCATGGGCCTACTGTACATGTCTCCAAAATATGCTGTTACCTGATTCTCACTCAAGGTACCAAATCCTTGCACTCCCTGATGTTCGTAACGAACCCACTGCTCCATATTTCATCTCCCTTTAAACAATCTATTTTTCAGTTATTCCCTATATTAAGTCTCAAAGTGCCTTAGTCGATCAAAACAGCAACTAGCTGGAGCTAAATAAATAAATGAATAAATTGCTTCATAGCAGCAGATCCTCATCGATACGATGATAAACAGAAGCGGCGTCAATAAGACTGTTTGCAGTAAGAGCCGGTACACCATAAACTTCGGCAGTAACCGCATAGTTGCTTTTAATCTTTTTTAAAAGCAGATCGAAGTCTCCATCACCCGATAGTAATATTATTGTATTTATCTCTTGTGCAGCTTCCAACACATCGATGGTGATACCTACGTCCCAATCACCTTTGGATGAGCCATCACTACGCTGAATGTAGGGCTTGAGTTTGACAGTAAAGCCAATATGCTTGAGTGCATCTTGAAATTTCAGTTGTTTATCATCTCCTCGATGTATGGCATAGGCGACAGCTGACACAATCTCTCCTTCTGCACTAATCTTTTTCCACAACTTTTTGTAATTAAACTGTCGCCCATAGGCTTGACGAGTCGTGTAGTAGATATTCTGCACATCAGCAAAGATTGCTATTTTCTTCACACGAATGCCTCTAATAAATGCATCTGAAAATCCATGAACATCAATATCTCTACTATTATTAAGATGGTCCAGTAGTATATATTACATTAACTAAGTTATGTATATAATTGTTTTTACTGGCTTATATTTACATTTATTCAAGTAGAACTTGGCCCTGCTGCACTCTACAACTACTTTCCCTTGTTGTTATAGTGTCATAACCTATTTGATAACAAAAAGTACCGTCAGCCGTGGTTAAATAACTTGAATGTCGACATGACATCCACTCTATCAACAAACTGCTATCTTAATACTGATCCTAACCATCTTTTGAAGGGATTAACCTATGTAAACCAACAAATAGTTCCTACACACTTCAATAGTCAAAAGCAATAATGCATATAATCTACCGCGTCGGCTTA